>NZ_CANLZW010000022.1 GCF_947495625.1 uncultured Cocleimonas sp.
CCGATAGCAATGGATGAAGGTCTGCGTTTCGCAATACGCGAAGGTGGACGTACTGTTGGTGCTGGTGTTGTTGCAAAAATTATCGAATAATACTTAATTGAGTATATAAATATGTCAGGTCAAAAAATCCGAATCCGTCTTAAGTCGTTCGATCATAAGTTAATTGATCGTTCTGCTGGAGAAATAGTAGAAACTGCGAAACGTACTGGTGCTCGTGTAAAGGGTCCTATTCCGCTTCCAACAAGAAAAGAAAGATTTACAATTCTTGTTTCTCCGCATGTTAATAAAGATGCTAGAGATCAATATGAAATTAGAACGCATAAACGTCTAATGGATATAGTTGAGCCAACTGATCGTACGGTTGATGCTTTGATGAAGCTGGATCTTGCAACTGGTGTAGATGTACAAATCAAGCTTTTATAGTGTATTAAAGGGGATTCTCTAGATTCTTTTGCTGTCTTTCTTTTATAGTTTAAAAAATATAATTAAAAATAGTTTTTAGAGTTCCCTATACTAGATTTATCTGGCATAATGCGCGGCTTTCTTCGGCTCGATACTTTTTTGTATCGGGCCGATTTTTTCCAAAAAATATCTTCTGATGTTGTTTAGATACAAGCATCAGTTTAAAGTTTTAATGAGGTGGCCAAATGGCAATCAGTCTACTGGGTTCTAAAGTAGGAATGACCCGGATATACAATGAAGATGGTAGTGCAACACCTGTGACGGTTTTGCAAATGACACCAAACCGAATCTCTCAACTTAAGACAGTTGAGACTGATGGTTATAATGCTGTTCAGTTAACGGCGGGTGTTAAAAAAGCTTCAAAGGTAAATAAGCCTGGTTCTGGGCATTTTGCAAAAGCATCTATTGAGTCTGGCATATTGACTCGTGAATCACGTGTTGATTCAGTCGAGGGTTATGAGGTTGGTTCAGAATTAACTCTAGAGTTATTTGAAGCAGGTCAGAAAGTAGATGTTACTGGTACTACAATCGGTAAAGGTTTTGCTGGTGTACTAAAGAGATATAACTTTGCTGGTAAAGATGCTACTCACGGTAACTCTATAAATCATAGAACCCCAGGCTCTATTGGTCAAAACCAAACTCCGGGTCGAGTATTTAAAGGCAAGAAAATGTCTGGTCATATGGGTGCGGTTAAGCAGACAACTCAAAACCTTACTGTAGTAAGTATTGATTTGGAAAGTAATTTGATGTTGGTTAAAGGTGCGGTACCAGGTTCTCGTGGCGGTAATGTGCTTGTGAAACCAGCTGTTAAGGTTTAGTTCTTATGAAATTAAAAAGTATAGAAGGCAAAGCAGTTGAATTAGATGATTCTGTTTTTGCAAGTGAATATAATGAGACCTTGGTTCATCAGGCTGTCGTTGCATATATGAGTGCTGGTCGTGCTGGTACAAAAGCACAGAAAACCCGTTCTGATGTTAGTGGTGGTGGTGCTAAGCCATGGCGTCAAAAAGGAACTGGTCGAGCAAGAGCGGGGACATCACGTGGGCCAATCTGGCGCGGCGGTGGTGCTACATTCGCAGCAAGACCTAGAGATCATTCAAAAAAGCTTAATAAGAAAATGTATAGAGCTGCTATGCGTTCTATTTTTTCTGAATTGGTTCGCTCAGAGTCATTGATTATTGTTGATGATTTCTCAATAGCAGAGCCTAAGACAAAAAGTATGATTGATGCTTTAGCTGGTTGGAAAGTTAGTGCAGATGCATTGTTAGTGGGAGTTGAGAATGAAGATAATGTAAGTCTTTCTTCTCGTAATATCCCTAACTGCGAATATATTGAGCTTGCTAAGTTGAATCCAGTAAGTTTGGTTTCTCATGATCATGTGGTTATGACTTCCTCAGCTGTTTCAAAAGTTCAGGAGTGGTTATCATGATTAGTAAAGCAGAAGAAAGATTATACCAAGTACTTTTTGGTCCTCATGTTACAGAAAAAGCTGTTTCTGGTAATGAGTCAAATACGCATGTTTTTAAGGTTGCTACTACTGCAACTAAAGGTGAGATAAAGACTGCTGTTGAAACTCTTTTTGAGGTAGAAGTTGCTGATGTTCGCTCTGTGAATGTTAAAGGGAAGAGCAAAAACTTCGGAAAAAGAAAAGGTTCTAGAAAAGATTGGAAAAAAGCTTATGTCAGATTGGCAGAAGGCTCTACTCTTAATGTTGAAGCTGAGGGTTAAGACATGGCTATCTTGAAAATGAAACCAACCTCTCCTGGTCGTCGTCATCAGGTTAGAGTTATAAATAATGAATTACATAAGGGGAGTCCTTGTAAAGCTCTTCTTGAGAAAAAAAGCAAATCTGGTGGACGTAACAATAATGGCCGTATCACTACGCGTCATATTGGTGGCGGTCACAAGCAGCATTACCGTCTTATTGATTTTAAGCGTAATAAAGATGGTATTTCTGCTGAAGTAGAAACTATTGAATATGATCCAAATAGAACAGCTAATATTGCTCTTTTGAAATATGCTGATGGTGAAAGAAGATATATTATAGCTCCTAAAGGTTTGAAGGCTGGTGGATCTGTAATGTCAGGTTCTGAGTCAACAATCGCACCAGGAAACACTCTGGATCTAAAAGATATCCCTGTTGGTACGGTAATTCATTGTATTGAATTAAAGCCAGGAAAAGGGGCTCAAATTGCTCGTAGTGCGGGTACATCTGCTCAATTGGTTGCTCGTGAAGGTAGATACTCAACATTAAGATTGCGCTCTGGTGAGATGAGAAAAGTTCTATCTGTTTGTCGTGCGACAATTGGTGAGGTTAGTAATTCTGAGCATAGCTTGGTAAAGCTTGGTAAAGCTGGTGCAAGTCGTCATCGTGGTGTTAGACCAACGGTTCGTGGTGTAGTTATGAATCCGGTAGATCATCCGCATGGTGGTGGTGAAGGTAAGACTTCTGGTGGTAGACATCCTGTCTCTCCTTGGGGTACGCCAACTAAAGGCTTTAAAACACGTAAAAATAAACGTACAGATAATCTTATCGTACGTCGTAGAAACAAGAGGTAATTGAAGTGCCACGTTCATTAAAAAAAGGCCCATTTATTGATCATCATTTGATGGCAAAAGTATTGAAAGCTGTAGATGCTGGAGACCGTAAGCCGATTAAAACATGGTCTAGACGTTCAATGATTGTTCCGGATATGGTTGGTTTGACTATTGCGATTCATAATGGTCGTCAACATGTTCCGGTACTAGTTAATGAGCATATGGTTGGTCATAAGTTAGGCGAGTTTTCTCCTACTAGAATGTTTCGTGGTCACGTTGCCGACAAGTCGTCAAGATAATAGGCGTTAGGATTTTATAATGGAAGTTAAAGCAAAATTAAAGTTCGCACGAATCTCTCCTCAAAAGGCTAGATTGGTAGCGGATCAAGTTCGCGGAATGCCTGTTGAAAATGCTCTTGAGGTTTTATCCTTCAGTCAGAAGAAAGCGGCTGCAATGGTGAAGAAAATTCTTGATTCGGCAATAGCTAATGCAGAACATAATGAAGGAGCGGATATAGATGATTTAACAATCACTCAAGTGATGGTTGATCAAGCTCCTACAATGAAGCGTATACGTCCTCGTGCTAAAGGTCGTGCTAATAGAATTTTAAAACGAACAAGTCATATTACTTTGTTTGTTGGCGATGGTGAGGTTAAATAATGGGACAGAAAATACATCCAATTGGGTTTCGTCTTGGTATCGCTGCAGATTGGCGTTCTAAATGGTACGCCGAAGGTAAAGAGTATGCAGAATTTTTGCATAAGGATTTGGAAGTAAGAGCTTCTATAGAGAAAAAACTTAAGCATGCATCAGTAAGTCGTATTCAAATTGAACGTCCAGCTAAGTCAGCTTTCGTGACAATTCATACGGCAAGACCTGGTGTTGTTATTGGTAAGAAGGGTGAAGATATAGAGCGCCTACGTACTGATACGGCTAAAATGATGGGTTTACATCCAAATAACGTTAAAGTAAATATCGAAGAAATACGTAAGCCAGAGTTAGATGCAAAATTAGTTGCAGAAAGTATTGCTAATCAGCTAGAAAGACGTATTATGTTCCGCCGCGCCATGAAGAGAGCAGTTGGTAATGCAATGCGACTTGGTGCGCTGGGAATCAAGATTAGTTGTGGTGGCCGTTTGAATGGTGCTGATATCGCAAGAACAGAGTGGTATCGAGAAGGTCGAGTGCCTTTACACACGATGCGTGCTGATATTGACTATTCTACTGCTAAAGCACATACAACTTATGGTGTTATTGGTATTAAGGTCTGGATCTATAAAGGTGATGTTTTCGATCTAGAGCAAAAACAATCAAATTCTGCTGCCCCTGCTGGCAAAAAGAAGAGATAGAGGTCTGAGATGTTACAGCCTAAAAGAACAAAATTTCGTAAACAGTTTAAAGGTAGAAATCGTGGCCTTGCAACTGTTGGAAGTAAAGTAAGCTTTGGAGAATATGGTCTTAAAGCAGTTGGTCGTGGTCGTTTAACGGCTAGACAGATTGAAGCTGCTAGACGAGCCATGACTCGCCACATCAAACGTGGTGGTAAGATTTGGATACGTGTTTTTCCAGATAAGCCTATTACAAGTAAGCCATTAGAAGTTCGAATGGGTAAAGGTAAGGGTAATGTAGAGTACTGGGTATGTTTAATTCAACCTGGAAGAGTGCTTTATGAAATGGAAGGTGTTTCCGAAGAACTAGCAAGAGAAGCATTTGCTTTGGCGGCTGCTAAACTACCTATTAAGACAGTATTTGTCACTAGGACGGTGATGTGATGAAAGCGAATGAAATTCGAAAGAAAAATACAGAAGAACTTTCTACAGAACTATTAGAAAGTCTTAAAGAGCAATTTGTTTTAAGAATGCAAAGAGCGAGTGGTCAACTTAATCGTCCTTCTGAGATGAAAAAAGTACGCCGTAAAATTGCTAGAATTAAAACAATTATGAATGAGATGCAGTCAACAGGTGCAGGTGAGTAGTATGTCGGAAACAGCTAAAGTTGAGCATAGCGTAACTGGTAAAGTCGTTAGCAATAAAATGGACAAAAGTATTGTCGTATTGGGTGAAAGAAAAGTTAAGCATCCTCTTTACGGTAAGTTCATTCGCAGATCAACTAAATACCATGCGCATGATGCTAATAATGAGTGCAATATTGGTGACACTGTAGAAATTAAAGAGTGTCGTCCACTGTCTAAGACCAAGTCTTGGACTTTAGTTAAAGTGCTACAAAAAACTGCTTCTTAAGAAAGCATATATCGGTATATTACAATGATTCAAATGCAAACAAATTTAGATATCGCGGACAACAGTGGTGCTAGAAGAGTACAGTGTATAAAAGTACTTGGTGGCTCTCATCGTAGATATGCAGGTATTGGTGATATTATTAAAGTAAGTATTAAAGAAGCTATTCCACGTGGCAAAGTTAAAAAAGGTGATGTGTACACTGCTGTAGTAGTGAGAACTGCTAAAGGTGTTAGAAGAAAGGATGGTTCAACAATCCGTTTTGATAATAACTCTGCTGTGCTGCTTAATGCCAAACTAGAGCCTATTGGTACTAGAATCTTTGGACCTGTAACACGTGAGCTTCGTGATAAGAATTTCATGAAGATCATTTCTTTGGCTCCTGAAGTTTTATAAAGGTTACCTCATGAATAAGATAGTTAAAAACGACCAAATAGTAATAGTATCAGGTAAAGATAAAGGAAGACGTGCTAACGTTTCTCAAGTTCTTGATAATGGTAAATTACTTATACAAGGTCTTAACCTAGCAAAGAAACACCAAAAAGGAAATCCACAAGCTGGAATACCTGGTGGAATAATTGAAAAGGAAATGCCAGTTGATGCGTCTAACGTTATGTTAGTTAATCCAGCAACTGACAAAGCAGATCGCGTAGGTTTTAAAATACTTGAAGATGGAAAAAAAGTACGTTGTTTCAAGTCTAATGGTGAAGTTGTTAGTTAATTAATAATTTAATTGATTAATAAATAGAATTTAAAGGTATTAAGATGTCTAGATTGCAGGATTTTTATCAGGAAACGGTAGTAAAAGAACTTACTGAAAAGTTTTCTTATAAGAATGTAATGGAAGTCCCTAAGATCACTATGATCTCGTTAAATATGGGTTTAGGTGATGCTGTTGGTGATAAGAAAATAGTAGAATTTGCTGTTTCTGATATGACTAAGATTAGTGGTCAAAAGCCAGTAGTGACTATTTCTAGAAAGTCTATTGCCGGATTTAAGATTCGTGATAATTGGCCGATTGGATGTAAAGTTAATTTACGTCGTAGCCATATGTATGAATTCTTGGATCGTTTGATTAATATTTCTATTCCTCGTGTAAGAGATTTCCGTGGAATGAATCCAAAGTCTTTTGATGGGCGTGGTAACTATAGTATGGGATTTAATGAACAAATCATTTTCCCTGAAATAGATTATGATAAAATCGATAAGCTTCGTGGTTTAGATATTGCAATCACGACTACTGCAAAAACCGATGAGGAAGGAAGAGCTTTATTAGAAGCTTTCAACTTCCCATTTAAGAAAAAGTAAATACAGGATAGTTTAAATAATGGCTAAGAAATCAATGATAGCGCGTGAAGCAAAACGTACTAAGTTAGTTGCTAAATATGCTAAGAAAAGAGCTGCATTAAAAGAGATTATCCGTTCACCTATGAGTAGTTTCGAAGAGGTGATGGCAGCAACTGATTCACTTCAGAGATTACCTCGAAATAGTTCAAAGGTTAGGCAGCGTAATCGTTGTGTAATTACTGGTAGACCACATGGTGTTTATAGTAAATTTGGTCTTTGTAGAAATAAATTAAGAGAGTCTGCTATGGAAGGTGATCTTCCTGGTTTGACCAAAGCTAGTTGGTAAGGAGTACGTATCATGAGTATGAGTGATCCTATCGCAGATATGTTGACACGTATTAGAAATGGACAAAGAGCAAATAAGGTAGATGTTCAATTTTCAGCTTCTAATAAAAAATCAGCAATCTTAGATGTTTTAAAAGATGAAGGTTATATTGCTGGTTATGAAACAGCTGAAGTAGAAGGTAAGCCTGTTACTACTGTTGTTCTAAAATATTTTCAGGGTGAGCCTGTAATAAATACCTTAAAAAGAATTAGTCGTCCTGGGCTTAGAATTTTTAAAGGCAAAGAAGATTTGCCAAGTGTTATGTCTGGATTAGGTGTTGCAATTGTTTCTACGTCAAAAGGTGTTATGAGTGGTCGAGCAGCAAAAGCTGTTGGTCATGGTGGCGAAGTTCTTTGTATAGTTGAATAAGCGGTAGTAAATTATGTCTAGAATAGCAAGTATGCCGATTGATTTGCCTTCAGGTGTTGAAGCAAAAATCGATGGTCAGAATATTAATATCAAAGGTGCTAAAGGTACGTTTGATTATACTTTGAATAATCACGTTGAAATTATCCAAGAGGGTAGTCAACTATTAGTTAAGCCAAAGAACGAAAGCATCAAAAAACACTGGGCAATGGCTGGAACCATGAGAGCAATTACTTTCAATATGGTTACAGGTGTTAGCGAAGGTTTTGAGAAAAAGCTTGAATTAGTTGGTGTTGGTTATAGAGCTCAAGCACAAGGTAATAAGTTAAATCTTACACTTGGTTTTTCACACCCTGTTGTACATGATATTCCAGAAGGTGTAACAGTTGAGACTCCTAGTCAGACAGAAATCATCATACGTGGTATTGATAAGCAGGTAATTGGTCAAACAGCTGCCGAAATTAGATCTTACCGCCCACCAGAGCCTTACAAAGGTAAGGGTGTTAAGTACGCAGATGAAAGAATTATTCGTAAAGAAGCTAAGAAAACCTAAGGTAATTTTAAGATGAGTAAAAGAGCAGCCAGAATTCGTCGTGGCAAACGTTCTAGAATGAAAATGCGCGAGTTAGGTGCGACACGTCTTTCTATTTATAGAAGTTCTCGTCATATCTACGCACAGGTTATTTCTGAAGATAACAAAATAATCGCTTCAGCATCGACAGTTGAAAAAGTTATGCGTGATGATCTTGATTATACAGGTAACGCAGCTGCAGCTTCAGCAATAGGTAAATTAGTTGCTGAGCGTGCTAAAGAAAAAGGTGTAGAGTCTGTAGCGTTTGATCGTTCAGGTTTTAAATATCATGGTCGTGTTAAAGCGTTAGCAGAAGCAGCACGTGAAGCAGGATTACAGTTCTAAAGGTTAAGACAATGGCTAGATCAGATAATACAGAAAAGGCAACAGATGGCCTTCAGGAAAAACTAGTTCACGTTAATCGTGTTGCTAAAGTTGTAAAAGGTGGCCGTGTTTTTGGTTTCACAGCATTGGCAGTAGTTGGTGATGGAAACGGAAAAATTGGCTTTGGTTACGGTAAAGCTCGTGAAGTTCCTGTAGCTATTCAAAAAGCTATGGAAAAAGCACGCAAGAACATCGTAAATGTGGCATTGGTTGATGACACGTTACAATATGAAGTTAATGCTAGACATGGTGCTGCACATGTTTTCATGAAGCCTGCATCTGATGGTACTGGTATCATCGCTGGTGGTGCAATGCGTGCTGTATTTGAAGTTGTTGGTGTTAAAAACGTTTTAGCAAAATGTGTAGGATCTAGAAATCCTATCAACGTTGTTCGTGCAACTATAAAAGGTTTGGCTGATATGAATTCACCAGAACTAGTTGCGGCTAAACGTGGCAAGACAGTAGAAGAGATTAGAGGTTAAAAATGGCTGCTACTAAAGAACTAAAGCTTACAATGTATCGTAGTATGAATGGTAGATTGAAAGCTCATAAATCTTGTGCTCGAGGCTTAGGAATCAGAAAAATGCATAACAGTGTAATTGTATCTGATACACCTGAAAATCGTGGAATGATTAATAAAATTTCTTACATGCTACATGTAGAGGAAGTTTAGATGAAACTTAATACATTAAAACCAGGAGAAGGCAGCGTTTCTAATCGTAAACGTGTCGGTCGTGGTATCGGTAGTGGTTGGGGTAAGACTTGTGCTCGCGGTCATAAAGGTCAAAAATCACGCTCTGGTGGATTCCACAAAGTAGGTTTTGAAGGTGGTCAGATGCCACTTCAGAGACGTTTGCCAAAAGTTGGTTTTACATCTCGTGTAGGTCGTGTTTCTGCTGAAATTCGTTTACATGAACTAGCTGCTGTAGAAGCAGATGTAATTGATCTTGATTCACTAAAAGAAGCTAACCTTATCAATAAGAGCATACTTAATGTAAAAGTTATGTTATCTGGTGAGCTAAATAAACCTGTTACGTTGAAAGGTATTAAAGTTAGTAAAGGTGCTTTAAAAGCTATTGAAGCTGCAGGCGGAAAAGTCGAAGACTAACAGGGGTTAATAAAGTGGCAACAAAAAACGCTACAGGAATGCTTTCGGGTGTTGGCAATATAGCAGAAATCAAACAAAGGCTTGCCTTTGTTTTTTTCGCTTTGATTGTATATAGAATTGGTACATTTATTCCGATTCCAGGAGTTAATCCAGCAGCGTTACAGTCATTTTTTGACCAGAATTCAGGAACCATATTAGGAGTTTTTAATATGTTTTCTGGCGGTGCTTTGGAGCGACTAAGTGTTTTTGCTTTAGGTATCATGCCGTACATATCTGCATCTATTATCGTGCAGTTAATGACACATGTTGTGCCGACATTAAAGCAATTAAAAAATGAAGGTGAATCTGGTAAAAGAAAGATTACCCAATACACAAGATATGGAACAGTTGGTTTGGCTCTTTTCCAAAGTATTGGTATCTCTATGGCTCTTGGTGGTCAGGATTTAGGTGGTGGTCAAACAATCGCGTTAAATCCTGGTTTAGGTTTTACTATTACCACCGTTGTCTCACTTGTAACTGGTACTTTGTTTTTAATGTGGTTGGGTGAGCAAATTACTGAACGTGGTATTGGTAATGGTATTTCGCTTATTATATTTGCTGGTATTGTTGCAGGTTTACCTACAGCAATAGGTGGAACTCTTGAGTTAGCTCGTAATGGTGAGCTTTCTCCAGCTTTCGTAATTATATTATTAGCGTTAGCAGTTTTAGTAACAGCATTTATTGTTTTTGTTGAAAGAGGGCAAAGACGAATTACTGTTAACTATGCAAATAGACAGCAAGGTAGAAAAATGGCTATGGGTCAATCAAGTCATCTACCTTTAAAATTAAATATGGCTGGTGTAATTCCTCCCATATTTGCATCAAGTATTATATTATTCCCTTCTAGTTTAGGGCGTTGGATATCAGATGCTAATGGAGCTGAGTGGCTTCAGGATTTTGTAACTATGGTTCAACCAGGGCAACCACTGTATGTTCTGTTTTATGCCTTAGCTATAATATTCTTTACCTTTTTCTATACTGCTTTGGTTTTCAATTCCAGAGAAACTGCAGATAATTTGAAGAAGGCAGGTGCTTTTATTCCGGGAATAAGACCAGGGAGAGAAACTGCTAAATATATTGATGGTGTAATGACACGTCTTACATCTGTCGGAGCAATCTACATAACTTTAGTATGTTTATTGCCAGAGTTTTTGATTTTAGGTTGGAATGTGCCATTTTACTTTGGTGGTACTTCGCTATTAATTATTGTGGTTGTAGTTATGGACTTCATTGCCCAGGTTCAGTCGCATATGATGTCTCATCAGTATGAAGGTTTGATGAAAAAAGCAAACTTTAAAGCTGGTGGAAAAAAGCCCAAGAAAACAAGTTAATTGTTCCTTGGTATAAGATTTAATTAGAGGTTTAACTCATGAAGGTTCGTGCATCTGTTAAAAAAATGTGCCGTAATTGTCGTACTGTAAAACGTAAAGGTATTGTACGTGTTATATGTACTGATCCACGTCATAAACAACGTCAGGGTTAATATGTTTTTTTTATTGATTAACACTGTGAATTCGGGTATTGTTGCCCGCTTTTCCAAGCAGTCAGGAGAGTTTTGATGGCTCGTATCGCGGGTATTAATATCCCTGTTAATAAGCATACTGTAATAGCATTAACATCTATTTACGGTATAGGTAGAACACGTGCAGCTAATATATGTGTTGAAGCTAAAGTAGCTCCAGCAACAAAGATTAGTGCACTTTCTGAAGACGAAATTGAACGCATTAGAAGTGCTGTCGGTAAATTCACTGTTGAAGGTGATTTGAGACGCGAAGTTTCTATGAATATCAAGAGTCTTATGGATCTAGGTTGTTTTAGAGGTGTTCGTCATCGTCGTGGATTACCACTGCGTGGACAACGTACTAAAACTAATGCTAGAACACGAAAAGGTCCAAGAAAACCAATTCGTAAGTAATTAATCGATATAGATTTTGATCTATATAAAATATTTATTTTTGTGGGTAATTAAAGATGGCAACAGCCACCAAATCACGTAAAAAAGTTAAAAAGTCGGTTAGCGATGGAATTGCACATGTGCATGCTTCTTTCAATAACACGATCATTACTATAACCGATCGTCAAGGCAACGCTTTGGCTTGGGCTACTGCTGGTGGCTCAGGATTCCGTGGGTCTCGTAAAAGTACTCCTTTTGCGGCTCAGGTTGCTGCTGAAACAGCAGGTGAAACTGCTAAGCAATTTGGTTTAAAAAACTTAGATGTTCATGTGAAAGGACCAGGTCCAGGACGAGAGTCTGCTGTTCGTGCCCTTAATAACATCGGTTATAAAATTACAAATATTATTGATGTGACACCTATTCCTCATAATGGTTGTCGTCCACCTAAAAAGCGTAGAGTGTAGTCGGAGAAAAGTAATGGCCAGATATATCGGACCTAAATGTAAGTTAATGCGTCGTGAAGGTACAGACCTTTACTTAAAAGGACGTGGACGTGCACTAGAGAATAAATGTAACTTGGAAAAAGTTCCAGGTGTTCACGGTGAGAGACGTACGCGTTTATCAGACTACGGATTACAGTTACGTGAAAAACAAAAAGTACGTCGTATATACGGTGTGCTTGAAAAGCAATTCAGAAACTATTTTAAAGAAGCTGTTCGCCTAAAGGGTTCAACTGGTGAAAATCTTCTACAGCTTTTAGAAAGTAGATTAGATAACGTCACCTATAGAATGGGTTACGGATCAACTCGCGCAGAAGCTCGTCAATTAGTTAGTCATAAATCTATACTAGTTAACGGTCAAGCAGTTAACATACCTTCATACCAAGTTAAAGCTGGTGATGTTGTGTCTGTGAGAGAGAAATCTAAAAAGCAAACAAGAATACAAGATTCTGTTTCTGTTGCCGATCAAATTGGAATTCCAGAGTGGCTTGAAGTTGATGTGAAAAAGCTTGAAGGTACTTACAAGGCAAATCCAGAACGTGAAGAATTGCCTGCAGAGATTAACGAATCGCTAATCGTGGAACTTTACTCTAAGTAAGTTTCTATAGTTAGTCTCAGATAAATTGAGGTTTATATTTTGTCGAAAACAACAGATTTATTGAAGCCACGTAATATCCAGGTCAAGGATCTGGGTAATCATACGTCGAAGATTGTACTTGAGCCACTCGAAAGAGGGTTCGGTCATACGTTGGGTAATGCTCTTCGTAGAATTCTTTTGTCGTCTGTGCCTGGTTGTGCTGTAACAGAAGTTAAGATCACGGGTGTTGATCATGAGTACACAGCTCTTGATGGTGTTCAGGAAGATGTAGTTGATATTCTTCTTAATATGAAGAAGTTAGCATTTCGTTTGAATACTAAAGAAGAAGTATCACTTGATCTTAGAAAGCAAGGTCCTGGTGTTATTACAGCTGGTGATATTCAACTAGATCATGACGTTGAAATTGTTGATCCGGATGCTGTTATCGCAACTCTAACTACGGATAGAGAACTAGAGATGACGATCAAAGTCGAGAAAGGAAGAGGTTATCAGCCTGCTCCAGTTCGTCGTGGTCCGGATTCTCCAGAGCTACCTTTAGGAACATTAGTATTAGATGCGTCTTTTAGTCCTGTAGTGCGTGTTTCATACGATGTTGACAGTGCTCGTGTAGAAAATAGAACTGACCTTGATAAATTAATTATTGAGCTACAGTCTGATGGTTCTATCGATGCTGAAGAAACAATCAGTGATGCAGCAACTATATTGCATGAGCAATTAGCAGTATTCTTTGATCTTACTATTATCGAGCCAGAGCCAGAAGTTGAGCCAGAGCCTGAGATAGATCCTGTTCTTCTTCGTCCGGTTGATGATTTAGAGCTTACTGTAAGATCAGCTAATTGTCTTAAAGCTGAACAGGTTTACTACATTGGTGATCTAGTACAGAAAACTGAAGTAGAACTTCTAAAAACACCTAATTTAGGTAAGAAGTCTTTAACAGAAATCAAAGATATCCTTGCATCTCATGGTTTGACGCTTGGCGCTCGTTTAGAAAACTGGCCTCCTGCTTCAATTGAGACTAAGGATGTAAGAGTTGGTTAATTCGATTTGATCGAATAATTAACTAAATAGAAACAAAAATTTAAGGTTTACAACATGCGTCATCATAAAATAGGCAGACAACTTAGCCGTAACAGTAGTCACCGTAAAGCAACATTGCAGAGCTTATCTACTGCTCTAATTAAGCATGGAGCTATCAAAACAACTGTTGCTAAGGCAAAAGAATTGCGTCGCGTAGCTGAGCCATTAGTTACACGAGCTAAAGAAGATTCAGTTCACAACCGTCGTACTGCATTTGCAAGATTGCGAGACGATGAGTGTGTAGGTATCTTATTCAATGAATTAGGTCCTCGCTATAAAGAGCGTCCTGGTGGATACACTCGCATTATTAAGTGTGGATACCGAGCAGGTGATAATGCGCCAATGGCTTACATTGAATTTGTTGATCGTCCTGAAGCTGCTGAGTAATTAGTATCTTATAAACATAAAAAAAGCCGAGTTTATCTCGGCTTTTTTTATGTTATTTCAATTGGTAAAATCTTTTCGCCAAATGTAGTTAGTTGTATTAGTTTCTTTCTGGGCGACTGTTCGTTAAATAGTTTGAATTTCATGCCACACCAGCTCTCCAATTCTAACAAGCAACTTATAACGCTTTCTTCTGGTATATCAGATAGAACATCAACGTACTCATAACCTGTGTCAACATATAAAAAACAATAGCTACCACCATGTAATAAGCATAAGCGTCTTATAGTTTCTTTATTTGGGGTAGTTGTTAGCCATAGATATAACTTCTTGCTGTTTGATTTTCGTCATTGACTGGTATTGATTAAAAGCTACACTGTTCGCCTCTAATTTAACAAGTATACGATAATGCCATTAGCAAACACTAAAACTGTTAGCGCTGAACAGTCAAAGAAAAACGCACGGTTATTTCATTATGGAAATATATTATCCATAGCAATTCCATTTCCATTATTTATATTTTGGTTTGGTGCATCTATGTTTGTTTATGCGTTATATAGGCATCATCCTAACCCAAGGGTTGGTTATTATACGCAAAAGGGTGCATATTATTTTTATGCGTTAGCAGGCTTTTTAGTGGTTATTCTTACATTTGCACCAAGGGTGTTATTTGAAGATATTCGTTATGCGCTATTATTGTGGGGATTGTGTGCATTAGTTTTGATTCCTTTGTCTATTAAAGAGATAATGCAGATCAATCGTGAAGATTGGAAAGATACTGAGTACAAAGATAATACAAGGAATACATAGGTAATAAATGATGGTCGAAGTACGTAATAACTGGAACACTGAAGATATAGAAGCATTATTCGACTTACCGTTTAATGATTTGATGTGTAAATCTCACTCGATACACAGAGAATGTTTCAATCCTAATGAGGTTCAGATTAGTACTTTGTTAAGTATTAAAACAGGGGCTTGTCCTGAAGATTGTTCTTATTGCTCACAAAGTTCAAAAAATGACACCGGTTTAGAGCGTGAGAGATTATTGCCTATATCTGAAGTCGTTGAAGCAGCTACTGAAGCTAAAAACAATGGCGCAACTCGTTTTTGTATGGGAGCAGCATGGCGTAACCCAACAGATAAGAGTCTTGATCATGTCATCGAGATGATCAAAACAGTAAAAGACATGGGGATGGAGACTTGTGTAACGCTTGGTATGTTAAAAGAACAACAAGCTCAAAAATTAAAAGAGGTTGGTTTAGATTACTATAACCATAATCTCGATACATCTCCTGAATTTTACGGCACCGTGATTTCAACGCGTACCTATCAGGATCGTTTAGATACTTTAGAACATGTTCGTAATGCCGGAATCAATGTATGTTCTGGTGGCATTTTAGGAATGGGTGAGACCCGCAGAGATCGCGCAAGACTTTTGCAAGAACTTGCTAATCTGCCTCAACATCCTGAGTCTGTGCCTATTAATGATCTGGTTCAGGTTAAAGGTACTCCTTTAGATGGTATTGATAAACTAGATCCATTTGAATTTATTCGTACTATCGCTGTTGCTCGTATTATTATGCCAAAATCATATGTTCGTTTATCCGCGGGTCGAACTGAGATGAATGACGAAATGCAAGCATGGTGTTTCTTTGCTGGGGCTAACTCTATGTTCTATGGTGACAGACTGTTAACCACTGATAATCCAGAAGAAAGCCACGATCAACAATTGTTTACTCGCTTAGATATTAATCCTGAAAAAGGGATTAATAGTGAACAAGAAAACATGCCAGAAAAACAATTAGCTTAGGGTTGTTAATCACTAAGTAAATTTATTTTCATTTATAATGAAATTATGCCTAAAAGACTGTTGAAGTTGTAAATAAAAATCGGCATAATGCGTCCCTTGTTTTTAAATGCCCATGTGGGAGAAGTACATTGCCAAATATTACATCAGCTAAGAAGCGCGCACGTCAATCAGAAAACAGACGTCAGCATAATAAACACATTCGTTCTGGTATGCGCACAACCGTTAAGAACGTTCTATACGCTATTGAAGCTGGTGATAAAGAAAAGGCTCAAGCAGCTTTCAAAGAAGCTGTGCCTGCTATCGACTCTAGCGTTAACAAAGGCATTATTCATAAGAATAAAGCTGCAAGATCTAAAAGCCGTTTGAATGCAAAAGTTCAAGCAATGTAAGATCTGAAAGATCCAAAAAAAGCCAGCTTTCAAGCTGGCTTTTTTTTGCATGAAATTAATAGAAAATGCCTCTAAAGTAGGGGGGTGACTTTTTGTTTTAAATCATTTGATTTAAAGTCACTAAGCTTATATCAATGCTTATAAGAATTACCCATTCCTTCAAATAATAGAAACTATTAACTATGCATTCAAGAAAATTAGGTCCGTTCACAATATCTTCACTCGGTTTGGGGTGCATGAATTATTCTATGGGTTACGGTCCAAGGCCGACTGAAGAATATTCTCACCAGCTACTCAACGAAGCGCTAGATAGTGGCTACACATTCCTTGATACTGCAGCAATGTATGGAATGGGTCATAGTGAAGAACAAATTGGTAAAGCGCTCTCACATCGTCGTTCAGAATTCACGTTGGCAAGTAAATGTGGCATTTATAAGAATGCAGAAGGTCAGACAGAAACAAATGGTCGGCCGGAAGTACTCTATAAAACCTGTGAAGACAGTCTTAAGCGATTAAACACCGATGTGATTGATCTTTATTACTTGCACCGTATAGATCCTAATATCCCCGTAGAAGAGAGTGTAGGCGCTTTAGCGCGTTTAGTTGAGCAAGGGAAGATTCGTAGTGTCGGGTTGTCAGAAGTCAGTTCTGATAGTCTCCAGCGTGCACACAATGAATATCCTATCACTGCATTGCAATCTGAATATTCATTATGGTCACGAACCCCTGAGAGAAAAGTATTGGATACCTGTCGAGAATTAGGTGTGACCTTTGTTGCGTTTTCTCCTTTGGGGCGTCAATTCTTAACGGGTAAGAGTACTGACGTCTCAACTCTGGGTGATGATAATTTTCGTGCGACTATTGCACGTCCTCGTTTTGAGCCTAAAAACTTTGCCGAAAATACTAAGTTACTTATTCCTTTCGCTGAAATTGCAGAACAAGTCGACTGTAGTATGGCGCAATTATCACTTGCCTGGCTACTTGCTAAAGGTGAGGACATTATTCCAATTCCAGGAACCAGCAACATTGATCACATGTTAGAAAATGCAGGGGCCGGTGATCTGCAACTCCCTACAGAAATCGTTGAGAAGTTAGATCAATTGATTAATGATGAAACTGTCAAAGGTGAACGTTATTCAAAAGCATTGATGGAAAGCATAGATTCAGAAAGAGATTGATTATTGTTAAGTATGAGCATCACTTAACTAATGACTGATTGATTCTGCTGATGCTTGTTCAAGATATGAGCGCGTATAATCATCTGCAGGGTAATACGATTCGATCATAATTTCCGCGGCTGTGATATCTATAGGGGTGCCAAACGAGGTTAATGTTGTGAGAAATTTCAATGTCTGTTTTCCCATACAAAAATCAACATAAATAAAAGGCTCGGATTTTCTTTCGAGTGTTGCAGATAATGCTAATTCTGCAACACCGGGATAATTCTTAAGGTTGTTTAGTATTTTGTGATGACGTCCAGGAGACTCTTGTTGTTCTTGTTGTAATCGTCTTAATGTCGTGATGGCTACTTCTTCCCAATTTTGTAAGAAAGTTTTAAATCCATTGGGTGAGAGAACTAATTCAGCGATATTCATTGAAGAGGTAAATTCTGGGAACTCAGCTCTTATTGTTTGAGTGATAAGATCGAATGCATTATTTTTTAAAATGATATTCCACTCCCAATCCAAAACTGTCAAAGGATATGGTTCTTGCTTCTCTAAAATAATTTCCAAAGTTTGTCGTAATCTCGACATTTCTGCATGATCAATAGGAGTCCGTGTGTAATGATCTGCAAAACCCGCGGCAGATAGCATTTCATTGCGATTCCTTATCGGTATATTGAGTACATCACAGAGGGTAAGGATCATCTGCTTACTCGGTTTACTACGTTCCGTTTCAATAAAACTAATGTGTTTGTTGCTTACGCCGGACTCTAAGGCTAAATCAAGTTGACTAAGTTTTTTGTGTTTACGCCAAAAACGTAATTGTTCGCCGATATTCATGGTTAGTTTGTACAAATAGAATGTTTCTAGTGATTCATATTATATGACGAAATGACTTTTATAAAATTACCTCTGAGGTAATTGTTTTGATTACCTGTCAATGAAAGAATGTATTCATCAATTTAAAAATTAATGGA
The DNA here is from genome assembly GCF_947495625.1 of uncultured Cocleimonas sp. Lineage (GTDB taxonomy): Bacteria > Pseudomonadota > Gammaproteobacteria > Thiotrichales > Thiotrichaceae > Cocleimonas. The sequence goes on from NZ_CANLZW010000022.1 coordinate 18,173, forward strand.
GTACGCAATGACAATTTTAAGAGGTTTCCTCATGCTATCCTGGCTGTTAATTATGAGTATCACTCTATATGCCGTAACTCAGCTTGGCTTCAATTGGCCTGCGGTTTTCTTTGGTGATCTGTTTGGTAATGAATGGCGTTCTCAGTTTAATACTGATTTCCTGATACATTTGTTGTTACTTTGTGCTTGGGTTTATTGGCGGGAAGAATCCAAAGTGAAAGGTTCAATATACGGCTTTCTGAGTATTTTCATGGGGGGTATGTTTGGTTTTGCGTATTTGTTATTTCACTCATATAAATCTAAAGGAAATGTGAAAGCTTTATTGTTGGGCTCCCATAATGACGATGAATAATAAAGGCTTAAAAAGTATCTAGTCTAAACAGAATAAAATCTCTAAAGTGCATTAATGTCATTTTGATTTATTGAGATGTGAAATATTCATGATTACGTCAATTTAGTCATCAATTTAAAGATGACCAGAAATTTCTCATTCAAATTACTGGTCATCTTTTCTCACTTTGATCATCTCTAAGCAAGAGATGAAGGTAAAAACTGTTACGCCTAGACTAACCCGTAAATACTAAATTCTAGGGTATTCAATTCGTGAAGGTTAAGCTAACAGAGTTATTAAAATCTGTAATGTTTCGATATATTTACTGCGTAATAGTAACTTCTACGATTGCAGAGCCGTTATGCCCGTGATTATCATGTACGCCGTAATAGAATGAATCAGTCCCGATATAGCCAGCATCAGGTGTATAAAATACCCCGCCATCTTGTTTTACTATTGTGCCGTGCCTTGGATTGTCTACTTGATCAAGCACAAGTGCATCACCGTCGGCATCTGAATCATTACCTAATAAATCGATAAAGACAGTTGCACCTTGGGTTGTTGTGGCTGTATCTGCTGTAACTTCCGGCCAGCTATCATTGCCGTCATCAGGATCAACACTCGCTACCGTTACACCTGCAGTGCTAAGGCCGCCGTGTTGATCTGAAACGGTATACATAAACGAATGGCTGGCTACATTGCCTTGTGGATCAAAACTTATGGTGTTGTCACTATTTACATAAGCTTCACCCAATGCCGGTTGAGATACTGATACCACAGTCAAACGATCACATTCTGCATCGTAATCATTTGACAAAACATCCAGTGTAACTACGTCATAATAATTGGTTGTAGTAGAGTCTTGGGTGACATCCGGCACTGTATTTGGCGAGTGTCTTTGTGCATCTGTGCCAACATATACGATACGTGAATCACTGCTGCTATTTCCTGCGGCATCTTCAACAAAAAAGCTTTGCGTGTAGCAACCAGCAATACTGGTGTTTATATCATTGGATTCTGAGACTGAATCGCTGATGTCGCCGTCAACATCATCGATAGCTAATGCGCCCGGATCATTAAACGATTCACCTAATGCTAGCAATAAAGGTGTCGAACCGCGCATGTATAGCGTTGGGGAAGTGGTGTCATTTGGTTGGTTTGCGGTATTAACAGGGTTATTAGCACTGTTGTTTGAGCTGCTGCTACTGCCGCCTCCACCACAAGCCTGAAGTTGCAATAAAGCAACAGGGATGAGTGTGTATGACAGTAGTTTACGTAATTTCATTATTTCTTCCATTGTGTTTTTGGGGGTCTTAATAGGTATGGAAATAGGGATAAACGGTTCATTTGTCTGTACTTAATAATCATGCAAGCCTTGCATCTGCTGCGGTGAAAACCTAGACTCCATGCTTTAAAAAATACAACGAGGGGAAGACTATGCCTAAGGCAAATGAACTAAAGCGTGGAATGATTATAGAATTCGATGGCGTTCCACATGCCGTAAAGAGCGTAGACTGCAAAAGCCCATCTTCTCGTGGTGCATCAACCTATTACAAAATCCGTTATAACAATCTACAGACGGGCATGAAGCGTGATGAGTCGCATAAAGCGGAAGAGATGCTCAAAGAAGCCGATTGCCAGCGCGTTAAAGTTTCATTTTCATATATGGATGGTGATAATTATGTGTTTATGGATAACGAAGATTATTCACAACACTCCTTGAATAAAGATGATCTGGGTGACCAAGTGGGTTATATCACCGAAGGTATGGAAGAAATCACGGCCTTATTGCTCGAAGGCAATATCATCGGTGTTGTTCTGCCATCTACGGTATCTTTAGAAGTGACGGACACCGCGCCAAGGCTGAAAGGCGCAAGCGCAACAAACCGAAATAAGCCGGCTACATTAAGCACGGGAATTGAAGTGCAAGTGCCAGAATATCTGGAGACCGGTGAAATTATCAAAGTGAATACCGGAACAGGTAAGTTCATGTCTAGAGACAATGAGTGATTTGTCTCTGATTTTATATCCCGTATTTAAGCTAATGCCCTAAATGTAGAACCATCAAGAATGGCTCTATAATAAAGTATCAATAAAAAATGGCCCCTAGCTCTGCATAAATTCTATTTACGTTTTCAAAGAACGAAAACGTAATATCATTCAAAGTAGGGGGGTGACTTTAAGTTATCATTCTACTTTACATATTTAAGTGGTAATGCTCCGGTATCGACCACGCGCCGCATTACAAAGCTCGACGTTACACTGCTCACACCTGGAATAGTGGTAATGTGATTGAGTAAAAATTCCTGATACGCTTCCATGTCGGGCACCACAACTTTGATGGTGTAGTCCGCGTCCTGACCAGTAATAAGATAACACTCGATCACTTCTTCGTAGGTTTTGAGTTGGGCTTCAAACACTTCGAATTTTTTAGGCGTATGACGATCCATTCCAATTTGAATGATTGCAGTGATATCCAGCCCTAGCTTCTTACGATCCAGTAATGTCACTCTTTTTTCGATAATGCCATTCTCTTCAAGAATCTTTACCCGACGTAAACAGGGTGAAGCAGATAGTCCGATTTTTTCTGCAAGCTCCTGATTGCTTAAGCCTCCATCAATTTGTAATTCCTGAAGGATTTTAACGTCAAAAGCATCTAATTGGATTTTGGATGTCATGATTTATCTTTTATCTAGTTTAATATTGTTAATAAATAACAAAAATTGATAATAAATGCTAATTTAATGTAAATTAATGGATTATTAGCAAAGTAATTGCGCGGTTTTTTGCTTATCATTCCACTTATAGAATCTAATCAATATTAATCAGGATTAAACTGGAAATTGTTATGAAAGCTGGCTTCGACCATAAAAAATATAAACCATTCGCTCCGATCGAGATGCCTAATCGTGCATGGCCGAATCGTTCGATAACACAAGCACCAAACTGGTGTAGTGTGGATCTGCGCGATGGCAATCAGGCTTTACCGAATCCGATGAATGTCGAACAAAAAACTCGCATGTTCAAGTTATTGCTTGGATTGGGTTTCAAAGAGATTGAAGTGGGTTTCCCGTCGGCTTCGCAGGCAGATTTTGATTTTGTACGGGTTCTAATCGAAGAGAATATGATTCCGGATGACGTAACCATTCAGGTGCTAACTCAAGCGCGTGAAGATTTGATTTCGCGTAGCTACGAGGCATTGGTAGGCGTTAAACAAGCAATCGTGCACGTTTATAACTCGACTTCGTTTGTCCAACGCGAGCAAGTGTTCAGACGCGACAAGCAAGGCATTACTGATATCGCGTTGAATGGCGCGAGCTTGGTGAAGTCGTATGCTGAAAAATACCCTGAAACACAATGGATCTTTCAGTATTCTCCTGAAAGTTTTAGTCAGACAGAATTAGATTATGCGGTCGATGTGTGTAGTCAGGTAATTGATGTCTGGCAAAAGGATAATAAAGACCAGCGTGTGATTATTAATCTACCTGCAACGGTCGAGTCTGCAATGCCGAATGTGTTTGCCGATCAAATCGAGTGGTTTTGCAACAATATTCCACAACGTGACAGTATTGAAATCAGTTTGCACACGCATAATGATCGTGGTTGTGGAATCGCTGCAGCAGAAATGGGTATTTTGGCTGGTGCCGATCGTATCGAAGGAACATTGCTAGGTAATGGCGAGCGCACCGGCAATATGGATATCGTGACTATGGCGATGAATTTGTATTCGCAAGGCATCGACCCCGAATTAGATTTAAGCAATATGGCTGAAATAGTGGAGTGCGTAGAATATTGTACGCAGTTGCCTGTTCATCCGCGTCATGCATGGGCAGGAGAGTTGGTTTACACCGCGTTTTCTGGAAGTCATCAAGATGCTATTCGTAAGTCTATCGACTTCCATAATGAAAATGGACGCGAACATTGGAATGTCGCCTACTTGCCGATTGATCCTCGCGATATTGGCCGCGAATACGAAGAAGTGGTGCGTATCAATAGCCAGTCTGGCAAAGGTGGCGTGGCATTAGTATTAGAACGTGACTTTGGTATTACATTGCCCAAATGGATGCATGGCGAGTTGAGTGTATTAGTACAAGCTCACGTGGATAAAAGCGGCGAAGAAATTACACCAGCAAAAATTCATGATATTTTCCAAAACAACTTTATTCAAGTGACAGACTTATGGACACTAAGAGATTACTCGATTAAAACCAAAGAAGATTATGTGGAACTTGAATTCAATATCGGTCAAGCCCCTGCGTTTAAAGGTACGGGAAAAGGAGCATTTGAAGCACTAGTAGATGCGGTAAAAAGGCGTTCTAGTATGAATATACGTGTGCTTCACTTTGATGAGTTTGCATTGACTGAAGGAACGCGTTCAGATGCTATCGCAGCAGTTGCTATTGACGTTGAAGGTGAAAGTTATAGTGCTTGCGCGATTGATGAAGATATTACAAAAGCAGGTTTACAGGCTTTATTGTCGGCAATGGATTCTGCGGTTAAATTAGAACAACTAGCGCAGGCTGTTTAAACATAACGGCAAGGTATCGATATTAAGTAGTGATATTAAGTTCTAAAAATTACAGGCGAAAAAAACCACCCGGTAGGGTGGTTTTTTATTCTTGTTATTCGACTTACTTACCGAATAATTTACCAGCGAGGCCAATTGCGCCGCTGATTCCACCGATTGAATCGAGAAGTGATCCGCCACTGCTTGCCTGATCCATCATCTGTGGCATAGCATCTTGCAAACCACCGACAGCTTCTGACTCGCTCATGCCTAATTTTGAAGCAAACTCTGAAATTTTATCTGCGCCAAAAAGGTCAGTAACTTGGCTTTCGCCCATTTCTTCGTTTTCGCCATCACCCAGGAATGAAGCAGCCATTCCAGCCATTCCACCACTTTGCATTTTTCCAAGTAAAGAGCCGATGTCTAATCCACCTTCTTCACTATCGCCTGTAAGGCCAGACAGTGCAGACATTAATGATCCTGCATCTAAACCACTTCCTGCATCGCCACTACGTTGGCTATTCATAAATGCCGAAGCACCCATTTTTAAAAGATCGCCCATATCCATAATAATTTCCTTTAGATTAATTAATACTTGTTTCAACAAGTATAAGTGTTACTTGTTGAATTTAGGTTCAATTAGTCTTGAGGGATACGTAGCATTTGACCCGGGAATATAAGGTCTGGATTTTGAATAACTTCTTTATTCGCTTCAAAAATCTCAGGATGACGATTGCCGTCTCCGTATGCGTTTTGAGCAATTTTCCAAAGACTGTCGCCTTTTTTAACTTCGTAGTATTCAACAGTAACAGTTTGTGCAGGAGCTACAACATCATCAGCACGAACTTCTTCGATACCTAATGCATTACCCGCCATTAAAATTACTTTTTCCAAAGCGCTAGGGTCGTCTGTCTCGCCCTTGATTGTAGCAACGCCATCTTTAACTTCTACTTCCAGGTTGCTGATTCCAGGATTATCTTCTTCGATATGTTTTTTTAGTTTTTCTGGTGCTTCATCTTCACTGCCAAAAATTTTCTTACCAATATTCTTGGCAAAGCTTAATAGACCCATTGTAAATCTCCTTTGATTTATTTAGTTTGTAAATTTTAATGATAGTTTATATTTATCAAAATTACACAGCTATCATAGGGTTATATTTAAGTATTTCAAGGAGATTGAAATAAATGCTTGTTGGGTAATATAGTTGGGCAAGACAATTGGCTATATAAAAATGAAGTTACGAAAAAGGGCCTGAAAGTAGGGGGGTGACATTAATTTAAACACCTATGGCTGTATTTAGCGTTTTTTTGGTGTTTTAAAGAAATGACCCAAACTTAACAAAGCGTTTGTGCCAGTAGGCATTATCCATAGAAGCGACGGTGACGCGTTTTCCGCTTGATGGTGCATGTACAAACTTCCGGTTGCCTATGTAGACGCCAACGTGGTTGGTTCTCGAGCCCGTTTTAAAAAATAACATATCACCAGGTTGTAACTGTTGAAAGGGAATCGTTCGGCTACGATCTCTTTGCTTTGCCGTGGTTCTCGGGATATTCATCCCCAATGCGTTTTTGTGTACATAAGTCATGAGTCCACTACAGTCGAATCCTTTTTGTGGTGAATCACCCCCCCACTTATAGCGTGTTCCTACGGCACTTGTTGCGATTTGTACCATTCTGTTTCTGGCTGGGTGAATATTGTAGACGGCCGATTGTTGAGTTTGTTGTGAAAACTGAGGGCGTGAAGCTTGTTGTTGAGAAGCTTGTGGTGCTGGATTTTGCACCTGTCTTCTAGATGAAGATTGTTGTGAGTAGCGTTGCCCTTGTCGCTGTTGTGCATTTTGTTCTTGTTGCACGGCTGCCTGCTGTTGATTGCGCTGGGGGTGTTGATAATGGGTATATCGACCCTGAGAGCAGGCTGATATTAATTGGGTTAAAACGATTAAGCTTAAAAGTGCGCTTAATTTCTTCATTATTATTTACTCTTATTATCATTTTTCTGTGCACATAAAATGCACATAAGAAAGGAAGAATGAGTCTCAGTAAATGAATTAGAGACTATTAAAGATGCTAAGAGTACTTGGTCAATGGTTACTGTATGCTGAATCAAAATGAACTTAATTGATTCTAAACTTGCTAATCATTATTAATTTTTGATGATTTTTGTAAACCTAGTTATAAATAAATGATCAATAACAGCGCGTTTTTGAGAGAATCTTAAGTATTGTTATTGAATTAACTTACTCATAATCTCAAACAGTGATGTGTAAATTATTGTAGAATCCACAACACTAATTAGAAAACTGCTTTCAGGGTTTAGTTTAGAACTTAAACTACTTAAAACAGTCATAAGCTATTAGTCATATTTCCGGGGCTTTCCTTTGTCAGACAATAAAGACAAACCATTTGATACATTAAACCTCTCCGAGGTTTCAGATATTGTTACCGATTCCACAGATGATGCTGTGGACGTTGAAAACTCTGTGGACGTTGAAAACAGCAATGAGCATGATGGTGTTGATGTTGAGCCAGATGTGTTGGCAGAAGAAGACGCTGATTTAACAGAACAAGCTGTTCCACCCAGAAAACGTACGGTTTTCGGCATTATCTTAGGTGTATTTAAAGGCTTATGGCGCGTATCCAGAATCGCTATTTTGATCGGTATTGTGATTGGCTCATTATTGACTGCAGCTTATGTTTTACAACAGGATGAACTGGTTCGATCGCAGTTTGAAGGTAAGCGTTGGGCATTGCCAGCGCGTGTTTTTGCAAGACCGCTGGAAATTTACGAGGGTCAGAGTTTAAAGCCGGAAAATCTACAAAAAGAACTTCAATTATTGGGTTACAGCTATGTGACTCATCTGGTCGGAACGGGACAATTCACCAAAGATAAAAAAGGATTGTTTTCTATTCAAACGCGTGGTTTTAAGTTTGCTCAAGATCAGGAAATTTCACGCAGAATCAGTATTCAAATTAAAAAAGATAAAATCGTCAAATTATTGAATACAGAGAGTAATGAGCCATTAACCCTAATGCGCCTCGAGCCCGTTTTAATTGGTAATTTCTATCCACAGCACAATGAAGACCGCGTTTTGGTAAAGCTGGATGACGTCACACCGCTACTGGCAAAAGGTCTGGTTGCTGTTGAAGATAAGAAATTCTACGACCACTTTGGTGTTAATCCAAAATCTATTGTTCGCGCAGTGTTGGCAAATGCTGAAGCAGGTCGAAGAGTTCAGGGTGCAAGTACGCTGACACAACAGTTAGTGAAAAACTTCTTTTTAACCAGCGAAAAAAGTTATAAGCGTAAAGCGCAAGAAGCCATCATGGCGATGCTGCTTGAGGTGCATTACGATAAACAAGAAATCCTCGAAGCCTATTTAAATGAAATTTATCTGGGGCAAAACGGTAAACGCGCGATACATGGTTTCGGTTTAGCGTCTCAATTTTATTTCAATAAGCCGATTAGTGAATTAAGCACAGAACAGGTCGCACTATTAATTGGTTTGGCAAAAGGCCCTTCGGTTTACAACCCAAGATCTCATCCTAAAAGAGCAATGGAACGTCGTAACCTTGTGTTGGATGTGATGGCGAGGGAAGGCGTTCTGGAAGAAGAGAAAGTCGCTGTTCTTAAGAAAAAGCCTTTGGGTGTGAATACCTTTGCGCCACCGAGTGTAAGTCCTTTTCCTTCTTATTTAGAACTGGTGCGTAAGCAATTACAGAGAGATTACAACGAGAAAGATTTGAATTCCGAAGGATTGCTGATCTTTACTTCGATGGATCCTATCGTTCAAATCACCGCTGAAAAAGTATTAAAGAAACGTATCGAGCAACTCGAAAAATCCAAACGCATGGAGAAAGATAAACTCAATGGTGCGATGGTGGTTAGTAGCGCTCAGGGCAGTGAAGTATTGGCTGTGGTGGGTGGCCGTGATGCACGTTTTGCAGGTTATAACCGTGCTTTAAGTGCTTCACGTCAAATAGGCTCGTTGATTAAGCCGGTGGTTTACCTGTCTGCAATTGAATCTGGCGAATATACCTTGGCTAGTCCCGTTGATGCTGGGCCAGTAACAGTGCGCTTGTCTAAAACAAAAACCTGGAAACCGAAAAACTATAGCGGAAAAGATTTAGGCATCGTTCCATTTGAAGAAGGTTTGGTTAAATCCCTAAATACGCCAACGGTGCGTATTGGCATCACCTTAGGTCTGGAGCAGGTTATTCGTACCTTGCATAACCTGGGTTTAAATCATGAAGTGACAGAGAACCCCTCTTTACTGTTGGGCGCTATACAGTTAACGCCGATGGAAGTGCAACAGATTTATCAAACATTGGCAGCTGGTGGAAGTTATACGCCGCTAAAAGCGATTCGAAGTGTAATGAATTCATACGGTGAAACGCTCAAGAGTTATCCATTAAAAGTTCGACAGGTTGCCAAAGAAGAATCGGTTTATTTGTTAACTTACGCGATGAATAAAGTCACCAAAGAAGGCACAGCACGTTATTTAAGCCACGCTTTACCCGCATGGAAAAATTCTGCAGGTAAAACAGGTACCACCAATAAAAATGTAGATAGTTGGTACGCTGGGTTTACGGGCCAGCATGTGGTGTCTGTCTGGGTAGGTCGAGATGACAATAAGCCTACGGGTTTTACGGGGGCTGCTGGCGCTTTACGTGTTTGGGCTGATTTCATGAAAGAGATTCCGACCAAACCATTTAAGCCCGTTAGACCTAAAGGTATTAAGTTTATGAAGGTTGATACGGTTACAGGTCTGATTTTTAATCCATCATGTGGGAAATCTCATACAGTGCCTTTCTTTGCCGGAACAGAGCCTAATGAAATCAGTGAATGCGTTCCTGAAGTACAGTATGAAATTAGTAGCGAGTCTACAAATAATTCACCAGGTGCACCTGTATGGCAAGATAACAATAGTGCGAATTACGCACCTAATAATCAAAACCGTCAAAATAGAAATCAGACTGATCAAATGAATTTGTCTGGAAATGGAATGGCTAAGAAAAAAGCCATTCAATGGAGCAATAAACAAAAACAGAAAGCGCCTGTTGATGATGGTCCAATTTGGAGTGGTCAGTTATAAGCTGTCATATATTGGTTGCTTATTGAGCTTCTGGTAATATACTCCGCGCTCATTCATTCTATTTAAGTACACCCCCCTACTTATAGCGTGTTTTTTGTCGTCAAGAAAATTAGAAATAAAAAAGCCCTCAAAGTAGGGGGGTGATCAAGATAACTCTTACAAGCTTTATAAAACCTGTATTTACTGAAAATGAAAACCAGAGAAAGCATAAGCAACATGAACACATATCCTCAATACAATAATCAATCTAACTATCAGTTTACTGTTCAATTTATTTACAGACTAAAATATATAGGACTGGCGTTATTGCTAATGAGTGTGACTGGTTGTTCGGTGGTCGATTCGTTTCAGTCACCTAAACCTCAAGCTAAAAGCTTACCTAAAATACCCGAAATCAAACGCCAACAAGTCAATAAGCCCCGCTATACACAACCAAAAAAAGTGACGCGTGTGCAAAAAGCTCCGGTTAAAAAAGTATTGAAACCTCAAGCGAGAGTGATTACTGCTGAGGAAAGAATGCAAGCTAAAGAACTGTTGCAGAAACAGGCTAAGGAGAAAGCTACGGTAGACATCGACCCTTATGCGGCTGTACCAGAGAGTGACTCTTTGAGTATTACTTCTACAGTGGAAAATCCTGCGCCAGAGGAAGAAGTTACTTCTGGTACTTCTTCGAATAGCTCTCCTGCAGTTAAGTCATTATTGATCGGAGCACGTGCAGATTTGGCAATGGGCAAAAATAGCTCAGCAGTGAGTAAACTGGAAAGAGGTTTGCGCATAGAATCCCAGAACCCAGAATTATGGCATTTACTGTCTAAGGCGCATTACTCAGATAATGATTACACACAGGCTATTACCATGGCTAAAAAATCTAATCGTTATTCGAACGATGATAGTTTGATTGCGCAAAACTGGGCGTTAATTAAAAAAGCAGGTGAGAAATCTGGTAACGCTACTGTTATTAAAGAAGCGCTTGATTACATCAAGTTAAATCCTTGATATGGGAATTGATTTAGATGATAACTGGAAAAAACTGCTTAGTGATGATGGGCCGCTAGCAGCCGCCATACCTGGGTTTCAGGTGCGTGATCAACAACAGCAAATGATGGAAGCGGTTGGTGAAGCGATTCAAAACCATTCTGCTGCGGTTATCGAGGCGGGTACGGGTGTTGGTAAAACCTTTGCATATTTAGTCCCAGCCATAGCTTCTGGCGGTCGAATTATCGTTTCAACAGGGACCAAAACCTTACAAGACCAGCTTTTTGCCAAAGATTTGCCAGTCGTTAAAAATGCTTTAAAAACAGATACCCAAATCGCATTGCTTAAAGGGCGTGCAAATTATCTGTGTCGTTATCGCTTAGGGCGTGCGCAGTCGGAAGGTCAATTCGATGATCGCCGTACCATTTCTCATTTGCAACGAATTGCTGATTGGGAAGTCATGACCTTTTCTGGTGATATTGGTGAGCTCAATAGCGTTCCCAGAGATGCTGAAGTCTGGCAGCACGTCACTTCAACGGCAGATAATTGTCTAGGCACAGATTGTGGGGATTACGATAGCTGTTTTGTGGTTAAAGCCCGAAGAGAAGCGCAAGAAGCGGATGTTGTTGTCGTTAATCATCATTTATTCTTTGCAGATTTAGCCTTAAAAGAAGAAGGTTTTGGCGAATTATTGCCGAGTGCGAATGCGGTGATTCTGGACGAGGCACATCAACTCCCGGAAGTTGCTTCTACGTTTTTTAGTGAAACATTGAGTAGTCGTCAATTAATTGAATTAGGTCGGGATACTCTCGCTGAAGTTCTTAGTGGCGCTGCAGATATGACAGATTTGCGCGATGATTTACGAAAGTTAGAAAAGTGCGTATTAGATTTACGTTTAGCGATGGATAAACCGGGCCTTCGCGAGCCATGGTATAAAATAAAATCAAAGCCTGCGATAGAGAAAGAGATTGCACATTTGGGTGAAATTCTTGATTCATTGTATGACCAGTTAAAAGTCGCAGCTGAGCGTAGTAAAGGCTTAGAGTCTTGCTATGAACGTATTCAAGTTCAGGTAGAACGTTTACATAACTTAAATGATCCAAAAGCCAATACCGTTCAATGGTATGAAACCTATACACGATCATTTTCACTGGTTTCAACACCGTTAGATATTGCCGATACGTTTAAAAAACATTTAGAAAGTTGGCCATGTGCGTGGATTTTAACGTCAGCGACCATCGCAGTGGGTAAATCTTTCGATCATTTTACACAACGTATTGGCATGGAATCACCGAAAGAATTATTGCTCGATAGTCCATTTGATTATTGGCATAACGCGCTGCTTTATGCGCCACCGAATATTCCTGAGCCGCAAAATGTTGAGTTCGTACCTGCACTGGTTGAGGCGTCTATTCCTGTTATTAATGCCAGTGGTGGTAGAACGTTTATGTTGTTCACTAGTTACCGAGCGCTCAATGAAGCCGCGGAGTTATTGCGAGGTGAAATAGATTACCCAATACTGGTACAAGGTGATTCATCACAAGGTGAGATGATCAAAAACTTCCGTAAACTGGGTAATGCCGTTTTGCTGGGAACCAGTAGTTTCTGGGAAGGTGTTGATGTCAGAGGAGAAGCGCTAAGTTGCGTGATCATTGATAAGCTACCGTTTGCATCTCCTGGTGATCCGGTTCTTGAGGCGCGTATCAAGAGTATTCGTGAGGCCGGCGGTAATCCTTTCTTTGAGTATCAGCTACCGCAAGCAGTAATTGCACTTAAACAGGGTGTAGGGCGTCTTATTCGCGATGATAACGATACAGGCTTGCTGATGATCTGTGACCCGCGTCTACGTACTAAATCTTACGGAAATACTTTTCTGGAAAGTATGCCGAGAGTCCCTAGAACCAGTAAACTTGAAGTGGTTGAGCGCTTTTTCGAACATCTAAAAACTAAAAAACTCCAGACTGAAGCGTCAAAGGACGAAGATCTGGATAAAGGTAAAACTGCCGATGCCTAATATACTTGCAATAGAAACTGCTACAGAAGCTTGTTCTGCAGCTTTGATTAGTTTTGAAGATAATTCAATTGATATAGATGTTAACACTGCAGAGCTAAAAGATGTTGAGCCTAAAATAATCTCTCAATTTAAACTTGCCCCACGAGAGCACACCAAACTTATTCTGCCAATGATAGAAAAAGTGCTGAAAGTAGGGGGGTGTACCATGGATGATATTGATGCGATTGCATTTGGTCGTGGCCCAGGAGCTTTCACAGGATTACGTATTGCCGCAGGCATCGCTCAAGGGTTAGCGCTTTCTATAGACAAACCTGTGATTCCTGTTTCTACCTTATCTGCCTTAGCACTTCAGACTGTATCAGCGTTGCAGGCAAGCCAACAAAGTTATGCGGGTGAAACGATTATTGTGGGGCTTGATGCGCGAATGGATGAAGTCTATTGGGGGGCTTTTGAATTCCAAAAAAGTGAATTAATTCTCACAAATGATGAAAAAGTCACAAAAATGGTTGAGATAGGGGAGTATATTGACAGTTTTGAGGGCAAACATTTTCTAGGTATCGGTTCAGCCTGGGATGCATATACTTTGGAAACATTGGATGGTTCTGTTAAAAATTCTGAGCAAACCTTAACGATCATCGAGAATGCTTTTCCTAGTGCAACGGAAATTGCTCGCTTAGCGATGATTGAGTTTTTACAACAAAGAACAGTCGCAATTGAAGATGCGCAACCAGTGTATATTCGTAATAATGTTGCTCAGAAGTCAAAGAAATAATAAAAATTATAGGTACTACAATACCTTATGATTCTTACCTGAATGGGTAATATCAATAAATACAATTGTTTGAGATCATAATCGACATTAATTTTTAATGTGAGTAAACTGATTTGTAATAGTCTAGTTTATAAATAATTATAATTAAAATGAACCTTTGCATACAAATTTCCATCTAACATCCATGAACCTTTTTAATTTTAAGCGCAAATAGAAGCATAAATAGTTAAGCAAGTTTTGTTTCTTGTTAATTAGAACAATCAAAGTATATGAAAATTAAATTTTACGGAGTGAGAGGCTCAATAGCCACACCTGGACCTAGTACTATTCGCTATGGCGGGAACACTGCGTGTGTCTCTGTTAGGTCAGATGATGGTTCTCATTTCGTATTAGATGCAGGGACTGGAATAAAAATATTGGGCGATGAGCTCATGGAACAATCTTCTAAAGAAGATATTCATTTGTTTTTTAGCCATTATCACTGGGATCATATTCAAGGCTTTCCTTTTTTCCTGCCTGCCTATCAGCCAGACCAAACGATTAACTTACTCGCGGCACACATGCAGGATGAGGAAACACATACTGTGTTAACACAAATGACTGATCCGCACTTTCCTGTACCCAGCGACAGGTTAGAGGCTAAAGTAAAAGTTTTATCCGTCATTAATAGCATGTTGTTGATCGGAAAAACGCAAGTTAAAACCAAATCCTTGAATCACCCTGGTGGTGGTTCTGCTTATCGTTTGGATATGCCTGAAGGTAGTATGGCTTATGCAACGGATAATGAGCTTTTCCCACCTAACGAACCAGATACGAATTATCAAGAGTGGGTAGATTTCTTTCAGGGTGTGGATTATTTGATTCATGATGCTATGTATTTGGATGATGAATTACAAAAAACACATGGCTGGGGACATTCTTTAATATCCCAGACCTTACAACTTGCGGTGGATGCAAAAGTTTCTAATCTGATCTTATTTCATCATGATCCTTCAAGAACTGATGAGCAGTTAGATCAGATATTGATTGATAGTAAAGCGTGGGTGAAGTCACAAAATTCAAAATGCCAAGTGCATATGGCAAAAGAAGGTGATGAATATGTGGTTATGGAAGGCTTAAACTCAGCCAGAGTAGCTTTTGCCTGAGTTATCTGCTGCTTAGCTATTCTGTAGCAAAGCTATCAAGTGATTAGCTATATTCAGATTAAACTCTCTTAAATTCAAAGTTGGGCTCATTTCTAAAGCCCGAAATCAGTAAACATATAAAATTTACACCCCCCTACTAATAGGGGGGTTTCTATTCCATTTCTTTTATAGAGAGTCGTTGATTATCAAAACTCTAATGATAGGTTTCGGTGATGCGATAGACATGCTGCCATTTCTTTAGCCTGTGGATCTGTAAACCTAGCTTGTAAGCGTAATCCAATGTTCTTAGAAAGTGCTGTTTTATACGCTTCTAAATCAGGCAGTAACTCAGTGGCTGCTTTATTGCGCCATGTTATTTCACTAGCATAAAGTTCTTTTGCCTCATTATAGAAAACAAGCGCTTTATTTCGGGCTTCGTTGAGCGCTGTTTCATCATTAGCTTTCTTAAAGGCACGTCTGGTTTTTGCGAGCTTGGTTTTAATAGACCCAGAGCCCTTAACCTTATTAAATTGCTTTTCAAGTGCCTTTACATCTTCAACAATTTTTTCAGCATCATTTGAAGTGATACTTTGTTCAAGCGAATTAAAGCTTTCCTCAGCACTTGCAAGCAAGTCTTTTGATTGAATAATCTGAGACAGTTCTTGAAGCGGTTCATAAGCAGAATCAACACTGGTATTGTACTGTCTACGTGTTTTCTTCAGTGCATCATCGAGCTTTTTATAACTAGCATTTTCCTTGATCCACTGTTCTGGAATAGATGCTTCCAGTTCTGCTTTCTTTTGCGTAAGGCTGCTAATTTTTTCTTTAAGGTTCTCAATGTCAGGATTGTTTTCAGCCAAATCATCAATTTCATTTTGAGTGGCTTCAATTTCATTAGCAAGTTTCTTCATATCAGAATTAAGATAACTAACCTGTTGTTGTAATGGTCTGTAAGTTACCGAAAACTTCTCTAATTCTATTTTTTCTTGAGCTATTACAGCTGCTAGCTCCAAGCCTTTCAGTGCATTTTCTGTGCTTTCTGTAAATTGAGTGCTCAGTTTCTTTGGAAGATAACTTAAATCAAATGTTTGTGCTTTCTTGATGCTTGCTTCAATTTCATCGCTATTCAATGCGTATTGCTCTTGAACATAGTCTTCCAGACAAAGCTGTAATTTAGGGTTCAAAGGCGGTGGTGCAGTTTCTGATAGCAAATGCGTTCGGTTTGGCAAGTAGTTCACTAGACTTGGGTATAGGCCAACAATAACTAATCCGAGTAATTGCAACAGAATAAAGGCAGAAGCACCTTTGTAGATATCCGTTGTTTTTACGATTTTATCGGCTACACCGCGCAAGTAGAATAGGGCAAAGCCGAAGGGAGGGGTTAAGAATGAGGTTTGGATATTTAAACCTATCATCACGCCTAACCAAACTGCAGTTATATTCGCTTCTGGATTAGCCAATAAAATAGGAGCAACTATAGGGACTACTACGACAGCGATTTCGATAAAGTCGAGGAAAAATCCGAGTAAGAAGATTACAAGCATTACTACGATAAACTGAGTCCAGAATCCGCCTGGTAGAGTGGTTAAGAAATGCTTAACTATTTCTTCGCCGCCAAAGCCTCGGAAAGCTGAGGTAAGCATCGCTGCACCAATGAGAATAACAAATACCATTGAGGTCATTTTTGCGGTATCAATCATGACACTTTTAAGTGTGTCGTTGATTTTGAATGCTCTTAACGCGCTCCAGCCGATAGCTATAACAAGTATAGCAACCGCCCCAATAGCGAGTTTTATGCCAAAGAACTGCTCAGGACTTTTGATACTTCTCACATTTAAATCATAGATATTTGTAAGGAAGCCTATTGCAAAAAGTGAAAATAAAGCCATAAATGCGGGTATATATCTTGTGACCTTTTTGCCTTCATGTAGCCTGTATCCCGCCATCACCATGGCGCCTATCGCACCTATGGCACCGGCCTGATTTACGGTAGCTACCCCAAGAATGATTGATCCCAAAACAATAAAAATTAAAGTTAGTGGGGGAACTAGTGCAAGTAGAGTATTAACTATAAAGGTTCTGTCATATTCACCATCATAGGGAACAGGTGGTGCTGCTTCTGGTTTTATCCATGCATAAATAAGTATGTAGAGCATATACAAGCCCACAAGGATCATTCCCGGTATTAGTGCTCCCATGAACATATCGCCCGCACTAGCCGAGACTACGTCTAGGTGCGAAGGCATGTTAAATTCACCTGTTGCCTCTTTGTACAGTGTCTTTCTCATGGTGCTGGCTTGATCAGCTGCATTTGATAGCTGATCAGCGAGTATGATTAATACAATCGAGGGAGGAATTATTTGTCCTAGCGTTCCTGATGCACATATGGTTCCAGTGGCTAAGGATTTGGAGTAATTATTACGCAGCATTGCGGGTAATGAGATCAGACCCATGGCGATAACTGTCGCCCCTACAATTCCCGTAGTTGCTGCCAATAGTGCACCAACAAAAACGACAGATATTCCAAGACCACCTGGAAGAGGGCCGAAAAGCTGAGCCATTGCCACAAGTAAATCTTCTGCAATTTTAGAGCGTTGTAACATTATTCCCATAAATATGAATAATGGAATCGCAATCAGAGTATCTCGTTCAACAATCCAGTAGAGGCTTCTGAAGTTGGTCACCCCGGCACTTAGCCATTGAGATGGACCACCTTCAGCAAAATACGCACTTGGATCACCTGTAAAGAGGTATCCGGTAAGTGCTGCCAAACCAACCGAAATTATGGCAGAACCAGGAAGAGCAAATGCAACAGGGAAACCTGATGATAATGCCCAAATCATCAAAAAGAATAATAAACCTAAAAAGAGTAATTCCATTAGTGCTCTCCTCCACTAGGTAGCTCTGCATCGGCTTCTTTGAATAGAAAAGCACAATTCTTTAGAAAATAACTGATAAAAATGAGTGCCATCGAGACAGCAAATACAACTAGAAATGCAGCCATTAAATATTTTACATACATACCATAGCCACTAGGGGAGGTTTCAAAACTTAATATAGGGGCGATTAAACTGCTCTGACGACTACCTAAGCCATAGTGCAGTATCGTCCAGCAGACAGGTAATCCAAGGATCAGAGACCCTAAAGCATTAACCCAGGCCTTCTTTTTATTAGTAACACGCGCATAAAGGACATCGACACGAACATGACCACCTTCAACCATTGTGTAAGCACTCGCAAACAGGAAGAATGCGGCATACCAGAATCTCACTAAATCTCCCATGAAAGCTTGCTCATAAGAGAAAACAAAACGTGTAATTACGATTGTGAACTCAGCTAAAACTACCAGAAAAGCTAGCCAGTAAAAGCCTAATGATTTGCTGAACCATGCAACGACAATAGCTAGAACTAATAACGGATAGTGAACATAAAGCCCGCGTTGCGTTGATTGATCGAGTATTTGTGCTATTTCTGCGCCAACTATAGGTATAAGGATTTCTTCAACGCGTAAGAATGAAATTATTGCATCTGCCAGACCGATAAAGAATACTGCCCAGAATGCTGCTCTAACAATAAAATAAGACAACTCTTTATATCGTTCAGCATCTGAAGAGAGGCTATTTTCAGGTGTGCGTTTGATTGAAAAAGCTATTAAAACGAATGTGACAATATAAATGAATAGTAAGGCGATACCTTTGTAGAGCCTTGCTGATTCTAATGCTTCTCCGCCCATAAATGAGTGTAGGGTTTCAATTAAGGGTGGCCAATCGTGCCAATAGATAAGAAAGCGGCTCAATAAATAGAGTAATACGGTAGCCACTAATATCCCCGCAAAAATTCTTATTAGATTTCGCGATGATGATTTGCGGGTAGCTGTAGATGTCTGTTGATCAGATAAACTAGAAGCTGAATCCATTGGAGTCCTTTCCTTAGCGCATGAAGTTAATTTTCTTAAACCACCATTTTTACACAAGAATAGCCTTAACAAGAACAACATTCTTATTAAGTGGTGCTTCACTTGGTTAAGGATAGTAGCTTAAGGAAATTAAATTATGAATTATTTAAAAAGAAACGGAACCATGAGGTTCCGTTTCTGCTTGAGTGTCTAAGTGCTAGAGACCCAGTACTCTATTACGTTGCTGAACATAAGCCTGATCAGAAATCTTGGCCCATGCACCAACATTGGTACGTGCTGCTTCGAAACTCTCGTGAATTTCTTTAGCTAGTGGACTGTGTTTTTTAACATCTTCAAACACTTTATCTGAAGCTTCACCGAAGCTATCATAAATGTCATCACTAAATGCGCGAAGTTTTACGCCATGCTCTTTAATCAGTGATGCTAGTGCTTCACCGTTCTTAGCATTGTACTCAGCCATCATTACGTCATTTTCTTCAGATGCAGCTGCCTCAACCATACCTTGCTGAGCTTCAGTTAAGCTATCCCACCATTTCTTGTTCATGCCGACACAAAGCATAGCGCCTGGCTCGTGCATGCCTGGGTAGTAGTAGTACTTAGCAGCTTCGTAGAATTTCATGATCTTGTCATTCCAAGGACCAACCCACTCTGTAGCATCAATCGCACCAGAAACTAAGTTCTCGTATATTTGACCACCAGGTAGTGTTACTGGAGAAGCGCCTAATTTAGATAGTACGTCGCCACCAAGACCAGGCATACGCATTTTAAGGCCTTTGAAGTCTTCAGCAGAGTTCATTTCCTTACGGAACCAACCACCCATCTGAACACCTGTGTTTCCACACATAAGGCTTTTAAGACCGTAGTTTCCAGCAAGTTTGTCCCATAACTCTTGTCCGCCACCAAAGCGAATCCAAGCATTCATTTCGGTGTATGTTAATCCGAATGGAACAGATGTGAAGTATGCAAAACCTGGGTGTTTTCCTTTCCAGTAGTACTCGGCACCGTGATAAATCTGAGAGTTGCCAGATGCAACTTCATCAAACGAGTCAAACGCTTTAACGCGCTCTCCAGCAGCATAGTATTTAACTTCCATGCTACCGCCACTGATTTTGGTAAGTCTTTCAGCGAAACGTTGTGCACCTGTACCTAAACCAGGGAAGTCACGTGGCCAAGTTGAAACCATGTTGATTTTCATTTTTTTGCTATGGCTGGCTGCCACTGCTGGTGCTGCAATTGTTGCGGCTGCAGCTGTTGCTGCTCCGGCTACTGCACCTTTCAGTACTTTACGTCTATCCATCTAAAATATCCTCTGTTATGGGTTAGATCTTCTTTTATAGAGACTTGCCGAATAATGTTCATTCTAGTTTTTTCGAACGAGTCATCTTAGCGTGATTAATCACACAAAGAAGACTAGCTTAAGAATGGAAGCTTTGCATCGGTAAAATTACGTAAAAGTTTAATTAAATTACTTATTTTTCTTAGAAACGTTGTAAAAAACTCATAGCAGACATGGCTTCAATTTATAATTGAAACAAAAGGCTGGAGCAAAATTTTGTGCACAATTTAGTGCACAAGGACGAAAGTTTGCATGGTGAGTTTTTTATTAAATGAGTAAAAAATGCCTAAAAGTAGGGGGGTGACTAAATTTAATAAAAATTAACAGGTTTACTCAGCTTTAACTAGGAACAAACTAGAATCGATTAAATATAACCATGCTTTTTAGCATAGCGAATTAAACCCGCCATGGAATGTGTATCTAATTTTCGGTAGATATTGCCACGATGGCATTCGACAGTGCGAAGGCTGATAGAGAGTTTTTCAGCGACATGTTTATTATTCAGACCGTTTAAAAGTTCTATTAGAATGGCTTGTTCACGTTTGGTGAGCTTGCTTGTGTCTTTAGCATTATTATCTAAAACATTTGCTGCACTAGAGCAGAAATGTGTCCCACCATCATGTATTTTTCTCACAGCATCAATCATATCAACAGCCGGTTGATCTTTTAAAATGTAACCCTTTGCGCCTGAATCGATAGCATTTTGCATATATTCTTTATTGTCATGCATCGTCAGGATCAAAATTTTGATTTCAGGGTGAGATTGAGACAATAAGCGAGTGGCTTCCAGACCATTGATATTGGGCATACTGATATCAGTGATAATGACGTCAGGCCGGAGCTCAGACGCTATATCGAGTAGTTCTTGTCCGGTCGCTGCAACACCAATCACGTTAATATCATCTATGTCTTCAAAACGCGTTTTAATACCATCTTGAACAAGCGGATGGTCGTCCGCTAAAACGACGCTGATGCAAGTAATTGAACTATCCAAGGTGTCTTTAGTGGGTGTAGGTGCTGTGCTCATAATGGTATGTGTACAATAACGGTAGTGCCCTTATCGATGGACGAATTAACGGTTAAAAAGCCTTCAAGTAATTCAGTTCGATCTACCATATTTCGTAAACCAAGTCCTCTTTCCGGGTTTGTTTGTTCCAGTGTTTGTTTGTCAAAACCTATGCCATCATTACTGATACTCATGTTGATCGAGCTCAGTTTTTTGTCGATATTGAGAATAACATGTTTAGCCGATAAAGCATGTTTCTCTATGTTGGTCAGTGCTTCTTGAACGATTCTATAAAAGGCGGTTTCTATTTCCTGAGGCAATCTTTCATTAGCGGTGTTATTGCGAAACTCGACAACAATATTGGTGCGCTCTTCAAAGTCTGAAATTAGACTCTTTATCGCCGCATTTAATCCGAGATCGTCTAAAAGGCTGGGTCTTAGGTCTCGTGATATGCGTCGTACTTCCTGAATTCCGGTGTTTAGTATGTCATCGGCCTCATCGATAAGATCTGCGGTGCTTGAAAGTTCATTGTTTTGTTTTAGTAATCTGCTTTTAGCAGTATCGAGTTTGTATCTGACAGAGACCAGTAACTGGTTGATGCCATCATGCAACTCACGTGATACACGTTTTCTCTCATCTTCCTGAAAGTTAACCGTTTTATTAGTCAGATCGCGCATTTTTTGGGTGGCAAGCTTACCTTCTGATAAGTTGATTAAAAAACCGATTAATGAAGTCAGTAAAGTAGCAATAATCGCTATTATAGAGGTAAGTAATAGGGTCTTTTTATTGGTGTTATTGGCTTTGTCTTTAATCCCAAGCACACCTTTTTCGATATCATCTATGTAAATACCAGTGCCTACCATCCATTGCCATTTTTCGAGGCCGATAGAATAGCTCAACTTTCCAACTGATTTTCCACCAGATGGCTTATCCCAAAGATATCGGGTGAAACCACCACCTTGTTTTGCTTTTTCTATTAATTCTTGAATCAATAGTTTGCCGTTGTCATCTCGAAATTCGAAAAGATTTTTGCCTTCTAATTCTGGTTTTCGAGAGTGAACAATATTGATGCCGTTATAGTCATAAACAAAAAAGTATCCATCCTCGCCATATTCCATGCTTTTAAGAATGTCATAGACTTCCTGTTGGGCATGTTTTTTAGCGACATTGGGGTTATCGTAAACATTGATAATGGCGGTGTAAGCGAGCTCCATATAATTTTTGAGTTCGCTTTTTTTGGTATTTAGTAATTCTTGTTCAAAGGTTTCGGCTTGGGTGCTGGCGAGCAACTTGGTTTGATGCACTGTCGCTGCCGCAATCCCTGAAATAGCAATAATCAAGGGGATCAGCGTGAGTAGTGCGATCTTTAATTTATAGGGTAAGGCTGCAAACATAGTTATAGTTATAGCGTATTTAATAATTTTCGATGGAGTTTAGTTAATTATGCTTCAATATAAAAAACACCCTCGCAAAGCATAAATTCTATTTACGTTTTCAAAAAACAAAACCGAGCCGAGATTCATCGAGACAAAAGCATTGTTGTTTAATGCTTACCCGTAGGGAAGGCGCAGCCGCATAAATATCATTCAAAAGTAGGGGGGTGACCTTATATTAGTATTTATTCAGTTTCATTCTGTATTGAAACGACACAAAAAAGGCAGGAATAATTAACCTGCCTTTTTTGTAAATGTTAACTAGAGGATAAGCGTTAAGGCATATCTGTTAGTTCTTCTTGATCATCACCTTCTTTTTCAGGAGGTAATAAGGCTTCACGGGTAATGCCCATCATCAGCAATGAACTACTCGCTACAAATATAGAAGAGTAAGTACCGACAATTACACCAATAATCATGGCAAGTGAGAAGCCATGGATTATTTTACCGCCAAAGTAGAATAATGCAGACAGCACAAGTAAAGTCGTCAAAGAGGTTACTATCGTGCGAGAAAGTGTCTGGTTTATAGATATATTAATCGATTCATCTGCTGTAGCTTTTCGGAGTTTAAGGAAATTTTCCCGGACTCGGTCAAACACCACGATAGTATCGTTGAGGGAGTAACCAATAATAGCCAGAATTGCGGCGAGTATGGTTAAGTCAAACTCAATTCGGGTGATCGAAAATATGCCCACCGTAATCACCACATCATGTATCAGTGCGATAATTGCTCCAACAGAAAAGCGGAACTCAAAACGTAATGTAACGTAAATTAAGATACCTGCCAAAGCCAGAAGCATTGCTGTACCACCATCATCACGCAGTTCGTCACCTATTTGGGGACCAACAAACTCCACTCGACGTAACTCTACATCAGCATTGGTACTTTTCAGGATTGAAAAAACCGCATCACCAATTTTTGCTCGGTCTTCACCTTCGTGCGGTGCGATTCGAATCAGTATATCTTTCGCAGTACCAAAGTGTTGGACTGAGGCATCAAAATTAGCGGCGGTTAATGACTGACGAATTTTATCGACATCAGCCGCTTCTTTATAGCCCACTTCAATCACTGTACCACCCGTGAAATCAACGCCCAGATTCAAGCCATTAACAATTAATGAGCCTATTGAAACGACCATTAAAATTGCAGATAAAATCATCGCAATTTTACGTTTGCCGGTGAAATCGATCATCTTTCTAGTTTTTGTATTCATAATAGATAGCTCCTAAATGTGCAGTTTCTTAGGGCGTTTACTACCGCCGTAGATTAAATTAATGACTGCACGTGTGCCCATGATCGCGGTAAACATTGATGAGACAATACCAATTGCCAGTGTTATAGCGAAGCCTTTTATTGGTCCTGTTCCCATGCCGTAGAGTACAACTGCTGCGATCAGAGTGGTGATGTTTGCATCAGCAATGGTAGAGAATGCTTTTTCATAACCCGATTGAATCGCAGCCTGAGGCGTTAAACCATTACGCAGCTCTTCCTTTATCCGTTCATAAATCAGTACGTTCGCATCGACCGCCATACCAACGGTTAGTACGATACCTGCAATACCCGGTAAGGTTAGGGTAGCCTGGAGCATAGATAATGCCGCAACAATCAAAATCAGATTGAGTGTTAACGCCAGATTGGCTACCAAACCAAATACTCGGTAATAGAATGCCATAAAGATCAATACAAGCACGAAACCAATGACCACTG
Organism: uncultured Cocleimonas sp.; assembly: GCF_947495625.1. Taxonomy (GTDB): domain Bacteria; phylum Pseudomonadota; class Gammaproteobacteria; order Thiotrichales; family Thiotrichaceae; genus Cocleimonas. The sequence continues at coordinate 42,387 of NZ_CANLZW010000022.1, forward strand.
ATTTAAAGCCTGCAGAGATATTATCAGCACCAAGGCTTGGGCCAATGGTGCGTTCTTCTACAATATAAACAGGTGCTGCAAGTGCACCAGCTCTTAGAAGCAGAGCAAGGTTGTATGCTTCTTGCGGGGTATCTAATCCGGTGATCTGGAAGCGTTTACTGAGTTGTTCTTGAATTCGAGCAACATTAATAACTTCTTTAGAGACTTTGGTGTTTTTGGTGAAAGTGCCGTCGTCTTGTTTGGTGACCACTGTTTTATGTTCAATGAAAACCACACCCATTAGTTTCTGAACATTAGCACCTGTCGATTTAGCGAATAACTTAGCGCCTTTGCCATCAAGAACGATCGTAACAGAAGGGCGTTGATCACGTTGATCGAAGCCTGAAGATGCGTCAGTAATATAATCACCGGTAAGCATTACCCGGCTTTTTAGTAGAATAGGGTTGCCGTTTCTTTCTACAAATAATTTATCGCCAACAGGGATACGACCAGAAGCTTGTGCAGAGTAGGGATCATTACCCTCGTCTACTAAACGAAATTCAAGTGTTGCGGTAGTTCCAAGAATTTCCTTCGCAACTGAGGGGTCTTGAACACCAGGTAATTGAACGACGATTCTTTCAAGGCCTTGTTGTTGAATGATTGGTTCACTAACACCTAATTCATTCACACGCTTACGTAAGGTAGTGATGTTTTGCTGTAGCGCAAAGCGTTTAGTGTTATTGATATTAGTTTGAGTAAGTGTTGCTTTTAACGCAGCGCCTTTGGCTGTTTCTTCATCTTCAAAGTCGATTTCGTTACGATATTCGCCTTTGATTTCCTGTCTCGCCTGATCTCTTAGCTCTGTTGTTTTGAATTGAATGATTAGGTGATCTGTAACGCGTTTCACACCAAGGTAGCTGATCTTCTTTTCACGCAAAAAAGTTCTGAATTCTTCACTGTGGCGAGTCAGAGATTTATCGATGGCAGATTCCATGTCTACTTCCATCAGGAAGTGAACACCGCCACGTAAATCCAGACCAAGATTCATAGGTTTGAGGCTTCTAAGCCAGCCAGGAGTTGCCGGAGCAAGATTCAAAGCTGTATTGTACTTGCTGCCCAGGCTGGTTTTGATAGCATCTGCTGCAGCAAGCTGCGTATCTGGCGTATCAAAACGGATCAAAGCTTTGCTGTTATCTATTGATTGAGTGTCTTCAACAGGGATACCTTTTTCAGTGAGCGTATCTTTAATTTTCTGAAGAACGGAAGCATCTAGAGGAAAGTCTGGAGAACTAGAGGTAACCTGAACTGCAGGTTGAGAGGGATAAATATTGGGCAATGCGAGGATAAGACCTCCCAGCATTACGACAATAATTATGATGTATTTCCACATTGGATAGCGGTTCATTATTATTAACCCGGTGTGTTTGTAACGTTATAAGTAAATAACCCCCATGCTTAGAACTAAGACATGAGGGATTGTTATTCGTTGAATGGTATTTTTTTAAGCGCCTTTCATTGTACCTTTTGGAAGTACCGCTGAGATTGCATGGCGTTGAATAGTGATAGTGCCAGTCTCAGATACTTTTAGCTCGACGAAACTGTCGCCTAGCTTAGAGATTTTTCCAATGATTCCGCCACTTGTTACAACTTCATCACCTTTGCTGAGTGAATCAAGTAAAGAAGTATGCTCTTTCGCTTTTTTAGCTTGTGGGCGAATGATCATGAAATACATGATGCCGAAGAACAGGGCAACCATGAATACAAGTTGTAAACCGCCACCTGCTGGTGCTTCGCCAGCTGCCATTGCGTTTGAAATGAAAAAATCCATTGTAATCTCCAAAATTTAAAATTCTTAATATAATCGTTTCTTTAAAGCAGAAACAATTGTTCAATAAATAGCCGTGTATTATGCCTTATCCCACGGAAAGTTAATAACTTTCTGTATGGATTTTTCACCTGTAATGCACATCAAAACCCGATCTAAACCTATTGCTACACCTGCCGAGGCAGGAATACCCTTTTCGGCAGCTGCCAAAAATAGGTGGTCTTTTTTGACAGTCTCTAAATTAAAGTCTTTTCGAGCCTGATTTTCATCATTTAGAATTTGTTTGTTGCGCTTACTGTCTACTTCTTCCTGGTAGCCATTTCCTAATTCTGATTGGCCTAAATAAACTTCGAAACGTTCGGCAACTGGATAATGCTCAGTTTGCCTGATTTGGGCTAACGCAGATTGTGAAACCGGGTAGTCATATACAAAAGTTAAATGACTGCTTTCGAATTCAGGTTCGATGCAAAAACTCAATATTGCATCTAGTAATGACTGATTATTCATACCTTCAGTATCTAAATGGTCGATATGCTCTCTGACGCAGTCAATTAATTGTTCATTTGTAGCGATATGGGGATTGATGTTGAATTTTTCAAGGAATAACGATTCATAAGTTTTAAATTGGGGCTTTTTAGGTAAATCAGGCAATACAATACTGAGGAGTTCTTCTACCTCTTGCATTAATTTTTGATAACTAAAACCTACACGGTACCATTCAAGTAAGGTGAATTCTGGGTTGTGTTTGTTGCCAGATTCTCCCGCTCGCCATACTTTTGAAATTTGATAGATATCACCACTGTCTGCCGCGAGAAGGCGTTTCATTGGGTATTCAGGGGAGGTGTGAAGGTACCGAAGCTCTGAGCTTTCTGATTTATGCTGAATACATTGTATTGATTCAATAAAAGGATCTGTATTGCCAAACTGAGATAATGCCGGCGTTTCGACTTCTAAAATATTTCGTTGCAAAAAAAACGCCCGAATGTCATGTAACATTTGGGCGCGAGATTTTCTTGTTTGCTGTGTGGTGTTAGGTGACCAATCCAAGGCTCTACTTCCTGATTGTCACACCCTGCTTACTTATAAGAATTATATAAAAAAACTGCCCATAAGTAGGGGGGTGACTTACTGTTTATTTCTATTTAACTGTCTTTTGCTCTAGATAGGTATTCGCCTGTTCTAGTATCAATTTTAACCATTTCGCCTTCTTCTACGAATAATGGGACTTTGATTTGAGCGCCAGTCTCAACAGTGGCCGGCTTTGTTGCGCCTTGGGCGGTATTCCCTGCAACACCAGGGTCGCATTCTGTAATTTGTAATTCAATGAAATTTGGTGGTGTCGCGCTTAATGGTGAACCATTCCAAAGCGTAACGATGTATTTTTCCTGTGGTTTCAGCCAATGCTTAACATCCATAACTGCGGTTTCTTCTGCAGCGTGTTGTTCAAAGCTGGTTGGTTCCATAAAGTGCCAGAACTCTCCATCTTCATACAAATATTCCATGTCGACTTCCATGACATCGGCCGCTTCAACTTTTTCACCAGACTTAAATGTCTTATCAACCACTCTACCGGTTTTAAGATTACGTATCTTTACTCGGCTAAATGCCTGACCTTTACCGGGCTTAACAAACTCATTCTCAACGATGGTATAAGGGTCTCCGTCTAGTATGAACTTCAGACCACTTTTAAACTCACTTGTGCTAACAGTTGCCATCGATGGCACTCCTTACAAATTGGAAAAATAATAAGCCGATCATAATAACGTGAAATTAGGGCATAGTCTTTGAGAAAATCGAACTTGTTGGTGCTATTGTTCACTTATTTTTTTAATCGATAGTTTTCCAAGAGGAAAAGCCATGAAAACCATTCAATGCTAAGTTCACATCCTTTGGAAAGAATCCAGCTAAACAATGAATCCAATTGGCGTACCGTTTTAAAAAAAGCATTCAAAGATCCGTTGGAATTATTAGAGTTCTTAGGATTGGATCGCGCTGAATATTTAGATAAAGTTAAGACAGACAGTCGCTTTAAAATGTTGGTTCCATTGTCTTATGCCGAAAAAATGCAAAAGGGTGACTGGAATGATCCTCTGTTGCAGCAGGTGTTGCCGATCAACCAGGAAAATATTGAAACACGGGGTTTTGTGAATGATCCTATTGGTGACTTGCAGGCCGAAGCATCTTCAGGGTTACTCCATAAATATCAGGGAAGAGTTCTATTGGTAACAACCGGTGCATTTCCAGTGCATTGCCGTTATTGCTTTAGGAGAGAATTTCCTTATGCGGATTCATCGCCCGATAAAAAACAATGGCAGAACACCTTAGATTACATTCAGGGCGACAACAGTATTCACGAAGTTATTTTTAGTGGTGGTGATCCTTTGATGTTGTCTGATGATCGCTTGCAGAAAATGTGTGTTGAAATTACAGCCATACCACATGTGAAAACATTAAGGTTCCACACCAGAGTTCCTGTATTCTTACCGGAAAGAATAAATCAAAGTTTGCGTAAAATGTTTACAGCACTATCTGCTGTTCAAGATATTCAGAAAGTTATGGTCGTTCACATTAATCATGCTAACGAAATCGATGAACATGTAAGTCGTGCTTTATCAGATTTAAGAAAAGATGGTTTTAGCTTGTTGAATCAATCCGTCTTACTGAAGGAAGTGAATGATGATGTCGCTACCTTGTCCGAGTTGAGTCATAAACTCATGGCGAATCATGTTTTGCCCTATTACCTACATCAGTTAGATCGCATCCAGGGAGCCGCACATTTTGAAGTGGAAAGAGATCGGTCGATAAAGCTTATGGAAGGCTTAAGAAACAACTTGCCTGGTTATTTGGTGCCAAGATTGGTTGAAGATATTTCCGGCAAACGGTCTAAGCTACCTATCGAAAAAAATCCTGAATAATGTTAGTATTATCAAGAATAATAAAAATAAAAAACGATTTAAATACCATTTAAAAAGATAAAACTAACAATAATTAAGGTCGTCTCATGAGTATCTCTTTGTTTAAGAAAAAAAATAATAGTAACGAAACTACTAAAAAATCTACTCCACAAGCTGAACCCAAATTAATTGATACTATCGATATTCGTACTGTATCGAAGGCACGTTCCTGGGTTGGTGAGTTACCAATGATGGATATGGGTGAGACAACCAGACGTTTATTTGCTGGAATCACCAAACTTAATCAAGAGCCTGTATCACCTCAGATTAGAATAGATGTGACAGAAATTTTGTTGCCTTATGTGAAAATGGCGTTAGAAAATTTAGACAGGCATTTTCAGACGCGTTCATTCCCTTTGCCTGAGAGAAGTCAAAAAGTATTTGACCTGAAAAGATCATTATTAATGGAGCTGGCGGGTTCGTATCAATTAGCAGCGCTTGATATGTTAACTAAAAATTCTGTGTCTAAAAAGAAACTACTGGTTTCAATTGGCAGAGCTATTCAGTACATGAGCTCAGTCATTGTCAATGATTATGGGGTGTATGCTAAAAACCAGAAAACTATCTGGCATGATATTCATCACTTATATCTGCTTGCCTGCGAAAACAAAATTGAAACAAAAGAAATACCGCATAAAGATGATGTAAACGGTGAAAACTTTAGTATTGAAGAGCAATATAAATTAATTAATCTGGTTGCCTTGGCTGCTCCCAACACTTTGCGTCATGGAGAAGTCACCAAAGTACGCGAGTTTTTTGTTAAAACGCTTAATGAAGTATCTATTATTTCCAACCCAGACAACGTTAAGAGTAAGTTTGCACATATCGCATTAATGAATAGTGATGAGCCGGCAAACTTAATGCCTGTCAGCGATTTACTGAATTCACCAACAAGCAGAATTTTTGATTTATCAAAAGTTATTAAACTCATAGACCAGTTTGTGAGCTTAAGTGAAGAGTCAGATTTGGGTGTCCACGATAAATTACCCATGCTAACGCACAGCTTGGCAAAGCGCTTAGTGTATGTTTTAACAACTATCCGTAATCGTCGTTATAAACGCTTTCTTCGCGAAGAGAAAGCTTCTTTGGTCATTAAGATGCAGGATGTGATTACGATGATTCGTGATAACGAGCCTGAATCTTTCATGGATCAAATCAATGAAGATGTTGAGGATGATAATATCTATGAGGCGCTGGCCGCAGAAGACAATATCTCTAGTCCATGGTCTGATATTGATGTTGAAGCCTTGGCGGATGAGCGTGAAGTACAGATTCACAGCTGGCAGATAGAAAATAGCAGTTCTGGTGGTTATGGACTAAAGCAGGTGAAAAATGAAGCAAGTACTGCTCGTGTAGGGGAGCTTGTAGCAATTAAAGACCCGAATGATACGGCTGGTTTATGGCAGGTTGCGGTAACACGCTGGATGGATGCCTTTAAAAACATAGGCCTTAAAATGGGGCTAGAGATTCTTTCTCTACATGGAATGGTAGTTCAGGTTGATGAAATCTCAAACCGTGAGATTTCACAAAAACTACCGTTAGAAGGCGTTCTTCTTCCTACCATTGATGGCGCAAGGGATGAGGCTAATCTGATTTTCCCTGGTTTTATTTTCCAGCCTGAAGATGAGCTTGTTATTACACTAGGCACACGTCAACAGCATGTTAGAATTACTGCAATAGATGATACAGTGGGTAATTTTGCCTATTGTAAATATGAAGTCTTAGAGAAAGAAGAATCAGCGGATGGTTCTTTAGAGTCTTTCGAAGATGTTTGGGAGTTTTTATAATAGGTAACAGTTTTGTTTCTTTTTTATAAACTTTTCTTCTTCTATGGGTTACTTAATTAAAAATAAAATTTCAAGGATGAATTATTTTGAGTGATTTTTTACCTTTCGCCTTGCCACTCATTGGTGAGGACGAAATAAATGAGGTTGTAGATACTTTACGATCAGGTTGGTTAACAACGGGGCCTAAAACGGCCCAGTTTGAGAAAGACTTTGCTGAGTTTGTTAACGCAAAACATGCACTAGCGGTAAATTCTGCAACATCTGGCCTTCACCTTGCTTTGGAAGCAGTAGGAGTAGGTCCGGGTGATGTAGTTATTACAACGACTTATACCTTTACCGCTACGGCAGAAGTAATTAGATATTTGGGTGCTGATCCCATTCTTGTCGATATAGATCCCAAAACATTTAATATGAATCCGGAGCTTTTAAGAGAAGCTTTGGAGGGTCACGATAATGTTAAAGCAATCATGCCTGTTCATTTTGCAGGGCAAGCCTGTGATATGGATGCTATTTTAGCCTTAGCTAAAGAGTTTGATGTTAAAGTCGTTGAAGATGCTGCTCATGCGCTTCCCACGACTTATAAAGGTAAAGTTATAGGCTCGTTGTCAGATATTACCGTTTATAGTTTTTATGTCACCAAGACAATTGCAACGGGTGAAGGTGGAATGATTGCCACCGAAAACGAAGAATATCTCTCTCGTATGAAAACCATGCGTTTACATGGCATTAATCGTGATGTCTTCGACCGATATACTTCTGATAAACCTTCGTGGTTTTATGAAGTGGTAGAACCGGGTTATAAGTACAATATGACGGATATTGCTGCGGCTTTGGGAATTCATCAATTGAAACGAGCTTGCGAGTTTCAGCAACGTCGTGAATGGATGGCAACTCAATACAATCAAGCTTTTGCCTCTTTGCCTTTAAATACCCCTTATCTTGCGCGACCTGAAGATACACACGCCTGGCATTTATATGTGCTCCAACTTGATTTGGAATCAATTACTGTCGATCGCAACCGTTTTATTGAACTCATGGCAGAGGAAAAAATTGGAACAAGCGTTCACTTCATCCCGTTGCACCTACAGCCATACTGGCGTGATCGTTACAACTACAAACAGGATGATTATCCCGTTGCTTTAGATGTATTTAATAGAGCCGTGAGTTTACCCATTTATCCTAAAATGACCGATGAAGATGTGCAGAATGTTATCGATGCCGTGGTAAATGTTTGTGCCAAAGTCGCTAAATAAGGGAATGTGTAAACATGCTTAGCAAACGTTTATTTGATTTGTTTTTTGTCATTCCTGGTTTGCTAGTTCTGGCTCCTTTTTTGTTGATAATTGCGCTTGTAATCAAGTTAAAAGATGGTGGTAATGTACTTTTTAAGCAAGTTAGAGTGGGAAAGAATGGTAAATATTTTGATGTCTTAAAATTTAGAACCATGGTTTTGGATGCTGAAAAACTGGGCAACAAAGTAACTACGGGAGATGACCCGCGCATCACGCCTATCGGAAGAGTACTAAGAAAATACAAACTGGATGAACTTCCTCAATTAATCAATGTACTAAAAGGGGAGATGAGTTTGGTCGGTCCCAGGCCTGAAGTGCCTGAATATGTTGAGTTTTATCCAGAAGAAACACGGAGTATCGTGTTATCTGTACCACCTGGCATGACCGATAAGGCATCAATTGAGTTTGTAAACGAAAATGATTTACTAAGTGGATCGGAAGATCCAGTAAGTGATTATAAAAATAAAGTATTGCCGATAAAACTTAAATATTACGTAGAGTATGTAAAAGAACGTTCTTTATGGATGGATTTTAAGCTAATCATCAAAACGGTGATCGCAATTTTTTAGATACTTTTTTAATCTAACTTTCAAATAAACGATTTGAATCCAATACTAATAATTATAAGGCACCTCCCCACTTATAGAGGTTTTTTTGAAAACATAAAATGATAAACGCAGTAAAACAATTCTTTTTAAAGCGAACACGAATGCAAAAGCGTTTATTCATACTTTTGCTCGATGCTTTATTCTTACCCATGCTTCTTTGGGCTTCATTATCATTAGGTAAAAATGAGGTAATGTTCCCACATGCTGGTGAATGGTGGATTTTCCCATTAGCGTTAGCTATTTCATTTCCTGTTTTTATAAACTTTGGCTTGTACCGAGCGGTATTACGTTATTTTCGTAACCAAACGATATCCGCAATTTTACTCTCAACCTTAATAACGACCATTATCTGGGCGATTACGGTGAAAGTGACTGGTATGGCAGATTTGACCAAGTCTGGTGTAATTTTGTATTGGCTAAGCACCTTTACATTCATTGCCGGAAGTCGTTTACAGATTCAGCAATGGCTGTATGGGACCAATAACGATAATAAAACATCTAGGAAGCGTGTGTACATTTATGGTGCCGGGGAATCAGGTACTAAATTAGCCGCTTTATTAGATGGAGATCCAGCTTATGTCGTAGAAGGTTTCATTGATGATAATGCATCGTTAAGAGGCTGGAATATGCTTGGTTTTGATGTGCAAAGTTATGATAAAACGGCTGCGACATTGATGAATGCTCCAGAAAACACTGAAGTAATTATTGCCATGCCTTCGATAGATAGAGAGGAAAGGCAATTTATCATTGAAAGATTAGAACCCTTTCCGGTAAAGGTACGAATTATTCCTGCGATTGAAGATTTCGCGAGTGGTAATTTTAGAGTATCCGATATCAAAGATATCGATATAGATGATTTGTTGGGTAGGGAGCCGGTAAGTCCTGATAAGCAGTTATTGCCTGCGAATATTCATGGTAAAACGGTATTAATTTCGGGAGCGGGAGGTTCGATTGGTTCTGAACTTTGTCGACAGGCGCTTAACTTAAGACCGAAGAAACTTGTATTGCTCGAGCTGAGTGAGTTTGCCCTCTATAAAATCGAACAAGAACTGAATGAAATTTTGTCATCAGTGCATTTCAGTGTGGAAATTGAGAGAGTGTTAGGTTCAAGTGGAGATATAACGTTACTCGATAAGTTGTTTTCGAGAAATGAAATCCAGACGGTTTATCACGCTGCTGCTTATAAACATGTGCCATTGGTTGAAGAGAACTCAGTAGCTGGAATCAAAAACAATGTATTCGGTACTAAAACTTTGGCAGAGAAGTCTTTGGCATCGAAAGTAGAAACATTTATTTTGATCTCTACCGATAAAGCTGTTAGACCGACTAATGTGATGGGGTGTACCAAACGTATAGCGGAGATGGTGTTACAGTCATTAGCTAATAGCAAAAATTGTGAAACGACTTTTTCTATGGTCAGATTTGGTAATGTTCTGGGTTCATCAGGGTCAGTCGTGCCTAAATTCAGGCAGCAAATAGCGGATGGTGGTCCAATCACTGTTACACATAAAGAAATAACGCGTTACTTCATGTCAATTCCAGAAGCGGTTCAGCTTGTTATTCAAGCGGGAGCCATGGCTAAAGGCGGTGATGTTTTTGTTTTGGATATGGGTGAATCTGTAAAAATCACTGATCTGGCAACCAAAATGATTAGCTTGGCTGGTCTACAACTTAAAGATCAATATAACCCTGATGGAGACATCGAAGTTAAATATTCTGGTTTGCGTCCGGGTGAGAAATTATATGAAGAGTTGCTAATTGGCGATAATGTAAGTGGTACAAAACATAGTCGCATAATGCAGGCAAATGAAGAGTTTTTAAGTAAATCCCAGTTGGAAGTTCTTCTGAAAAACTTACAAAATACCTTAACTGACGATAACCTTGATGAGATTAAAAAATCACTAACCAAGATCGTAAGTGGCTACACACCTTGGGAAAACACTGCAAATAACGACTCAGCCATCAGCAATGATGACAAGGGTAAAGTGATTCCTATTAAGAAAAGTTACCCTGTATAACTGAATGTTAAGAAAAAACGAGTCACATTTTTCTGTGTGCTCGTTATCGTAAGATGTTCCATCTATCCCTATTCTTTAAACTATAGTCGGTAATAGCTGTATATAAAACAGGGCTATCGTATTGTTCATCTTATGATAAAAGGTGATTTACAATGCGTGCTGATTGGTCAGAATAAACCATTATACTCTGAACTAGTAAGTACTCTAAGAGGGCAGGAAGCCCATTTTAGATTTAAACAGGTAGATAACTCCAAGAGAGCTATCATCAATAGTCTCAAGCGCTTGAGAAGCGCAAGTCTTGTGTTTATATCTGATGATGTACCATTCTCGTTGGAGAGTTTGTCTGATCTTGTCTGGCAATATGCCTCTGACAGTATCATCGTTATTCTGACGAAGAAGACACAATCTCTTTCATTGAAGACACCTTATGATAATACTCAAATATCAAAGCTTCACTTCGACAAAGATAAAAAAGAAACTATTCTGCAGCTCCAGTTTCTCCTTCAAACAGCCTTTATAAAATCAGACTTCAGGAAGTGTAAAACACTACTGGGTATTTCTGAAAAACGTTGCCAATGGCTGGTAGATTCAAGCAGAGAAGCGATTGCTTTTATTTCAAGAGATCTACATCTTTACGCAAATAGAACTTACCTCAATCTTTTTCATTTGGACTCAATTCAAGAATTGAGATCACTCTCTGTTAGAGATTTTATCTCGGAAGATGAGCATCGTCTATTTGATGGATTTCAAAATGATCAACTAAGAAAGCCAGACCTAAACCATTCATTAGTGTTAACGATGAAAAAGAAGAATGGAGCAACTTTCAGAGCAAACACTTATCTAATACCAACAGTTTATAAAAGTAAAAAATGTTTACAATTCTGGGTTCGAGTAATGGGTGAAGTAGAAGACTCAAATCAAGTAAACTTAAGTGATTTCCCAGAATCTGAAAGTGTACCTAGCAAAGATACTGCAATTAAAAAGAAACAGGAAAAACGAGAACCCCCAAACCCTTTTGAGGTTTTATTGAAAAATGATAATGAAGGTAATTCTGAGACTATGAATACCAAACAAAAAAAGATCTATACACCTGCGAGTTTACTAAAAGGAATTATTAACCGGAAAGAGGCTGTAATCTCTACTAGTAGCTTAAAGCGTTTAAAGAAAAATGAATTGAAATTCGATAAATTCGATTCACATTATTTATTATCTTTGAAGGTGCCAATCGCTCAGAGAAAAGGTGTTGATGATATTCTGCAAGATCTCTCTGGGGCACGCTCACAAGAGGTCTGTTCCATTTTTTGGGATAAAGTGAAGCTTACTCGTCTTCTTCAAATTCTACTTAAGAAACGAAATGTAGAGCCAAATTTGATTGTAAGATTGAATGGCGTGTCAGTGGCAGATAAACAATTTTTGGAGTGGTTGATTCCAGGACTAAGAAGATTAGGAATCAAATCATCTCATATTACTTTTTTGGTACCTTCGCAAGTAAGCGAAAAGCAGGCTAAAGCGACAATAGTTTTCGCTAATAAAGTTCGTGCGTTTAATTGCCAAATAGCTTTGGAAGGCTTTGCTGTCTCAAAAGATTCCGTACAGTTGTTAAAGAGATTGCATCCTGAAATGGTGTCCTTGTCGTTGCCTTGGACAAGACAGATTCAAGGAAATGAAAATAGAGAAATAGGTTTGAGCAGTGTAATTAGACAACTTGAATCTAAAGATATCAAAGTAATCGCACCTTGTGGGTTTAGCATTGATATGAAAAAACTATTCATCCTATCGGGTGCTTCCTTCTGTCATGAAAGCTCTACTAAACATGGCTAATAAATGTACAATTAACAGGTAACATTATTTTCATATGACTTAATACTAATTGAATGTTGGCGCATTTCCAGTTTAATAACTAAAATAATACAAGTGAATCAACTATTTAAAATAAAATTATCCATAAAAAACCTCCTTAAAGTAGGGGGGTGTCTATGAGTTTATCAATACGTGTTATCGACACTGATTCTGGTTTTTCCGATATTCAAAAAGACTGGGATACTTTGTACGATAATTGCAATGCCGCTTCAATCTTCTCTAGTTGGGACTGGATGCATACCTGGTGGGAAGTTTTTAAAGAAACTCTCAAATCAGAATTATTTATTGTTTGTTTGTATGACCAGGATAATCTGGTTGGGTTAGCTCCTTTTCATATCGTATCTACATTTCCAAAGTCATGGATTCAGGGTAAAACACTTTGTTTTATCGGATCTGGTGAAGAGAAGAAGGATATGATAGTTACCCAGTTTAACGATTTTATCGTTGCAGATGGTTATCAAGATCAGATGGTTGATCAAATGTCTTATTACCTAGAGAATGCTTCTAATAAATGGAGTTTCGCAGACTTCGAGTTTCTTCTAAAAAATTCTTTAATAGCTAAATGTTTTTCAACTGCGGACACAAAAATTATCAAAGAAGAAGTGCATTATGGTGTTCGCTTTACTGTCTCTGGGATGACAGATTTCGAGCAATATCAGTCTAAAATGGGTAAGCGCTGGAAAAAAATGTTTGCCAAAAAAAGTCGCATTTTATCTAGAGATGGTGAAGTCACAACAAAAGTCACTGAAGATTCTCAATCCATTGATGAGCTATTTGATCTTCTGTCAAAAATGCATAGTTCTCGCTGGAATGATAGAACAAAACTAAATATATTTGATTCTAAGATTTTTAGAGACTTTCACTTAAAAGCATTAAAATGTTTAGTGCCTAAAGGTAAAGCATTTATCAAAACACTGTATTTAGATGAGATGCCATTAGCAACATATTACTGTTTTGTCGATAAGGGAGTGATTCATTATTACCAAAGTGGATTTTATTCTGAAAATGCAAATCGTTATTCTCCTTTATTTATTCTGGTATGTAATGAAATCGGTGAGTCGATAAAAAATAATCAGGTTTTTGATTTTATGTTTTCTGATGCGGGTGATTCTTATAAAAAAGAACAATATGCCGCTGAAACTGAGCCAATGTATCGATTAAGGTGGTCACCCCATAAATATCGATTTACCCTTTTTAATATCGCTAAATTTATCCAGTTGAAAATACTTAAAGTCGATTGAGTTACTATAAATAAATTGAACAATAAGACACATACAGTCACAAAATAACTAAAAATAATATAAAGAGACAATTATGCACATCGTACATGTAATAGAGCCAATGGAACATGGTGTTTTCATTTGGGTAGTAGATATGTCAAACCGTTTAGTAGAAGACGGTTATAAGGTAACGGTTCTACATTCTATACGTGAGCATACTCCTCCAAACTGGCGAGAAATGTTTGATCCGCGTGTGGAATTAATTCATGTGCAAATGAGCCGCTCAATTGACCCAGTGATGGATGTTAAAGCACTGATAGGCCTCACTAAAAATATCAAACGTATCAATCCGGATATTATTCATACGCATTCCTCTAAAGGTGGTTTTTTAGCCAGAGCTGCAGGATTTATGCTGAGAAAAAATAAGCGATTACTATACACTTCACATGCGATTCATTACCCCTTAATTGAACAACCTATTAAGCGAAAACTGTATAAATACTTTGAGCATATTGGTTATTGGTTAGGTGGAACAATCGTGGCCTGTGGAAAAGAGGAATATGAAATTATTCGCAAAGACATAACCAATGGTAGTGGAAAGCGTTTAATCCGAATAAGCAACGGTATTGATACTGTTCAGTTAACACCTAAAGACTATTCTGTTAAAAACGAGAAGGTTAAGGTTGGAGTTGTAGGTCGAATTTCTTTACAAAAAGCACCATGGGTTTTTGCCGCTATTGCTGACAAAGTTAATAAGAAAAGAAACGATGTCGAATTTATCTGGATTGGTGGTGGAGAAAAAGATGATGTTGAGATGCTCAATAAAGCAGGTGTTGAAGTCACGGGTATGCTTGATAGAAGTGACGCATTAAAGTTGATTCCATCTCTGGATATTTACTTTCAGACTTCAGCCTATGAAGGGCTATCTCTAGCTTTACTAGAAGCGCAGGCTTCAGGTATTCCTGCAATAGTGACAAAGATCCCAGGCAATGATGAAGTGGTTCAACATGGTGTAACAGGTTATGTTGGAGAAGACGAAGAAGCTCTAATGACTCATCTGGAAGAATTAATTGATTCACCAGAAAAAAGAGAAGAAATGGGACATAACTCAAAAGAACATACTGAAGAACATTTCTCTTTAACTGCGATGGCGGATCAATACAAAGCGGAATACCAAAAAATGGTCGATGCTAATAGTTAAATAAGAGCTTGGTTTAATAACCAAGAAAGCCTAGTTCGGTTAGAGATTCTAAAGAGATTTTACTAGCATACTAAACAGACATAAAAAAACACCCGTATGGGTGTTTTTTTATGTCTGTTTAGTTGCTTCTTTCGTCTTATGAAGAGAAAGAGGTTTTAGCAACGATATTGTCATGGCTTATTCCAGAATGATCGTGCTCAATATCATCTAAGTTACTCTTGGTATTCTGTGGAATAGAAGATGATGACTCGCTGTAATATTCTTGTTCAAAAGATGTAAATTCATAATCAGTGAACAATCTGTGTAGTTTCTTCTCAACTGTATTTCTGCCAACAAACTGAGAAAGTCTCCACTTTAAAGGTATGTGTTTACCTTCGCCTTTAATTGCAGCAAGCTCTTCTGTATCAATTTCATAAGGATGCATATAGAACACAGCACGATCTTGATTCAGCTTTTTGCTTAAATGTTTGGTAAGGAAATAGGGTGTTACTCTGAAATACCCGCCGCCAAAAAACGGAAGTTTAGAATTTCCTATTTTCATATAACTTAAGTAATGTTCATTCAGATGATACTTGTTAAATATCTTCAAAGAATATTCTTTCTCAATCCCATATTTGATCACTTTCATTGGGAATAATGAAGAATCATATTTTAAACCATTCTCTGCAAGGGCTTCGCAATACCATTCGAAAAGATATTCACGAATGGAAAAATCAGGCGCACGAAAACCAATGACTTTCTTGCCAACAATGTCTTCAAGAAGCTTTACAGAATTGCCGACATCTTTCTTAACTTGCTTCGGTGAAAGGTTAAATATTGAATGGTGATGATAGCCATGAGAGGCTACTTCGTGTCCAGCATCTGCAATTCTTCGAATAAGATTAGGGTGTTTTTCGGCAACATTTCCTAAAATGAAAAATGTACCTTTTTGCTCGTATTCGTCGAGCAAATCTAATATGCGCGATGTGCTATTCAGGACTCGATCAGATACAGGATTATTATTATCCAGTACCGACTGAGTCCAGTCTTCAACATCTATTGAGTAAATCATATTCACTACCTAATTTTTATTTTTAATGTGTACGTTTGCATGATAAACATATCTACAGTTGACTTGGTTTTAATCCACTTTAATGGTCTAGTATTGACGATGAAGTGCATTTCATTTGTTATTAAATGCAGATTGCTAATTATTTTATCAATTAGCTTAATCTCTAAATTAAGTGGAAATCTGTAGTACATATTGGTTAAGTATCCGTTTTTCTTTCGTTTTATCTACACATCATGTATTCTTCGCAGCTGTTGAAGAACTGGGTGTTATGGATAAAATATTCTTAAAACCTAAGCTCATACATATCAAGACATGTATAGCTAATTGTTCATATATCGGGGTGTAGCGCAGTCTGGTAGCGCACCACACTGGGGGTGTGGTGGTCGTCAGTTCGAATCTGGCCACCCCGACCAATTCTCACGAGAAATATGTCTCCTAAACCTCAAATCCATCTTTCTATTCCCGCTTTATTTGAGCCCTTGGAATTGTGGAATAAAGATTTCAGATTTGAAGTAACTTCTAACTATCTCTCACTGCTTCTTACATCATTAGAGTTTGTCCACGTTCAAAAGGTTCATGGTCTATCTGCTTGTTTTTTTAGCAGTCTAGGGTTCAATGACACTGAAATTCCCGCGGCGCATTATAGAGCTTTAGCTCATCGAAACAACCTTTTAGATGCAACATTAAATAATCAGAAAAATGCGATACTTTGCGCAGATCCTGTGCATTTTGAAGTAGGTATGAGTGATGTCACACTCACTGAAATTATCTCTGACCTTAGTGAAGCTGAAGCTCAAGAGATATTAGATTTACTCAATCAGCATTTTCATCAGGATGGATTGCAGTTTTTTTATGGTAACAATCAGCACTGGTATGTCACTTTTCCAAAAAGTGAATCCATCAAAACTACGCCTTTAGAAGCAGTGTTAAATAAAAACATAGTAGGTTTACTTCCCGTTAGTGAACAAAGAAACTGGCAACAAATTCAAAATGAAATTCAAATGCTACTGCATAGCTCTGAACTGAATAATCAAAGAGAGATAGCAGGTTTGACTAGCTTAAATAGTTTATGGTTTTGGGGTGGGGGAAAGCCTGAGTCAATTAAATCAGACTATGAAAAAATATTCTCAAATGACGTTCCAGAAAATAATGAAATAAAAGGTGAAATGTTTGCCCAAGCTGCGAATTGTGATTGGCAAAAATTACCTCAAAATGGCAGAGAGCTTATAAACCAACTAAAAAATCAGGGGCAACGGACTGGCAAATTTTACATTTTGCTAGATCAACTTCAGCAGCCAGTTAGAGAAGAAAATCTAGATGCTTATCAACGTGTGTTTACGCATATTGATGAGGATTACATAAAACCATTGATGCATGCATGGAAGAAGAATCAAATAGATTTAGTGATTGATGACGCTGATGGAAGCCTGATTCGACCGCTTAAAACACCTGTCTGGAGTTTCTGGAAACAACCGCAACCACTTTCTAATATCGCAGCGAGAATTAATCAGCAAAAAAACAAAGTTAGGATAAGATTAATATGAGGTTAGTACAACGTGAACACAGTGGCAATATCGGCAAAGATGATCAGCAGGCTGATTTACTTTCAAGGGTGCTAGCTAAACGAGGTATAAACTCAGAAAGTGAATTAAGTGTTGAGCTCAAACAGCTACATCCCATTTCATCGCTTTTAGGAATTGATCCCGCTGTTCAGATACTTGTAAATGCCTTTGAACAAAAACAGAATATTCTGATAGTAGGTGATTTTGATGCAGATGGTGCAACGGCTACTGCTGTTGCGGTAAAAGCTTTTAAGATTCTAGGTTATCCCGGTCAGGTTGATTATTTAGTGCCTAATCGGTTTGAATATGGTTACGGTTTAACGCCCGAAATTGTCAAAGATGCTCAACGCTTTTCTCCTGATATTATCATTACCGTGGATAACGGTATTTCAAGTATCGAAGGTGTCGCCGAAGCTAAAAAATATGGCAATAAAGTCATTATCACCGACCATCATTTACCCGGTAAAAAAACGCCTGATGCAGAAGCCATTATTAACCCAAATCAAAAAGGTGATGATTTTCCATCAAAGAATCTGGCAGGTGTAGGCGTTATTTTTTACATGATGTTAGCGCTCAAAAAAGCGCTGACTGAACAGGGATACTTTATAAAAAATGATCACCTGAAGCCGGATTTGATTAACTTATTAGACCTAGTTGCTTTAGGTACGGTTGCTGATGTTGTTCCTTTAGATCAAAACAATAGAATTTTAGTGGAACAAGGCTTGCGTCGAATGAGGGGTGGTGTTGCTTGTGAAGGCATTCAGGCCTTATTCCGAATTGCCAAACGCAATATCCAAAGTGCGGTAAGCTCGGATTTAGGTTTTGCCTGTGGTCCAAGATTAAATGCTGCTGGTCGCTTAGACGACATGTCTTTAGGTATTGAATGTTTATTGAGTGAAGATGCTAATCATGCGATTGAAATAGCCGAAGCATTAGATGATTTAAATATTGAGCGGCGTGCGATAGAAGACGGTATGAAAGCAGAAGCCCTGGCCGCATTGGAAGAATTAAATCTGGATGAATTAAAAGGCAATATTCCTCCTGTAATCTGCCTTTACAATCCATCGTGGCATCAAGGGGTGATTGGAATACTGGCTGCAAGAATTAGAGAAAAATACCATCGACCTACAGTGATTTTTGCTCCTGCCGATGAGCATGATCCAGATAATAGCGACATCAAAGGCTCAGCCAGATCAATCCCTACCATTCACATTAGAGATACGTTTGATGAGGTCGCTTCTGGTAATCCGGGTTTGCTCGATAAGTTTGGTGGCCACGCAATGGCAGCAGGTCTGACACTCGATGTATCCAATTTAGAAGCATTCAAGAAAGCTATTTGTGACGTCGTTGCAAGGCATGCAGATGATGAGACTTTCGAAGAAATTCATTACAGCGATGGTGAATTAGAGGCAGATGATTTTCAGTTAAAACATGCAGATCAGTTACGTTTTGCCGTGCCGTGGGGGCAACATTTTCCAGCCCCTGCGTTTGATAATAAATTCATCATTGTGAATAAACGTATACTCAAAGAAAAACATCTGAAGATGGTATTGAAACCTATAAGTGTCGACTCAGATGGTGTCTTTAATCAAGGTCGAACCGTCGATGCCATAGCTTTTAATATTGATGTAAATAGCTGGCCGGTCGAAGGCGATGAAGTGCATTTATTGTACCGATTGGAAGTGAACGAGTTTAGAGAAACCTGTTCGTTGCAATTGATGGTTGAGAAACTTTTATAAAAAGAAATGCGGTAGCTAAGCCAGCTTTTTAATTTCTTGTTCCAATAATTGAATAGCGCCCTCGGCATTTATATGAAAGTCATTAAATAAGACCTTTCCTTCTGGTGAGATCAGCACTGCCCATGGTGTACCGCCAGAGCGATAATCCATCATGGTTTTAGGATGTCCATGAGATTTTGGGTCTCCTGCATCATGCCCAAACACGATATCAAGGTCATAACGCTTTTGAATTTCTCTCATTTTATTTGACGTGTTTACCGTATGGCCTTCGAAAGTGGTTTGAATCGCAATAGCGGTAAAGTGTTCACTATTTTTAAATGCATCTGAAATCTTTTTTAACGTAGGAAAGCCGTGTGCATGGCATCCGGGGCACCATGATTGCCAAAACTCCATAAACACATATTTGCCCTGATGGTCAGCTAGTTTGAACGAGGTAGACTTTCCTGAGCCATCAATCCAGTCAGAAATCTCAAGCTCAGGCGCTAACTTTCCCGCAATACCATAGTCATGTTTTTTGGCGGCTAATGCAGTTGTTGGTAACAACATGGCGGCCGTACTAGCAGCGCCAGCTTTTAAAAGTTTTCTACGATTATGGCAAAAGTGTTTCATGGAGTGATCCCGTTCTATTATCAATTAGATACGGTTCTGTTTATTTTTGGGATGCAATTTTTAAAGATATGGTTTTATTGATCGCTAAACATTTCAAAAAATGACCTAAAAGTAGGGGGGTGACTTAAAATAAATGACTAGTTGTCACTGAGTAAAAGACTGATAACTAATAATATTAAGATATATTTTTTATTTTATTTTCAATTGCGTTATATCAAGGTAGTAAACAGTAACTTTTTATATGCTATACGGCCTCTATTCTGAGGTTAGGGCAGATGAAATTTAAATATTCGATTGTATTTTTTATAGCGCTTTTTTTTGGTATTGCACAAGCAGAATCACCGCCTAAAGCAATTGTAAAAGCACCGAAACACACATCAACTTCTACAGCTGATCACAGTAAATTTGAAATCCTGCAACAGCAGTTTAAGTCTGGTCCAGAACTCACCGCAGCGTGTTTGACTTGTCATACCAAGGCCGCCCATCAGGTGAAACAATCTCTGCATTGGAAGTGGGAATTTGAACATCCCGAAACTGGTCAGATGCTGGGTAAGCGTCATGTCCTTAACTCTTTTTGTGGAAATGTGGCATCGAATGAGCCTCGCTGCACCAGTTGTCATGTTGGTTATGACTGGAAAGATATGAATAAAGCACCTCCACCCGAAGATAACAAGGTGGATTGTGTCGTATGTCACGATACTACCGGCACGTATTCCAAATGGCCAACAGGCGCAGGGCATCCTCTATACGAGCCTAAGGAAAGTAATGGTGTGATGCAGATGCCACCTGATTTAAGCAAGGTAGCTCAGAGTGTGGGTCTGCCAGAACGTGAAAATTGCGGTAGTTGTCACTTTTTTGGCGGTGGGGCAGACAATGTAAAACACGGTGATTTATCGACAGCATTATTAGCACCAGACAAACACGTAGATGTTCACATGGCAGCAGATGGTCTTAACTTTGCCTGTACTACTTGTCATATTTCTACAGAACATATGATTGAAGGAAGTCGATATGCAGTCAATACACATGACGATGGCAACAAGAAACCAGGTGAACGCCGCGATGTAGCGACCTGTGAATCTTGTCATACAAATAAACCTCACCCAGACAATTCACTAAAACACGTCAAATTAAATAATCATACCGAAAAAGTAGCATGTCAGACCTGTCATATTCCTGAGTTTGCGAAAGGCGGTGTCGCTACCAAAACCTCATGGCGCTGGTCTGAGGCTGGCAAATTAAAAGACGGCAAGCCTTACAGTGAAGAAAATTACACTCAGGGTAATGGCAAACACCTGCATACCTATCTCTCAACCAAAGGCACGTTTGAATACGGTGAGAACGTTGTGCCGTATTACTCATGGTTTGATGGTCAGGTGCAATACACTTTGCAATCAGAAAAAATTGACCCTACAAAAGTGGTTGATGTAAACAGAATTGAGGGTTCTGCGGCAGACCCCGATTCTCGTATCTGGCCGTTTAAGCGAATGTCTGGTTCCCAGGCCTATGACAAAGTGAAGAATACCTTGGTGTTAAGCAATGTCTGGGGGCCAACCACAGATACTGCGTTCTGGACAAACTTTGACTGGGCTAAAGCTATACAGGCTGGGATGGATTCGGTCGGTGCAGACTATTCTGGTGAGTTTGGTTTTGTCGATACCTATATGTATTGGCCAATTACTCACATGGTTGCACCAAAAGATGAAGCTCTGGATTGTGCCAGCTGCCATGCAAAAGATGGACGCTTAGCCGATATCAAAGGTGTCTATATGCCAGGTCAAAGCAATAATGGAACATTAGACAAGTTGGGTATATTAGCCGTATTACTCACGCTACTAGGAGTAATTGGTCATGGGCTTATGCGCCTGGTTTTCAAAAAAGGAGGTAAACAGTCATGAGTACGCGTCGTGTCATTATGTTTACAAAGTTCGAGCGTTTCTGGCATTGGTCGCAAATGACGCTAATTTTTATCCTGCTGTTTACCGGCTTTGCCATCCGCGGTACTCATTCACTGATGTCTTTTGAAACGTCGGGGATGCTGCATACTTTCGCAGCACTGGCATTGATTGTATTGTGGATATTCGCGATTTTCTGGCATTTCACCACAGGAACCTGGCGTCATTATGTACCGACTAGTAATGGTTTGTTTCGCGTTGCGCGTTACTATGCGTTTGGTATTTTCAAAGGTGAGCATCACCCCTACCGAAAAACCTACCAGCGCAAGCATAACCCACTTCAGGCACTTTCTTATCTCGGCCTAAAAATATTCCTGTTTCCGGCAATCTGGGTATCAGGATTACTCTATTTGTCCTACCCAATGTGGAGTAATCTGACTGCTGGAAAAAACTGGCTCGAAGGCGTTGCAACGATCCATGTAATCTCAGCATTTGCAATTTTGATTTTTATTATCGCTCATATCTACTTGTTAACCACGGGTCATTCATTTAAAGAGCATGTTAAGCCAATGATTACGGGCTACGACGATGTCGATCTAACCGAAGCGGAAGAGTCCTATTTGCAACAAGATGAGCCAGGTCATATCAAACCTGAAGTAACCATAAAATAAATACCCACTTGTCTAAAGAACAGAGCCTTAGTTAAACTAAGGTTCTGTAGATTTTAACGCTAAGCGTTAAACGCAATTTAATCGATGTTTTAGAGAGCATACTTTCCTTAATTGAAAAATAGACACCCCCCAACTTATAGGCTGTTTTTATACGTTTTCCGTATTGGTTTTTACACGCTTACCAGCCATTCTTGAGATCGTTCCGTCTTTATCCATATACTGGTGTTTAATCGCGCCAAGAGAATGCAGCAAAATAAAGAAAATAAGTACTTTGCTCCCCAAACCATGAATGATATGACCTATGTTACCAATGATCTCATTCTTATCCCCTGAAGCGATGAGCTCTAGTCCAAAGAAGGAGATAGCATGACCACCACCGGCAGACATCATGACTCCAGAAATTGGCATCATCACAGTAGCAATAATTAGAAACCAGTGAGCGAATTTAGCTGAAAATTCCTGCCAGCTTGGCATCTCACTCAATGGTTTAGGGAATTTGTTCTTGATGCGCCAGAAAATGCGGGCAGTTGCCAATACAAATATAACGATACCGAATGACTTGTGCAGGTCTAACAGACTAAATTTATCGGGCCCCTTAGGGAGATCTTCGATATAAAGACCGAAGGCTAACATCGCAATCATGCCTATGGCAATTATCCAATGGAAGCCGACAGTAAGTGGGCTGAATTTTTCAAATGTATCTTTCATGGTTATTCTCTTGAAATATTAAGTTATAAATGTGGTTAGATATTTCGCGGAATAATAGTTGAATCTGGACTGTAAAATCTAAAGAATTACGTTAATTTACAACTGTGAAAATATTAAGGACTTGTTTTAGAAAAATACTTAAAAAAGTGGCTAAAAGTAGGGGGGTGACCTTACAAGTAGTAATACCATCTCAAGTGCAAACAACGTATATCGACGATTCCT
This sequence comes from uncultured Cocleimonas sp., assembly GCF_947495625.1. Classification (GTDB taxonomy): domain Bacteria; phylum Pseudomonadota; class Gammaproteobacteria; order Thiotrichales; family Thiotrichaceae; genus Cocleimonas. The sequence goes on from NZ_CANLZW010000022.1 coordinate 65,588, forward strand.
TATGGATTCTACGATGGACTTTTCAGGCTCTTGGTGAGCCTAGAAAAGCCACTTATAAGCATATTTTGATTTAGATTGAATCAGTTAACATTATGGTACTCAAGAATCTTATTCACTTCATTCTTAGAGCCCATAATCACAGGCACACGCTGATGCGGGTCGCCATTGGGTTGTACTTCCATAATTCTACCGTAACCAGTATTGGCTGCTCCTCCAGCTTGTTCAACGATCATTGCCATTGGGTTGCCTTCGTAGAGTAAGCGTAGTTTTCCACCTACTTCACGATTGCGCTCGTCGATGGGGTAGAGGAATACGCCACCACGGCAGAGGATTCGGTGAATCTCGCCAACCATTGCGGCTACCCAGCGCATGTTATATCGTTTTCCTAATGGGCCTTCTTCGCCCTGAACGCAGTCTGCGATGTATTTTTGTACGGGCGGCTCCCAGAAGCGTTGATTCGATGAATTGATAGCATATTCAGCGGTATCTTTCGGGATTTCCATATTTGGATGGGTGAGAATGAATTCTCCAATTGAAGAACACAGTGTAAATCCGTTTACGCCATTTCCTGTGGTCAATACCATCATTGATGATGGGCCGTATAAACAATAACCTGCGGCAACCTGTTCTGTACCTGGTTTGGCAAAATCTTTTGCGGTTGGATTTTCTTTACCTGCTGGTGCTTTTAATACAGAGAAGATCGCGCCAACATCCATATTGATATCCATATTGGATGAACCATCTAATGGATCGAAAGTGACGAGATAATGTCCGCGGGGTTTTCCTTCAGGTAGGGTCAGAACTTCATCTAGTTCTTCTGATGCCATGCCTGCGCAGTGACCGTTGTTTTCCAGTGCGTCGATGAATAAATCGTTGGCGATTAAATCCATTTTCTTTTGCACATCACCCATTGCGTTTTCACTATCGGTAGCACCCAAAACGCCAGCTAAGTCACCTTTGTTGACGAGATTTGCAATGCCTTTACAGGCGATAGTGATGTCATTGAGTAAACCGGTAAATTCGCCACTGGCTTTGTTGCCGAGTTTGCGTTGTTCGTCGATGATAAATGATGAAAGTGTGGTTCCGAGCTTTTGCATGACGCACCCTGTAAAGATATAAATAAGTGAGGTTAACAAATAAGTTAAGTTGATTGTATATCCACAATTCAGGTGTGATATATCCATTAATAAGGATAAAAAATAGAGGCGCTATTTTGGGGTTAGCTGCTAACAGAACCTAGTCAGATAGCGTTTAGCATATCGAAAACACGGTTTGATGGGCTTGGTTTTGAATTTATTTAACTGAAAAACCACGTAAAAAAAGTAGCGAGTTTGTAAAATCCTCGGTATCCTCCAATTCCCCTAACTTTTCGCGTGATTTTTATAACTATTTCTAGAAATAGCTTTTAGAAATGCGTGTATGATCTATGCAAGAACAATATAACCATAAAGACATCGAACCTACAGTCCAGCAAATGTGGGAAGATAAAAAGCTCTTTGAAGTCACCGAAGATCCAGATAAAGAAAAATTCTATTGCCTTTCTATGTTCCCTTACCCGAGCGGTAAGCTACACATGGGGCATGTGCGTAATTACACCATTGGCGATGTAATTTCACGCTTTCAGCGTATGCAGGGTAAGAATGTATTACAACCTATGGGGTGGGATGCGTTTGGTCTGCCTGCAGAAAATGCTGCTATCAAAAATAATGTACCACCTGCTGAATGGACAGATTCCAATGTGGCAGAAATGGGTGCGCAACTCCGCACCATGGGCTTTGCCTATGATTGGTCGCGTGAACTCGCAACCTGTAAGCCAGACTATTACCGTTGGGAGCAATGGTTCTTCCTACGTTTATTAGAAAAAGGCTTGGTTTACCGCAAAAAAGCAACTGTAAACTGGGATCCGGTGGATAACACGGTACTTGCGAATGAGCAGGTAGTGGATGGTCGTGGCTGGCGTTCGGGCGCATTAGTTGAACAGCGCGAAATTGATCAATGGTTCTTAAAAATTACGGCTTATGCTGATGAGCTTTTAGAAGACGTTCGTCAATTAGAAAACTGGCCACAGCAAGTTCGTACCATGCAGGAAAACTGGATTGGACGTTCTAAAGGTGTAGAACTTGAATTTGGCTTAGCTAATTCTGAAGAAACCTTATCAGTATTTACCACACGCCCTGATACTTTAATGGGTGTGACATATCTAGCTGTTGCACCTCAGCATCATTTGGCTGAGCGTGCGGCTGTAGAAAATCCGGATTTAGCCGCATTCATCGACGAATGCAAAAACATGAAAACTGCCGAAGCCGATATGGCGACGATGGAAAAGAAAGGTATTGATACTGGCTTGTTTGCGGTTCATCCAATTACCGGTAAGAATGTGCCAATCTGGGCTGCTAACTTTGTGTTGATGAGTTATGGCTCGGGTGCGGTTATGTCGGTACCTGCGCACGATGTTCGCGATTGGGAATTTGCCAAGACGTACAAACTGCCAATCACACAAGTTATTACTTCTGCCAATGAAACGGTTGCGAGTAATCTGAATATTGATGAAGGCGCATACACTGAAAAAGGTGTGCTGATCAATTCAGATCAGTTTGATGGTTTGACTTCAGAAGAAGCAAGCGATTCAATCGCAGATTTCCTTCAAGAGCAGAAAAAAGGCCGAAAGACGGTTAATTACCGTTTACGTGATTGGGGTGTTTCCCGTCAGCGTTACTGGGGTTGTCCAATTCCGATTATCTATTGTGATGATTGTGGTGCAGTACCTGTGCCGGATGAAGATTTACCGGTGGTATTACCAACCGATATCGTTTTCGATGAAAGCGGTGCATCACCAATTAAAAATATGCCTGAGTTTTACGAAACGCGTTGCCCTACTTGTGGCAAAGGTGCGACTCGTGAAACGGATACATTCGATACCTTCTTTGAATCATCGTGGTACTACGCAAGATATACGGGTCCAGATAATGATAAATCAATGCTGGATGAGCGTGCGGATTACTGGTTACCAGTTGATCAATACGTTGGTGGTATCGAGCATGCTGTACTTCATCTTTTATACGCGCGTTTCTTTAATAAGTTAATGCGTGATGAAGGTTTGGTTGAATGCGATGAGCCATTCACTAATTTGTTAACGCAAGGCATGGTGCTTGCGGATACCTATTATGTAGAAGGTGAGAGCGGCGGTCAGGAATGGATTGCGCCGAAAGACATCGAAATCGAGCGTAACTCAAAAGGTAAAATACTCGGTTATAAAGACGACCAAGGTCGTGAAGCGGTATCTTCTGGCATGAGTAAAATGTCGAAGTCGAAAAATAACGGTGTAGATCCACAGGAGCTCATCGAAAAATTCGGCGCGGATACCTTGCGTGTATTTTCGATGTTTGCATCTCCACCCGATCAGAGTATGGAATGGTCTGATACCGGTGTTGAAGGCGCAAATCGTTTTATTAAGCGTTTATGGCGTCAGGTTTATGTGCATCTGGAAAATCGTCCATTAACAGATTTAGATACGGATGATTTGACAGACGAGCAGCAGGAAATGCGTCGTAAAACATACAACACGTTGCAAAAAGTAACGGATGATATGTCACGCCGTTTTACCTTTAATACTGCCATTGCTGCGAATATGGAATTGCTGAATGATTTGTTCAAATTCCATGAAGACAGCGATCAGGGACGTGCTGTTCGACAAGAAACACTTGAATTAATCGTGTTGATGCTTGCTCCAATAATGCCGCATGCTTGTCAAAAGCTATGGGAGATACTCGGCAAAGATAGCGTATTGATGGATGAGTCATGGCCAGAAATGGATGAAGAAGCGCTAGAGCAAAGCAAAATTCAAATGATGATTCAAATCAACGGAAAGTTACGCGGTAAGGTAGATGTTGCGGTTGATGCGAGTGATGATGACGTAAAAGCATTAGCCATGGACAATGAGAATGTTAAAGGCTTCCTTGAAGACCTCACAGTACGTAAAGTGATAGTGGTTAAAGGCCGATTAATCAATATCGTGGCCAACTAATTAGGTAAACATGAATACTTCATTCGCTAAAGCGTCATCTGACTTTTTCTCACGGAAAAAGCGGGTGGCGTTTTTCGTTTTACTCGGATCGTCCGTGTTACTTGCATCTATGTTGCAAGGTTGTAGCGGTAATGGTTTTCATTTACGCAATAGCGTTGATTTACCTCCCCAATATCAAACCATAGCCTTAGAAAATTTACCCGTTGATAGTGGCTTTAGAGATATATTTGAAGAAGCGCTGGAAAATGCAGGTGGAAGGCTCATAGCAGAAGATGAAAATAGTTCTGCAGCCAAAAGCATCATTCGTTTAAAGGACTATAAGCAGGATAAGCGCGTGGTTGCTTATACTAGCGAGCGAAAAGTCAGAGAGTACTTGTTGTACCTAAAATTTAATTATGAAGTTGTAATTCTTGAGGGTAAAACGGCTGATAGAAAAACGGCTGATGGCAAAAAGAACAAAGAAAAGAAATTACCAATACGTCGAATCAATATCGATAAATCTTATCTTTATGATCCAGATTATGCTTTAGGTAAAGCAGAAGAAGAGAAGCTGGTAAAAAATAAGCTCTATCAGGAAGCTTCACGTTTGATTCTATTGCGTCTGCAATATTCTAAGTAATCAAACACGAAAAACCCCTGTTTGAATAATCAAACAAGGGCTTTTAGAAGGAGAGTAATAGTTTGTATGTATTAAATTACTTTCTACCGCTAACCGTCATTTCTTCAACTTCAAACGAAGGAGCCTGGTAGTTAACTTTTTGAACCATTGTTGATTCAGAAGCTGCTGCTGTAGCGAAAACTCCATTGTCCGTGTCTTGTCCAGCGATTGCAGATTGACCTGCTACTAGTGCTGTAAGTAATGTGGCTGCGATGATTGCTTTAGTGTTCATGTTAAATTTCCTTTAATTTTGTTTATATAATTTGGTTTTATAAAATATTTAGTTTAAATAAGAATAGGTTCTTATTTTCTGCCGCTGATAACAGTGTCTTCATTATCAAATGTTGGTGCGTCGTAGCGTACTTTGTCATTCTTTACTGATTCAGTCATTGTCGTATTTGTTGCTAATTCTGCGTAAACACTCCGATCTGTATCTTGTCCAGCGAATGCAGATTGACCTGCGACTAGAGCAGTAAATAGTGCTGTTAAAAGTGTGCCTGTTAAGATTGCTTTAGTTTGAGTTTTCATAATTTATTACCTTTAAATTTAGTTAATGTTTCCAATTTTTTGTTTAAGACTGTTTTTGTCTGTGTCTTGGGTCTAGTAACGCAGTAATATTTTTTTTGGATTCAAATTAATTTAAAATTTATTATTTGGTGTTCTTAAGAATTTTCTAAATAAACCAGGTTTTTGTAGGTTTTCCATTTCGGTTTTTTTGTATAAGGTATTGTTTTAAATGTATAATTTTTCTAAATTGAATTATCAATAAAATGTCTTATAACCTGTAAAACATTCTATTAAATAGATCTTAAATAATATTAAATTAATTTAAAAAAATAAAAATTCAAAAGTATTCGTTAGTGTTATCTGGAAGAGGTGGGCATATTTTTTAGTGGCTTTGAGTAGTTTATTGAAGAATAAGTATCAAAAAATACCCAGAATCAATCTTATTTATTTATTGGAATAAAAATAGATAAATCACTTCAATTAACTCAATTCTTGGTTCTGTATAAAAACTGCTCAAAAGTAGGGGGGTGACTAAATAAATTGTGTAAATACCATTTTTATCTAGATTTGAACTATCCTACTAATAACTGAAAGATACTATGCTATAAGAATGATTTTCGGCTATTTTTCATAACTAAATATACGCAGATTACGTAAAGTAATAGTATGCTAAAAGTTAATAAAAATTTGGTGGTTGTTGTTAAGTCTATTTTTTACAAACTCATAACTCTATTTGCTATTTCATTTGCTGTAACCTTAGTTACAACAAAAATGGCAATGGCTGATGCTAACTTCGAAAAGTGGAAGCAGGAGTTTCGCGTTGAAGCACTGGAGCAGGGGATTCAAGCAAGCTTGTTTGATAAGTCTTTAGCAGCTCTTAAACTCGATCCCGATATCATTAGGCTTGATAATAGCCAGCCTGAGTTCACCCGCAATATATGGGAATACCTCAATAACGCGACTTCTGATGCCCGGATTAAAAAGGGCAGAAGTTTGATGAATCAATACGATGCTTTGTTTGATTTAGTAGAAGAAAGATACGGTGTTCAACGAGAAATCATTCTTGCTATCTGGGCGCTGGAAAGTGATTATGGACGGAATTACGGCAATAAAAATGTGGTTCGGTCTTTGGCGACTCTGGCTTATGCGAGCGGTTCCAAAAAACGCTCCAAGTTTGCGCGAAATGAGTTACTGATTAGCTTAAAAATATTACAGAGTTACAAAATACATTCGAAAGACCTGGTTGGTTCCTGGGCAGGTGCAATGGGTCAACCGCAGTTTATGCCGAGCTCCTATTTGAAGTATGCCGTAGATCAAAACTCCGATGGCATTATCGATTTATGGCAGACCATACCTGACGTCGTAGCATCTATAGCGCATTACCTTGCTGAATCAGGTTGGAGAAAGGATGAAAGTTGGGGGGTGGAAGTCAAACTACCCAGAAAGTTTGATTGGCGTTTGAATAGCTCATCTTACCAGCTCAGGTTCGAGCAATGGCGTGAATTAAACGTTACTCAGGTGAATGGTAAGGATTATCAATATCCGCTCAGACAAGCAGCCTTATTTATTCCAGCTGGGCAATTTGGTCCGAAATTTTTAGTTACGCATAACTTTGATGTTATTAAACTTTATAATAACTCATCAAGTTATGCTTTAGCTGTTGCACAATTAAGCAGATTGTTAGCAAGCGGTGAAAAAATACAGGCTGCATGGCCGTTATCCGACAAAGCCCTAAGCCGATATGAGGTAGAAGAAATCCAGATGCGCTTGAACCTCGAAGGTTTTAGCCCGGGTTTAGCGGATGGAAAGATTGGAATAAAAACCCGAGAAGCGATAAGAGCATGGCAAGTTGAGCAAGGTTATGCCGGTGATGGTTATGCTAATTTGCGCTTACTGGGTTTGTTAAGACAGCAGGCGAGTAGCCAGAAACCACTATCAATAAAATAAAATAGATATAATCAATCAGCATGCGCTAAAATAGCGCAAAAAATGTCGCTATTTGCCAGTTTCTGAATGCTGATTTTTCCGCTACTTTGCTGAATTGACTGTCTAAAGCTACAAAGCTAAATGCTACAATACAGTATGGTGGTGATGTTATACATCCACTAAAATTATATAAAAGATGTGAGAGATTGAGGGAGAGTCAAATGAGAAAACTACTCGCGGTAGCTATCGCGGCGTCGGTTTGTGCTCCAGTTTTAATTGGCGTTCCAGCTATGGGGGCGACCAAAGTCTATGGAGAATTACACGCGTCTTTCGACAAGTTAGATGCGGATTCCACAACGATTTCAAATGCAGACACCTTAGCCTTGAATAGTAGTTTACTGGGTGTTAAAGGAGTATCTAATCTTAAGGATGACCTGAATTTTATTTATAACTTTGAACTGGGGTTTCAAAGCGATCGTGGCATTCGATCTGCTGTTGATAACACTATTGATAATAAAAAAGATGTCATCGAAAATCGTAATCAAATCATTGGGCTAGCTGGAGATTTCGGCGCAGTAATTATCGGTAGATATGACACGCCATTTAAAACACTGGGTAGTAAAGCAGATTTGTTTTGGTATTCTCAATTGGGTCAAAACCGTAACTTAACGAATCCTTCGCGGTGGGATCTTCGTGCAGACAGAATTCTAGCCTATCAAACACCTAGACTAAATGGTTTTCAAGGTACAGTTGCCTACTCCACTGATATTGGAGATAAAGCAGACAGTTCGGCTATCAGTGCAAATGGCATTTATAAAATTGGTAATTATAGAATAGGCGCTGCTTTCGAAAGACAGGATCTGGATAATGTTAACGCAGAACCTAATGCTTTGCGTTTAATGACAAGGTATCGGAAAGGTCCTTTGACTGTAGTTGGCTTTTATCAGAATGAAAACAATGAAACGAAACAAACAGGTATAGCTGATGCAACCGTTTTTGGTGTTGGGGCAGCTTATCGAATCGGTAAAGGAAAGATAAAAGGGCAGTATTACTCGCGTGATGTAAGTGGTACTAGCAATGATCCAGATTTACTGGCGATTGGTTATGATTATCGAATAGCCAAGACGACTGACGTATATGCACAGTTTGCACGAGTCACAGAAGGCTATCGTTTAGGCGGAGCCGATCATGGTTCTGGTATTTATTCGCCGACTTTAGGGGATGCTGATGGTGTTTCTTTAGGTGTGCGTTACAAGTTCTAAATTCTTCTATTTTTGGATGTTATATCTAAAATAATCAGCAATAAAAAAGCACTCAGATGAGTGCTTTTTTATTGCTTAAGAAATAGTAACTATCCTGTTAGCGTATATATTTTCGAATTCTTTGTGCGACTTCTTCTGGATCAATGCCTCTACGAATTGGGATATTAACGCGTTTAGGATTAGTTGGAAGAAGACGCAAAACTTCAGATTTTTCTTGTCGTCTTACTTTGTTTAAATTCAGGTAGTCTCTTCTTAGATCGCCTTCAACTAAGAATTGAGCATCCTTGATAAGGAAAAGACCATTAGACAACTTTTTAATTTTTAAGCCAGCAAAATTAACCGTAACGGTTGTATTTACACATGCTTCTTCAATCAAATCTGTATTGTTAGGTGGGCCGTACTCAGCGCACTCTTTGCTTGAGTAGCTTAATTGATTCTGGTTTAGAGTAACGTTTTTTGCATCTAACGCAGCGGCCAAATAAGCCTGATCAGCTGATTGTGGGGCGGCTTGTTGTGGCTGTCCCTGATAAGGTACAGCTGCAGGTGCTGCCGTCGGTATTGAACATAATTTGGTGACTTGCTCGTGGGTGAAGCCTTTTTGTAAATAGTATTCAATATCTGCTTTACTACAACCGCTGGCTAGTAGTTCGCTGCTAAAGAATAAAGAGAAAACCGCTAGCAGTGATGCTGTAGCTTTAGTGCTTAACTTTGTGTGAAACAAAGGTTTCATAGATGCTCCATAAATGTATGTGTATTCTAACAATGTAAATCAATTTACGATTAGTCAGAAGTATAAACGATAAAGTTCCCTTCTGTCTTTTTACTGGCGCTTAGTGAATGACTCTAGTGATTTTGACTGTTTGTAACTGTCGTTATTTATGCTGATTTGGAAAACAGGGCTAGTATCAAGATGAGAAATTTACATCAATCATAAACTGATCAGACATATCTTCCAGAATATCCTGAACTTCATCAGTAGTAACATTCACCGGAAGACCTAGTGTTAACTCTGCACAGAATAAAATCTCACCAGACATACTGGCTTCTCTTATATGGCTTTCCAGTTCTTCTATATTGACTTCAAGTTTGGATAATTGCTGAGTGATATCATGGATAATGCCAGGACGATCTTGTCCTAAGAGTTCAAGCTTTAGAATCTTCTCAGGCTTCATTGTATCGAGATCTGCTTGCTCAATATGAATTTTAAAAATATCGGTTTCTAATTCATTGATGGCTTTAGTCAGCGGTTCTAAATTCTCAGTTGGCAAAGAGACCTGAAGAAGACCAGCGAATTTACCAGCAAGGTGCGCCATACGACTTTCTGTCCAGCTAGCGCCAAATTTATTGAGTGTCTCAGAAAGAGATTTAACTAAACCCGGCTTATCTGGCCCGAGGATGGTAATAATGAGTGAAACTTGCATGTTTTCTCCTTGAGATAAAAGCGTTAAACGTAGATCTTATTTTTAAGCGGACGTTATCACAAAGTTTTTAGTTTTGCCTGATATAACGCAATCATAGTGAAGTTAGTTGTGTTGATTAGCTATCAATACAGGCGGTGATTATAAAAAACCGCCTGGCTCTGCATAAGTTCCTTTGGTTATTTCAAACAACAAAATGAAAAGTTGCCTTAAAGTAGGGGGGTGACTATTTCTTTAATGACTTACTTTCTTACTTTAGCTACCTATCACTTTTATTGAATACCGAAACATTCACTTCTACACAGTCTTTAATGGTATTTGAAATGGCACATTTATGAGAGGCACGTTCTACAGAGGCTACTCGTTTCTCGGGTAATTCCGGCCAGTAGATTTCCATATTGATGGTTTTAAAGCGCGTAGGATCGCTGTGATAATCCCACTCTAAATGGGTCACGATGTTTTCAATAGGAACATCCATGCGCAAGGCATAGTGATCTAATACAGCGAATGTACAACGACCCAGAGCTGTTACAAACATCGCCAAAGCACTAAAGCGTGGCATCTTGTTTTCTAATTGAATATCAAGCCCGTCTTCATCGAAACGCGATAATCTAAGTTCTGTTTGCCCTAAAACCTGGATAATCATGCTAATTCCTTAACGGCAGCGAGTACTTCCTCGGCATGTCCTTTCACTTTTACTTTATCCCAGTGTTGTCTTAGTACGCCGTCTTTATCGATGAGGAAAGTGCTTCTGACAATACCCATATACTCTTTGCCGAATGTCTTCTTTAATTGCCAAACACCGAAGTGCTCACATACTTCAGTATCAATATCAGAGATTAATTCAAAGGGAAATGATTGCTTCGCTTTAAAATTATCGTGACGTTTCATACTGTCTTTAGAAACACCAAAAACTTCAGTGTCATGGGATTTAAACGTGTCATATAAATCACGAAAATCCTGCCCTTCAGTGGTACAGCCCGGAGTGCTGTCTTTAGGGTAGAAATAAATAACCAGATTCGATGTACCTTTGTAATCCGATAACTTGAAGTGTAGATCAGAGGTGGCTGGTGCTTCAAAGTCTGGGACTGTTTCCCCGACGACTAACGACGATGTTTTTTCAGTCATGTTAATTCCTGTTTGAATAAGGTTTAGAAGTGATTGATAAGTAAATTTACAAAAGGGTATTTTAACCATGCTTTAAATACAATGCATAATTCCCTTAACGTTAATTTCCGTTTTAATGTGTACTAATACTATTTAAGTTTTAGTTCTGCAAAACCAGTTCTCTTATCTCAGCGGTTTGTAAATGAGTCAGTGATCGGTGAGTGGATGCCGGAACTTTACTAAAAGCAGTTTGTAATATCTGCAAAGCATCGCCGTGAGAAACCAGTAAAAACACTTCATCTTTGAAGTTTGTTTCTAAGGTAGCGATAAATGAGGTGGTTCTTTCTAATACCGCATCAGCACTTTCTACATTGTTGTTATTATGCGCTGAATCTTGCAAATCCATGTCCCAGACGTTCTGGTAGAAGCTATTGTCTTTTAATTCATGATCACCGAAAAAACACTCTCTCAATAGTGAGGAAAATTGAATTTCGCGTTCAGCTTGAAGTAGTTGATGTGCAATCTGTGCGGACTCAGCTGTGCGTAAAAAATCTGAGCTGATAATTCTGGTTTTATTATTGAGTGTGTTGAATGCTTCAATACTGTCTCGAATTTGTTTTTGTCCTGTTTCGCTCAGACCGTAATTCTTAATGCCATTTTCGGGCGAGCTTACAATCAGTCCTTTCTGGTTTGCGACACTTTCGCCGTGACGCAATGCAAAGTAGTGATTATTGAGTGTATTTAAAGTAGTTAGGTGATTCATTCGATATTGTATTTAAGAGTAGGGGAGTAAAGACACCCCCCTACTTATAGGCACTTTTTTATCAAAGTGCTATTTCTTGATCGTTTTATTTAAACGCTTTGGCGGCATTACGAATTAATGTTTCAGTGGTATCCCAGTCGATACAGGCATCCGTAATCGAAACACCGTATTCTAATTGAGAAAGATCTTCCTGCATCTTTTGGTTGCCCCAGTTGATGTTGCTCTCAATCATCATGCCGACTATTGATGAATGACCGTTGAGTCGTTGATCAATACAGTAATTAAAAACCGTCGCTTGATTGGCTGGGTCTTTGTTTGAGTTTTCATGGCTACAATCAATCACTAAGTTCTTAGGTAGATTTAACGCTGATAATTTTTCTTCGCAGTCTTTAATGATCTCTAAATCATAGTTAGGCTTGCCACCGCCGCCACGCAATACGATGTGCCCATAAGAGTTTCCTTTGGTGCGAACAATCGCAACTTGACCTTGACGATTAATACCAAGAAAACTGTGCGGACTGGTAACGGCCTGCAATGCATCTGTTGCAACCTTTAAGCTGCCATCGGTGCCATTTTTGAAGCCGACCGGGCATGATAATCCGCTGGCCATTTCTCTGTGTGTCTGAGATTCGGTGGTGCGTGCGCCGATAGCACTCCAGCTAATCAAATCAGCGAGGTATTGAGGGCTTATAGGGTCTAAAGCTTCGGTAGCTATGGGTAAACCAATTTCAGCTAATTCAATCATTAATTCACGCGCTTGGATTAGCCCGGTTTTGATATCAAAGGTTCCATCTAAATGAGGATCGTTGATCAAGCCTTTCCAGCCTGTGGTTGTACGAGGTTTTTCAAAATACACACGCATTACAAGAAAGATGCTATCCGATACTTCATCTGCGAGTTTTTTAAGTCTGTTCGCATAATCAATAGCAGCTTTAGGGTCATGAATAGAGCAAGGGCCAACCACGACAAATAAACGATCGTCTTTACCATCGAGAATATTCTCAAGAGTTTTACGGTGTTGGGTGATTGAGTCTTGCTGTTCTGCAGAAAGAGGAATTTGCTCTTTAATTTCAGCAGGCGTTAGTAGAATCTCGGTGGATTCAATATTAAGGTTTTCTGTATTTGTAGGCATAACTATTATCTTATTTGTATGTGTGTTGAGTCGAATTTTGAGCGTAATTTAACATAGATATAGATAAAAGCAGTTATCTCGTATTTAAAACCTAATTAATTACATAAAAAAGTGCCCGAAAGGTGGGGGGTGACCTAAAATAAACGCAATGAATTCAAAAATAGAGGAATCTGCTCTTGAACGATAAAAACCGCTGCGGTTGGGCTCAAGGTAGCCAATTGGAAAAAGATTATCATGATAATGAATGGGGAGTGCCTGTTCACGATGATCAATTGCTCTTTGAATGTTTAAATCTGGAAAGTGCGCAAGCCGGTTTGAGTTGGGTCACGATTTTGAATAAGCGCGAGAACTATAAGGCTGCATTTGATAACTTCCATATTGAAACCGTGTCTAATTATGATGAGGCAAAAATCGCTGAACTTTTAGATAACCCGGGAATCGTAAGAAACAAGCTTAAAGTCAATGCCACTGTCAATAATGCAAACCGTGTTATGGAAGTACAAAAAGAGTTTGGTAGTTTTGACGCCTATATCTGGCAATTTGTAGATGGCAAACCATTGGTCAATCAATGGAAGGATATGAGCGAAGTGCCATCTAGCACAGCGTTATCTGATGCGATGAGTAAAGATTTAAAGAAGAGGGGGTTTAAGTTTATCGGCACCACAATTTGCTATGCCTATATGCAGGCATCGGGGATGGTGAATGATCACGTTACCGATTGTTTTTGCTATAACAAAAATAGTTAAGTTTGTGATGAGGTTTATGCGATCAGATATAAGCCTAGCTTGAGAATTTCAAGTGAGCTTTGCGCTTGTGTTTCGATTAATGGCGCATTAGACTGCATGCGATAAACAGAACACTATTTTGAATGTGGTTTTTTTGTTCAGCTATTTTGGTTCGACTTTTTTGAGGTCAGTCAATGACTTTGCATTCAATTAACGAGAAGAGTATTTAAGATGTTTCAGGGAAGTATGGTTGCTCTGGCTACGCCGATGACAACAACAGGTGATTTAGATGAGTCTGCATTAGAAGCCTTGGTCGGTTTTCATCTTGATGCAGGTACTGATGCTATTGTGGCAATGGGTACAACGGCAGAGTCTGCAACGTTCTCACATAAGGAGCACCGTGCGGCTGTTAAAATGATCATCGCCCTGGTTGCAGGTAAAATCCCGGTTATCGCAGGTACTGGCTCAAATAGTACCGTTGAAGCCCTTGAATTAACCAAAGCAGCTAAAGAAGATGGAGCGGATGCAGTTTTACTGGTTACTCCTTATTACAATAAGCCTCCTCAAGAAGGCCTATTTCAGCATCATAAACTTATCGCAGAAAAAGTTGCGATTCCACAGTTGTTATATAATGTACCTGGTCGTACTTCTGTCGATATGTTGCCAGAGACGGTTGAACGTCTATCTGACATTTCAAATATCGTTGCTATTAAAGAAGCAACGGGTGATCTGGATCGTGCCAAAGAAATCATCAAACGTTGTGGCGATAGAATCGATGTAATTAGTGGTGATGATGGTACTGCCATGGAGCTGATTCTTGCCGGTGGTAAAGGTGATATTTCAGTTACGGCTAATGTAGCGCCTGCATTAATGCATCAAATGTGTAAAGCAGCTTTAGCAGGTGATCGTAAAGCTGCGGAAGAAATTAACAATAAGTTAATTCCGCTTCATACCAAACTTTTTGTAGAAGCTAACCCAATTCCAGTAAAGTGGTTATTGCATAAAATGGGCTATGGAAGTAATACGATGCGCTTGCCGCTTGTGCCTCTTTCTGAAGAGTTTTACCCAGAAGTTACAGCAGCCGCAGCCGTTGCTGGTATAGAAATCTAATTTTTAGTTTAAACAGTATTTGTTAAGCATATCGTTCAACAAGAACGTGTCTGACAGAATAGTTTTATAATGAGGAATCAATGAGTAAATTACACCTTGGCATGATTAACAGCGTTTTTAAATTTGCGTTATTGTTATTTGTTATTTCTGGAATAACCGCCTGCAGTACCATTAATAATGCTGCTAATAAAGTCACTAGTTTGGTTACCGGTAAGAAAGCATCAGCTCGCCATGATAATAATAAGACCGTAAAGGATTTGGAATTTCCACCTGATTTAACGGCTCCTGAATTTGATAAAGCGTTTGAGTTGCCAACGGGCCCGGTGACTGCTTCTTCTATGAATAGTGTAACGACTACTCCTGCTTATACAAATACTTCTTCTGTTCCAGTGCAAACAACTGCTGCAGTGGCAAAGCCTCGCTCTGCAAATCTTTCTACCATAAAGAAACAGGGTAACGACTCATATCTTCAGATTAATGATAAATATGAAAGAGCTTTGTTATTAACAGAGATCATTCTTGAAAGAATGCAATTCAAAGTAGTTAATAAAATGCTAGCAACGGGTGAGATGAATGTCCGTTATCAAGGAAGTAATCCTGCATTAGTGAAAGGTGGTAACTATAGAGTATCTGTGATTAATGCTCAGGGTATTCCTTTAGTGCGCATTGCTAAAAGTGAAGGCACTGTTTTAACCACTGCGCAGCATGCTCAAATAATATCTCTGCTAAATAGTGAGTTTAATAAGTAAGAGAGGGTTGCTTCTCTAATATCCAGATTACTAGGTTTTAAATAAAATAGAATGATTCGATTTGCATCGCTCGGAAGTGGTAGTAAGGGTAATGCAACTCTAATCGAGTCAGGTGTAAAAGATACTGATACGCGAATTATGCTGGATTGTGGTTTCTCTACGAAAGAAGTAGAGAGTAGGCTGGCAAAACTAGAGCGTTCAGCTGAATCCCTAACTGCAATAGTTATTACGCATGAGCACTCCGACCATATTATTGGTGTCGGCAGACTGGCTCGGAAATACAATATTCCTGTTTGGTTGACTCATGGTACATGGGAAAACTGCAAGGATAGTGTCTTCCCCGAAACTAATTTCATTAACTCGCATGAAGATTTTGCGATTGATGATATTTTTCTTCATCCATTTCCTGTTCCTCATGATGCGCGAGAGCCCTGTCAGTTTGTTTTCTCAGATGGAGCGTCCAAATTAGGAATTGCCACCGATCTTGGTAGTATTACTCCACACGTAATAGAACAGTTAGATAATGTTGATGGTTTGCTGCTCGAATGTAATTACGATAGTCATATGTTGCATAACGGTGCCTATCCCCAAAAACTAAAAGAGAGGGTGTCTGGTGACAAAGGGCATCTTGATAATAAGCAATCTTTACAATTATTACAGAATCTCAAAGTAGCCAAGCTCAAGCATATTATTGGAATGCATGTGAGTGAGAAAAATAATACAGATGAGTATGCGATTGAAGCACTTTGTGATGGGCTCAACTGTGAAGCAAGCGAGGTATCTATTGCATCTCAATCTTTAGGTTTTGACTGGCGCGAGTTAGCTTAAATAATAGGTCTTTTCCTATTTCTGATTTAATTTACCTTAATGCTAAATTAACAGTTGCATCGAAAAAGTAAGTGCCTATAATGCGCCGCTCCAACGAGTTAGCGGCTTGTTAAAGTGGTTGATGTTGTTGGTAGTTTTGATCTGATTTGGAGTTATTTAAATTAAATTGAAATTAGTAGTTGATTCAAATTGAGAGGTGTCTATAATGCGCCGCTCTGACAGATTAGGTCACTGGTAAAGTGTTTTAATGTGTTGGGAGTTTGCTTTGATTTTAACGTAAAAAACATGAATTAAATGTTGCTTCCTTTAAAATCAAAGAGTAGAATTCCCGCCTCGCT
>NZ_CANLZW010000023.1 GCF_947495625.1 uncultured Cocleimonas sp.
TCCTCGTCTAAATGTGTAATAAGAAAGGTAGTATACTATGTCTATCAATGGCTTATAGTCTTAATTCAACGGCATTGCCCCCCCCCCTGCACTTTTTATCTACCTCACCGAAAATTAGAGCAATTAATTGCTTATTTAATTGTAATTTTTAGAGCCATCGTAGAATTAAATAACATGCTTGATAGCTTCTTATGTCATCACTGCTTGTATATGCGATTTAAGTTTAGCTTACGAGCCACTTAAATCACTCATAAAATCATCTTCATAATAGCTCTAATCTGTAAAACAAACCGTTCTGATCATATGCTAATATACGTGCTTGTCTTCACTCCTAGTAACAATATCTAAATATTAAGTAGGACTATAGTCTTGGCGAAAAACAACATTTTTTATTCAAAAGTATTATTCATATTAGCGTTATTGCTACCTTCAATCTCGTTTGCAAACTGTATTATTAAAGTCAGAGTTTACGAGACTCCTCCTCAATACATGATAGAGAACAATAAATGGACTGGAAGGGCTGTTGAGTTGATGGAAGCACTCTTAGATGAAGCTGGCTGCAAAGCTGAATATCATAAGATGACCTGGAACAGAGCAATACTGGAACTAAAAAAAGGAACCATCGATGCTATGATGAATGTTGGGTTTAATGCTGAGCGAGCCAAATTTTTCCATTATATAAATCCAAATTCAAATGAGACAAAAGTTTTACTTGTACGAAAAGATAGTAATTTCCTCATTAATTCACTCGATGATTTAAAAAATCTACCTAACAAAATTGGTTATGAAAAAGGTAATATATTTGATAAAAGGTTCACTCAAAAATTAAATTCTGATAAAGATTTTAAAAACAATTTATATCCGCACCCTTCAGTCAATCTAACAGAAATGGTCTACTTAGGACGACTATCTGCTGTATTAAGAATGAAAGAAAATGCGAGATATGAACTTAAAATTCATCCAAAATACTCTAAAGAATTGGAGATACACCCATTTCATGTATCAAGCCTACCAACTTTTTTTGCTTTTAGTAAAAAATCCATTTCCCAAGAAATGCTACTTAAATTACAGCAAGCAAATATTCGCGCACTTGCTAGCGGTAAATATAAAACAGTTATAAACAAGTGGGACAACTAGCTTTACGAAGGATATTTGTAATGCCCCCCCCCTACTAGCCTTGAGCTTGCTATTTCGTTTTTTGAAATGGACAACTCATGTATGCTAAAGCTTAGAACTAGCTCGCCGATAGGCGATACTAGATTTTACCGTGTATTTAGGCACTTATTCCGTTTATAGTACGCCTTTTGACTGAATACGAAGCACATCAACAATGATCATTATGTACGGCATCAAAAATTGCGACACAATCAAAAAAGCGCGCAGTTATCTGGAAAAAAATAACATCCCCTATGAGTTTAAAGATTTTCGCGAAGATGGTTTAAACCCAGTGCAATTACGCGCATGGATGAAAGAATTAGGCTGGGAAAAAATCATCAATAAGCGCAGCACAACCTGGCGCAATCTCCCAGACGAAACCAAAGAAAACATGAATGAAACTCTGGCTTTAGTCGTTGCAGAAGATCAACCAACGATTATTAAGCGACCTGTTTTAGAACTTCCTGATCAGGTAATGGTTGGTTTTTCTGAAAAAACCTATGCCACTTTGCTGTAAAATATTCACATGTCTAATACCTTAAATCTCACAAAAGAACTGATCTCCCGCAAGTCTGTAACACCGAAAGATGAAGGCTGCCAGGATTTACTCATCGAGCAACTTGAGCCCATTGGCTTTGTTGCCGAGAAACTCAACTTTGGCGAAGTCGAAAATATCTGGCTACGCAAAGGCACAGAAGCACCTGTTTTTTGCTTTGCAGGTCATACTGACGTTGTACCAACGGGCCCATTAGAAAGCTGGGATAGTGATCCTTTTTCTGCTGAGATACGTGATGGGAAGTTGTTCGGGCGTGGCACCGCAGATATGAAAGGTAGCATCGCCGCATTCACTGTCGCCTGCCAACGCTTTGTCGCAGACTACCCCAATCATAAAGGCTCAATTGCCTATTTGATAACCAGTGATGAAGAAGGACCTGCCACGGACGGTACGGTCAAAGTCATAAAAACACTGGAAGAACGCAACGAAAAAATTGACTGGTGTTTAGTCGGCGAGCCATCATCTACTAACGAAGTGGGTGATGTCATCAAAAATGGTCGCCGCGGATCTCTCGGCTGCTGGTTACAAATTAACGGCAAGCAAGGTCATGTGGCGTATCCGCACTTAGCAGAAAACCCCATTCACTTAACGGCTCCAATGTTAGAAGAATTGACTGCCATGGAGTGGGACAAAGGTAATGATTTCTTCCCGCCTACAACCTTTCAGGTATCGAATTTAAATTCGGGTACTGGCGTGACAAATGTTATTCCTGGAACCTTGAAAATGATTTTCAATTTCCGCTTTTCTACGGAAATTACACCAGAAGAATTACAACAACGCGTTGAAGCCCTTCTCGATAAGCATAAGCTCAATTATGAAATCAAATGGGTTTTATCCGGCATGCCATTTTTAACGGCGGAAGGAAATTTGGTTGATGCCGCAGTCTCTGCAATTAAAGAAGTGCGTGGAATTGATACCGAACTGTCAACCAGCGGTGGAACATCGGATGGACGCTTTATCGCGCCTACAGGTGCTCAGGTGTTGGAACTTGGGCCTACCAACGCAACGATTCACCAAATTAACGAATGTGTCGGAGAAGATGAATTAGAGCAGTTAGAGAATATCTATTACGCGATGCTAAAGAAGTTACTCGCTTAAAAATACTTAAAATATTAATGCTAGGGAGGTGAATAGGTCACCCCCCTAGTTTAGAGGCGTTTTTTAGAAATCTTTACCCAGCATTTCTTCTTTAAGGCTAGTTTGCGCTGGCTTACCAGACAACCAGATTCCAAATAAAGCCTGTTTAATCGGTAATCCACGAACAACAGTAGTTTGTTTTTTATTCTTTAACACTTGTGTTCCACCGCCCGGCGTATAAACCAAGTCGAATACATCACCTTTATTCACTTTTTCTGTAAAAGCAGCCTTCAAAAGCTGATCTATTTGTGGCTGAATCGGTGCAGTATTTCCACCTGTAGAATTATTGAAGCCAGTAATTAGTGCTTTTTTCATTTTATCTGCACTAGCAAATCCAGAAAGTACTTTCATGCGAATTGCCATCGGCGCGTTTGCCGCAACGATTTGTTTGGCATCGCCACTTTTTTTCTGTAGATAAAGTCCTGCACGGTAAACAGAAATTACAAATTTGGTTCGGGTTCCAACGCCATTCAAAACGAGTTGTTGTCCGCCCGCTGACAACGTCTTTGGCATATCAGCTGCAGAAGTAACTGAATAAGGTAGTATCAATAAGATAAAAGAAAGGAATGAAAGTGACAATAGTCGCATGTAAGTCTCCAGTGTAATATATGATTATTTTTGTAAGCTTTTAACCAGCTTATTTAGTGAGTAATAAACTCGCTTAGCTTTGTTCATAAAACTCGAATATGATTATAGGACATATTTACAGCGATATAGCACCTGACCAGCCTCCTTGTATTTTTTCTCAAATAAAGTCAAAGGTTTAAAAGACTCGCCGACATCAATCACCTCAACGCCAGAACTTTTCACGCCCTCTAACCCGCTATATGCAAGGGCCTGACAAAACTCGTCTGCATAAACTTTCCAATTGGTCCGCAGTTCGACCTCTCCTCCTAACGACAATAAAGACGGATAGGCAGGATGCGCGTGCCAGCGACGTTTCAAATGTTTGGATTTAGGATATGGGTTAGGATATAAAATGGTGTGCTTTACTGTTTTCCACCCCGCTCTTTGCGCCAACATCCAGAAATCAGCACAATCTGCCTGAACTAAAATCGCATTCTCAGGAACGTAGTCGTCATATTGTTTCGATAACCTAACCTCCGAACGATCTATCCCAATGACTAATGCATCTGGATTCTGTTTAGCGATTATTCGGGTACTTACTGCAGTCCCACAAAAAGAGTCTATAAGTAGGGGGGTGCCTTTAGCTAATGCATTTTCTACTTGCTGCTCAATTTTGCTAAAAGCAACTAAAGTGTGTTCCGCAATGGGTTTTCTATAGCTATTCCCAAAATGCTTACGCACTATTTTTTCAAGGTTTTCGTGAATACCTTGCTGTGCATCAGTGATCGCGCGGGAGTTATTTTTATGGTTTTCCATGTATCTGTTTGAGTAATTCTATATCAACGTAATCATAGCCCATTGCGTCACCCTCTATCACTGTAAAAGGCGAATTAGGCTCACCATATTGATCCAATACCAGACTGGCCCCAGTGAAATCATCGTCTTTGGTGTAATCGTTAATGGTAATAATGGTTTTAATATTTGCCGATAATGAGGACTTGATCCCATTAATTGAATCTTCAAATGCCAGACAAGCTTCTGCTTTAATATTCATCTGTTGCAACGCCCAGTTATAAATATCAGGCGCTGGTTTTTTAGCAGGGACGATATCCCCTGCTGCGATTACTTCAAACCAATCGATGGATTCTTTACCTAAGGTTGACGAAAGTAGATAGGTCACATTTTCAGGTGTGGTGGTCGTAGCAATTGCCAAACGCAATCCTGCTTCTCTTGCTGACAGAATCAATCTTTCCACACCTGATCGCAAAGGAATAGCGCCAGATTTAAGTAACTCTAGATAAAAATGCGTTTTACGCTTATGTAAATTTGCAGCAAAAGTGATGATATCTTCTTCAAGCTTGAAATCATTCAAGTATTTTTCGACGTAAAACCGAATACGTTCTTTCCCACCCGTCACTTGTAATAGTTCACCATAAAGCTCTGGCGTCCAATCCCAATCCAGCCCTGCTTCGGTAAATGCTTGATTGAAGGCAATTCGATGACCATCTCGCTCGGTATCAGCCAATGTTCCATCAACATCAAAGATTAACGCTTCTAACTTACTCATATATACACTGTCTCAGTACTTATTATGAAGGAAACTTTACTGGAGCATGCATCTATAAGCCATATAGCTTATGGGTAAGCGATTTATATCTAATTGTTATTAGCTACAAACAAAAAAGCCATCGTAGATACGATGGCTTTTTTGGTGTGTTTCTGTAAGAAACAGTAAACGTTGTAAATTAACGTTTAGAGAACTGAGTCGCTCTACGTGCTTTACGAAGACCAACCTTCTTACGCTCAACTTTTCTTGCATCACGAGTTAAGTAACCCGCTTTCTTTAATGTTCCGCGTAGGCTTTCATCGTACTTTAGTAATGCACGTGCAATACCTAAACGAATCGCGCCAGCTTGACCACTGTCGCCACCACCTTTTACTGTAACCATAAGGTCAAAACTTTCACTGTTCTCTGTAGTAACCAATGGTTGCTTAAGAATCATGTGAGCTGTTTCACGTCCAAAGTACTCTTCAAGCGGAAGCTTGTTGATTACGATGTTACCCGTTCCTTTGCTCATGAAAACACGCGCTGAAGAAGATTTGCGACGTCCGGTTCCGTAGTATTGTGTAGTTGCCATGTTTTTTAAATCTCTAATGCTAGTGGTTGCTGAGCGTGATGATTGTGCTCAGGACCTGCGTAAACTTTTAATTTTCTGTACATCTCACGACCTAAAGGACCTTTTGGAAGCATTCCTTTAACTGCAAGCTCGATAACACGCTCAGGCTTGTCATCTAACATCTTACCTAAAGATGCTTCTTTCAGATTACCAACATAACCTGTATGTCTGTAATACATCTTGTTCTTTAGCTTATTACCAGTCACGTGAATTTTTTCAGCGTTAACGATAACAATATAGTCACCTGTATCAACATGAGGTGTGTAAGTAGGCTTGTGCTTGCCGCGCAAACGTAAAGCTACCTCACTTGATAAACGTCCAAGTGTTTTACCATCAGCATCGATGACAAACCAGTCACGTTTTACTTCAGCAGGTTTAGTACTAACTGTAATTCCCATTTCAATTCTCCAGAAATGAAGGTCTATTCTTGCAAATAGCCAATGACCGCTCGACACGATCATCAACTAATAAATTATGAATGAACTGATTACTCTGTATCCTGATGTATAAAATATACAAAAGATTCTCATAAGCATGCAGATTCAAAGAACGCGACATTTTAGGAGAATCCCACCCAGTATTCAAGCAGTACTTTCAATTAAATCCTTTTTTTTACTAATAAAAAGAACATCTGCATTAAATATAGATTTAAAACCTAAATAATATCGTTTATTTGTTGCGGATTATTTCGCTATATCAAGTTTCAGAGTAGACAATGTATCTTCGCGAATACTCATAAATAAATTTTCATGAGATACAATCGATATACCATAAGAAGGAATAATCTCTTTAACTCTGCTTTGCCATTCTTCTGTAGCGAGTCTATCGGCAAAACATTCTTCAATCGTCTCTAAAATAATAGGGACAAGTAATGAAGCGCCCGGAGATGCACCTAAAAGCGCCGCCAGGGTACCATCAGAAGAATGAACGACTTCAGTACCAAATTCGATCTTACCGCCATTCTCTTCACACTTCTTAATAATTTGAACACGCTGCCCTGCTGTTAATAAGGTCCAGTCTTCTTCTTTAGCTTCTGGATAATATTCGCGTAAGGCTTTCATGCGCGCACCTGATGACTGGAAAGTCTCCTTGATCAGATACTTGATCAAATCAAAGCTTTTCATCCCGACTCTCATCATTGGCCAAATATTATCCAATCGAATAGATTTAAATAAATCCAGTACTGAGCCTTTCTTTAAAAACTTTGTCGTAGAGCCCGCAAATGGTCCGAATAACAATGCCTTTTCATCACCGATGATTCTGGCATCTAAATGCGGCACCGACATCGGTGGTGCGCCTACGGAAGCTTTACCATACACTTTTGCCATGTGGCGCTTAACAATTTCTGGATTCTTACACACCAGGAATTGCCCACTGACCGGGAAACCACCATAACCATTTCCTTCTGGAATGCCTGATTTCTGTAACAAAGGTAGAGAAGCTCCACCAGCACCAATAAAAACAAAACCTGCTTTAATATCGTAATGCTCAGAAGTCACTTCATCTTTTAATGAAACGGTCCAACGCTTATCGGCATCTTGCTTCAAATCTTTCACTGAAGTGCTTAGCAACAAGTCAAAATGATCTTGCGTTTTCATATGCTCGATCATTCCCATACTAACCGCAGCAAAATTAACATCGGTGCCATATGGAACTCGTGTCGCCGCAACTTTCTGCGAAGTATCTCTGCCTTCCATAACTAAAGGCATCCACTCTTTGATTTCTTCAGGATCTTCTGAGAACTCCATTGCTGCAAACATTGGATGTCCAATAAGTGCTGCATGACGTTTACGCAAAAACTCTACATTATCATCTCCCCACACAAAACTAACGTGCGGTACGGGATTAATAAATTTAGTAGGCTCAGGCAATGCTCCCAATTTTACTAAATAAGACCAATATTGAAGACTTACCTCATATCTTGCATTAATACCGTAAGCTCTTTCAACATTCACACTGCCGTCTGGCTGTTGAGGGGTATAATTAAGCTCACAATAAGCCGCATGACCTGTACCTGCGTTATTCCAACCATCACTACTTTCCTGCAATGGTTTATCAAGACGCTCAACAATAACAACGGATAAATCAGGATCCAACTGCTTTAGCATAGAGCCAAGTGTGGCACTCATTGCTCCTGCTCCTACAAGTAGAATATCAACTTTTTTAATCATAATTATTTTTATACACTGGTTTATTTAATAGTTGACGTAATAGTAAAGACAAGATTGACTCTTTTCCATTTATTCCTTGAATAATCGGATTAAAAAAGAAGAGCACAACCATTAAAAACTATATTTATCAGCATCATAGAAGAACCCATGCTTACCTAATAATAATTATCACTTTTTCAATAGCAACAAATTTTATTCGAATAAAACGAGTTAACATAGTAAAACCATGGGTATATATATGTTCGAAGTGGATAAAATATGGTGATTCACACATATTTCAGCAAAAAAAAAGCAGCCCTAAAATGAGCTGCCAAATACCACCAAAGGAGGATGGAGGGGATCAGTTGTTTAACTGAATATGGGAATATAATAATACTCTTATATACTAATGTCAAATTTTTTTAAAAAAATAAAAATATTATTATTTGGGTCTAAAATACTTTTTTTCTCGTTTCTATTAATAATCTAAAACGGTTATGTCCTCTCTTATAAGCTAAACTAAAAAGACAGTATAATTAAAGACATAACATGAAATATAAGGAATAGATTCGTGTTTAATAATTTACGTAATTCGCTTTGGAAAAATATCGTTGACTGGCTTAACGATATCCCAAAAAGTAATCAGAACATGCAAGCAATCAATAATTATGAAGATATGCTTTGTAATTTACGTCCCGCAGACGTTATTTTATTTGAAGGTAAAGCACGTGTTAGCGAAGTTATAAAAATTATTACCCTTTCCCCATGGACGCACGCCGCACTTTATATCGGCAAGCTCAACGAAATTGATAACCCCGAAACACTATCAATTATAAAACAACATTACGATGGCGACCCAGACGAGCACTTAATTGCTGAATCCCTCTTAGGCTTTGGGACAGTTATTAATAAACTCTCTGATTATAAAAACGATAACTTAAGGGTTTGCCGACCAGAAGGATTAAGTCCTGAAGACCAGAATGAAGTTGTGGGATTCGCTGCGGAACATTTAGGTATTGAATACGATGTACGTCAATTACTCGATTTAGCGCGATTCATGTTCCCCTATGCCATATTACCCAGACAATGGCGCTCTTCCCTTTTTCAGCATAATGCAGGAAAACCAACCAATATTGTTTGTTCCAGCATGATTGCGCGATGCTTCCACAGCGTTAATTATCCAATACTACCCACGATAGAGGGTGATCATAAAGACCGCCTTAAATTCCATAAACGCAATTTCCGTTTATTTGTGCCATCAGATTTTGATTACTCACCTTATTTTGACGTACTAAAATTTCCAGCCTGGCCAATATCCATAAGTCAAAGTTACCGGAATTTACCGTGGCACGAAGAACAATTAGGAACAGCATTAAAACCACACGTTATTTGTAATGATGACCGTAATACTGGCAGTGATGATAAAATCAACGATGCTACTGATCAGAAAAATGATTTAGTTGGTGTCACAAATACTGCAACAGTTACAATGAAAGAAAACAACACAGATAGTAAAAATTCATCTACCGGCTTTCTAAAATCTTTAATTAAAAAAAGAACAAAATCAGAAACTATAAACAAATTACCTACCTAGGAGAAAAACCATGCTTTGGTTGTTAGCACTCATAATTATAATCGGGGTCATTGGCTATCTACGCTCATCCTTGAACCATGCAAGTTGGGCAATCGGTGCATGGCTTGTCATCAGTGCGTTCGCTGGCGCTTTATTTAGTTGGCTCTGGATAATTTGGGTCCCGGTCCTGCTGATTATCACTCTGATTAATATCCCAAGCTTACGTCAGTCACTCATCAGTAAACCGGCGATGAAATTACTTAAAGCCAATCTTCCAACCATATCGAAAACAGAACAAGAAGCACTGGATGGCGGAAATGTCTGGTGGGATGCCGAGCTATTCTCTGGAAAACCTGATTGGACACGATTACGCGATCTATCTTCAAGCTCACTCAGTAAAGAAGAACAGGAATTCATCGACGGCCCAGTAGAAACATTGTGCGGAATGTTAGATGACTGGAAAATCACTCACGAGCTACATGATTTACCCACCTCAGTTTGGGATTATATAAAAGAACAACGCTTTTTTGGCATGATCATCCCCAAAGAATACGGCGGTTTAGGCTTTTCAGCCCACGCTCACTCACAAGTTGTGATGAAAGTTTCAGGCCGAAGCATTACTGCTGCTGTAACCATTATGGTACCGAACTCACTCGGTCCTGGTGAGTTATTGATGAAATATGGCAATAAAGATCAAAAAGATTTTTATCTTCCTCGTCTCGCAGTGGGTAAAGATATCCCCTGCTTTGCATTAACAGGTCCAGAAGCAGGCAGTGATGCAGGATCTATTCCAGATATCGGCATTGTCTGTAAGCAAGAATTCAATGGTGAAGAAGATGTTCTTGGCATTCGTCTCAATTGGGAAAAACGCTACATCACCCTCTCCCCTGTTGCCACGCTATTAGGTTTAGCCTTCCAGCTTTACGATCCTGACAATCTATTAAGTGCAGATATTGAAAGAGAAGGCGATCACATCGGCATTACCGTTGCCCTGATTCCTACCAATACACCAGGCATTGATATTGGCAAACGCCACTTCCCTCTTAACAGTCCATTTATGAATGGCCCTAATTGGGGTAAAGACGTTTTCATTCCTATGGATTGGCTCATCGGTGGTGTTGATAATGTCGGTAAAGGCTGGCGCATGCTGGTTGAATGTCTTGGTGAAGGACGCGGTATTTCATTGCCGGCTCAATCTACCGGTGCTGCCAAGTTGGTCACTAGGTACACAGGTGCGTACGCTAGAGTCCGCAGACAATTTGGTCTCCCAATCGGTGTTTTCGAAGGCGTGGAAGAACCACTCGCAGAAATACTGGGTAATACCTACATCATGGATGGCGCGAGAAAACTAACAACCACCGCATTAGACCAAGGTCAGAGACCCGCAGTAGTAACTGCCCTACTCAAATATCAACTTACAGAGCGTATGCGTGTTGTCATTAACAACGCGATGGATATTCAAGGTGGATCAGGCATATGCCTTGGCCCATCGAATCTTATAGGTCGTGGCTATCAAGCAATTCCTATAGCTATTACGGTTGAAGGCGCAAATATCCTTACGCGCACGCTAATCGTGTTTGGGCAAGGAGCAATACGTTGTCATCCTTATCTATTAGATATTATGAAAGCAACGCAAGAAGATGATCTTAAAACACTCGATGATAAGTTATTCTCACACATCGGATTTGTTGTAAGCAATCTATCTCGCAGTGTCTGGTTCGGTTTGACTAATGCCGTATTTGAAGTACCTGGCACACCATTAACACGTCAATATTATCGTCGCCTCACACGCTTAAGTGCAGGTTTCGCATTATTGTCTGACTATGCTCTGTTAACACTGGGAGGAAGTCTAAAACGTAAAGAGAGACTCTCAGGTCGATTTGCAGATATCTTAGCCAATATGTACCTATGTTCAGCCGCACTGAAGCACTTCGAAGACCAAGGTGAGCCAGAAGCTGATTTACCGCTTCTCCACTACGCTTGTCAGTCAACCATGCACGATGCACAACAAGCAATGTTAGCGGTTTTCTACAACTTACCTATTTCACCCATTGCCAAAACCTTGCGCGCATTAATGTTCCCATTCGGCAAGCCCTACTCGCCACCTTCGGATAAGTTGATTCACGAAGTAGCGCAACTGGCTTTAAGTCCGTCTGCTACCAGAGATCGTTTAACCGAAGGTTGCTATTTAACGGATGACCCAAATGATCCCGCTGGCAGAATCGAACACGCATTTAATCTGGCGATTAAAGCGGAAACCTTAGAGACCAAGTTCAAAAAACTCATGAAAGAAGATAAATTGAGCAGCAGAACACACGAAGAACGCATGCAAGAAGCAGTAGAGAAGAAGCTATTGACCGAGGCAGAAGGCGAACAATTACATGAATTATGGTTAGCGACTAGAGAAGCTATTCGCGTTGATCACTTTACCAGCAAGGAATTAAACCGTGCCTAAAAACTCTAAATCAAAAACCAGCTCGCAAGCAAGACCTGTTTATCTTGTCGATGGAGCGCGCACGCCATTTCTAAAAGCACCCGGTGCACCTGGCTTATTTAGTGCGACGCAACTTGCACTTGGCGCAACTAAACCGTTAATGCTAAGACAGCCATTTGAAGCATCTGATCTGGATGAGGTTATTTATGGTTGTATGATGCCGAGTGAGGACGAGGCAAATATCGCACGTGTAATCGCATTACGCATGGGTGGTGGAGATAAACTCACGGCCTTCACTGTCCAACGCAACTGCGCCTCAGGCATGCAAGCCATCGATAATGCAGTGAGAAATATCTCACACGGTTATGCCGATATGATTATGGCTGGCGGTGTGGATGCAATGAGTAGAGCGCCATTATTACTGCGACAAGACATGGTGCACTGGTTAGCCAACTGGAATAAAGCAAAATCTGCAGGCGCAAAGATCAAAGCACTGGGTAAATTAAAAGGCCGTTACTTCGCGCCCATAATTGCGCTTCTGCGTGGTTTAACTGATCCTGTAGTGGGTTTGAATATGGGTCAAACTGCCGAAAATCTGGCGTATAAATTCAATATTAGCCGTGAGCAAATGGACGAATACGCGGTACAAAGTCACTTGCGCTTAGTCGCCGCGATGGAAGCAGGTTCGCTTGAAGAAATCGAAGCGATTTATGATGATTCAGGAAAGATGTTTGATGCAGATGATGGCGTTCGACCTGATAGTTCGGTAGAAAAAATTGCCAAACTCAAACCTTTCTTTGATAAACCTTATGGAAAAGTGACACCAGCAAATAGCTCACAAATCACAGACGGTGCAACCAGTTTAATCGTTGCCAGCGAAGATGCAGTCAAAAAATACAAGCTTTCACCTATCGCCAAATTAAGTCCTGCTCAATGGGCAGGATTAGACCCGGCACAAATGGGTTTAGGCCCAGCGCACGCAATTGTAGAAACACTGAAATTCCATCATCTAATTATGGAAAATATAGATTACTGGGAAATCAACGAAGCCTTCGCTGCGCAAGTACAAGCCTGCGTGCTGGCACTGAACGACACAGAATACTGTAAGAATGAATTAGGCTTACTCAAGGAAGCAGGAAAAATCCCGATGGATAAACTCAATGTTGATGGGGGTGCAATTGCACTCGGCCATCCGGTAGGTTCGAGTGGTGCTCGCATTGTGCTTCATTTGGCGCATGTGCTTAAACGGGAAAATGCCAAGAAAGGCATCGCATCACTTTGTATTGGTGGTGGTCAAGGTGGATCAATGTTGGTGGAGGCGGTATGAGCAACAGTATAGAAAATAACAAAAACACTTACAAAAACCTTTCACTCTCTGTTGAAAATGAACTCGCATGGTTAACACTCGATGTTAAAGACGAAGCAGCAAATGTGATTAACCCTGATGTTGTTGCAGAACTATCAAAAGCCTGTGATGAAGTCAAAGCCATGTCCGGCATAAAAGGCTTAATTATTCATTCGGGCAAACCCAGCGGCTTTATCGCGGGTGCCGATGTGAAAAAATTCACCGAAGTCACCGACACGACACAAGCCTTGGTGTTTATCCACGCAGGTCAGGCTGCCTGTCAAAAAATTGAAGACTTGCCGATTCCCACTGTGGCGATGGTTCAAGGTTTTTGCATGGGTGGCGGTTTAGAAATTGCATTGTCTTGTGACTATATTGTCACTGACGATTCGCCATCGACCAAACTCTCACTACCCGAAGTCAAACTAGGCATTCACCCTGGCTTTGGTGGCACGGTTCGTTCGATTCGCCGTATGGGTGTATTAGCCGCTATGCCATTGATGCTAACGGGTAGAAATGTATTACCTCGTCAGGCTAAGAAAATGGGACTCACGGATTTATGCGTGCCATTACGCCAGCTGAAAGCCTCTGCGATTCAAACGGCTTTACGCAAACCACCGAAACAACAAGCGCCCAAATCAGCAATGTTGCTAGAAGCTGGTCCGATGAGAAAACTAGTCACGATGCAAATGCGCAAACAGGTAGCCTCAAAAGCCAAGCAAGAGCACTACCCTGCCCCTTACGCCTTAATCAATATTTGGGAAATGCACGGCAGCAAAAGCAATGATATGTATGCTGCTGAAGCAGAGTCTGTTGCGCAGTTAGCGATGACTGAAACTGCACAGAATCTGGTACGCGTGTTCTTCTTACAAAATCGTTTAAAAGCCTTGGGTGATAAATCACTGTTTTCACCGAAGCATGTACATGTGATAGGTGGTGGCGTGATGGGTGGAGACATTGCAGCATGGTGTGCAATGCAAGGTTTCAAAGTCACCATTCAAGACCTTAGCCAAGATGCATTAGGTCGTGTCGTGGGTCGTGCTGTCAAAGGCTTCAAACGCCGTTATCGCAAAGACAAATTTCGTATTATGAGCGCACAAGATAATCTCATCCCTGATATACATGGCCACGGAATTAGCAAAGCAGATGTCATTATCGAAGCCATTTTTGAAAACCTGGAAGCCAAGCAAACGATATTCAAAGACGTCGAAGCCAAAGCCAAACCCGATGCAATCATCGCGACCAATACCTCCAGTATTACGCTAAATGAAATTGCCGGAGTAATGAAAAACCCAAAGCGTTTAGTTGGCCTGCACTTCTTTAATCCCGTGTTTAAAATGCCGTTGCTGGAGATCATCTATACCCCTGACAAAACCGATCCTAAAATCATAGAATTGGCTCAATCGTTTGGCGCGCATATTGGCAAACTGCCGTTACCTGTTAAAAGCTCACCGGGCTTTTTGATCAATCGTATTTTGATGCCTTATATTCTTGAAGGCGTAACGATTCATCAGGAAGGTGTTCCGGCTACAGTTGTAGATAAAGTCGCTGTCGATTACGGCATGCCAATGGGACCGTTAGAGCTGGCTGATACTGTCGGTCTGGATATCTGTTTGCACGTGGGGAAAATTCTTGCGGATAAAGTCGGCGTGACCTTGCCAACCACTCTGGATAGTGAAGTAGAATCCGGTCGATTAGGTAAAAAATCAGGACAAGGTTTCTATAATTGGAAAGCAGATAAGAAAATTAAGGAAAAAAACGCCCCAAAGTGGGGGGGTGACCTTGATCAATTAGAAAAGCGTCTCATCGATAAGTTTTTAAACGAGTCACAGAAATGTCTCAATGAAGGACTGGTAGAAGACGCTGATTTACTCGATGCTGGCGTGATTTTTGGTACAGGCTTTGCCCCGTTTAGAGGTGGGCCAATGAATGTGATTAAA
Organism: uncultured Cocleimonas sp.; assembly: GCF_947495625.1. Classification (GTDB taxonomy): domain Bacteria; phylum Pseudomonadota; class Gammaproteobacteria; order Thiotrichales; family Thiotrichaceae; genus Cocleimonas. The sequence continues at coordinate 15,035 of NZ_CANLZW010000023.1, forward strand.
AACGCTGGATAAGAACTCATTTTTAGAAGAGATCTTTAAACTACAATTCAGCGGATAAGCCCTTGCGTTGCTCGGCAATCAAAGGCTTATTCGCTGGCTCTCCAGAATCCATCACCACCTGATACAAACCCTGTACCAACATTGCGACTTTTTCGTAATCGATATCGTTTTCAGGGACATGCTTGAGTTTGGATTTGGACGCACTTCGGCCCTTTCCTCCTTTTGGCTCATTCTTAGTTCTAAGTTCAGCCGTATCGCTCATCAACACTGCGGGATAGCCCATTTTCCAATAGTTTTGGTGGTCGACCGATTTCGACCCTAATAGATTTTGCGGAATACTCTGCGAATAAAGCGGTAATTTCGATACCCGTTTAAAACTGCGCTTCAATTGCCTGACTTCGGAAAAATCCGTCAAACGTCCGGTGAGATTGATGTAATTCCCCTGCTCTGGATAAAACAGTTTCATAAAATTATACGGATGTTTCTGGCTTTGCTTATCCGAGTTATAGATACCGACGCTGTCCAGCGACACCATCAGACGCACTTCTTTTCCTGAATCTTTCAAAGACTCCGCATGAATATAACTTCCTGTAGTTTCGATGCGGCTCGATTGATTACTGGATAACGGATAGGCCACCAAAACTACTCGTAGCGGCAACTTCTCTGCATTCTTCGATAACTGTCTCGCTAGCTCGATTAAGGCCGACACACCCGATGCGTTGCCTTCGGTATCATGCGAACTGTTCTCCGCATCATAATGCGCGCCTATCACAAAAACTTCTTTTGAATCTGCGCCTAAATTGAGTATCACATTTTGATAATTTCCCGCCAAGGTATTAATGTACTGATACCTCACCCTACCAAGACCAATAAATTCATTTGAGATATATTTAGCGGTTTTTTTCAACTGCGCACTATCAAGTGTGCGAGGGGCATATTCATTCGTCAACATACGAACATGCCTCTCAAGCCTTTTCACATCAACTTCTGGGGCTGTATCTTCTTTGACAAAAGAAAAAATCGGTTGCGTCACCGTAAACCAGATCAATACACTTGCCACAAATAAAGCAATCAGCCAATCCGTCAGTTTACTAGCTAACCTTTTAGCGAGGTTACTAGTTTGGCTTTTGGCAAAAATATTTTGCATGAGTTAATCAATAATGAGATGAGACAGGAAGATCAATGTCTCACAGGGGTTCATTTATATTGGTTAGATAAATACTAACGGTATGTTTAGGGCGATTAAAAAAATCGAAAAGAGAGAGTTGATTAAAGATTAATCAAAGACAATGTCATCCCCCTACTTTCAGGGGCTTTTTTCCTATCAATCTCAAACTAAACTAACTCCGTTCAGCCAACTGCGATTGCAATTCCTGATACAACAGCTGTGAAAGCTCAGACGATGATGTGCCTTTTCTTTGCACCAGCACAACATGGCGATGCACTTGCGGTTCGCCAAAAGGGAATATTCTGAGATTTCTCGCGACTTCTAGCGACACCCTGCCCATAGGAACAATACCACTACCAAGTCCTGCCAGAGTCATTTGCACGATGGAATCGGTTGAATCTAGTTCCATCGCTTCGTCTACGTTTAGATGAAACTGCTTTAACGCTTTATCAATTTGAATACCTAGACCAGCGTTTCGATTGAGTCGAATGAAATGATCGGCTTCGAGGGCTTCCCGCCACGACTTTGGGTTTTTCGTTAAATCTGAAATCACCACTAGCGGCTCGCTGAAAATCGGAATTCGCTCCATAGATTCAGGTAACTCTGTCGCGTCACTGACAATTGCAGCATCCAATTCTTTGCGCATTACCCGCCGCATCAAAACTTGCGACTGACCTTCTTCGATGCGCACCCTTACCTCGGGATAACGCCTTACCAACGAACGTAATGTTTCGGGTAATAATGACGGGGTGATACCATTGATTGAACCTATCGATAATCGACCACGAATCGTACCCTCAGCCGCGGTAGATTTGAAATCATCAAACTCCTCTACCAGCTTACGCGCGCGCTCTAACAATGACTCACCCATTGTATTTATTCGGGGTGGTCGCAGTGAACGATCAAACAATTGTAGATTTAACTCCTCCTCCAATTGTCGGATTTGCTGACTAACCGCTGCGGGTGTAATAAACAATAACTCCGCCGCGTCCGCAAACGAATCGGCTTCCGCTACGGTTATTAACGCTTGTAAATGTCTCATCTCCATAGATTAAGTATAGATTAATCTATATATGAATAACTATCTTTTGATTTGAGTTCTACTAACAATTTATACACGTTTGATTAACTGCATTCATATAAATTACACATTGAAGACAATCACGAAAACAATCAAAGAGTTCGCGCCTTATTTAGTAATTATTACTGTATTGGTCGCTTTTAATTTACCGTTTTTATTGACCTGAGTTAAAACTAAATAACAATGAATAAAACGAGACAGCTAAATAAGATCAATCATTCTCATCAATAGTAGCAACACCTTTTGCAGTCAATTCCACATAGATGCTTTTCGCATTATTCAAGACTAAATCATCGATGCTTTCTGTAAGTGATAACAGCGGTACTTTATTGGCAGTTTCTTCAGTTTGGCCAACTTTGCAATCGAAGCTCCAATACTTGGCGTCTGCCGGTAGGTTTTTGCTACGTTCTTTTTTCAGGAATTTTTTGATCTCGTGTTTAATCGAATCGACGATACGAGGTGTTTTGATTTTTGGGTGTTCTAGCTTAAAAGTCTTTTTCATTGGAATCCTAGTGGGATGAGTCTTTCATTAGCCATCAACTACAGCTAATAAATAATTTAAGAGTAAATACAGAACGCAGAATAGCGTCTAACGGCGCGCAGTGTACATTTGAAAGAATGATACTACAAGATCTAGCGTTCGGATGAATTAAGGCGGGATTAGATGAATTTAAGAAGGGTCTGGAAATATCGAAACAGATTAATAGTATCACCCCCCTACTTTAAAAAAGTGCTCAAAAGTAGGGGGGTGACTTAAAGGTATGAATACGTTATTTAGTGGTTTCTACAAATCATAACGACTGCATCAGCGACCAAACGTAATCACAGTAATTTGCTTAAGATTTATTCTTCTTCACAGAACAGGTATTAATACCAAACATCGCATATGGAGGGCACCAACCGATCAAACCTGTTAACAACGGTACAGCACCAACAGCACCCCACCAGTTTTTCGCATACACACCCCAGGCAATAATAACCAAACCTGCGACAATTCTAATAATACGTTCGTATTTTCCGACATTAACATTCATTTCAATTAACTCCTTGTAAGTTAAATTGTAGGTTAAACACTCATCCGTAAAGATGAGAATTAACAAGAATCCAAGGTTCGTTTTTCGGGGAACTCGCCTTATACCAGCAAACACTTGTTTACTGGTCACTGCTAAAATTTATACCCATCAGATAACAATGTCTATTAGAATATTCTAATGTATTGAAATGAATTATTGGTGAATTGGTTTAGGCCGAAATGCAAAGAACAAACAATCGCCGTACTTTTCCAGTTTTTTCTCGCCCTTTCACACTCTTTCACCTATTGAAAATATACGATTCAGTTGAATGCACCATTTTAAAACTTAAATAACCTAAAATAGATCTTAAGTATTCAGAAAACTTTTTTCATTCATAAGATAAAAAACTTGATTATTTTTTTTCGTCAACTTGTCCACAATATCTGTGGATAAGTCTGTGCATATCACTGTGCATTAAGTCTTGAAGCCTCGCTAGAAGCAGGCGCTTTACAGATTGGTCAATTTTTAACCACTTGGTATTAACATATGTTTATCAATGACTTACAGAGCTTAATTAATCAATAAAAACAAAAAACGAGCGGATGTTACATTTTTATGACATTTTAATGCTTGCTTTTTTGCTTGTGAATAAATCAGAAAAAATCCAGATTTAAGCCTCGATTTCGCTAAGTCATTGTTAAGTTTAGATTAAGGTGATTTAGTGCAGAGCAGATTGAAATAGATATCAATTACCCATCAATACAACAAATATTTAAAACAGGATAATTTATGAATATGCAAGGTCATTCAAAAGCAAAAAAATACGGCTCTGGATTATTCCCGATGTACTTTTTTGTTTGCGGTAATGAATTTATTAGTTATAGCCCAGAGAGTCTGAACTCTTTGATTTATTATCGATCTGATAATGGGCATCTTATAATTCAGAATGTTAACGACCCTGCCCCTTTTTATATGCCTAATATAAGTCTAACTACTTTTTTCTTTGATGGCTCCTTTATTTGCTGATGGCTCCTTTATTTGCTGATGGCTCCTTTATTAGTTGGTGACTCAGTGCGAAAACAGCCATAAAATAGATCCAATATAATGCAGAACTTATTCGATAAATTACCCTTTAATCCTGAATGGTTGATAGCCCTTGCTATTGCCTCTCTAGTGCTGTTCTTACTATCCTTAATTTTTATTCCGTGGTTAATAACACGCTTACCCAGTGATTATTTTACCGATGAAACACGTCATATATCGAAAACCCGTGACACTCATCCATTAATTTATTATTCCTTACGATTTTCCAAAAACATACTCGGAGGGTTCTTAATTATTGCAGGCATATTTATGCTGGTGTTACCAGGACAGGGAATTTTAACCATTTTGGTCGGCGTAGTATTCGCTGATTTTCCGGGGAAATTTAGACTACTACGCAAAATCGCACAACAGCCTCCCGTTTTCAAAACGATGAACTGGATACGTAAAAAAACCAATAAAGAACCACTGCAAGAACCAATTTAGAAAAAGAGCAGGAATGGCTTTAATCTAATGTCACCCCCCTACTTTTAAGCACAAATTTTATCTAACAATTTAATTAAAATTAAATATTTTAGAGATTCTTAATTTGCTATGGCTTTTAAAACACTAAACATAATCCGCGAATCAAAAGGTAGAAACCTAATAACTCCATAGTCACACCAATAAGCGAAACTAAGCCCTGGCAGGAGTGGAGAGAAAGTTGAAAAAGAAGCGAGGATAAAGAGAGCTTAGCAAGAGCCAATCAATCAAGCACTGTTTACTGCTCGAATCGTAGGGTACAAATGCTCAATTTCACTTTGGATTCGGGAAAGCACCATCTCAAACATCTCATCGGTTTCCCTCATAAACTTCTCATGATTCTTACCGATAGAAAGTGCCTGACTGCTTTTATTACACCACTTCTTCACATAACTATTCATAATCCGCTTAATCTCCTGAGACCCAGACATAAAATTCTTAGCGGTATTATTAATCTCAGAAGAAGAATGCCTTAGTAAATCCGTATAAAGATTCGCCTCAACATCATGCATATGCTCGTTAACCCTATCAATATAATTGAAAAACAACTTACAGCAAGTCTCCGAATCACAAATCAAACGATCTTTAAGCAGAATAGCCAACACATTCGAAAGCTCAGTAATCTTATGGTTTTGCTCATTCAACTCATCATAGGTAATCATAATTATCCTCTCAGGCATTAGTAACTAAAAACACAATCACTATATGATTAATTACAAAGCAAATTATTGATCTGCATTAAGAATGGTAAATTTTATTTTCAACAGCAGCAGACAGAATCTAAAACGAAAAGCCAAATAAATGGCTGGTTATTAATATGATTAGGAATAAAAAAATTGAGTTAGATGATCTTTGAATGATTTTAAGTCACCCCCCTACTTTCAGGCTGTTTTTTGAAAAAGTGCCTATAAGTAGGGGGGTGTACTTTTATCTATTGTTTTTGAGAGAGCTTCTTTGGACAACAACCCCCGATTACCAGCGCTCATGCCACAATCACCTCTCGGATCAATTCTTGATCTTTCGAGACGATTTTAAACACCCATGATTTATGTCACCAAGTACTTTTCCTGTCTATGCTAGGGTAAACATGGGGATACAAAATCATCTATCTATTAGAAAAAAGCTGGAGATAAACCGTGCGAAATTCACAAGCAATACATAAGAGTAAAATCAACTTTAGTGCTGCAATCATCGCCGGGTGTGCCATTCTGCTCAGTGTTGCTAGCGTTAACGCGCTGGATAAAAAAGCTCAGCTTAAGCTAGGCGAAATGGAATATCTAAATAACTGTGCAGCCTGCCATGGAAGAGATGGCAAGGGCAGTGGTCCTGTCGCAGAAGCACTTACAAACAAGCCATACGATTTAACAATGATCTCGAAAAAGTACAGTGGCAAGTTTCCTGAAGACTTCGTCTACAAGGTTATCGTCGGCCATGACATTATCAATTCACATGGCGAAACGGATATGGCGGTTTGGGGTGACCGTTATACATCTAAGGCAATTGAAACCGATGAAAGCATTGCGTTTCCCCTTCACGAACAGGATACTCAGGCGATGATTTTGGGTCGTATTACTTCACTAATAGGGTATTTGGAATCGATTCAAGCTAAGTGATTTATTAGTATTAGTGATTAATGCTTGTGTTTGATGATTATGATTAGGTATTAAAACCATCTTTATCGGTTCCTACATCCTCATTGCTATTATAATCACTGTCATCACGACGTTCATATTCTGCAATTAACTGTGCGCCAAACAAAAGTATGATTGCTGCCATTTCCAGAAATAACAGTGCAACGATGGTGGTGGCTAATGAGCCGTATATGAGGTTGACCATCGATAAAGTTGAAAAATACCAGACGAGAATATGTCGGGTTGCTTCCCACAGTATCACTACTGCAATACTTCCTATAAATGCATGACTAAATGAAATTTTGCCTACTGGCATTACCATGTAAAACGAGGTTAGTAAAAGTGTTAAACCGATCATGCCGAGTCCGTATAAAAATACACCGGTCACATTATTCATTTGCCAGGTCCAGATGAATACCGTGATCTGGTTTTGATCGAGCATATTCATGGCACCACTGATTAGCGTGATAATAAGTATGCTGAACCCTAAAAGTGCAATGTAAATGTAGGGAATGATCGCAGATATCAGGAAATGCCGACGATGGATGACGACACGATGAAAGAAGATCACTGACATCGCATTTTCCAGCACTGTAAACGCCATAGAACTGAAAAAGACTAGCACTAACAAGACTAACCAGCTGACGGTTTCTCGATGATCTATAAAGGTCGCTATTTGCTGTGTCAGCACTTGGGATTGATCGCCAATCAACAGGCTGAGGTTATTCTGAACAATAGCGAGTAGTTGTTCTTCTGCAAAAAAATGTGAAAGTCCCGTTAAAATTAAGGTGAACAGCGGAATTATAGATAGCAATGTGTAATAGGCGATTGCACCGGATAACAGAATACCCTGATTTGCCCTGAACCTGATTAGGGCGTTTTTAATGAATTGGAAATAGGGTTTTAAAAACATTTGAGCGGATCCAGTGGCATAATTCTTCCTGTATGACAGTCAGCAGAGTATAAAGGATAAGCTGATAAAACTAATGACATGACTCAAGCAGTCTTTCTGTTTGTAAAAATAACTGGTTTTAAAGGTTTACGCTGTTAGCGACTTTAAAAAAAATTTTAAAAAATGGCACATAGCATCGTATTAATTCATTAAACAGATTTTTGATTGGAATGAACCGATGAGAATATATTAGACGTTGCTACTGTTTCGTTTTTGCAATCGGCTGTTTGTAGCTTTCGCGAGTTCGTAGCTTTCGCGAGTTCGTAGCTTTCGCTATGATGTTAATATAAATCTTTCGTGCTAATTAGAGGTAACTATTATGTTAGTAAAATTCAGTAGTACATCGGGTCAAACGCTTTCCATGTTTGAAGATCAGGCGAAAAAAATGCTTCGCGCAATGGATATGACTGGGAATATTCCCGGTGCAATTAATCCTGAAGATCTTCAGGCGGCGCTTGATCATCTTGAAGCCTCTATAGAAGCCGAAGCGAAAACAGAAAAACCAATGGAGTTTGGCGACGAGGTTTTTGATGATGAACGCAAAGCCATAGAAAGACAGATTGTCAGCGCTAAAGCCCGCGCATTTCCATTGATGGAGTTATTACGATTATCGATTAAACAACAGAAGAGCGTTATGTGGGAGTATGAGTAGCCAAGATATCGGATTGCGTTTCTTATCTTGGTTTCTTAACACAGCGTCTTGCTATACACTGCTCCACACGCTTTTCGACGAGCTTTTTATACGTTCAATCGAAATTAAATACGAGATAACTAAGTAATAAATTAAGAGACAACTAAGTGACAAATATAAAAGAAAAATTCCTTAAAAACCTTGAAGCACAGCTTCGTGAGTCTATGACTGTGGCGAGAGCTGGCGGTAAGATTGCTGATGCAGATAAGCATCGCTGCGAAGGTTTTATGCAGGCAGGAGTTGAGTTAGAGCTTGTGACTGACGAAGATATTCAGGAATTAATAAAAGCCGTGCATATAAGTGTTTATGGGGAGTCAATTACTGCGCGCCGTGGTAAAGAAAAGTTGGGAAGCCTACACTAGGGCTTCATTCGCTCTAAGACTTAGCCAAGCCGCTAAATAGCGGTTTAATACAGCAATCTGAATAACACAAATAATAACTGTTATTACTAATTTTCCCTCACGACAAAATCATCAAAGTAAATATATTCATCATGCGGATGCGCTGAGCTTTCAGGCGTATTACCACCAAAAAAAGTACTGAAGAGTATGGAATCTATAGCTAATTCAGGTACATCACGAAAACGTATATTAGTGCAATCGACAACGAGCTTGTCATCGAGCCAGATTTTTAGTTGTCCGTCACGATTACCTTCTGCAATATAATCTCCGATAGCAACACTATCTGTGTTTTTTTCCGGAATCGTATTCATCTTAATGAATTGTTTTATTTTATAGATACGCTCTGTTTTAAATCGGAATTCGTATTCATCTGCTGCCCATTCGGATAAACATTTTTTACTGCTGTCATCATCGAAGGTGAAGTACTTATTACGTTTAATAACGCATAATTCGTGATCTAAACCATAACGTGGGCAAGCATCTTGATTGTATTTGTCATTGCGCATATCCGGATAGTAAAGATAACCAAGTCCGCGACCTAATTGCCCCCACATGATACGAGATGTCCAACCGTTTTTTCCGTTTGCCTTTGCGCCGCCACTGATGGTTTCTCCACCCATTAAACCGGGGAGTTTGCCGCCGAAGAGTCCTTCTCGATCATATAAAAAACCTTCTTTAAACATGACTTTATATTCGAGCGAGAGCTGTTCGTATTTTTTAGGAAATTTCATCACCCAGGTTGCACCAGAAAGCGCTGAACCGAAGAGGTTTTCAGGGTATTTAATTTTTAACATGTGGCTATCGTGTTCGCCAACTTTCCTATCAACGACATTCACACGGTGCTGGCTTACTCCGAAATTTAAAAAATTAACTTTGGTGCTTAAGCTTTGTAGATTAGGCCAGTCTTCGATAAGGTCTTCTGAAGTGTATAAACCCGTTTCGCGCTGTTCGAAATCTTGACAGAAGATGGGTTTTGGGCTTTCTTGTTCTCTACAAAAATCGGGAGAAGCGAAGAGTGAATGGGTGGCGGATAATGATAGAAAAAATAATAAAAATCTTGGGAACATATAGCTTCACTTTGAATAATTAAACAGCGAGTTTTTGTTGCAGTTTATCCTATTTATTCTAATAAATACTGTTAGATATAAATACTTGATGAGGCTTTTTATTTATTTTGATTCTGTTGGCTTAGTCAGCTGAGCTGGATCGAGTAAGCGTTCTAAGGTTTCTCTGTCTAAATCCGTCATTTCTAGCGCAACCTCTATCAATGGTCGTTGCTCGGCATTGGTTCGTTTGACAATTGCAGCGCCTTTTTCGTAACCGATAACGGAATTTAAAGCGGTAATCAGGATAGGATTTTGCGCCAGTGTTTGCGCTAACTTTTCTTGCTTATACTGCATATTGGCAATGCTGGTTTGAGCAAGCGCTTTTGAACCAGATGCGAGAATATCAACACTTTGTTGAAGATTGTGGGCAACCAGTGGCAACATCACATTCAATTGAAAATTACCGGATTGTCCTGCGATGGTTAGCGCAGCATCGTTGCCAATGACTTGGGCAGCAATCATACAGACCGCTTCGGGTATCACTGGGTTTACTTTTCCCGGCATGATGCTACTGCCCGGTTGAATGGCAGCTAATTGGATCTCGCCTAATCCTGCATATGGGCCGCTATTCATCCAGCGCAGATCATTGCTGATTTTCATCAGGCTGGTGGCGAGTGATTTGAATTCTCCGCTAAGACTTACAGCGGTATCTTGTGAGTTTAAACCGCGAAATGTATTCGACGTTTGCTGAAATTGATGTGTTGTTTGCGATGTAAGATATTCAGCAACCAATTTGCCGAAATCAGGATGTGCGTTGATGCCGGTACCTACGGCAGTTCCACCTATGGCGAGATTGCTTTGCATTTCTTCAGCGATATTGGTTATGCGTTGTTTGTGCGCGTTTATTTGTGATGTCCACGCGCTGAGTTCTTGAGCAACAGTTATCGGCATAGCATCCATCAAATGGGTACGCCCAGTTTTAATCAATTTGCCTTGTGTTGCTGCGACTGAATCGATGCTTTGTATCAATATTTCAAGCGCAGGTAAAAGCTTATTATAAACCGATAAAGAAATACTTAAGTGAATACAGGTGGGAATCACATCGTTGGAACTCTGGCTTTTGTTGACGTGATCATTCGGGTGAACTGTCTCACCCGAATAGCGACTAGCGAGATTGGCAATCACTTCATTAGCATTCATATTAGTACTGGTACCGGAGCCAGTCTGAAATACATCAATGGGAAATTGATCACTGTATTCGCCAGCAGCAATTTCTAAGGCTGCTTTTTCGATACCTTCAGCAATTTTATTATCCAGTAATCCGAGTTTATGATTGGCATGAGCGCACGCACATTTAATCAAACCAAGTGCTTGAATAAATTCCTTGGGCATGGGTATCCCACTAAGTGGAAAATTCAGAATTGCGCGTTGTGTTTGAGCCCCATAGAGTGCATCGACAGGTATTTCTATATCGCCCATGCTATCGGTAACAGTTCTGGTTTTATTCTGTTTCATGCTGAAAATACTCTTTTGATATTTTTAACAACGTTTATCTTTATTAATGTTACTACTTTAGCATGAGTGTTGAATTAGGGATTAGTTGAGAGTCAGGACCTTGATTAAAGTTAAGAATAAACGCTGAAATAGAAGTTGCTGACCTTATGCTTTTATCGTCATCCGAAACCTATAACTAATCGGTGCATTTTATGCAACGCGTATAGGTAGGGTCTGCATCTAGGCGTTTTATATCGATGGCTTCTTCACAATAAAAACAAAACCCAAATGTTCCCGATTCAATGCGGCGTAAACCGCCTTCAATGCTATCTGCCAGCATTTCCCTTCGGCGAGAAGCTTCCAACGACATTTGCTGACTTTGCATTGCATCTATCCGCGAAAGCCTGCCCACACTGTTTTGATCAAGAATGACAGTATCACCAGATTGAGCAAATTCCTCTTCTAACTCATGCAGACCTTTCTGCAGTTTAAGTAATCTTTGCTTGAAATTGTTCAGTTGGGTTTGAGTCATTACAGTAGCCGTTTTGTTGTTTGGTAGCTATTAATAACATATTAATTTCTTATACCGAATTTAATTCGGATTTAAAATTTTTGTTAGTTTAATAGTGATTGAGTTTAAATTATTTGGTTTTAATCACTTTAGAGAATAATCAATTAATTAAAACACGCTCATTATTAATATTGACTAGGATAGGTTTTTCTTTCATTAAATTTCAAATAGGGTAACATTATTTCCACACGAGAAATTCTCACACAATTATTCTAAGAGGAAACAAAATGAGCATCACCCTATTTCAAGATCGTATCTTCCCACGCCACATATCTGACTTAATGAATCTAATGCATATGATGGTTTTCAATGGCACTGACGGTGAAGAAAAGTGGGATACCTATCTGGATTTACGTCAAAAAGAATGTGTCGCACTAGCATTGGCACAATACTACCAATGCGATCATTGTGTTTCGCACCACTTAAAAGCAGCTCATAAGCTTGGCAAGATGGAGCCTGAAACGCTCCAACAGAACATCAGCAGAATTATTTTGTTTTTACGTATCGATACCAGAGCCATTAGCCAGTCAGAGAAAGAGCACTGGATTAATGCATGGAAACGTTTCGCCCATAAAATTGCGGTTACTAGTGGCGATAATGCTACACCTTATTTGATTGGTTTAGCGATTGGCATAGCACGTGACGATGAGTTTTTAATTGATTTTTGTGGCAACGATATTAAGCAGATTCTTATCGATCAGGATATTGAAGTGCTCCCTGCTATTGGAGAATTGGAATCAATTGTGATTTTCATGAAAGCGGCGGCATCAAAGAATCGTGTGGCCGAAAAGCTGGGTAGAATTTTTTCTTAGACTAAATAAATCTCATAACTGTGAAGTAGTTACCCCTAAATAAGGGATGAAACAAAAAGCTACGAAAGTATCACTGGCATGAACCAAAACGACAAAAAACTCTCCTTACTCAATAACATCTGAGAAAAAGAGGACCATTATGAAAAAACTTAAGTTTACAACAACGCTAACTGTAGCTATTGCGCTAAGCACACTTTTAACTGCTTGTTCAACGGCACCAGCTACCAGCAGCCGACCTAACACTATAAAAAAACAACCGGTGATTCAGGTACAAAAAGCGACCATCTCTGAAGTTAAAAAAGTGTCAGTTGCTGATCCTAGCGCTAATAGCAGCGTGCTTCGAACTACTGGCTCAATTGCTGGTTCTATTCTTGGCTCTGCAAGTATTGCCGGATCAATTATCGGCAGCATGATTGGAAGTGCAGCGGGTAGTAGTGCGGATAAAGATTTAAGTAGAAAACCGGGATTAGAAATTTCCCTGTTACTGGATAATGGAGAAAACGTTGTTGTGACTCAGCTTGAAAGTGAGACACAAACCTTCAAAACTGGCGACAAAGTTAAGCTAGTTAAAAATGAAAGTTATGCGCAGGTGCAGCATTTATAAGCACTTGTATTATCATTTGATAATTATTCTCTAAAAAAATCGAACAAACGCAATAACCACATCTATTCATATTAAAAGGGGTGTCATTAAAATGACACCCCCGTACTTATAAGCATATTTTTAAAACAAATATTCGCTTAAGCTAATTCTTCTTCTTTCACTTTTTGCAATTGAGCCACCAAATCATCTGGCAATCCCATTTCTTTTGCTAATGAATCTAAATAATCGCGCTCCATAGAGTTCTCTCGATCCGTTACTACTGCCGAGACTAAGTAAATTTCTGACGCCATTGCCTGACTTTTCGCCATTGCCGCTATTTCTTTTACATCGAGTGGTCTCGCAATTTCTGCCTGCAGAATACCTTCTACTTCATCACCAAGCTCTAGTTTTACTATCTGCTCTTTGATTGCCGTTTCTTCTTTGCTATTCACATGGCCGTCTGCTTTAGCTGCAGCAACCATCGCTCTTAGTAAGGTTTGACTACGATCATTCGCTTGTTCTGGCTCGAGTTTGTCAAAATTAATTAAACGTCCCTCACTATTACCTTGACCCGCCGCTTCTTTGGCAATGTCTTCATATTCCTGAGCGGTGGCATTTCTTTCTGACATCCAGTTTTGATAGGCTTTGTAACCAATGCCACCAATTGCTGCGAGACTGCCAATTTTTAGTGCTGAACCTGTTACTCTGCGCCCTGCTCCAGTACCTAAAAGCAATGCAAGAACGCCTGCGGCCATTGCACCTTTTTTCATACCATCTAATTTGGCATCACGCTCTTCGCCTGCTTCAGGTAATTGTAATTTTTCTTCTGCTATGGTTTGACCTTTACTCGCAAGGTCTTTGCCTGTTTTGAGTAATTCATCGAGGAATGATTTGGTATCCATGTTGTTGCTCCTTGTTAGTATCACTCTAATTAATAGGGGCTAAATGGTGTTTTTTCAAGTAATTAGGCAAAGTGTATTCAATTAATGACCCCCCTCACCTTTGGATTAGTATTACATTTTTTTCGTTTAAAGAAGTAAATTGAATTAATGCTCCGCGAGCTACTTTTATATTTATTGCAGACATAAAAAAAGCGAGACCTAAAGGACTCGCTTTTTTTTGATCTCACCTCTTGCGAGGTAAGAACTACAATTTAATTAGTAGTTACAAAAGTAACAAATTAAAGAGCAGTGATGTTCTCAGCTTGAGGACCTTTTTGGCCTTCAGTAACTGTGAACTCAACTTTTTGACCTTCTTGAAGAGTCTTGAAGCCGTCACCCTGAATCGCAGAGAAGTGTGCGAAAACGTCTGGGCCAGACTCTTGCTCGATAAAACCAAAGCCTTTAGATTCGTTGAACCATTTAACAGTTCCAGTAGTAGTAGACATAATATTTTCCTATTATTCAAAGTTTTTAAATGTGCCTTTTAAGCGTTTCCAGCATGGAAATACTCAGGCGGGTTTTGCTGAAGTGGTGTTGCTATGACTTTATGAATATCAGGACGAGGATCTAAACAGATGGAACTTCGAGATGGTGTTGCATAAATATTGTAACTTACTTTCAAGCTGTGACTAATTATATAGTACACACACCATTAGTCAAACAGAACACGAAAAAGTTCATAAAACTTTAATATAATGTTTGTTATTAGTTTTTATCTTACGCTTTTGAAAATTAATAGCATAAACATCATAAAACTCTGATTATTCAATAATTTTGCTTAACGACTGACACCCCTTTCTAACAGCTATACACTTACTCTTTTTGATAAAATAAATAGATAAATTATTTATAATTTTGGAGATGAATATAATAAAAACTACCTAGATCCTCTTTTAATTGCAATCAATAGTTAATCAAAAACAGATAAAAAATAACTAATTCAGTCGTTACACTTGATATCGAGAAAGAATTAAATTACGAGATAAACAATAGATGCATCAAACCTTGTAACAGCTACTAAAACAAAAATTTAGTCTAGCACCTGCTTTATAAAAGGTACGGTTATGACCGTTTTTTGAATCAGACTTTGCTCATCAAGTGTGTTTAAAATATCCATCAGGGATTCAATATCACGCGGATAACGACGAAACAAATATTCCAGCACACGATCACTCAATTCAAAACCGCGTTGCTCTGCTCTGGCCTGAAGGGCTTTGGGCTTATCTTCGTCACTCAGCGCATGGACCTGGTAACTCCCGCCCCAAATTAAACGCGAAGCCAAATCGGGCAACACACATTTCAAGTGTCTGGGATTTTCCTGAGAGCTCATAATCAAGCGCTGACCACGCTGGCGCGTACTATTAATCAAATTAAACAGCGCTGTCTCCCATTCCTTATCCCCTACAATTTCATCGACATCGTCAATCGCAATAAAATTTGAATGACTTGTAATACCCGACAATATCTGGGTGCCATAGGTTTTAAGTTTTTTTAAAGGAATGTATGAAACGGGATATTTATCGTTTGCGACTTCAGCACAACAAGCCTGCAACAAATGTGACTTACCTGATTTAGATTCTCCCCAGAGGATATTTTGCTGAGCTTCTGTTGATTGCGTAAATAATTTCAACGCGCCTATTAGCTCATGATTATCTAGCTCATGATTCTCGCCTGCCTCATCGACATAATATGAGGCAAAACGGTAGCCATCGCGGATTTGTACATTAAGTGTAAGCTGCTGGTTTGACACGATTCTATTCAGTGATTAACTAATTTAAGACGCTTTACTAGAGGCATCATCGTCATCGGCCGCTATTAAACTATCCGGGGGCGAGCCATACAAATGGCTACCTTTGTAGGATTTATTCAAATGACGCATCACCACGGCAATTACAGCAAATACCGGTAACGCCAACAAAATTCCAAAGAACCCAAATAACTGGCCTCCTGCTAACACTGCAAAGATAACAGCTACGGGATGTAAACCGATACGATCACCCACCAATAAAGGCGTAAGCACAGTACCTTCGACCATCTGTGCAGCAACAAATACAGCGCCTACCCAGAGTAAATTCATCGGATCGTGTGTTTGCAATAGCACCGCAGCGCCAGCAACAACAATACCTACGATTAATCCCATATACGGAATAAAACTTAACAGACCGGCGAGCATGCCAATCAATAATGAAAACTCTAAACCAACCAGCTTCAGACCTATTGAATAGATAGTACCGAGCGCCAGCATCACCATCATCTGACCGCGTAAAAATGCGCCCAGAACTTCATCTGACTCTTTAGCCAGAAGGCTGATTGTTGGCTCTACATCGCGAGGTAATAAATCGTGAATATAAGCAACAAGGCGATCCCAATCTCTTAGTAGATAGAAGCTAATGACTGGAATTAAAAATAGATTAGCTGCCCAGCCAATAACCACAAAACCCGAATGGGTGACCGTGCGCAACAGGCTCTTAAAGAAACTTCCGGCATGCGAGAAATAATCGGTGAAAGTCGATTTTAATTGCTCTACTTCCAAAGCGGGAATATTGACACCAAAGGTTTCTTGCAGAGTAGGTTCTAAATTCACCATCAACCAGTCGATATAACTGGGCGCTTTAGTAATGAGTAATCGAATCTGTGATTCCAAAAGGGGAATTAGAAACAGTAAAATCGGCAATACAATCAAAAAAGCAATGAAAAATACAACAACAACCGATAACGTCCGGGAAATATTAAATTTTTCTAAACGATCTACTAATGGATCACCCAGATATGCTAACAAAGCACCCGCAACAAAAGGCAATAAAATAGGCGCTAAAAAATACAATAAACCTGCGCTGATTATGCCGATGGTTAGCCAAAACCAGCGCGAACTTTGAGTCATCATTTATTAGCCCTACTCTTAACCCTTTTAATAAAATTATCTACTAACAATTGTCAGATTGCTCCGTTTTTATTGTGTTGTTTTTTGGAGAGATATTTAATTGTATATCGACTCCAATGAATCACATACATAATTCCGCTGAGCAGTGTTGTTATCGCCACACCATATTTAAGAATATTCAGTACTGGCTCGGTCATTGGGTTAATAGCCAAATGATACATCAAGGCCAGCACAAACGTTATCTGCATGGTGGTATTGATCTTGCTTATCAAAATCGGCGTCATACGTAACTCTCGTGTCACCCAGTGATAAACTATCGCCCCAAGCAATATAATCAAATCACGAGAGATGACTAAAATCGCCAACCAGTTTGGGATAATATCTTTATAAGCGAGGGTAACGAATACAACGGTTAGCAATAATTTATCCGCTAATGGATCTAGAAATCCACCGAGCTTACTTTGCCATTTATAGTTTCGCGCAAGAAATCCATCTATTGCGTCTGAAATTCCTGCTACAAAAATTAAAATTAAAGCATTTTTCCACTCAGCATGTAATAACTGATGAGCAATTGGCAGCACTAATAAAATTCGTAAAGCACTGATTATATTTGGAATATGATGCAATATAATTTCAACCTGTTAATTAACTGCCTATAATTCTAACACGTCTTGCATATCATAAACTTTCGCAGGCTTGCTGGTGACCCATGAAGCAGAACGAACAGCACCTTTAGCAAAGGTCATTCTGCTTGATGCTTTGTGCGTAATTTCGATGCGCTCTCCGATATCTGCAAACATTACAGTATGCTCGCCAACAATATCGCCCGCGCGAATGGTTTGGAAGCCAATATCTTTACGATTTCTTTCGCCAGTCACCCCTTCACGACAGTAAACACCATGCTCGGTAAGATCACGATCTAGCGTATCTGCGATAACCTCACCCATCTTTAGAGCAGTACCCGAAGGTGCATCAACTTTATGCCGATGATGTGCTTCGATGATTTCAATATCGACACTATCACCTAAGGTTTTCGCAGCAATTTCTAGTAATTTAAGGCTGAGCGTTACGCCCACACTGAAATTTGCAGCGAATACGATTGATATTTTTTCTCCAGCGGCATCGATTTTTGCTTTTTCTTCATCAGAAAAACCAGTAGTACCGATGACGATAGATTTATTGTTTTTCACACACCAATCAAGATGGTTAAGCGTTGGCTCTGGGCGAGTGAAATCGATCAGTACATCAAAGTCGTTGTTAGCCTCATCAAGACTTGCAGCGATAATCACACCATTCTTACCAACACCAGCTACTTCACCAGCATCTGCTCCAATGAGAGAACTCTCTGGATGCTCAGTCGCTACAGATAGTTGCGCATCGTCAGATTCAACGCAAGCTTCAATAAGTATCTTGCCCATACGGCCCGCTGCGCCAACTACTGCTATATTCACCATGATATGTCTCTTTTTACTTAGCTTTTTACTTTGCTTATTACTGAGTTTTACTCATTAAATCACCCCCGTACTTTAAGGGGTTTATTTGGTATCTGCTTCGTTTTCAAACCAGCCTTTCACTTCATCAAAGAATGATTTTGCCTTAGTACCCCAACCATGCTGTTGCGGACTGTGCTTCTCGCCACCTTTTTCAAGTGCAGCCTGAAACTGCTCAAGTAACTTCTTTTGTTTTGAGGTTAGGTTGATCGGAGTTTCTACGTCGATACGACATAACAAATCACCTGTCATACTACTGCGCACAGACTTAACGCCTTTGCCACGCAAGCGGAAAACTTTAGCTGTTTGTGTTTCAGCAGGAATTTTTAAACTGACTTCACCCCTTAACGTTGGTACGTTTATATTTCCACCTAAAGCAGCTTGTGTAAATGGAATCGGCATCACACAGTGCAAATCATTTCCATCACGGGTAAAAATCTCATGCTCTTTAAGGTGCATTTGAACATAAAGATCGCCTGATGGACCGCCATTTATGCCAGCTTCACCTTCGCCACTTAAGCGAATACGATCGCCCGTATCAACGCCTTCCGGAATTTTAACTTCGAGTGTTTTCTTCTGCTCTACACGACCTTCTCCATGACAATCATCACATGGATCTGAAATAACGGTTCCCGCACCATGACAATGAGGACAGGTTTGTTGTACCGAGAAAAAGCCTTGCTGAATTCTGACCTGGCCTTGTCCATGACAGGTACCACAAGTTTCTGGATGACTGCCTTCTTTCGCACCACTACCGTCACAAGTCTCACACGTTTGTTTGCTTGGTACGCGAATGTCTACGCTTGTTCCGAAGACTGCTTCTTCTAAGGTAAGTTCTAGATTGTATTGTAAATCACTACCTCGATAAGCAGCAGTTCCGCCGCCTCCGCCACCACGTGATCCACCGAAGATATCTTCAAAGATATCACCAAATCCACCAAAGCCAGAACCGCCACCACCGAAACCGCCGCCTTGTGAGCCATCAACACCAGCATGACCAAATTGGTCATAAGCTGCGCGTTTTTGTGAATCAGAGAGGATTTCATATGCCTCTTTGATTTCTTTAAATTTTATTTCTGCTTCATGATTATCAGGGTTTCTATCAGGATGAAATTTCATAGCCATGCGGCGATATGCTTTTTTCAGATCTGCTTCGCTACAACTTTTTGAAACACTCAAAATTTCGTAATAACATTGTTTGGACATGATGAAACCTTTTTTCTTTAAACTATATAAACAATAAATGTGCTGCGCTTAAACTAGAACCACTTAAAACAGAACCGTTTAAACCGAGTTTGTAAAACCAGTAGAACGCTAAAACAAAATAAGGCGCAAAGGTTAAAAACCTATGCACCTTATGTGTCTACCCACCTCTTAAATTAAAGTATTAAGAGGCATTTTTTGCGTTTTACTTCTTTTCGTCTTCTGCATCAACTTCTTCAAACTCAGCATCAACAACATCGTCATCTTCTGCAGAAGCTTGCTCACCTTCTGGTGCTGCACCTGCTTCGCCGCCTGCTGCAGCTTGAGCTAGAGCACCTGATGCTTCCATCAACTCTTGAGATTTCTTCTCAATCAAGTCTTTGTCATCACCTTTAAGTGCTTCTTTAAGTTCTTCAACTAATGCAGTGACTTTAGTCTTCTCTGCTTCATCAACCTTATCACCGTATTCTGCTAAAGACTTCTCAGTTGCGTGTACAAGACCATCAGCCTGATTACGTGCATCAATTAACTCACGCGCTTTCTTATCTTCTTCAGCGTGTGCTTCAGCATCTTTAACCATTGCATCAACTTCTTCGTCACTCAAGCCAGATGAAGCTTTGATCTGGATAGATTGCTCTTTGCCAGTCGCTTTATCTTTTGCCGATACGTTCAAGATACCGTTTGCATCGATGTCTAAAGTAACTTCAATTTGTGGCTGTCCGCGTGGTGCAGGTGGGATGTCAGTTAAGTCGAAACGACCTAGTGACTTGTTACCCGTTGCCATTTCGCGTTCACCTTGAAGTACATGTACTGTTACTGCATTCTGATTATCATCTGCAGTTGAGAACACTTGCTGTGCCTTTGTAGGAATAGTTGTGTTCTTCTCAATAAGCTTGGTCATTACCCCGCCCATTGTTTCAATACCTAGTGATAAAGGTGTTACGTCAAGAAGTAATACATCTTTAACATCACCACCTAATACACCACCTTGAATCGCTGCACCAACTGCTACTGCTTCATCAGGATTAACGTCTTTACGTGGCTCTTTACCAAAGAAGTCCGTTACTGCTTGCTGAACCATTGGCATACGTGTTTGACCACCAACCAAGATTACGTCGTTGATTTCAGATCCTTTTAGACCAGCATCTTTCAGTGCAACTTTACAAGGCTCGATAGTACGCTTAACTAAATCTTCAACCAGTGACTCTAACTTCGCACGAGTAAGTTTAACGTTTAAGTGCTTAGGTCCAGAAGCATCAGCGGTGATGTAAGGAAGATTCACATCAGTCTGAGTTGCAGATGAAAGCTCAATTTTCGCTTTTTCTGCAGCTTCTTTTAAACGTTGTAGCGCTAATGGATCGCTATGTAGATCAACACTATTGTCTTTCTTAAACTCGTCTGCAAGATAGTCGATAAGACGCATATCAAAGTCTTCACCACCAAGGAATGTATCACCATTGGTTGCTAGTACTTCGAACTGGTACTCGCCGTCGATCTCTGCAATTTCGATGATTGATACGTCAAACGTTCCACCACCCAGGTCGTAAACAGCAATCGTGCTATCGCCTTTCGCCATTTTATCCATACCGTAAGCAAGTGCTGCGGCAGTTGGCTCGTTGATAATACGCTTAACATCTAAACCAGCGATTTTACCCGCATCTTTAGTTGCTTGACGCTGTGAGTCATTGAAGTATGCAGGAACAGTAATAACTGCTTCTGTTACTGACTCACCTAAGTAAGCTTCAGCATCTTTCTTAAGTTTTTGAAGGATACGTGCTGACACCTCAGGAGGTGACATCTTCTTACCATTCGCTTCTACCCATGCATCGCCGTTATCAGCTTTCATGATTTTGTATGGCACAAGCTTAATATCTTTTTGTACCGCTTCTTCTTCAAAAGTACGACCGATTAAACGCTTGATTGCATAAAGCGTGTTTTCAGGGTTCGTTACTGATTGACGCTTAGCTGGCTGACCTACTAATACTTCGTCGTTTGCAAATGCAACGATCGAAGGCGTTGTGCGATCGCCTTCAGCGTTCTCGATAACTTTAGGCTTGTCACCTTCCATTACTGCGACACAGGAGTTTGTGGTTCCTAAGTCAATTCCGATTATTTTTCCCATGTTAATTCTCTCTTAAATGTGTTTATTACTGTCAATAACTTTGGACTGAATATTGTGTCAATCTAGAGTTACGTTAATATCAAAAAATGTTGTAATAAATGTGTGGTTATTTGTTTATTTATCAAGGTTAAAATCAATAAAAAATCCACATTTATTTTATTTCTTTATTTGTTACCTAGTCAGATACACTTTTCGTGTTACTGAATAAGGCAGTCAAAATAACTATTTAGTTTTTAGCAACCATTACCATTGCAGGGCGAACCAGACGACCATTTAAGGTATAGCCTTTTTGCATAACCGCACTGACATGATCATTCTCATATTCTTCGCTCGGCTGCATTGCCATTGCCTGATGCAGATCAGGATTAAATTTTTCACCCAATGGATCAACAGCAATAACATTAAACTTTTCCATTGCCGCTTTTAGGACATTCATGGTTAAGCCAATACCTTCGCGAATCTGTTCAACTTCACCTTCTACCGCATACCCCATTTCCAGGCTGTCAGCTACGGGTAAAATTTCTTCCACAAATTTCTTTACCGAATATTTATGCGCATCTTCAACCTGCTTTTCACAACGCTTACGTAAATTGTCCATCTCAGCTTGAATTCGCAGTGCCTTATCCCAGTTATCATTGGCTTTGGCTTCTGCTTCTTCCAGCTTCTGTTGTAAAGATTCTATGGTGACTTCTTCAGCGCCATTGGGCATCTCGGCAGATGCTTCTTCTTGCTGATTAACATCGTTTTCTACGATGTTATCAACATTGTTCTCGACGTTATTTTCCATATTATCTTGGTTACTATTATTTTCAGATTCGCTCATGAGCTATCGACCTAATATTTGTTTGTGTTTAATAAATTTTAATAAAGCTTTAATTCACTTAATGTGCGATAAAAAGTGGGGATTCTAAGTAATAATTCAAGGAAATTTTATTGTTTTTTGCCTTTCTCGAATAATTTTATTTATTCAGCGCAGCCGAAAGAAGTTTAGCAGTGATATCAACCACTGGAATCACGCGATCATAATGCATCCGTTTAGGACCAATAACACCCAAAACACCAATGTGAGTATCATCAATTTGATAAGGTGCAGTAACGACACTGCAATCACCAAATACTTCGTGACCTGACTCTCGACCAATGAATATTTGAACACCATCTGCCGTCATACAACGATCCAGCATATTCAGAATATCTCTTTTCTCGTTGAAGGCATTGAATAGCTGACGTAGTTTTGTGACATCTGACAAATCATCATAATCCATTAGATTGGTTTGACCTGCTACGACATAATCATCCTGAGTAACTTCTGTCATACCAGAGACCGCTTGCTCGCCCAGATCAATGGCAGATAACATCATTGCATTCATATCCGCTCGCACTTGCTTCATTTCATTTAATAGAGCCGCACGCGCCTGAGCCAGGTCTTTACCCACTAAAACTTCATTTAGATAATTACTGCTTTGCTGTAAATCAGAACTGGATATTTCTCGATCCATCGTAATCATGCGGTTCTCGATATCGTTATTCGACATCACCAACACAACCAGTATTTGAGTTTCTGAAAGTTTGAGAAATTCTATTTTACGAATCGCACGCGCTTCCATTTGCGGCGCCATCACGATACCTGTCAATTGGGTGAGCCCGGATAACATGGTTGAGGCCGACTGAATTAAATTGGCTGAAGATCGATTATCTAATTGAATTTCCAGGGTCTGACATTCTTGCTCAGCCAAAGGTGTAACATTCAATAAGGAATCAACGAATAAACGATAACCTTGTGAAGTCGGTACTCGGCCCGCAGAAGTATGTGGTGCATGGATATAGCCTGCATCTTCCAGAGACGCCATGACGTTTCTGATAGTAGCCGGACTTAAGTCCAAACCGCTACGTTTTGCTAACAAAGTCGAGCTGATCGGCTGACCATCAGAAATATAGCCTTCGATTAAGACTTTTAATAAGTGTTTGGCACGATCGTTTAGATCACAGGCATCTTTTGACATAAGCTTAATGATGATGTTTTTTTATAAGTTTTCAACCCTAAATGAACCGTTTAATTTAGTCACCCCCCTACTTATACGGCTTTTTTTATTAATCCAACCAAACAGCTGGATAAAAATTGTACACTTGAATCTGAGTTCCAGTCCTTTCATCTTATTCAATATTGATAAATAAAACCCTTATGAGAAAATCAAAAAACTAAATGAATGATAACAATAAGGCAAAAAACAAGGTAACCAAAGTGATTAAAGTAGCTCATATATCTACAGGTCTAGAAACGGGTGGCGCAGAAGTTCAGCTGCTACGTTTATTGACTGATATCGATAAAAGTAAGTTTGAAATGATCGTCATTTCCTTACATAACGAAACCTATCTTGCGGATAGAATTCGTGAACTTGGTTTGCCTGTTCATTCATTACAGCTCAAAAAGAACCCATTAAATGTACGCAAAGCGTATTCAATCCTAAAAGAATTCAATCCAGACGTGATTCATGGAACCATGTATGAAGGCGGCGTTGTTGGCACACTATTCAACAAATTTCTGCCGAAAAAACCACCGGTTATCTGGACTGTTCATGAGCCTTTAGAGCATTACGACAAAGAGCCAATTCGCAAACGTTTACAACTGCGTACCTGGGGGCTCATCTCAAAATTACCTGCGTGTATGATGTATGTTTCAAACCTGAATAAAGAACAACACGTTGCCTGGGGCTTTAATAACGAAAAATCAATTGTTATTCCGAATGGCGTCGACACCAGCAAATGTTTTCCTAATCGCCCTGCCGGACTTAAAGTTCGTCATAGCCTTATGATTCCTGATGATGCTTTCGTGATTGGCAAAATAGCGCGTTTCCATCGCCAGAAAAATCATATCGGCTTTATGCATTCTGCAGCTATGCTGGCAAAGACTCAGCCGCATGTTCATTTTATGCTGGTAGGCACCAATGTCGATGAAAATAACGAAGAATTAGTCAACTTACGAAAAGAGCTTGGGCTTGAAGGCAAAGTACACATGCTAGGAAATCGCGAAGATATTCCTGATGTAGTGAATGCATTTGACCTTGCAACGCTTACCTCTTTCGGCGAAGCCTTCCCACTTACATTAGGTGAAGCGATGGTATCTGGCATACCGTGCGTAGCGACTGCAGTGGGTGATAATGACTATATTATTGGTGATACTGGCCTGATTACTCCTATTGGAGATGATGAAGCAATGGCTGAAGCGTGGCAAAAAATGGTAGAAATCAAAAAAGAGACACCTGACACCTATGCCCAAATGGGACAAGCAGCTAGACAGAGAACCTTAGACAATTTCACACTGGAACAACAAGTGAAGCAGCACGAAGATCTTTATCGGAATTTATATAACAACAATAATGCTTCAGAATCTGATCTGATTGCCGAGTCTTAATTGGCCATTACTCCCTTTTAGATGCTTGCAAATTATACGCTTACGGTTACAGGTTGTAACTCACTACTCGAAGGTATCCACAAAGCATCGGTAAGCGATGGCTGTGTCGAATTAGTATTCACCAAAGATGGCGAAACGATTCGTAAAGCGAGTTTGGCGGCAGACAGAAGATCACTAAGTCGTTCGCTACAATTGACGCATGAGAAAATAGAGCGCATTTGTTCAAGACTTGGCATCAATGAATCTGACCTCGAATACGATCGCAGCCCCTTATCCAAAGCTGATAAGTTGATTTATAAGCTGCTATTTTTGAAGAAAATCCTATTCGAAACGTTTATCCCAACTCAATGGGTAATCGTTTACAAGCAAGCTCATGAAACCAAATGGCACAAAATCATTCCTGATCCGACGCTGTTTCAAGCCGATCCTTTTGTGGTTTTCAAAGACGATAAATACTACGTGTTTTATGAAGAGCTAAAGTTTGAGGATTATCGCGGCTACCTTTGCGCGGCCGAACTCGATATTGAAAACAATCGCTTAATCAATGACAAAGTCATTCTAGACTTTGACTATCATTTGTCTTTTCCTAACGTATTCCTGGAAAACGGCACGTACTACATGATCCCGGAAAGTGAAGAGAATAATAGCGTCGATTTATTTGAGTGCACTTCATTCCCCTATGAATGGAAAAAGAAAAAAACCTTAATCGAGAATGTTGGAGCAGTTGATAGCACGCCTTTAAAAATTAACAATACCTGGTATTTGTTTACTTCAGAAGGACAAACTGCAGCTGACTATAACGATGAATTATCCATTTATAAATCGGCAGATTTATTAAACAGTCCTTTTCAAAAGCTCTATGACGAACCTGTTATTACTGATGTAACAAAAGCCAGAATGGCTGGGAATTTTATCCAGAAAAATGGCGAATTAATTCGAGTGTCTCAAGATTGCGCTAAACGATACGGACATCAAGTCCAACTCAACAAAGTCATCCAGATTGAAAATAGGTACATTGAAGAACCGCTAGAAACAATTACTCCGACTCAAGGCGCAATAGGCATCCACACTTATAATCAAGATCATGACCTGATTATTGCCGACATGGAAATAGCGCGTTTTGACATCTATTCTTTAAAGCGTTTTGTTGGTGGCAACCTTAAGCGTATTTTTGAAATCATTATAGATACCGTTATGCGAAACAAAGGCTCATAAAAATAGCTAAAATACCCCTGCTTTTCGTTGGAATGTTTGTCAATAGAATGACTATTCACTGCACTTCCCGCCTCAATCAGCAATATTTTCTCTAATTTTTAGTTTCGCCTTAGTTCCGGACAACGGAATCTGGGCAAGAATAATGCCCGCGAAGATTAAGCCAAAGCCCATTACCATGCGCATGGTGAGTTCTTCATCAAGCAACCAAACTCCACCAATAACGGCAAACACAGCCTCTAGCGATAGAATCAAAGCCGCGTGATGCGAAGGTACAGATCGTTGTGCAAATACCTGAAGCGTATAGGCAACCGCTACGGATGCTACGCCGCCATAAAGTAATTCTAACCACCCACCTTTTACACCGACAAGCACTTCAGACCAAACCGTCTCATCAAACAGAAAGACCGCAAACAGTGACAACACACCACAGGTATAAAACTGCACAATGGATAAACGTAGTGGATCGTAATACTTCACGGCTTTTTCAATCAGAATAATATGTACTGCCCAAAAAATAGCAGAGGCTAACACCCAGTAATCACCGACATTAATCGAGTTAAACTCGCCCCCTTTTATCGATAATAGATACAATCCAGCAATCGCTAAAATGGCGGCAGGCCATATCTGAACGGCAAGCTTATGCCCTGAAAAAGATAGAAAAATAGGCACTAACAGAATATAAATAGCCGTTAAAAAGCCCCCCTTACCCGCCGTTGTTTCAACAATGCCAACCTGTTGCATCAGGGCACCAAAGGTCAGAACCACACCCATGGCTATTCCCATGATATAACCACGTCGATCCAGACGAGCACCACCAAACCATCTAAGCAAAAACACCAAACAGGTAGCACCTAGAACAAATCGAATTGCACTAAACATATACGGGCTGAGATGATCCATCCCGGTTTTTTGTGCAACAAAGGCAAAGCCCCATAAAGCAGCGGTAATTATCATCAAGAAATTACCGGTAAGGGCTGATCGATTCTGTGTCATTACTCTCTTATTCTCTCTTCTTTTGCGCTTTTACGTTAATATAGGCCAACTTCTACTGAAGCCAGCATATTTAAGATACATGTTTACGCGACATTTTTAATGTATCGTAGTTTAGTGATTTAAAAAGAGACCTGCATGAAAAACTTCTCAACGATTGGTATTTTTTCCAAAGACAGTGATGACCGCGTAAAAGCGACGCTTACAACACTTCATGATTTTCTGCTTAAAGAAAAGTTTACGGTTGTCGCGGAAAAAAATGCGGCCCAATACCTAAACATTAATGCTATTGATACTGAAAAATTTTGCGACTGTATTGATCTCGCTATCGTGGTTGGCGGTGATGGCACTTTACTGAAAGCAGGACGTTTACTTGCGGATAAAAATGTACCTGTTATTGGCATTAATCTGGGACGATTAGGTTTTCTGGTCGATATTTCCCCCAATGAAATCACCAAACAATTAAGCCACATGCTGAAAGGCGAATACACCTTAGAAACACGTTCTTTGCTGTATGCAGAAGCCTTTAGAGGCGATAAAAGTCTGGGTGGCAGCATTGCCTTCAATGATGTTGTACTTCATGTGAGAAATGACATCCGCATGATTGAATTCACAACGCATATCGATGATAAATTTGTTAATACCCAACGCGCTGATGGAATCGTGGTAGCAACACCGACAGGCTCGACAGCCTACTCATTATCAAGTGGTGGACCAATTCTTCATCCGAGTTTAAACGCCGTCGTACTAGTCCCGATATGCCCGCACACATTGAGTAATCGCCCCATTGTGATAAGCAATGACAGCCTGATCAATATCAGCATGGAGGAAAGCCGAGACGTTGATGCGCGCGTATCTTTTGATGGCCAATCCAATATTGAATTAAAAGCCGGCGATAATGTGGTGATTCGTCACAAATCTCATCAACTTCAATTAATGCACCCTAAAAATTATGACTATTATCATATCCTTAGGACTAAATTAGGTTGGAGTGTTAGACCAGACAAATACTAGTTAGAAAATAAAGCCACCCCCCTACTTTGAGGTGTTTTTTTAACGATTCATACTAATTCTATCTATCTTATTTTTCGGCTAGAAGCTTCTCTATAGTCGCTTCAATCTGATTCGCTTGCGCAGTGTTTTTATGCGTTTCGCCAATATAACTGGCACGCACTCGACCTTTTTTATCAACGATATAATAGGCTGGCCAGTAACGGTTATTCATCGCACGCCAGTATCCCATATCATTATCAACCATCACTGGATTGGTAATTTTAAATTGTTTTATTTTCGCCTTGATATTGGCGTGAATTTTTTCATGGTCAAACTCAGGCGAGTGAATACCGATGATTTGAAAGCCTTTGCTTTTATATTTGTTTTCTATGCCGTGCAACCAGGGAAAGGAACGATAGCAATTCCAGCAATCGAACGTCCAAAAATCAACCAGAGTAACTTTACCTAACAGATCTTTTTTTGTGAGTGGTTTCGAATTCAACCACTCTTGCGCAGATTTTTGTGTAAATTCAGGCAAAGCATAAGCATCTTTAGCCTGAGCAGGGAGAGCAAAAAACATCACAAATACTGCAAATAAAAAACGATTTCTTAGGTCTTTAAAAAGTTGCATCTGT
Source organism: uncultured Cocleimonas sp. (assembly GCF_947495625.1). Taxonomy (GTDB): domain Bacteria; phylum Pseudomonadota; class Gammaproteobacteria; order Thiotrichales; family Thiotrichaceae; genus Cocleimonas. Next base: position 43,923 of record NZ_CANLZW010000023.1, read on the forward strand.
AAAACTCCCACGTATTTAATGATTCAGTGTGTTTAGATTTTGGTTCAGAACAAGGCACTTTCGAATACGAAAGTAACGCTGTGCTGGGGCAAAAGATGAATACACTGAACTATTAAATCATTCGGTGGTGTCTTTACCCCACTCAATACTATTAAACGCGGCCATCTGCTCTTCAGATGCTTTTTCCTGAAATTTATCTTTAAATTCGTCATACGGCATGCCGTAAACAATTTCACGCGCCTGATCATAATCGATCTCTTCACCACGTTCTTTTGCTTCGCCCATATACCATTTAGATAGGCAGTTACGGCAAAAACCCGCCATATTCATCAAATCAATATTCTGTACATCGGTACGTTTTTGAAAATGCTCCAGGGTTTTGCGCCAGGCTGCTGCTTCGATTTCTAATTGCGTTTGTTTATCCACGATAAATCTCTCTTGAAAATATGTAAGGGTTAATTTAAGAATGATAGCCGAAATAAATACAATTATCTCGGATGTAGAAAAAAGGCCTTTAAGTAGGGGGGTGACTTTTTATAACTGATTATGACCAATCCAGATGTGGCGCTTCATTCAATAAAATATTGTAATGCTGCTTCACTTTTTTCATATCAATGTGATTGAGTAAAGATGAAAAAGCGAGATAACTTAGTAGGAAACGTTTATCGCTTGCCCATGGTGGTAAATATTTTGGTTTTTTGCACAGTCCTTCTTTCACTAACTGACCAAGTACAGTGATATCTTCCAAATCAAGCTTGCCACAAAATATCAAAGGAAAACAATCTACACGTTTAGTATCAACAATAGCACGCAAGAAGCTATGCATCCGCAAGAGACCATCCAGATATACAATATCCTTTGTAAAAGGAGCACCGCCGGTTATTACGCCTCCTCTGAACACTCGTCGGGCGTTTTCGTAAGCTTGTTCCTCATTATCCAGCCGGTTTTCGAAAAACCTAAATACCTCGATAAAGTCTGCACCATCAATCGCCATTTGAATGCCCAGCACTCGATCAGATAGACGACGCATTCGATCTAAATCCATCGTTCCGGTAATGAATTCTGCAAATACAGCCAGGCCTTCCTGGGTGCGGGTTGTTCCTGCATGACTAGCGCCAAGCATGGGTAATAAATCTTGTTCTATACCGTTTAGAGAAGTGGCAACATGGATATGCGCCTCGTGATTTATCAATTGTAATACATCACGATCGGTAAATTTTGCACCTCGACGAATCTGAATGCTTTTAGAGCTTGCCAAGGCATTTGCGGAGAGATCATCAACAATCAAAATTTCTGGCGCATCGCTAGCGAAGGTTTTCTTTACCTCCTTTAACATTTTTTCTGCAACATCATCTGCGGAGCGATCTGCATTAGCAGGAGCACCCAAATCAATATCGGAAAAAGATTCTAGCAGCTTCTCAAATTTTTGTGCCAGTGCCAGCGATGTTGTCATCCCATCTGTTAGAGGGTCTTTTGGCGCACCATATAACTCACGTGAATATTTATAAAATTGCTCTGTACCAGAAGCGCTTAACATCAAAGCACTTCCTGCAATATCCTGAGCCTGGCGATTCAGCCATTGGTCCACAACAGTATCACCCAGCTCTGACTGAATTGATGATATTTGCATCAATACATTATGTGGTTCAAATCTTGGGTATTCTATTTCTGGTAATTGCTGTGCTTTATTTCTAAAAAACGTTTCGCGAACCTCAATAGGCCAACTAATATGCTTAAGAATTCGTATTTCTGTAGAAGCCTGATAGAGGCGTGAACTCAAATCTGAGATTCGCTGATTAGACTTATTCATAAATTATGACTCATATTTTCCAGTAGATTAAAAAGAGAATAAAAAACCGCCATAAGTAGGGGGGTGACTTTTACTTTCTATGAACCCGTTGTTTCGATTTAAAGAAGTAATGGCTATACAGAAATCCGACAACCAGGTTCTCATTCGTTTCAACCATCGGCGAATCATCAAACGTTGCGCCGTCAATATTCTCATAACGTAAAAAACCAAGGAGTAAACGCTTACGGTTATTAGACTTCAGCGTCAACTGTAAACGCGATCCTGAATAACCGCTGGCGGTTGAATAAGCGGCTCTGTTTGACGTCACATCAGCCGTACCCACGCCGTAATAAATATCATGATAATCAGAATTACCAAATTGCGGCCCTAAAGAAACACCTGCAATCCATGAATTGTCGGCAAATGCCAAGTCGCGATGATAGGTCAAATGCGGGGAGAAATTGAAACCACGACTATCGAAACCATTTTCTCCAATTTCGACAATCGCTCGAAGGGGTAAATTCAAATGCAATCGACTGTTATCCGTTTCACCTAACAGCACCTCAAAAGAGGGACCGAACTCGACAATATTTCCGATATCATCCATACCTTCACGCAGATCAACATCATCACTCTCAATCTGAGCATTGAAATCCATACTGATATCTAATTTTGCGCGTTTATTTTTAAATAGTTGCGCACGCACGCCATCATCATCTGACTTTAAGATGTCGCCACGATAAACAGGCACGGGGATTGGCAGCAAAATAACACGCGATTGTTTAGTACCCGTGTAGTACGACTGATGCACTGCGCCCAAGCCTAAACCTAACTCCCAAAGGGGCAATCCTTCTTCGTCTTTATCCGTCTCTGCGCTTGCTGTAGCGCCAACCACGAGAATTACCGTGAGTATAAACATCTGAAATATTGTGAAAAACTTCATCGTTTGCCCATAACCAATACAAAAAGGATTAGCATGGAAGTAATTCCCATTTATTGCAATAAAAATAGGCTGATATTTCAAGAAGTTCTGACAAACCAATAAAATATGAAAAAGTTAGTTAATGTATAAGCTAATTTGATAGAATCCACTTCTCTTTACCCCCTCTAATCTATTAGATTTTATTGACTGCTTAATACATGAAAATACGCAATATACGCATTGTTGACTACGAATCCACAACCGCTGTCGCTGACAACATAGAGCAACTTCGCATTGCTATTAAAAATCAAAAAAGTGGACTTCGCAAAAATGACTTCCCTTTTTCTGATTTAGACACATGGATTGGACGGGTAAGCGCTATTGATGATATTGATTTGGGTGAATGGCAAAGTCGCAACAATGCAATGGCGGCATACGGCTTGCAACAAGGAACAATTTTAGCGCAACTTGAAAACCTGAAAACGCGTTTTCGTCCTAGTCGAGTCGGAATCATTATGGGATCCAGCACTTCAAGTATCGATCGCACTGAGACGGCTTACCGCCATCTCGATGAAAATGGCGCGCTGACGGCAGAATACCAACAAGCAACCGTACATAACCCGCATGGACCAGGGTTATTTGTCGCCCATCAAACAGGCGTGACGGGCCCTGCAATCACCATCAATACGGCCTGCTCCTCATCCGCAAAAGTTTTTGCCACAGGCGCAAGATGGCTCCAGAGTCTTGTTGTCGATGCTGTTTTAGTGGGTGGCGTTGATACCTTGTGCTATAGCGTTTTGCACGGTTTTGATTCCCTGCAATTACTCTCTCAAGATCCTTGTAAGCCGTTTGATAATGACAGAGACGGCATTAATCTGGGCGAAGCATCTGGCTATGCCATTTTAATGCGCGCAGAAGATTGTGAAACAGATACAGGCATCGAGTTAGCCGGTTACGGTGAAAGCTCGGATGCTCATCACATGTCGCACCCACATCCCGAAGGATTGGGCGCCAAACAGGCGATAGAAAGTGCGTTAACAATGGCAAAACTCCCTGCCGAAGAGATTGATTACATCAATCTACACGGCACATCGAGTCAGGCGAATGACTCTATCGAAGGAAAATTAATTGGCTCTATGTTTCCATCATCCACACAATGTTCTTCTACAAAAGGCTGGATGGCACATACATTAGGTGCTGCGGGGATCACTGAAGCATTAATTGCTATTGATGCCGCGCGAACTGATTTAATCCCTGGTTCTTTGAATTTAAGCAATCTGGATAATGAGCTGGATTTTTCTATTACGGCTGAAAATATCGAACGCCCACTGACTCATGTAATGTCCAACTCATTTGGTTTTGGTGGCAATAATTGCTGTCTGGTTTTCAGCAAGATTGATAGTAATAAGGATAGCGCTTGATGAGTGATAATATTTTACGATGCTCCATCAAAGCCGTGGGCGGTTGGGGACAAAATTACACAAACTGGCAAGAACTTTCAGAATTGCTGACCACTGGCGCTACCGCTGAAAATACAGCAAGCAGTCCTAAGCCAGAAATTATCCCTGCCAACGAAAGACGACGAGCACCTCTGCCTGTAAAGCTTGCAGTTGAATCCTCATGGCAGGCGACACAATCGGCGGGTTTAGACCCGAAAGGTTTGGCATGCGTTTTTGTTTCTGGTTTAGGAGACACTCAACTCACAGACTATATGTGCAAAGTGCTGGCTACCGAAAACATGCAATTATCGCCGACCAAATTTCATAATTCGGTACACAACGCCGCCGCAGGTTACTGGACGATTAGTACGGGTTGCATGAAAGCTGCAAACTCTGTCGCAGGTTTTAATGAGTCTGTATCGCTAGCAATACTCGAAGCGGTTACCCAGTGCGTTCAAGAACAAGCACCTGTGCAGATTACGTTTTATGACGCACCCTCTTCTGAAATTCTCAAACCGCTATTAAAAAATGATCAGTCGTTCTCAGCCTCACTAATTATTGAGCCTGTTTTAGAATCAAATCAGAACGATTCAAACCTACTGGAAATGCAATTAGTGTCACAAGCAACAGAATGGCCAGAACTCGATTTGGAAACTCACCTTGATACGAGCTACAAACAGAATCCATCCGCTAGAATTCTGGCAGTATTAAACATGCTGACAAAAGACTCTGCGGATACTGTTTTACTTCCACTCAGCGCTGAAACATCGCTTCAGTTAACTTTACATAATCCCAAGCTAGTTAATTAATATGTCCAATACGCAAAACTATGATGTCGTGATAGCAGGAGGCGGACTTGCTGGTCTGTCGCTTTCCATGCAACTCAAACAACAATCCCCTGATTTAGATGTTGCCGTTTTAGAACAAAGAACATTTCCTGTTCCTGAAACGATTGCCAAAGTGGGCGAATCTACGGTAGAAATTGGCTCTCATTACTTTAGTGAAGTATTGGGACTAAAAGACCATTTTGAGAAAGATCATCTACGTAAGTATGGGCTGCGTTGTTTTTTTGGTGAACAGCAATCAGACTTTTCAGATCAAGATGAGTTAGGTATTAGTGATCTATTCGGCATTCCTACCTACCAGATAGACCGAGGCGTGTTAGAAAACAAACTCCACAGGGAAGCGAGCAAGCTAGGCGTAAATGTCATAGATGGCATTTCAACCAGCAATATCAGACTTGATAAACACCATCAACAAATAGACATTGCGAATAACGGCGACATCAAAACGCTTAATTCCAAGTGGTTTGTGGATGCAGCCGGACGTCAAATGCTGGTTAAAAAAGAACTCAACCTGGCCAAAGAGAACTACCATAAAGCCAATGCAGTCTGGTTTCGAATTGATCGACAGGTGACTTTAGATGACTGGACTTCAAATAGTGACTGGCAAAACCGCCTTGTTGAATCAGGCAAACGTTGGTTAAGTACTAATCACTTAATGGGTCCCGGCTACTGGGTTTGGGTAATCCCTCTAGGTACAGGCACAACAAGTATTGGCATCGTTATGGATGATCAGGTTTTTGAAGAAAGTGACTTTAATGATTACGATGATGCATTCGCCTGGCTAGCAAAAAACCAACCATATTGTGCTAATGCAATTGAAGGTGCCGAGGTTTTAGATTACGTCGCTATAAGAGATTACTCTTATGACTGTAAAAAGTATTTTTCTGAAGATGGCTGGGGCTTAACGGGTGAAGCAGGCGTATTTGCTGACCCTTTCTATTCGCCAGGTAGTGATGCAATCGCGATGAGCAACACGTTTATAAGTAGCCTAATAAGCACTCAAAAAGAAAAGAACAATATCAGCCTCGAAAGTGTTGTTTTCAACAGCCTGCAAAATAATTATTACGAAAATACACTTTCTCTATACACCCAGCAGTATGGTGGGTTTGGAGACCGTAGAATGATGGGCACCAAGCTACTTTGGGATTATTCGTATTACTGGGGCATATTGAGTTTATTGTTTTTCAAAAATACCTTTGTTGATATCGATACGATACGCGAGCTAAACCCTCTTCTAGCAAAAGCTAAAATGCTCCACCAGCAAGTTCAGGAGAAATTAAGAGAGAGGGCCAGCAAACGCATTATTCAACCTGCACAAGGCATTTTCCTTGATCAATACCTTATTCCTTGTTTACGCCATTTCAATGATGTCTTAAAAGACTATGAAACGGTAGACATTAGAGAGGCTGTAGCCACCAATACTGAGATGCTCGAGCGCATTGCGAAATACTCACTTGAGTTTTTGTCTGACAACCCTAGCCAATCTATCAGCGATGATGAAAGAGATTTGCTAGGTGAGTATCGACACAGTGTTTTAGCGTAAAGTGCTTACTAAGCTATTAAACTAAGTTATTAAATACGCCATCAAAGATTAGATGCTGTGAATTCAAAAAAAATACTATATGCCCTGATAGCCATTGTGACTGTGGCCTATCCCTTTATCGTCTATTTCAGCCTCGATAGGTTTGGGCCTTCTCTGCTTTCTTTGGCGCTTTTTATTATTTTACTAGCACGAGTCATTCTAAGAGGTGAATTCCAAAGGCCGGAACAATATGCCCAACTGATTTTAGTAGGTGGATTGTGTGTAATTGCAGCATGGTTTAATAGTGAAGAATTACTTCGTTATTATCCCGTCATGATGAATCTTGCTTTTGCAGGATTTTTTGCGTTGTCACTCACCACTGAAACATCCTTGGTTGAACGCTTTGCCCAGATGTTTATGAAAGAAATTCCCGATGAAGGTCGACAATATATGCGAAACCTTTCGATGGTCTGGGCCGTTATTCTTATTGTTAACGCAGCCATAGCCTTCTACACCGCATGCTGTCTTTCACTTCAAGCCTGGACTTTCTATAATGGCTTTTTAGCGTATATTTTCCTCGGTGGTTTTATGGCCCTTGAATATGGTTACCGTAAGATTCACATCAAAAGACACGAAGAAAAATGACAGGCATCAATCTAGCAATCACAGCAGAAGAGTTAAATCAGCAATATCCCGAGAAGGATAAATGGCCAACATTCTCTGTGTGTGAAACACCCAGCACTTTAGCCACTGATAACTCATACGAAGTCATTTGTGACATTCCTGTGAGCTTATCCTATTTTAAAGGACACTTTCCAGATCAGGCGGTATTACCCGGCGTGGTTCAGATTAACTGGGCGAATGATCTAGCGAAACGGTTATTCAAATACGAAGAATTCAGAGGCGTTAATTCTTTAAAATTTAACACCATGATTTTGCCTGAAACCAAGGTAATCTTATCGCTCACCTTAAACCCTGAAAAACACACTGTGAAATTTCGATATACCTCGATCACAGAAGACGATTCAATGACGGAAGAAAAGGATGAAATCCTTTTTTCATCTGGCATATTAGTATTTTCAGAGGCTAAATAATTTATATCATGTCTTATTGTCTTGCTGTCCCTCATTATAATCACTTCCAGTCTTTTGAAGCATTCTTGCCAAAACTAGAATCATTAGGCATGGCATGCATTGTTGTCGATGATGGCAGCGATGAAGATCAACGCAAAAAGCTTGAGGAATTGCTCTGTAACTATCCTGAAATAACACTACTCAAGCACGCATATAATCGAGGCAAAGGCGCAGCGATTTTGACTGCAGCCCATGCAGCAAGACAGGCTGGGCATACTCACATCATTCAAATTGACGCAGACGGCCAGCACAATATCGAAGATGTACAAAAACTCATTTCACATAGCGAGACTAACCCACACAAAATAGTTTCCGGTGCCCCCTATTTCGATGAGAGCGCCCCAAAAGCAAGAGTGTACGGCAGAAAGGTAACGAGCTTCTGGGTTGCCCTGGAAACACTGTCGTTTGATATTAAAGATAGCTTATGCGGCTTTAGAGTCTATCCGCTTAAAGAGTTTGAAATCGTATTTGATAATTACAATGTCGGCAAACGTATGACATTTGATACGGATATTTTAGTCAAATCACATTGGGAAGGCATCAAAACCGACTTTATCGACACAAAAGTCATTTACATCGAAAACAATGTGTCTCATTTTCATTATATGAGAGATAATTTACTCTTAATCAAACTCCACACCAAGTTAATGCTAGGTATGCTGATTCGCATTCCTAAAATTATACTTCTAAAATTTAGCTAAACATGAGTAATTCCAGTAACAGTAAGAACAACGAGCAAAGAGCGGCAAGTGACGATTCTCACTGGTCTTCCGCTCAGGAAGCTGGGACTTTGTTTGGGTTACGTTTTCTCTGGTTGATCCATAAAACACTTGGACGAAAAGCTGTATCTATATTGTTATTACCTACGGTTGCTTACTTTGTGATTTTTCGTGCTGATTCACGTAAAGCATCGCAAGAATTCCTGAAAAATCATTACCAACAATACCCTGACTTCTGGAAGCGCAAACCTAAGTTTTCCGACACTATTCGTCACTTCCGTCAATTCGCCGAGACCGTTGTCGATAAACTCTCATCCTGGTATGTGGAGCTTGATAGCGACCTGTTTAAAATTCACTCACCAGAAGTCGTTGAAACGTTACTAAACGATACTCGCGGACAATTGATTATTGGCTCTCATTTTGGCAATCTGGAATTCTGTCGTGGTTTTATGCATCGCTATAAAGACAAATCTATCAACGTATTACTTCACGATAAGCATTCACAGAACTACACCAACATCATGGCTCAATTGAATCCAGATTCGAGACTCAATGTGTATCAGGTTGATGAGTTCAATATCAATACGATTCTGTCTTTTAAGGAAAAGATAGATGCAGGAGAATGGCTCTTTATAGCAGGAGACAGAATTCCACTAACTGGCGTGGAGCGTACGGTCACTGTCGATTTCTTTAATAAAAAAGCGGCATTACCGATTGGCCCTTATTTACTGGCGAAGGCATTAGATTGCCCGGTAAAACTGATGTTTTCCTATCAAGACTTTGCAGATAAATCTGGGCAGATACAATTTGAAGTGGTCGACTTCGCTGAAAAGATTGTACTTAGCCGCAAACAACGACAAAGCGATATTGAAAACTATGCACAAAGGTTTGCCACAGAATTAGAAAAGCAGTGCGCTAAAGCACCTTTTCAATGGTTTAATTTTTATGATTTCTGGCTACCTGAAGAAAACCCACAGGAACAAATTAACACTATCGCTAACAAGGAAGTAGCATGAGCGATTTAGCAACACGCTTTGACCCAGAAATATTAACGTTAATTCCACACCGCCCACCTATGCTGTTGATTAACAGAATATTGGAAGTTAGCGAAAAACAATCGAGTGCTGAGGTGTTTATCGACAAGGAAACCACTTTTTATGAAAAAGATTTGGGCGTACCAGCAACCATTGGATTGGAATTCATGGGACAAACTGCTGCGTTAATCGCAGGCAATCAAGCGATAAAAAATCCGGCAGATGCCAAGCTTGGTTTTTTACTGGGAACTCGAAAATATCAATCCACACTATCTTATTTTAAAGAAAACAGTGTACTGGTCGTCGAATGCAGTGAAAGCGCTATGGTAGGAGAAACACTGGCAAGTTTTAGTTGTACAATTCGCTATAAAGACGAAGCAGAAATCATTGCCAGTGCCAACTTATCTGTACTTCGTCAGCCAATCAATAAATCACCTGCAGAGAATCATTAATAATGCCAGCTTCATCAAAATCACCCAATCGAGTCGTTATCACTGGCGCTGGCAATATCTCGTCAATGGGCTCAACCTGGGAAGAAATAAAAACATCTTTTGAAAGCAAACAATCAAAAGTGTGTTACATGGAAGAATGGGATCAATACCCCGAGCTTAAAACGCGTCTGGCTGCACCCATCAAAGACTTTGAGCTACCAGACACCTATCGCCTAAAAAAGAAAAGAAGCATGGGTAGAGTTGCACAGATGGCTGTACGTGCCACTGAATTAGCGCTTAAAGAATCAGGTTTGTATGGTGAAGATGTCATTACTAACGGTCAGACAGGCGTGAGCTTTGGCTCTGCAACGGGCAGCAGCGCGGGTGCTGTAGAATTCTTCAGCATGCTAGAAGAACAGTCGATGGAACGCATCAATACCACCACCTATATTCGCATGATGAGCCACACAGCAGCGGTTAATATCGGCATATATTTTGGCACCAAAGGACGCGTATACACAACCTCTAGCGCTTGTGTCGCAGGAAGCCAGGGCATTGGTTATGCCTATGAAGCTATTCAGTCGGGCAAACAAAAAGTCATGATTGCTGGTGGCGCGGAAGAGCTTTGCCCAACTCAGGCAGCGGTTTTCGATACCATCTTTGCTGCCAGTATCACCAATGACACCCCCCACCTTTCGCCCCGTCCTTTTGATAAAGATCGTGATGGCCTTGTTCTTGGCGAAGGCGCTAGCTCACTGATATTAGAATCTTACGATCACGCTAAAGAACGCGGCGCTAATATTCTGGCTGAAATCATAGGATACGGTACAAACTCTGATGGCTCGCATATCATGCGTCCGAATCAGGAGACCATGCAAAGCGTGATGCAAATGAGCCTTGATGATGCCGGAGTTACAGCAGATCAAATTGGTTATGTTAGCGCGCACGCCACAGCGACCGAATACGGCGATATCGCAGAATCACAAGCGACGTTAAATGTACTCGGCAAAAAGCCAACCAGCTCGATTAAGAGCTATACTGCGCATAGTCTTGGTGCCTGTGGTGCGTTTGAATTGTACTCCACTATCCAGATGATGAACGAAGGCTGGTTCGCGCCCACACTAAACCTGACTGAAGTTGATCCAAGGTGTGCTGATTTAGATTATATCCAAGGTGATCTAAGAGCGATTGATACTGATATGGTTATGAGCAATAACTTTGCATTTGGCGGGATAAATACATCTTTAATTGTAAAAAAGTTTAAAGATTAATTAGACAAAGTCACCCCCCTACTTTAAGGAACTTTTTTCACATTAAGTGTTAAGGAATATTCCTGTTTGTTATCTCAACCGCTTTTCTTTCGTTTCTATCATTCCATGCTTGTCCGCGAGTTTTACGCATCAATCCTTCTACCGTTCTGGTCACGAAAATATTTTTTAATAGACTTAAACGCTGACTAAACTTGGTAGGAAATGCGCGCAAAGTCATGGAAAAGCCAATGTCTTCATAGACAATATAATGCCAATAACCAGAGGGGATGAATAAAGCATCGCCGTGGTTTAATTCTGCCTCATAACCTTTAACGTACTTTAGCGCAGGGTATTTTTCAAAATCAGGATTTAAAAAATCCACATCGTACAAAGCACTGAAAGAGAATGGCACTTTATACATAAATTGGGTTTGTTCTGGCGGAATAAGCAATACTTTTTTAACGCCACCGAAATGACACAGAATCAAATTCGCCAGATCAATATCGTAATGCATCTGGACTTTGGCGCCACGCCCACCAACGAATAAAACCGGTAGTTTCTTAAAGAACTTAAGACCGATATCAGGATAGGAGAAATCCTTAATCATCTGTGGTGCATTATTCAGAATATTATAAAAAAACATGCGTAAATCGTTTTCGCCGTTTTTCAGTAAATTCAAGTAATCACGCAACGGCATTTCCCTCGCAGCAGCATGTTGATGTGATTTGCCTACGGCTGGTTTACTGCTGTACACAGGTACAACCTCATCACCCAGGGTTTCAATTAAATAATCGACATCCCATTTTTCTTTGGCAGGCCAGTCTTCCATAAGAGTGGGTAAGATTACCGGAATGCCAGTATCTTTATGATTTTTGAGAAATTGCTCCTTGGTAATTTCCGAAACACGCTTTACTTTATTGGGGGCAATTTTTTCAAACATATCAGTGACTATTCTGTTCTTTTTTTATAAAGGGTTTTACCGCATAGCCGTTCAAGACTTCCTGATCCTTCAATAGCTGGCGACAGCCATGGTACAACAGGGATTGATTTACCTTAGAACGAGTTTTGATACCAGTGACCATCGATGAAATTATTCTGCTGTATAGTTTCTCAGCCATTTTACCCACAACTGACGACTTGGGATTTTCCTGTATGGACTTGCCCTGTTCGGACAAACTCATCAATCGGCCATCGTAAAAATAATCAATCAGTGTCGTCCACGACTGATGCCAGCTATTTACCTGTTGAGAATATTTTTCTAAATTCGCCGAGGTAATTTTAGGACTACTGAATACGATTTCATCAATGCTTTGTGCCGCATTTAAGGCCATAAAAACACCGGGGGATAACATCGGATCGACAAAACCAAAAGCATCACCCAACATAACCCAGCCCTTTCCATAGCCTTTTTCAGAAAGTAATTGGTAATTAGAATAACGCATGACTTTGCTTATACGTTTGGCGTTCTTTCCTTCGTCTTTTAGCAAGGAATTGTGTTTAATTACATTATCTAAACGTTCTTCCGGGGTTTCTCCGTAACTCTTGGCGGCCTGTTTATTAAGCACCACACCGACAGATAATCTCCCTTTCAAAGGTATTTGCCATGACCAGCCGTGATCTAATATGGAAACAACAATTTGGCCTTCAATCACTTCTTTGTATTCGAAGTTCTCAAAATGAGCAAAATACGCAATATCATCACGACCACCACGTTTTGCCGGAATATCAAGCAAGCGGCTAAAAAGACGACTTCTCCCCGACGCATCAATCAAAATATCTGGATGTGTTTCTGTGCTCAATCCAGCATCATTCAAAGACACTTCAGACAGAATTAAATCTCGCTCTGAATTCTCAGGCGCTAATTCTAATGTCGCTTTTTTATTCACAAATCGAACACCAACCTCTTCAGCGCGTTGGCGTATCAGTGAATCTAGTTGTGGGCGAGGCGTATTGTAAGAAAAGTTAGGATAATGTTTACCGGGCGTTTGAAACGGGATATCCATGCGTATGCCACTGCCATGCCTAAAGGATGCACCCCGTTTAATTTGTGAAATAGCGGCGACTTTTTCTTCAATTCCTAAGCGACGGAAAATGGGCACGACTGCGGGCAAATTTGATTCGCCTACGATTAATTCTGGTTTGCTCAAATTATCATAAATAGTGACCGCGATACCTCTCTCTATGAGAAAGCATCCTAGCGCGCAGCCTGATGGCCCCGCACCTATAATCGCAACACTTTTAACTTGTTTATCCATCACTTTTTGATTGTTGGTTTGCTAAAAACTATTTGTTCATCGCAAGCTAACACATGCCACCATTGACGCTAATCGTCTGGCGCGTGATATAAGCCGCTTTATCAGAAAACAGAAAACTAATGGTTGATGATATATCACTGGCTTGACCAAAAGTGCCCATCGGGATCATCTTTTTAGCTTCTTTGACATAGGCCTCTTCTTTAAAAAGCCCCTCAGTCATATCTGTCTCGATGACTCCGGGAGCAACCGAATTAACAGTGATTTTACGTTTCGCCAATTCGATAGCGAGCGATTTACTTGCGCCTATAATACCTGCTTTGGCAGCACTATAATTTACCTGACCACGATTTCCGATTAAACCAGATACAGAGGTTAAGGTCACAATTCTACCGCCCTGTCTTAAACGAATCATTGGCATAATCAATGGGTATAACACATTATAGAAGCCATCCAGATTGGTGTGAATCACACTATCCCACTGTTCGGCTTCCATCGCTGGGAATGCGGCGTCGTCAGCGATACCAGCATTACAAACAACACCATAGAAAGCCCCGTTTTTCTCTAAATCTGCCTCTAACAAGGCTTTGGTTTGTTCTCTATCACCAATATCAAATTGCATGATTTGACCTGAGCCACCCGCTTTTTCGATAAGCTCAAGCACTTCATCCGCAGCTTTTTGATTACTATTGTAATGCACAGTGACATCAAAGCCATCAGCGGCAAGTTCAATCGCGGTTGCCTTGCCGATACCTCGACTGGCGCCAGTGACCAATACTCTTTTTTTACTCATGATTTGTTTTCCATAACAGCGAACTCTATCTCTATTTATAACGTGTTATTGCTTTGTTTGCCAAAAACTCGGCATAGATCAACGAAGCAATTAAATTAAAACTATTTCCAATAAATAAAATCATACCAAAACTTTGTGCAACCGGAATAGCGCTTAAACCTAATAATCCGAAAGACAACAGGCTTGTGATTGCGGAAATAAAGATCGCCTGCTGCGTAACATTTCCGTCTTGAAGTTCATAGGCAAATATACCGTAATCCATCCCCAAGCCCAGCACCAGAAACAATGCCATCACATGAAATAGATTGAAGGACACACCCAATACATTCAATAACACAATTAACGCTGCGGTGGCACACAATGGAACCAGAACAATGTTTAAAGCAGATAATTTACGATAGCGACTCAGTATTAAAAGTGCAATTAAAGCATAGGCTACAAGTAACAATTGAGTGGCTGAAACGCGCTGATCTGCCAATGATTTTTTCGCGCTTTCGACCGTATTCACATAGTTTACAAAAGGCATCGTGTTGCTTAGCTTTTCTAGAGCTTCAAAGTCTGTTCCTTTGGCGATTAAGATAAAGTTTCGAAAATTGTCCCCAGCTTTGCTATTTTTATGCCCCTGTTCTACAGGACTTTTTGCAACCTGATCTTTTTTTGTATACCAAAGCGGTGGCAGTATCTCTTTAAAAAGCTCGTTCAGTTGTTGCGGCTCTAGAATCAGTTTTTCTGAATTTGCATATTCAGTTTTGATGACTTTTGCCTTACTTTTTTCAGCACCCAATAAGGAATACAAGGCATCAACGGCTTGATTGTCTCCGTATAGCTTTCCCTGTATCTGATAGTTCTCACGCTGCTGTTGAGGCGTTGGCAACCATTGCGTAATACTTTTAAAATTATCGGCTATAAGTGGGGGGGTGGCTTTTACTTTATCGTAAAACGACTCTGTTAGGCCAATAAGCTCTTCAGAGCTCTGACCACTGATTACCACGAATCTACCTGGTTCATAGTCCGAAGCTATTTGGGATACAGCAACCTCACTCGCTAATATCTCTGGATCAGGCGTAAAGAAAAAACGTGGATCATCACTGGTTTTAACAGCAAATATACTGAGCGCCAAACTCAGCATTAATAGCACAATCGTTATAACCACGATTCTGGGACTAAATACCGTTAAGGGTCGCTTGAAAATATTTAATATTGTATTGATGACTGTGTTATTCACCTTAATTCTTTTACTCGAATATTGCCCTAAACAGATAACGCTTAACCACGCCATTGTTAATCCACAGCAAGAAAACACAGCCACCTTTTTCAAGGCATCGAGTTGAGAAAAATATAAGGCCAAATATCCTAATAGTGACGTCACCAAACTTAATAACAGCGCGCTATGTAATCTGGATTGCGAATGCTCAACACCACGTTCTGCGCCAGCACTTACGCCATCTGATAAAGCCTGGGACTGATGGAAGAAATAATGAATCGAATAGTCGATTACAATACCAATCAAACTTGCGCCAAACACGATGGTTAATATGTGAATTTTTCCGTAAATAAAATGCGAAACAGCAAAGGCAAAAGCAACGCCAAAAGCAATCGATAAAAACGGCAGTATCAACGGCACCACACTACGAAACGTTAAGAGCAATACCAGCAGCACGCCAACCATCGAAATAGTGGATATAAAACTGATATCTTTTTTAGATTTACTCGCCGCATCCACGGCAAAGAAAAACACACCTGAGCGCAGTATTTCAATCTTGTATTTGTCTTTAAGGTCTTTACTAATCGTGTTGATATCAGCAAGCAGTTGATTCTGCCCGTCTAATCCCAGCCCATCTTTTTGCAATTTAGTTTGGATAACAGCGTAATGTTTTTTGTGCTTTTTATTTTGCTCGGCATCATCACTACTGCTAGCTTCAGAACCATGGGTTTGCGCCTGTTCCAAATCTGCGCTTATCTTTTGCAGAAACTCACTAAAATATTCGCTATGAACGCCTAGAGGGTCTTTTTCAAAAGACATGAGTGGTGCATTTGTGAGTCGAAACAGCTTCGCCTGAGCTTGTTTTGCAAGCTCTTCTGCACTTTCTTCTTTAATATTTTTCTGCGCTGTTGCAGTGAGTAAGTGAAACCGATATTTCGCCAGTGAATCAATGATATCAGTCAGCGATAAAGCATCACTCGATAAAACAGTTAATGGCTTAAGTTCGGATAAGCGTTTGCTCAAATCTGCCTTTGCTGCATCAAGTTGTTGCTTATCATCAGCACCTACGACGAACAAAATATTACGACTGATATTTTCAGTCAGTCCATCCATCGCATCTTGTGTTGATTGATCTAATTCCAGATCTGGTGAAAGATCACCAAGGCTGGTATCGACAACGAGTTTGCCGCTGTTTTGAAAAAAGAAGGCAAGCGTAAAAACAATGCAGATTACAAATAGTGATCGCCAAACAATCATGAATGATTACTCAGTTTTGGCCGCTGGTAGTGATACGAACTGGATTCAATAATAATTTACAGCCATCAGCAGAAAGCGATGCACACCTCTCTGAAAATGCAGCATCTTTAGAGAGTTTATCGTTCATCGCATATTGCTGTTTTTCGCTACTCACTATTCTGGTTACTTGCTGGTTTTTATCGGTGATTGAAATCTGTAACTCTTTTTTAGTATTTGGCTTTGCTAACACAACAGAATCAATAGCCTGTTTCACCATTTTATTTTTCGGTACTAAGCTTAACTCAACGCCTGTCGTATCATTCTTTGAAATCTGGAAATCGAATTCTTTTGCTATGAACTCAGTATTGCCAGCCATCAAGCCCAGTAACAGATTTGCCAAAAAGTCATGCTGAACGCCATCCAGAATTTCAACAGAAAGTTTTTCTGGCACTAAAAAGTTGAGTTTTTGATTAGTAAAAACCAGCGACTCGACAATCGGCTTTTGCGTTTTCCAGATTAAACCTAAATCACAGGAATAAATGAATTCGCCCATTGAAACCAATGGAACTGGTAGACTTTTTATTTGCTTGCTTTGACTGAACTCACCGGAGAAGTTACACGCTTCTGGCATCATAGACTTTAATGCTTTTATGTTTTCTGGCGTATTGGCGCTTAGTGAAACACTACTAACTACACTGGCCATCAAACAAAGCATTAACAAAAAAGGTCTAATCATGCATCACCTTGTTCTTCTGGTTTTTCATCAGCTAGGGCCTTAAATGCAGCATCGACGCTATCCAGGAGTTGTTTAGGCGCATCAAACTGGGTGATTTCTTCTGGCATCTTTACAGCAAATTGCGTCGTCTGCCCCTTGGTAACCACATCTCGCGTTGCGACATCAACAATTAGATAATCGATAACGAGCTTATGCTCCCACTCTTTCAGTTCTGCAGTAATTTCAAACTGCTGTTCAAACCGCAAAGGCCTGATGTACTTGGTGTGCAGATCAACCACTGGATAAAAATAGCCAGTTTCTTCCATATCTGCATAGGTGAAGCCTATTTTAGACAGCAATTTACAGCGCGCTATTTCAAAATATTTCGGGTAGTTGCCATGCCATACGATGCGATATGAATCGACATCATAAAAACCCACTTCCATGGGAAGTGTGACACTCAGTGTCGGACCTGCTTTTTTTGAATTGGTTTTCATTAAACTGATATTTCTATTAGATTTCTACGATGATTTTAACCACATCATCGATAGTTCTCGCATCTTTAAATAGCTTCGGTGATAAATCTTTGCCGGTATGCTTTTTTAGCTCTACCATCAGATCAACCGTATCAATACTGTCAATATCAAGGTCTTGATAGAGGCGCGCATCTGCGACCAGTTCTGCTTCTTCTAATTCAAATAACTCGATTAATTTTTCTTTCAACTGTTGAAGAGTTTGTTGGTAGCTTTGTTCATAACTGCTCATACTGTAACGCTCATATTTATTCTAACTCACTGTATATATTCTTATGCGCAATTGTACTATTAAACGCATTATGAATCTTTCCAAAAAAAAACGCCTGAGCTCTGCATAAATTCCATTTATGTTTTTTAACAACAAAAACATAATGTCATTCAAAGTGGGGGGGTGGCTTATCAGTTTTGGTTGTATAGTTATCTAATTGCTTAATTGCCGTTAGATAATAGTCTCTTAAAAAATCAGTTAAACGACGGTATTGAATAGTTCTTGCCAAGCTTGTATCAATGCATTCCTCAATGGTTAACGTAGGATTTATCCGCACTAAAATTTTTGATTTGATATCAGGAAGCTGATACCAGCTTTCATACTTTTGCAAAGCACGCGGCGAACACGTTATAAGAAAAGGAACAATATCGCTATTTGCATGAATCGCAATATTTGCGGCACCACGTTTGAATTCCAATTGAGTGTCGTATTGGTTACGCGTACCTTCAGGAAATATTAGAATATTTTCACCAGCGGCAAGTTTCTCCGCAGCCATGCCTACCAGATCTTCTTCATCATTAGGAATATAACCGGCCAGACTCACGGTTAGGCGTGTTACAAGATTACGAAAAAGTGCTTCTTTCACCACGCAACATACATCATCTACATAGGCTAAAATAAATAACGCATCAATCAACATAGAATGATTGGAAATGACAACTTTGCCTTTGATTTCATCGCTATTAAGTCGTTCTAAATCATAAGACATCAATCCCAGAAATTGCATAAAATCAACATAGAACTTACACAGTCTTTGTATGGTTTTACGGATTTTTTTCTGCTTCCCTTCCTGATCCTTTACAAAAACAACAATCAAAACAGCATGAATGACAGGAAAGAATGCGCCCACAGTAAATACAATATAACTAATGCCTGCAGCGATAATCCGCCAGTAATGGTTGAGAGATAGGATCTTCAAGGATTTATCTGGGAATAGATAGAAGGACGTTTAAAGTCAAACACTAAGCGCAATAGCATTCAACTTCGACAAGCAAGTTAGAACGGCAAATATCTGCAATTGTGTAAATTTTCGCCGCATCGGGAAAATCTATATCTAATGATTTCTTTGATTCTTCCAGGCAAGATTTATTTCGCAGATACACTTTCATGGTTTGAATCGAATCAACTTCGTAGCCGGTTTTTTCCAGCAAGTGAAAAATATTATCTTTGGTGATTTGTAGTTGGGCGGCTAAATCACCCTCATGCAACGTCTCATGTCCAATGATACTAGCCGTACCAGAGATAAATAACAGATTGCCTTTAGGGTGTTCGAGACTGGTTGCACGCGCAAAAGATGGACTACTGATACCATATTGGCGCGGATACTGATAAGCGTTCTGCTGTTTATTATTGGTATGGTGAATGCCTTTGTAAACGCTGGATATTGCGTATATCGTCATGCCGCCAGTGACATTTCCAACGGCAGTAGCAGCAGGAAAATCAGCATCGTTTATGCCCGCCTGTTTAAATGCTTTGAGGCGACCATTACAAAATAATTTATAGTTTTCGTTATCGCCCAGCCCTTTATTGATCGCAGGCACATAGTTCCAGAAACGTAACAGGTTTTGTTGTTCGGTTTGATTAATAAATGCTAATAACTCAGCGTAAACAGACTCTGTTGCTGCCTCTAAGTCTTCACATTCTTCTGCTGTTAAGCTAATAGATGTAAACAAAAAACCGCCAGATTCAGACCACTTGCATAAGCCAGATATTCCGCTGATTACAGGCTCATCTTTAATCTTCCATAATTCATGCACAAAATCGCTGGCATCGGTTCTACCGAGACCTGAAGGTATGTGATTTTGACTTTGACGAGTGATCGGACAATCGAAACCAATAACAGCCAAATTCTGGGATTCTGCATTGAGTTGTTCTGCCGATGCACTCGAATAAGAATTAATAAGCATTTTCTGTATTCTCTAGCGAAGAATGTTCATATTCAGCCGAACGAGGACTAAAACATGAAAAAGGTTTTAAATGGAAATTAGCTGCCACTAACAAATAGCTTAATTAATAAGCAGTCGAAAATAATAATCAAAAAATCATAGTAAATATTTAAAACTCACAGCCTGGCGAAACGTGAATTTAGATGATTTATCAATGGAATATAGTTTAAACTATACCCTCAAAAAAATAAAGATGACTGTGAGTGAGGAAAATAGTGAGCGTACAAACTGAAGCCGAAAATAAAATGGCAACATTACTGGTTGAAGTTCTGAATCTTGAAGATATCAGCGCTGAAGAAATCGATCCGAACGATCAGTTATTTGGTGATGGTCTGGGTCTGGATTCTATCGATGCGTTAGAAATTGCACTGGCTATTTCTCAAGATTTTGGCGTTCAAATGAAGGCAGAAGATGAAAGCACTCGTGAAGCGTTTGCGACCTTGAAAAGCCTTACTGACTTTGTCGAGAAAAATAAAGCTAACTAGCAAATCGGACATAATAGCTTCATATTATGACTAGAAAAACATTCCCGCTAACGAACCGAAATCTATGTGATAATTTTGCCTATCTCACTAAAGACAACAAAACCACTGGAGACACTAAGGGATTTGTTAGCACGCAACGCTTTATCGATACTGTTGTCGCATTATCAAAACAATTACCCGACGACAAACAACACATTATTAATTTATGTGGCAATCGCTATTTATTCGCTGTGGTGCTTTGCGCAACTGTTTTAAAAAACCAAGTCAATTTATTACCGTCTAACAGAAATATAGCCACACAAAAACGGCTCTCAGAACGCTATAACAATACCTATGTTATTCATGATGGTTCAGAAACTGATCCTGATTTATTAGCGATTGATCTCGGTAAAGAAGGTATTTCTGACATTCAAACAGTCAACGAAATACCAGAAATTGATGTTAATCAACTCGCTGCCATTAGCTTTACATCGGGCTCCACAGGGGATGCAAAACCCAATGAAAAAAGCTGGAGAACCTTTGTCGACAGCACCATAATTAACAGCCATTACATGTTACCGAAATCAGCCGAAACCATTCAACTGCTGGCGACGGTTCCCGCTCAACACATGTGGGGCCTTGAGACATCGGTGTTGATGGCATTGTTTGCCAACATCTGTGTGGTCGATTCAAAACCATTATTCCCACAAGATATACAGACCTTAATTGAGATGCTACCCGCACCTCGCATGATGGTTTCTACTCCCGTGCATTTACGTGCGGTAGTTGGCAGCGAGCTGAAATTCCCAAAACTTGAAACCGTGCTATGTGCGACCTCACCGTTGACTCAGGAACTCGCGACTCAAGTTGAAGCATTATTTAACACAAAAATGCGCGAGGTGTATGGTTGTAGTGAGATCGGTTCAATGGCCGTCAGAGAAACAGCCCACACGGATATCTGGGATAAATTTGATGGGATTCATTTTGATCAACAGGCGTCAAATCAAATACTTGCGCATACCGAACACGTCAAAGAATCTGCAACATTAGGCGATTTTATAGAGCTATTGAACGAGCATCAATTTCGTCTAAAGGGTCGTACTGACGATATGATTGATATTGCTGGCAAGCGTGGTTCTTTAAATGAAATTAACAAAGTACTGCTTTCGTTTTCTGAACTGATTGATGGCATCGTTTTCTTTCCACCACAGGATCGCCCTATTCCGCGATTAGTTGCAATCGTTGCACTGAAAGATGGCGTATCGAAAAAGCAACTTGCTGACCATTTTCGTGAATATTTAGACCCTGCTTTTATTCCTCGCCCCATTATTCAAGTTGAGAAACTACCGAGAGAAGAAAACGGCAAACTCCCCAAACAAGCATTGCTTCATTTTTATCAGGAACTAATTAAAAACTAAAAAAGACTCTTAGAAGAGTGTCTTTTTAGATCTCAAAGTCACCCCCCTACTTTGAGGCAGTTTTTTATCATTTACTCTGATTAATTATTTTGTTTCATTTTTGTTCTCTTTTTGAATAATATCTGTAATAATAAAGTCATCCCAATCAGAAACTCATTGTCGAACAGTCATGCTTTCACATATCTATTTAAAAGATTTTGCCATTATTGAAAAACTCGATTTAGAGCTAAAGTCAGGCATGACTGCGCTCACCGGTGAAACGGGCGCTGGTAAATCGATTCTGATTGATGCGATTGGACTTGTGTTAGGCGATCGTGCAGATAGTGGTGTTGTTCGTCATGGCGCTGATAAAGCCGAAATCACATTAAGTGTGGATATTGAAGACACTCCATCAGCCTTACTTTGGTTGCAAGAACAAGAACTGGCAAATGAAAACGATGAAGAGAATCAATGCATATTGCGCCGGGTTATTTCATCTAACGGTAAATCACGAGCCTGGATTAATGGATCACCCTGCAATCTAACCCTATTAAGACAATTGGGTGAACAACTCGTCGATATACATGGTCAACATGAACATCAATCGCTGATGAAAAAAGACATGCAGCGAACCATGTTAGATGATTACGCCAGCAATGAATCTCTAAGAAAAAGCGTAAAGAAAAAATTTCAGGAGTGGAAATCTCTCAAAACTAAACTTGAAAATCTTCAAGGTGCAAATAGCGATCATCAGGCAAAACTCGATTTACTGCGTTTTCAAACTCAGGAGCTGGATGATTTACAACTCACAGAAAATGAAGCACAACAGTTAGACGAAGAGCACTCTAGACTTTCCAATGCTGGCCAACTGCTCGATGCAAGTTCGCAAAGCATTATGCAACTTTACGATGACGACGATAAATCAATCTATTCGGCCATCAGTGGTGTAACCCATCAATTAGAGTCTTTAAATCAACTGGATAGCGCGTTATCTGAACCTTTAGAGATGCTACAAAATGCGCAAATACAAATTCAGGAAGCCACTGACTTATTGCGTCGCTACAACGAAAGCGTTGGACTAGATCCAGAGCGTTTGCATTGGGTAAATCAACGCCTATCGACATTGCACGATTTAGCACGTAAACACCAAACTGCCCCCGAAGAGTTATTCGCTAAATGGCAAATTCTGCATGAAGAATTACATTCTTTAGACAGTGACGAATATGATCTTGATGCATTACAAGAAAAGCTCAATCTAGCTGAAACTGCTTATTTAGAAGCCGCTGCAAAATTAAGTGACAGCAGAAATAAGTCTGGCAAAAAACTAGCCAAGGGCGTCACTAGCGCTATGCAAGAATTAGGAATGGAAGGTGGTATTTTTGCCATTGCTATTGAAAAAACTGAAAGCTTCAATGCACATGGTAATGATCATGTTGAATTTCAAGTGAGCGGTAACCCGGGCCAACCTCTAAAATCCCTTATTAAAGTAGCTTCTGGGGGAGAGTTGTCTAGAATTTCATTGGCGATTCAAATGATAGCAGCACAACGTATTACACTTCCTGCACTCATATTTGATGAGGTAGATAGTGGCATTGGTGGCGGTATTGCAGAGGTAGTTGGGCAACAACTCAGAAATCTGGGGCACAACAGACAAGTATTATGTGTTACTCACTTACCTCAGGTAGCCTCACAGGCTCATAATCACTATCAAGTCACCAAGATCAAAGGCAATGACAAAACATCCACAGGGATGTTGGTTTTGAATGGCGAGCAACGCGTGAAGGAAGTTGCGCGCATGATGGGTGGATTAGAAATTACCGAATCCACACTCAATCTGGCAAAAGAGATGTTAACCACTGCATAACACCGCCTTTTTCTTTTTCTGCCGGTGAAGTCTTGGTAGCTTTAGTCGTGTTTTCAGGAAGCACGACCTTCTTAGGTTTGCTCTTTTGCTGGATAGTATCAGTCGCTTTTTTTGCTACTTGCTTATCTTCAGCTTGTTTGTCAGCAGCTTGTTTGTCAGCAGCATCTTCATCTATTTTATCTAAACTGCCATTTGCCACTGCATTTTCAATTGAGTTTTCTATTACCTCATCTATTTCCTGTGCAGCAGTATCTGTTTCTTCATTTTTCTCGGGAGGTAACGATGAAAGATCACCATCAAAAAGAACCACGACTTCAGGCTCATCAGGTAATTCATTTTTCGCTGCTAGCTTAGGTGCTTTATCTTTAACCCCATCATTTTTATCTAAATAATCAAGTATCCCATCACCGTCGCTGTCTTTTGTTCCACCCTCTTCTTTGGTTAAGCGACTGTCTCCATCATCATTGCCATCCAGGTAGTTTGGCACACCATCTTGATCGGTATCATCGTTGATCGCAGTACCATCGCTATTGATATCTTCAAACTTTGTCAAAATGCCATCATTGTCATCATCTTCGTCTAAAGCATCAATAATGCCGTCTCGGTCCGAGTCTTGTGGTGAATTTATATCCATTCCGACTTCTATCGCATCAGAAACTTTGTCTCCATCTGTATCACGTTTCATGATATCAGTACCCAAAATCAGCTCTTGAGAATCTAATAGCCCGTCATTATCAGTATCGGTATAACGATTCACTTCTACTTTCTGTTTCTGTATTTTTTTAGGAAGAACAACGACCTTTGATTTTTCCTTAACACTTGTGCTTTCACTTAATGCTTTGGACGTTGATTCTACAATTGTTTTATCAGTTGGCTTTGAGGTAGTGGCAGGCTTTGAAGCATTAGAAACCACTGCATTTTGTTTTTTATAGTTCGGGTCTAGATAATCAGCAATACCATCATTATTATGGTCTGGAAGTTTAAGGTTATCGTTAATCCCATCTCCATTTTTGTCCACAGCCCCTAGACGTGACGCATCAAAGCCATCGTCAATACCATCGAAATTTTTATCTTGATTTAAGAAGCCTGCCTCAACACCATCAGCTAGGCCATCGTTGTCTGAATCAGGATCTAGATAATCTACAATACCATCTTTATCAGTATCATTTTTACTCTCAAGAAAGGTCGGCAAACCATCGTTATCATCATCATAATCTAAGGCATCTATGCGATTGTCATTATCACTATCTAGCGGCTTATTTACATTTTCACCAACTTCAACACCATCATTAATACCATCACCATCAGTGTCTGCAAGATAGGCTTCTGTACCCAGTTTTTCTTCCTGTAAATCGGTTAGTCCATCACCATCACTGTCTTTATCGATATTGGCAGCACTCAATACTTGAGGGGCAGCAATCGAGAGCAGAGCAAATAAAGTTATTTTATTTAAACATGACAGTACGTATCTTTTCTTGAAGAAAAAACAATGCAATTGTGCGAATGATAATTTCACAGATATCCCCTAGCAACTCATGCTTATAGCCGAGTTAAATTATTATAATTATGAGGATAATGTTACATGGAACACTGGGAGATTCAAACTATTTCGGAGCAACGGCAGTTCTATTAATTGCCAATAAAAGCTGATAACAAATAGATAAGGAGGTCCTAACTTTGAGTGACATTTTGTTATCTACTGTTTAAAAACGTAAACGGAATTTATGCAGAGCTGAGATGTAGTTAAACAATCTAAAATAGATTAAAAAACATTGCCGTCTACACCAAATAGACGGGCGTACTCTTTAGTCGCATATCGATCAGTCATTCCGGCAACATAATCAGCAATGACACGAGCCTGACCTGACAATCCTTCGTCTACTAAAGCATTACGCGCTAGTTTCAAATGCCCTGGGGGAAGCAGTCTCAAGTCATGCATAAAAATATCAAAAAGTGCTTCTATTACCTGATGCGCTTTTCGAGTCATCCGATAAACCTTATGGTGAAAATACAGGTTCTCACGTAAATATTTTTTAAGCTCCTGATTATGCGCCCTCATTTCATCACTAAAACTGATGAGTTGCTCAAAATGCTTTCTAACATCTTCTATAGATTCCGGGCTTACTTCAGCTATCTTTGCTCTACTGGTTTCAACAAGATCGACAACCTGCTCACCGATCATGCGTCGAATGGTTTCGTGAACTCTGCGATTCCCCTTTAATTCTGGGTATTTCCACATAACTTTGTCATATTGAGTACTGAATAGCTGCATTTGCCTCATCTGCTCAATATTGATCAACCCCGAGCGAATACCATCATCTATATCATGATTATTATAGGCAATTTGATCAGCAATATTGGTTAACTGAGCTTCTAAGGAAGGCTGTTCCTTCTTAAGAAAGCGTTCACCAACATCCCCTAAATTAGCGGCATTCTTTAATGAGCAATGTTTTAAAACCCCTTCGCGTGTTTCATAGCAAAGGTTTAAACCATTGAAGTCAGCGTAATTTTTTTCCAGTTCATCAATGATACGCAAAGACTGTAGATTATGCTCAAATCCGCCATATTCCTTCATACAGGCATTCAGCGCATCTTGGCCGGCATGTCCAAAAGGAGTGTGGCCGATATCATGGGCTAATGAAATAGCTTCTGTTAGGTCTTCATCCAGATCTAATGTACGAGCAATAGAACGAGCAATTTGAGCGACTTCTAATGAGTGCGTCAACCTTGTCCGATACAAGTCACCTTCGTGATTAACGAACACCTGAGTTTTATACTCAAGTCTTCTGAACCCTGTCGAATGAATGATTCGATCGCGATCTCTTTGAAATTCAGAACGATAAGTTGGAGCAGGTTCGGAAAATTTCCTGCCTTTACTAAATTCTGGACTGGCTGCATAAGGAGCTTTCATTAATACCTTTTAGGTCGATGCGCCAAGCACGCGTAACAAAGCCTGCTTATCAAAATCACTGGATATAATACTTTCACCTAGCGATTTCATTAAGACTAAGTGCAATACACCATCCTGTACTTTTTTATCAATAGACATTAGCTCACTGAAACGCTCAGGTGATATCTCGGCAGGACGGTCTACAGGCAAATTTGCTTTTTTAAGCAGAGTTTTCATGCTTGTAATATCGCTTTCTGAAAGCCACCCATGTTCTTTTGAAAGTTCAGCTGCCATTACCATGCCTGCAGAAATTGCCTCACCATGAAGCCAATTACCATAACCCATACCTGTTTCAATAGCATGACCAAAAGTATGTCCAAGATTCAGTAGCGCTCTTTGACCTGTTTCTTTTTCATCTGCCGCTACGATTTTTGCTTTGTGTTCACAGGATTTAAAAATGGCATAAGCTAATGCCTCCTGATCTCGACTTAAGAGCTTTTCCATATTTTGATCTAGCCAATCAATAAAGTCTAAATCATTGATGTAGCCATATTTAATAATTTCTGCAATCCCGGCACTTAGCTCTCTATCGTTCAAGGTATTTAAGGTATCTGTATCTATGATAACGCATTGGGGTTGATGAAAAGCGCCAATCATGTTCTTACCAAGAGGATGATTCACCCCTGTTTTACCACCTACAGATGAGTCGACCATCGATAATAATGTAGTAGGAACTTGAATAAAGTTAATTCCACGCTGATAAGTTGCGGCGGCAAAACCAGAAATATCTCCAACCACCCCCCCACCTAGGGCCACTAATGTGGTCTTACGATCACAACGTGCTTGCAACATTTCCGTATGAATTTGCCCAAGAGTTTCCGTTGTTTTATATTTTTCCCCATCAGGTAGAGTAATATCTGTTGTTGAAAAGCCCTCTGTCATATTATGGATTTTATCTAGATACAATGGGGCTACCGTTGTATTAGAAACTATGGCGATAGACTGCCCTTTTATATACGGCGTGATTAATTCTGGTTTGTTTAATAAACCTGATCCAATAAAAATGGGATAACTACGATCTCCAAGATCAACATTCAATGTTTTCATTTTTTGATATGACTCTCTATCGCTTGCTCGACACGTTTTACTATTACAGCTGCTTTTTGCTTTCCTGTCATTATAACGGTATCTGCAACTTCTTTATAGAAAGGCTCTCGACCATTTAATAAGTTTCTTAAAGTAGTAAGGGGACTTTTGGTCTGCATTAATGGACGAGATTTATCGAAACGAATTCTCGAATATAAAAGCTCTGCCGTTGTGCAAAGATAAACAACATGACCGTGCTCTTTCATATTTTTTCGGTTTTCTTCTCGCAATATACTTCCACCGCCTGTAGCCAAAACAATATTCTCAAGCTGGCATAATTCTTTTATTATCTGTTCTTCCCTATCTCTAAACCCTTGCTCTCCTTCAATCTCGAAAATGGTCGCTATATCTACGCCCGTTCTTTCTTCTATTACCCTATCTGTATCAAGAAATTCTTTATTTAACTGTTTCGCTAAATACCTGCCTATGGTCGACTTCCCTGCTCCCATTAACCCTACTAAAATTATATTTTTATCCATGGATTGTTTTATGCCATTTGCTTAAACAGGAATCAAGTGATAACTCTTTTCAACGAGCAAAAAAAAACGCCTGGAAAACCTGGCGTTTTTTTTATACTAAACTAAATAAATTTACTTCATGATTTTGGGCGTAACAAAGATAAGTAGTTCACGTTTTTCATCTTGGTCAGTATCTGTCCTAAAGAGTCGACCTAATACTGGCACATCTCCTAAAACTGGAACTTTATCGACCTTACTGGAATTTACCTCTTCATGAACTCCACCTAACACTACGGTTTGTCCATTACCTACAAGTACTTGGGTATTTACTTCTCTTGTATTAATACTTGGTACACCAGAAAAAATCTCTCCAACTGTGTCTTGATTAACCTTTAAGTCCATAATGACATGTTCGTCAGGAGTTATTTGCGGAGTAACTTCCAGACTAAGTACTGCCTTTTTGAATGAAACTGTAGCCGCACCACTTGAACTGGCTTCTAAGTATGGTATCTCTACACCTTGCTCAATTAAAGCCTTCTTCTTATCTGCGGTAACAACACGTGGTGTTGATATAACTTCACCTTTGTTTTCAGCTTGAAGGGCAGATAATTCTAGATCTAACAAATAATCTCCACTTAATAAAGAAAATGCAATTTGTCCTGCAGCACCAGTTACAGGCATATTCACGTTCAATCTATCGCTAAGACTTGGAACACCTACAGAAGAACCATCTCCAACAAGATCATTGACCATAGAGCTAGTGCTTTCTGAACTACCTGATGTACTAAGATTTTTACCGAATGCTGTAGCACCGAATCTTGCTCCTAACTCTTTACTGAACTCATCAGTAGCAATCACTATTCTTGATTCGACAGAAACTTGCTGTACTGGAACGTCTAAACTACGAATAAGGTTTTTAATCTCAGCAACTCGCGATGCTGTTTCTCTAACAATAATCGTATTTGTTCTATCATCTCCTGAAGCATAGCCACGTGCAGAGATACCAGAACTCTCAGAGCCAGTGTCACTTTGAATCATTGCGAGCATGTCAGCAGCTTTTGCATAATTCACAGGAATGTATTCTGTTATTAATGGCTCAAGTGCCTGTTTGCGTTTATGCGCCTGTAATTCACGTTGCTCTTTTGCCTCTAACTCAGTTGCTTGTGCAACCCAAATTACATTTCCATTGCTTCGCATTGCTAAACCTTTAGATTCAAGCACGATATCCAGCGCTTGATCCCAGGGAACATCTTTAAGTCTAAGCGTGATATTACCCTTTACACTATCACTAACAACGATATTTTTGTCGGTAAAATCTGCTAATAACTGGAGAACTGAACGTACTTCAATATCCTGGAAATTTAATGAAAGCTTTTTACCCTTATAGTGCTTCTTCTTTTGAACTAAAGGATTTGTTTTTGCTTTTGGTTTAACTTTCTTTATATCAACTATGTAATTTGCACCGTTTCTTGATGTATCAAAATCAAAAGCGGAATTTGCCATGATTTTTATTTGAACATCACGACCACTTCTAGCAATATCAATATAAGAAGCGGGAGTAGCAAAATCTAAAACATCTATTCTTTTTCTAGGTTGCTTCGCTGCAACATTTTTAACAGTTAATACAACTGTGTTTCCAAGTTTTCTAGATTCTACAACAGTTGCAGCACTAGGAAGTTTAATGAGAGCACGTCCACCAGAGTTTGCAGTTCTATGAAAGTCCACCTGACCTAAAGTATTATTGGCTCTATATTGAGGGGCTCGATGTGTTACAGCACGCTGTGTTGGTTTGTATTTTGCCTGAGTCGTCTTAGGACGCGCAACATAGTTACTTGCGACAGCTTGTTGTTTCACACTCTTAGCTTTTACTACCGGACCTGGTCTTTTATTTAGATCCGCCGGCTTGTATGCAGCTAGCCTTTTAGCTTCTGCTGCTTTTCTCGCTTGATTTCTTTGAACAGCCGCTCGTTTTTGTTCTGCCGCTCTCTTTTGAGCTGCTATCTGACGTGCTTTGGCTTGAGCTTGTGCATTATTCGGTTTTGCTTGATTATCATCAAAAGTCAGAACAACATCATTACCTTGTAAACTTGTGGTGTATTTTGTGAGTTTATTTAATGAAACCATAACTCTTAGTTTATTACCTGCACCAGCCAGCTTAACTCCTTTCACAGACTTCGAGTTAACTTGATGACTTCTTTTACCCATTCCTCTTTCAGCATTTGCAAAGTCTAAAACTATGCCTGCTGGTTGCTTCATTAAAAAGCTTTTAGGTATTCCTACTTTACTGTCAAAATGCAGACGTAAACTCGATTTACCAGATGATTGAATTGCAGAATCCACACTTTGCAAACGAGCCGTAGCGTAACTACTACCAGTTGCTAGTAACAGTGCTGGCAAGCTCAAGCCCAATAAGGTACGTGTAATAATTTTCATTTTAAATAACCCACTCGTTAAATTTTATTTTTATTTTTAAGTTCCAATTGATCATCAAGTTATTCTTGATTCAAAGCAATGGATATATCTCTTTCCTTATAACCGCCTAAACCGTTTGATACGGTCTCAACCATGTCCATTTTCACTTCTGAAACATTCATGATTTTTCCATAATTTTGGCCTAGATAATTCCCCGCCTTAACAGTTTGTACTGCTCCTTCAGGAATTTTTACTAAAGCCCATAAGGTATCATCTTTTTTTACTGTACCAACCATTCTCAAGCTATCCAGTGGAAAACCTTCCAGGAATTCTGGTACGCGAGTAGTATCAATATTAATACCGTTGTCGATGATTTCTTCCCTAACTGTGTTTGGTGCTAGCATCGCTGCATCAAAAGGATCTTTTTCATGCTCTGGATAGATATACCTCAAATAAGGTTTAACTTCCGGAATAGGAACGATAGGTGCAGCTGGCTTACCTCGTTGTTCCGTAAAATACTCATCCAAGTCAGCTTTACTTACGTTACACCCTGTTAACATGAGAGATGATGCACATAAAGGTAAGATTATTGCTGCCTTTTTCAAGAAATAATTCTTAGATTGATTCGTCTTGTTAATCATTATCTTAACCCTCAGTCCCTTCCACTTCTTCTTCACTTAAGTAACGATAGGTTTTAATTGTCGCTTTAAGTGAAAGGCGTGAAATTGTCGGTTTATTCTTATTTTTACTAGAGGCTTCTTTGCCTTTCTTTTCTTCAGCTTGCTTCAATTGAATATTGTTAATTGTAACAATTCTAGGCAGTGCCGAAAGATCACTCACAAAACCCGCTAATTCAGCATAAGTACCTTTTGCTTCAATTTTAATTGGCTTTTCTGCAAAAAACTCTTTATGTATTTCATCTTCAGGTTTAAACAGTTCAATCTCCAAACCATTGCTTAATCCTTTTTCCGAAATATCCAATATCAAACCAGGGATTTCGGTATCACTTGGTAACTGATCTTTTAATGCTCCAAATGAAATCTGCATCTCTTCTAATTGTGCTTTATAGGCTGGTAACTGATTTGCGCGAGCTTGTTTTTTCTCATAAACCCTGCGTTTATCCTGTTCCTGGGCTTGTACTGTTTTCAGTGTTGCTAACTGATCAACAATCACTAGTTTATAACCAATAAACAGAGCCAAACTAAACACGATAGCAACTGCGCCAATTTTTATCGGTAATGAAACATTAGCCGGATCACTTAACAGATTATTTATTTCTTGAGTATCAATTGCCATTTTCGCTCTCCTTATCCCCAGCCTGCGTGAGTAATTGATTTACATTTAGTTTGAAAGATCTTAAACGACTCTTATCATCTTTAGGATCAACCTTAATCGTATTCAAATCTGAAGAACTCAACCAAGGTGAAGCATTTAGTCTATTCATATAACTAGATACTCGAGCACTTGACTCTGCTTTACCCTCTAATTTAATTTTATTATTTTCTTGTATTAACTGAGTAAGATAAAGCCCTTTAGGTAATGCATTAACCATCTCGTCAAATAAATGAACAATACCTGGTCTTGTTGACTGCAATTTTTCAATTACTGCAATACGATCCAGCAATGCCTTTTTATTAGCATCTAAGGTTTTGATTTCCTCTAAGGTCTTATCAAGCCTTTTAATTTCAGCCTGAATATAAGCATTTCTACTTTCTTGATAAGAAATTCTACCTTCCATGTAAGTATAACCTGCACCTACTGCAAGAACACCGACTGCAACCGCACCCACTATGGACATAACGAATTGTTGCTGGCTTTTCTTCCTAGCAGCTTCGCGCCATGGTAATAAATTTATACCAGCCATTACTCAAACCCCCTTAAAGCTAATCCCGCTGGAACTAACATCGCAGGGATATCATTGGTAAAACGTGCTGGATTTACTTTTGAATGCAACACGACGTTTGCAAATGGGTTTGCTAAAGCGGTAGGTATCCCTATCAATTCCTGAATTTGTTCATCGATACCAGGAATACTTGCACAGCCTCCTGACAATAGAACCTTGTCCACTTTTTCATTTTGGGTAGATGCGTAATAGAACTGTAGGAATCGTTGCACCTGCCTAACCATATTTTCTCTGAAAGGGTCTAGCACTTCAGAAACATAACCCTCAGGTAAATTTCCATTCTTCTTAGCCAAACCAGATTCAGCATAAGAAAGACCATATCTTTGAGATATTTCTTCTGTTAGTTGTCTGCCACCAAAAACTTGTTCTCTTGAGAAAACAACTTTACCTTGTTCGAAAACATTAATACCCGTCATCGATGCACCGAAATCTACTGCCGCGACAACATCATGTTTATCAAGCTCATTGATCATTGTTTTAAATAACAACTCAACCGCATTTGATTCAAGATCAACTATCTCTACATGCAAACCAGCCATCTCTGCAGCAGCCAATCTAACTTCGACATTCTCTGTTCGGGTTCCAGCTATTAATACATCCATCATCTCTGATGAAGTTTCTGAAGGACCTAATACCTCGAAATCGAAGTTAACCTCATCCATAGGATAAGGAATGTATTGTTCAGCTTCTAAGGAAATTTGAGCTTCTAATTCTCCAGCTGGAATAGATGCTGGAATAGTGATTATTTTATTGATAGCCATTGAAGAAGGAATACCTAAAGCACACCTTCTGCTTTTAGTTCGACTGTTCTTAACAGCTAACTTAATAGCTTCACCAACTTTTTCGGCTTCGTTGATATCTCTTTCGCTTGTTACACCATCAGGCAAACCTGATACAGCATAACTGTCAACACGATAATCAGACCCTTTGCGAGAGAGTTCTATAAGCTTTACAGCTGATGAACTTATATCAATGCCTAAGAGATTGCCGCTTTTCTTTGAGAAGGAAAACACAGATTAGATCCTTTTATTGTTATTATTTATAGAAACCCTTGAGGGGTATTTCTTATTAGTTCTGTGACAATACTAGCGTCGATTAATAAAATAGTCTACCCTCTTACCCCTCTATGGCACATACTTTGGACGGACGGTAGAATGTTATAATTTCTAATTATAAGGAACTACTGCTTAGTAATACCTATCAAGCATATTAAAAATTAATATATAACAATCACCTAGAAAGACAAATTTTATCAATTCAAATGCCTCTATTTAAAATACTCGTTCGTTACATAATTGCTCCTATTTTCTTTGTAAGCATATTAGGAATTGTAGGTATAACTGCGATCTACTTTTATTATTCATCGCAAATACCATCAGTAAGTGAATTAAAAAATACCCAGCTCAACTTACCGCTAAGGGTATACAGTAGTGATGATCAACTTATCGCTGAGTTTGGAGAGCACCGTAGACGTCCGGTTAAATACAACCAGGTTCCAGATAATTTAAAAAATGCTTTTATTTCAATTGAAGACTCTCGCTTCTACCAACATAAAGGTGTGGACTTCAAAGGTATTGCCCGTGCGATTGTATCTGCTGTAAAAAGTGGCCGCGTGAGCCAAGGGGCTAGTACTATTACCATGCAAGTCGCTAGAAACTTCTTTTTAACCAATGAAAGAACGGTTGATAGAAAATTACGTGAAGCACTTCTAGCCTTAAAAATAGAAGATGAGCTTACCAAACAAGAAATTTTAGAACTGTACCTGAATAAAATATTTTTAGGGAAACGTTCATATGGCGTTGGATCAGCCGCTGAAATTTATTATGGTAAAAAAGTAGAAGATCTTACGCTGGCTCAAAGTGCGATGATTGCAGGGTTACCCAAAGCGCCCTCAAAATACAACCCTGTAAGAAATCCCAAAAGAGCCAAAGTCAGAAGAGATTACATTCTTAAGCGTATGCTTGAGCTTGGCTATATTGGTGACACTGATTATCAAACCGCTTTAGCAGAAGAAATCACCGCAGAAATTCATAATGTAGAAAATGAAACCTATGCCCCTTACATGGCAGAGATGGCAAGAACGGATGCGATCAGACGCTATGGCGAAGAAAACATCTATAAACTGGGCTTAAAGATATACACCACTCTTGATAGCGCAGAACAAGACAACGCCATTCAAACACTTCGTAACAATCTTTTGAGTTATACCAAGCGACATGGTTATAGAGGTGCTGAAGACAAAGTAGAACTGGAGTCTTTAAAAACCACGAAAGAAAAACAGGAAAAACTAAAAACATACAAAGTATTTGCCGAACTCTATCCTGCTCTGGTTATCAGCAGTAACGCGAAGGAAGCTGTATTAGAGATTTATAAAGAAAGTAAGCCGGTAAAAATCACCTTAAAGCAAATGTCTTGGGCAAGAAAATATATCAATGAAAATAGAAGAGGCAAGAAACCGAAATCTGTAGACTCTGTCATAGTTGCAGGCGATGTTATTAGAGTCATGAAAGATGACAAAGGTATCTGGAATCTTTCTCAAGTACCAAAAGTAACCGGCGCACTTGTTGCGATGAACCCAAAAAATGGCGCTATTGAAGCCATAGCAGGCGGTTTTGATTTTACTTACAGTAAATTCAACCGGGCAATTCAGGCAAAACGTCAACCAGGCTCCAGCTTTAAACCGTTTATATACGCAGCAGCGCTTGAAAAGGGGTACTCCCCTGCTACTACCGTAGAAGATGAGCCTCTTGATTTAGCAAACAGCACGTGGGATCCACAAAACTACGGCCATGAATTTGGTGGCCCTACCCGATTGCGTGTTGCATTAGCCAAATCAAAGAATCTTGTTTCTATCAGGCTTTTACAACAAATAGGCCTTGGATACGCCATTGAATATGCAAAACGTTTTGGTTTTAAAAAACGAGCTCTACCAGAAGACTTAACGCTGGCTTTGGGAACAGGCTCGGCTACCCCTCTAGAAATGACCACAGCTTACTCAAGTTTTGCCAATGGTGGCTTTAAAGTAGAAAGTCACTACATCCGCAAAATCGTTGATCGCACCAACACCACTATATACGAAGCAAACCCATATACAGCGTGTGAGGATTGTTCTACAAACAACCCTAATTCTTCCAAGATCAATCCTGCGAAACGAATTATGAAACCGACGGTGCATTATCAGATTACCAGCATGCTTCAAAGTGTAGCGCAATCAGGCACTGGCTCTCGGACAAATAGACTCAAACGAAGAGACTTAGCAGGCAAGACAGGCACAACCGATGATCAGAAAGACGCCTGGTTCTGTGGATTTTCACCCACAAAAGTAACCACTGTCTGGGTTGGGTTTGATCGCATTGCTCCACTTGGTAGAAAAGAGACTGCTGCAGGCGCTGCATTACCGATCTGGATAGATTTCATGGGCACTGCGCTTAAAGGAGAAAAGGACGTTGGCTGGAAAGTCCCAAGAGGATTGATCAACGTTCAACTGGATGCTGAAACCGGCATGCCGCCTAATGAATATACAATGGAAACGATCAATGAGGCATTAACTCCTGAGCAGATTCCAACTGAAGAAGAAATCTTAGCCTATATGGCTGCTCATCGTGAAGACATGCTCGAGCAACGAGAAATGCAAGTTCTGGAAAACATGGAAAACTTAGATGAAGTGACCAGAGCTAGACACATGGAACGCATTAGAAGAGAAGCCGCACAAAGACAGGAAAACCAAAGAAGACGTGAACAAGCCCGTCAAAGAGAAATAGATAGATTACGTAGCTTAGGTATCGAGCCACCAGCATCTTTAACGCAACAACAGCCTCAAGCCAATATGAATGATCAACAACCCATGGATAGAACGCAAAGGGCGAATAGAGAAGGCGTAGAAATGCCAGAACAGTTATTCTAGCATTTCAATAGACATTTAATTGACACCCGGTGAATTCAACAACTAAATGCAATTCTTTGAAACAATCTAAGGAAAGGGTAAGTTGCCGTAAACTAAT
>NZ_CANLZW010000024.1 GCF_947495625.1 uncultured Cocleimonas sp.
AATCATTTAAAGCGAAGTGCGATAACTCTGACTAGCCTTCTAAGAGGGCTAGTCTTCATACGCCCTTCTAGGGCGAATACAAAACCACGTTCTTAGAACGTGGATTTTTACTTTTAAATGTTAAGTAATAAAGCAAAATCAGCTTTTACGCTGCTTTTCTTGCTAGCTTTGTTAGCCAGAAATCCAGACCTTGCGAATTTAACAAACTATCAAATTTAATAACTTTGTTTTGAAAATCTACGTCCTGTTCACAGCCCATATCCGCTAAGACTTTGAGTAAATACTCTCTGATTTTCTGATCAATATGTTCGATACGATTTTCAGTCATATCTTTGGCAGCTTCTGAAATCTCTACAAAAGCATTCACACTCGCCTTGAGTTGCTCGATGACTTTCTCTGTTGGTTTGATTTCACCAAAGTGTGTGAGATAAATCTTCTCAGGGTTTTTCGCTAAAATCTTATCGATACTTGCTAGTAATGCATCAGGATTAAACTGCACAGGCGTAGTCGTACAGAAAATGAATCGACCTTCTGCGGTGGTTAGTTGCGGATAGGATAAGCCAAAGGTATCTCCGGTGAAAATACCATCGCTCTTTTTATCGTAAATACTAAAGTGATGATTGGCGTGGCCCGGTGTATCCAGAAATTCTAAAACACGACCATTCATGTCGAGAGTAAATAGATCGGGTGCTTCGATGACTCGATCTTCATCGACAGGTTGAATCGTACCGTAGAGCTTTTTAAAGGCTTCTTCACCGTATACCGCTGATGCACCTGCAATTAAACGGCTTGGGTCAATCATGTGAGCCGCGCCATAAGGATGAATGACCAATTTAGCATTAGGACATTTCAGCATGAGTTCACCTGCACCACCGGCGTGGTCCAGATGAACATGCGTAGGAATGATGTATTTCACATCATCAAAACTGAGTTGCTTCGATTCAAGAACTTCAAGAATATACGGAATACTGTCATTAGTACCCGTCTCGACAATCGCCACATCACCATCTTCTTCGATTAAATAAAGAGCAGCGATACCTGGTTGTGTGTATTCGGCGTCAACAACTGTGATTCCATTCCCTAGATCTTGAAACGTAGCTTTCATTCTTGTTAATTATCCTTTTAGTTCTTGAATTTCGCTCAGTGAATCAGGATCATCGATGGTTGAAGGAATAATATATTCTTCACCATTGAAGATTTGACGCATGGTTTTTCTAAGAATTTTACCAGAGCGAGTTTTCGGTAAACGTGGCACAACATGTACTTCTTTGAATGATGCCACAGCACCAATCTCCTGGCGAACTAAAGTAATTAATTCTTTGGTGATATCTTCATCAGACATGGTAATGCCATTTTTAAGCACGACGAAACCGGTTGGCATCTGACCTTTTAAAGCATCGTCTCGGCCAATAACCGCACATTCTGCAATGGCTGGGTGTTTGCCGATAATCTCTTCCATTTCACCGGTTGAGAGACGATGACCAGCGACGTTGATAACATCATCAACACGTCCCATTACGAATAAATAACCTTCATCATCGATATAACCACCATCGCCACTTACGTAGTAACCAGGGTACGTTTCAAGATAACTCGCTTTGAAACGATCTAAGTCACCCCAGACAGAGGTTAAACAACTCGGAGGCATCGGTAGTTTAATAGCGATATTACCTTGTTCGTTTGGACCTAATTCTTTGCCGTTTTCATCCAAAATTTGGACATTGAAACCCGTACAAGGAACGGTTGCAGAACCTGGCTTAACTGGCATTTTTTCGATACCTGTCATGTTTGAAGCTATCGCCCAGCCTGTTTCTGTCTGCCACCAGTTATCAACAATTGGCAAACCAAATTTTTCGTCGAGCCAATCAAATGTGGCAGGGTCTAGTCGCTCACCCGCAGAATAGAGTGCTTCTAAACAAGATATATCGTATTTTTTTGCTAAATCTGCTTCAGGATCTTCTTTTTTGATGGCTCTGTAAGCAGTAGGAGCGGTAAACAAACCTTTGACTTTGTATTCGCTAATCACTCTCCAGAATGCGCCTGCATCTGGGGTCATGATTGGCTTACCTTCATAAAGAACAGTAGTACAACCGTGTAGAAGCGGTGCGTAGACGATGTATGAATGTCCAACAACCCAGCCAACATCTGATGCTGCCCAGAACACATCACCGGGATCAATATCATAAACCGCTTTCATGCTGTATTTTAAAGCAACCGCATGGCCGCCATTTTCACGAACCACACCTTTTGGTTTACCCGTAGTACCCGAAGTGTAAAGAATATAAAGTAAGTCAGAACCTTTAACAGGCGTACATTCTGCTGGTTGTGCTTTACTGATCGCTTCTGACCAATCAACATCACCTTCCTGAGAAAGGTCAGCAGTCGCTTCTGGTCTCTGGAATACAACGACGTTTTGTGGTGTGTGTTCAGAAATTTTGATCGCATTGTCAATTAGTGGCTTGTATTCGATAACACGTTTGATTTCTATACCACAAGAGGCGCTTAGAATAACTTTTGGTTTGGCATCGTCGATACGTACAGCCAATTCAGGTGCAGCAAAACCACCAAATACTACTGAGTGAATTGCACCAATACGGGCACATGCCAACATAGCAATTGCGGCTTCTGCAATCATCGGCATATAGACGATGACACGATCACCTTTTTCTACACCTAGGTCTTTTAACATACCAGCAGCAAGCGCTACTTCATCGCGTAATTCACGGTAGGTATAAACTTTCTTCGTATCAGTAACTGGTGAATCATAGATCAACGCCGCCTGGTCAGCGCGGCCATTATTAACATGATAATCAAGTGCCATGTGAGCGGTGTTCATTTCACCATCTGCAAACCAGTGGTGAATCCCATCATTGTCCTGCGTTAAAATATTCTGCGGTGGTTTAAACCATTCCAAAGCTTCTGATTTTTCTTTCCAGAAACCTTCCGGGTCATTTTTTGCAGCATCAAATTCTTGTCGGTAACTCACATTAATCTCCTATGTTGAACTATTTATACCACCCAGACTAAAGCAAAAAAAACAGGCTAAAAGTAGGGGGGTGACTTTTCTTAATTTACTATCATATTTCTATTTGTATTAGTTGATCTAAACAGTTTTAAACGCTATCTAATTGTTATTTATAGAATTTTGTAAACTCGTTTACTTCTAATCTTGAAGTACGATAACTGTTTACTAAAGCTTCTTTATCTTCATAACCAAGTGCAATTCCACAGAGTAAAACGGTGTCGTCATCGTAACCAAGTTCTGGTTTAATGATGTGCGGGTAATCACCTAAGGACGCTTGCGGACAAGTACCTAATCCCTGTTCTTCAGCTGCTAGCATGATGGATTGCAGGAACATGCCATAATCCATATATGAGCCACGTTCCATGATCTTATCCATAAAGAATAACAGCATGACTGGCGCATCAAATGATCGGTAGTTAGCAGCCCATTGATCCATTTGACGATCTGTATCTTCGCGGGTAATGCCTAATGTTGAATACATCAAAAGACCACATTCTTTACGACGATCTTTGAAAGGTGAAACCCACTCAGTAGGGTAGTAATCGTAATCAGCTTTGCCGCGATCTCCACCTCTGAAAGCTGTTTCGATTTTATCTTGCAGTGATAATTTAGAATTGCCCGTAACTACGGCAACTTGCCAAGGCTGAGTATTTGTACCTGAGGGAGCATGTCTGGCAGATTCAAGAATCGCCTGGATCTTTTCATCTTCGACGGGCTTATCCATATAAGCGCGAACAGATTTTCTCTGTTTTAATGCATCACTGACATTCATTAAGTATTCTCCATATCATCAACTGGAATATTATCAAGAACGTCACCCGGAATTCTCACAGCACCTTCCATTAATACACGTGCACTGCGGCTCATAACTACCTTATTAACTGTCCATTCTCCATCATTCTGAAGGGCTTCAGCGCCTACTTTCAAGGTGCCTGAAGGATGCCCGAAAGTAACAGAGTCACGATCACCGCCACCCGCCGCTAAGTTAACTAAAGTGTCTGGTATGGTTGCAGCCGTTCCGATGGCAACAGCAGCGGTTCCCATCATCGCGTGGTGTAATAAACCCATCGATAAGGCACGCACATTCAAATCGATATCATCAGCTTTAATTTCTTTGCCACTGGATGAGGTATAGCTTTGTGGTTTACCCACAAAAGCGACTTTAGGTGTATGTTGGCGAGTTGCCGCTTCTTCAATGGATTCAATCAAACCCATTTTGATCGCACCGTAAGCACGAATGGTCTCGAACATTTCTAGTGCTTTTTCGTCACTATTGATATCTGTTTGTAATTCAGTACCGTTGTAGCTCGTGCCATTGAAATTGATATCTTCAGCGTTCAAAAAAATCGTTGGAATACCTGCATTAATCATGGTTGCCTTGAAAGTCCCTATACCAGGCACTTCCAAATCATCAACCAGATTACCCGTTGGGAACATTGCTTCTGATGCATCCACAGGGTTCATGAATTCAACTTGAACTTCAGCCGCAGGAAAAGTCACACCGTCCAGTTCAAAATCTCCGGTTTCCTGTACTTCACCATTGGTGATAGGGACTTGAGCGGTAATCGTTTTCTCGATATTCGCCTGCCAAACTCTAACGGTAGCGATACCATTTTCAGGAATGCGATCAGCATCAACCATGCCGTTACTGATGGCAAAAGAGCCAACAGCAGCAGTCAGGTTTCCACAGTTGCCACTCCAATCGACAAAAGGTTTGTCGATTGAAACTTGTCCGAAAAGGTAATCAACATCGTGATCAGCTTTTGTACTTTTCGCCAGAATTACCGTTTTACTGGTACTAGACGTTGCACCACCCATGCCATCGGTTTGTTTGCCGTATGGATCTGGGCTACCGATAACACGAAGCAGCATCGCATCGCGAGCTTTACCAGCTACCTTACATTTTTCAGGTAGGTCTTCCAGATTAAAGAAAGTGCCTTTACTGGTGCCGCCGCGCATATAGGTAGCGGGGATTTTTATCTGTGGTGCAAATGCCATTCTATTGCTCCTTAAGCCGCTGTTGATTCAAGAAAATCTTGAGCAAAACGTTGTAATACGCCACCTGCTTCATAGACATGTACTTCTTCAGCAGTATCGAGGCGACATTTCACTGGGATATTTACTTCTTCGCCATTCTTTCTTGTCATTTTTACAGTGAGTTGAGAACCAGGTGCAATTTCACCTTCTACATCGAACGTTTCCGTACCATCGATATTGTAAGTTTTGCGGGTTTCACCATTGATAAACTCAAGAGGTAATACACCCATGCCAACTAGATTGGTACGGTGAATACGCTCGAAACCTTCTGCAACAATCGTTTCAACACCGGCAAGACGAACTCCTTTCGCTGCCCAGTCACGAGATGATCCCTGACCGTAATCAGCACCCGCTATAATGATTAATGGTTGTGCACGATCCATATAGGTTTCGATCGCTTCCCACATACGCATTTCTTCGCCTTCTGGCTCAACACGTGCGAGTGATCCTTGCTTGATTTCACCATTGTCGTCTAAACACATTTCATTCAACAATTTAGGATTCGCAAAGGTCGCGCGTTGTGCGGTTAAATGATCACCACGATGTGTTGCATAAGAGTTAAAGTCTTCTTCAGGTAATCCCATCTTGTGCAGATAAGCACCCGCAGCACTTTCAAGCATAATCGCGTTTGAAGGTGATAAGTGATCCGTGGTGATATTGTCGCCAAGAACCGCAAGAGGGCGCATACCTTTCATCGTACGCTCGCCTGCTAATGCACCTTCCCAATAAGGAGGTCGACGGATGTATGTGCTCTTTTCATCCCAATCGTATAATGGGCTTTGTGCTTCTTCTATCACACCTAAGTTAAACATTGGGTTATAGATTTGATGGAACATTTCAGGCTTAACACTAGATGCTACGATTGCATCGATCTCTTCATCTGAAGGCCAGATATCTTTTAATGTAATTGGGTTACCGTTCTGGTCTTTTCCTAATACATCTTTTT
The DNA here is from genome assembly GCF_947495625.1 of uncultured Cocleimonas sp. Classification (GTDB taxonomy): domain Bacteria; phylum Pseudomonadota; class Gammaproteobacteria; order Thiotrichales; family Thiotrichaceae; genus Cocleimonas. The sequence goes on from NZ_CANLZW010000024.1 coordinate 6,009, forward strand.
CGATATCAAAACGGATGGTGCCGGCAATTGCATAAGCTACAACTAATGGCGGTGACGCAAGGAATGCCTGTTTTGCATATGGATGAATACGACCATCAAAGTTACGGTTACCAGATAAAACGGCAGTAGCGTAAAGGTCACGATCAACAATTTCTTTTTGGATAACAGGGTCGAGTGCACCTGACATACCATTACAGGTAGTACAGGCAAATCCCACGATACCAAAACCTAATTTTTCAAGCTCTGTGAGTAAACCGGCATCTTTTAAATAAAGCTCTGCTACTTTAGAACCCGGTGCAAAGGACGTTTTAACCCAAGGCTTACGCAGTAAACCAAGCTTGTTGGCATTACGTGCAATAAGTCCTGCCGCAACCACATTACGTGGATTTGAAGTATTAGTACATGAAGTAATTGCAGCAATGATTACTGCACCATCAGGCATTTTGCCTTCGGCTTCTTCTTCCAGTACTTTGTCCATATCTTTAGCGATACCACTAGATGCTAGATCAGCAGTGGCTAAACGACGATGTGGGTTTGAAGGTCCAGCCAAGTTACGTTCTACAGACGATAAATCAAACGTAAGTACTCGTCCGTATTTAACGTCTTTAAGATCATCAGCCCATAGACCTGTTTCTTTTGCGTATTGTTCAACTAATGCGACTTGCTCAGGCTCACGACCTGTTAGCTTTAAGTAATCAATGGTTTGCTCATCGATGTAGAATAAGCCCGCTGATGCACCGTATTCAGGTGTCATATTTGAGATCGTTGCACGATCGCCAATGGTTAAACTCTTAGTACCTTCACCAAAGAATTCAAGGTAAGAAGAAACTACTTTCTCATTACGTAGGAATTCAGTGATTGCTAGAACTATGTCAGTAGCAGTGATGCCTTCCTGACGTTTACCAGTTAGCTCTACACCAATAATATTAGGAAGACGCATCATTGAAGGAAGACCTAACATAACTGTTTCTGCTTCCAAGCCACCTACACCGATTGCCATTACACCTAGCGCATCAACGTGTGGTGTATGTGAATCAGTACCAACACAAGTATCAGGGAATGCAATACCACCGCGGGCTTGAATCACAGGAGACATTTTCTCCAGATTGATCTGATGCATGATGCCGTTACCCGCTGGTATCACATCGACATCTTGGAAAGAGGTTTTACACCATTCGATAAAATCAAAACGATCCTTATTACGGCGATCTTCAATGGCACGATTTTTCTCAAATGCTTCAGGATCAAAACCGGGTGCTTCTACAGCTAGTGAATGGTCAACAATTAACTGCGTTGGAACAACAGGATTCACTTTAGATGGATCGCCACCTTGATCAGCAATTGCATCACGTAAACCAGCCAGATCAACTAACGCTGTTTGACCAAGAATATCGTGACATACAACACGTGCCGGATACCACGGGAAATCCAGATCTTGTTTGTTTTCGATAAGTTGCTTCAGTGAGTCTGTTAGTGTTTCCGGATTACAACGACGCACTAACTGCTCTGCCAATACACGAGAAGTGTAGGGAAGTGTTGCGTATGATCCTGGTTTTATTGCCTCGACCGCTGCGCGCGTATCAAAGTAATCCAGGTCGGTGCCTTCAAGGTGTTTACGGTATTCTGTGTTCATTAAATATGTCCCGTGATAATTTTTATGTGTTACATCTAGATTGCTTGAGCTATGCAACAAGCAATCTATACATACTGTGCTTGATATACTGTGTTTAGCCGCGATCAGATAACGGTACAAACTCCATGTTTTCTGGGCCAACATAGTTCGCTGATGGACGGATGATCTTTCCATCCTGACGTTGTTCGATAATATGCGCGCCCCAACCAGTGGTTCGTGCGATTACAAACAAAGGTGTGAACATCGCTGTTGGTACACCCATCTGCTCATAAGAAACCGCCGAGAACCAATCCAGGTTCGGGAACATTTTCTTTTCGTCCCACATAACTGTTTCAATACGCTCTGCAACATCAAACATTGTAGAGTTTCCGTTAGACTCAGACAGTTGTTTGGCAACGCGTTTGATAACCTCGTTACGCGGATCAGCAACGGTATAAACAGGGTGTCCGAAACCAATAATGATTTCTTTACGCGCCATACGTTCGCGGATATCAGCTTCAGCCTCATCTGCGCTGTTGTAACGCTTCTGAATATCAGAGGCTACTTCGTTAGCGCCACCGTGCTTAGGGCCACGCAATGCGCCGATTGCACCGGTAATACAAGAATGAACATCTGATTCTGTTCCTGCTATTACACGAGAAGTAAAGGTTGATGCATTGAATTCATGTTCTGCATAAAGCGTCAATGAAATGTGCATCGCCTTAACCCATTCTTCAGGTGGCTTTTCACCATGAAGCATGTGTAGAAAATGTCCGCCGATTGAATCATCATCCGTTTCAGTATCGATCTTTTTGCCGTTATGACTGTAGTGGTACCAGTAAAGTAGCATTGAGCCAAAGCTCGCCATTAAACGATCTAAGGCTTCGCGTGTTTCAGCTTCTGGATGACTCTCTTTCTCTGTCATGCAGGTTCCCATTGCAGAACAAGCAGTACGCATTACATCCATTGGATGAGCTGATGGTGGGATATTTTCTAAAATCGTTTTAACTGCAGCCGGTAATCCTCGCATTCCTTTAAGCTTAGCTTTGTAAGACTTAAGTTGAGATGTGGTAGGTAATGTGCCGTGAATAATCAAATGAGCAATTTCTTCAAACTCAGCTTGTTCAGCGAATTCAAGAATATCGTATCCACGGTAATGTAAATCATTACCTGTAACACCGACGGTACATACCGCTGTATTTCCTGCAGCTGTTCCCGATAGCGCTACTGATTTTTTCGGCTTGAATCCGGTTTTAGTCGTTTCGCTCATTACTTGTCCTCACTTGCGAATAATTGATCAAGTTTTTGTTCGTATTCGTGGTATCCAAGATAATCGTAGAGCTCCATGCGGGTTTGCATCGTATCTATGACTTCTTTCTGATGACCATCTTCTTTAATATGCTCGTATACATTAAGTGCTGCTTTACTCATCGCGCGGAAAGCACTCAAAGGATAAAGCTGTAATTTAACGCCAACTGACGCTAATTCATCTGATGAAAATAGGGGAGTTGCACCAAATTCTGTGATGTTAGCTAATACTGGTACATTTACTGCTTTTACAAATTCTTCGTATTGCTCAAGTGTATTGATTGCTTCCGGGAAGATCATGTCTGCGCCAGCTTCAACACAAGCGATAGCGCGATCAATTGCAGATTGCATGCCTTCAACTGCTAGTGCATCTGTACGCGCCATGATTACAAAATCAGAATCTGTTTTTGCATCAACCGCAGACTTAACACGGTCAACCATTTCACCTTGGCTGATAATCGCTTTGTTTGGACGATGTCCACAGCGCTTCTGCATTACCTGATCTTCAATATGTACTGCACCAGCACCAGCACGTGTAAATTCACGTACACAACGTGCAATATTGAAAGATCCGCCCCAACCAGTATCGATATCGACTAGAAGTGGTAACTCAGATGCATCAGTAATACGGTAAGTATCTTCAAGTACATCTTTCATGGTTGTGATTCCAAGATCAGGAATACCCATTGAACATGCTGCTACACCACCACCAGAAAGGTAGATTGCTTTATGACCAACTTTCTCTGCCATAATTGCCATATACGCGTTTACTGCGCCAACGACCTGAAGTGGATTGTTGTCATCAACTGCTTGACGAAATTTTTTGCCCATACTCATGATAATTTACCTTTCTTTAAATTTGTTTATAGATATTAGTCTGTTTATTGACGCTTAATTAAGAGTCAATGTCGTGTTTTATTGTCTTGATCACTTTCAACTATTTCTTCTGAAAGCTCTTCATTTAATAACTGTTTTACTGTTTTCCATGCGCCGCTGATATGACGGCGCATTAGCATTTCTGCGAGTTCTGCATCGCGAGATGCAATCGCTTCAACAATCTGTTTATGCTCTGCAAGTGCCTTGATAGGTCTTGCAGGAGCCTGACTGGTGCGGTGGCGGCACATTCTTAATAGTTGATAAAGCTCACTACTTAATAAATCCATCAACCATTGGTTGTTACTGGCTTGTGCGATGCGAAAATGAAAGTCTAGATCGCCTTCGCGTTGTAGATAAAGCTTTCCATCTGACTTGTCGATGTTGTTAGCGTGTCTGTGTAATAAAAGATGTAGTGCTTCTATTTCTTCATCCGTCATACGTTCGGCTGCTAGTCTGGCTGACATCCCTTCGAGTGCTTCACGCACTATATAGATCTCTTCGATCATTTCAGGAGTGAGAGTAATGACGCGCATACCTGCGTGTGGAATTTTGGTAAGAAGACGAATGCTTTCTAATCGACGTAATGCTTCACGAAGTGGACCACGACTAATACCATATTTCTTGGCTAACTCGTCTTCAGTGATTTTCGCACCTTGCGCTATATCACCAGCGATAATCGCTTCCTTAAGATCATTATAAACTTGTTCGGAAAGCGTCTGGCGCTCGGATAATGTAACGATAGGTTGAATTGGCATTGTTAACAATGTTGCTCGTTATGTCGTTTTTCGTGCCCGTAATTTAGTGTTTTGGTAGAAATTGTCAACAAACTAATTTTAATTTTAACTATTGGTAAATTTATAATGAGGATAATTAATTAAATTTTTGCAATGAAAAGACATCAAAAAGGCACTTAAAAAGTGCCTGAAAGTAGGGGGGTGAGTATTTATTAAATAGACATTTATGATCATATTCGAATCTGTTTATGATGGTCTTTTGGCCGTCTTGATCTGTTTGTTTTTTCTTTTAAGTGCTCTTACCTTATTGATAATATTATCGTTATCCCATTCCCGTTCACCCATCGCCTGATAAACCACACGGCCTTCAGCATCGACGATAAAAGTCGTCGGAAGCCCCGTCATATTCCAGTTTTCAATTTGCTCGGAGGCTTCATCTCGCAAGATGGTAAAGTCAATTGGATACTGAAGTTTAAAAGATTCAATAGTCTCTATATCTTCATTAATATTGATGCCGAGCACGACAATACCCTCATCTTTGAGCTTGGCCCAGGCTCGGTTGAAGGATGGAAGTTCTTTGATGCACGGAGGACACCACGTCGCCCAGAATGTCACAATCACCGGTTTACCCAGATAATCTGAAAGGCTGTGTGCCTTATTCTGCATATCCGGTAATACAAAATCAGGTGCTGGTGGTTTATGCTTCAATTCGATAAGATCGATATCAGGCGCAGAGAACGCAGAACTGCTTATTACAAAAGAACTTAATAAAAGAACTATTGCAGCGATACTGATTTTGTTTTGTTTGAACATTGTGTGCTTAACCTGTGTAACTGATAATCTTATGAAACTTAGATGTATGGTTTTTGATTTAAACTTTAAAGTTTATAAATATCGAGTTAACCCCATATAAACGTTAAACACAAATACACCCCCCCTACTTATAGAGGCTTTTTTCAAAGAAAACGCAATAAAGTGACTAATAACCCTGAACTCTTAAAGCAAAATATAAAGCAACTTGAAGTGCATCAACAAGAACTATCAAACTGTTCGCGCTGCGAGAATATGATTCAACCTGTGATTACAGGAAACACGGTTTGCTCGAACATAATGACAGTAGGTCAAGCTCCGGGAATACATGAGGGACGAGTCGGTAAACCTTTTGGCTGGACCGCAGGTAAGACATTGTTCAAATGGTTTGCGTCAATTGGTGTTGAAGAAGATGAATTCAGAAAGCAGGTTTATATGGCTGCTGTATGCCGATGCTTTCCCGGTAAAAATCCAAAAGGTAGTGGTGATCGGGTGCCTGATAAACAGGAAATCGCGACCTGCAAAAGCTGGATAGAAGAAGAGTACAAGATCCTTCAACCTAAATTGATTATTCCTATTGGTAAATTGGCCATCTCACAATACTTACCGCATAAAAAACTCAGCGATGTGGTTGGTCAACAATTTGTGATTGATACGCCTTTATTGCAGGCAGATTGTATCCCTTTGCCGCATCCATCGGGTCTTTCTACCTGGTTTAATATGGAACCAGGCAAGACTTTATTAAAAGATGCCTTAAATTTAATAGAGGCACATAAGAGCTGGAAGCAGATTAAACCCGATAAATAATAAACTTGTCTTTATTGTTGGTAATAGATTTTTTAGGATAAAACTTGATAGTTAGCTTCGTTCATGCGTCAATAGTTTGCTAATTATAATATGTAATATTTTAAGCATCAGCTTCTTTTACTTCTACTAACTTTCTAACATATTCAAGAGCTGACTCAAGAAACAAATGAACATTCCATTTTTTTTTAAATCTGCCTTCTTACTGACTGTATTTAGTTGTCTTTCAGTCTTTACTAGTGTTGATTTGGAAGCGTCCCCTTTTCGAGTGGGAATCTATAAAATTCCACCGCATATTTTTCATGAAAATCATAAGGCCAGCGGTGCTGCCGTTGATTATTTTAATATTATCGCTGAACGTATGGGATTGAATAATTTTGAATATGAGGCTTATCCCTTAAGTCGCTTACTGCAATATTTAGAAAATGGAAGATTGGATGCGGCATTATTTTTAGCCAAAAATACTGATCGCGCTACTAAACTACAATTTCCATTAAAACCCTTTTTTGAACTCATCCCGTCTGTAGCGGTAACTGCAGAATTTCCACTCGAGAAAGTATCATCTGTAACAGATTTAAGTGGATTTCGAGTGGGTATTTTGCAAGATAGTTATGTATCTCCATTATTGGTTCACTCTACCATTCATATCGATGCCTTAAGTGGCATGAATGCACCTATAAATAATCTTAAAAAATTATTGGCAAAACGACTGGATGCGGTGTTTCTTCCAAGAAGTACGATTCGATATGAAATTGAAAAATTGAATCAGACAGAAAAGATTAAAATATTAAGATTGGCTGGTCCGGTTTTGCCCGTTTACACCGTATTTTCTAAAAAAGTAGATCGCGAATTTATTCATCGCTATGAAAAGGCAATACAGAGTAACGATTCTGAAATATATCAATCACTCATAGAATCCTATATCGCCTCGCGAGTTAAGACAGTTATAAACTAAGCTAAAATAACCCCGACTTTTTCTGGAACAAAAAGATTAAAATAAAAGAAATTACACAAGAACACCTTTTCTCAATGCGAAAAAAGGGTTAAAAGTAGGGGGGTGACCTATTCACTCGTTCTTCTTATGATGGCCTCATATAGTGAAGAATCATCATCACGGCTAATAATACCGCAACCCATAACACCATACTGGCACTCGGCCAGGTACGCGCAAGAATACCTTGAGGACCATGTACTTTAAACAAGCGATCAAATTTTCTTTGACCAAAATTCTTGAGGCCTAACATTACTGGGGCAATTAACTGAGGAATGTGATTTTTAATCCAGACAACTACACCAAACATAAGTTTGCGGTAGAACCAATCCAGATCGAGACTAATAGTCAGTGTTCGTTTCATTAGTGCTAACAAAGCAAAGAATGCAAAACCTGCAAACAACAGTAACTGCAACTGAGTAACTACGTGATCTGCCGTGTATGGTTCGTAGTCCAGTGTGTAAGGCAATATGCCATAAATAATGGCAGGCACGATACCGATCAAAATACACAGGAATGACATAATCCACATCGCTAGGCGCATATTCCACGGTGGATCAGGTGGGCGCAATCCAGAGTCTTTCTGAAAGAATACAAACCACGGGAATTTGATACCGGCGTGAAGGAAAACACCCGCAGAGGCTGCGACTAACATGAACCACACCCAAGGCATGCCTGCTTCTGCGGCAGCACTTGTTTCTAATGACTTTGTGACAAAGCCTGAAGTCAGTGGAACGGCAGATATGGCGAGCGCACCAATAATGCCGTTGATGGCAGTGACGGGCATGGTCTGAAACAGCCCACCAAGATCCGTACATTTGCGCTTTCCAGTCATCAACAGCACACTGCCAGCTGACATCAGCAGTAAGCCTTTATAAATGATATGAGCAAAGGCGTGAGCGGTTGCGCCATTTAAAGCGAGTTCGCTACCGATGCCAATAGCGACCACCATAAAGCCAACCTGATTGACGATACTGTAGGCCAGGATACGACGCATATCATTTTCGAGTAGTGCATAAATGATGCCGTAGAACACCATATACATACCCACGTAGATAAGTATGGTTTCACCGGGGAAGCCCATCAATAAAGCAAACACCGCTGTTTTAGTGGTGAACGCAGATAAGAAGACCGTACCGCTGGCACTTGCTTCAGGATAAGCGTCCGCAATCCATGCAGAGAATGGTGGTGCACCTGCATTGATCAGAAAGCCAATCATAATCAGTATGGTTGCTGGGTTATCTGCTTTCATTGCAGTGAATTCAATACTGCCTGTATTGGCGACATGGAATGCGATTCCAATCATTAAAATCACACCACCGAGCAAATGTACCAGCAAGTAACGCATGCTTGCGCCATACGCCCGATCGTTTTGATAACAGTTTGCCCAAATGACCAATGTTGAGCCGATTGCCATGATTTCCCAGAATACGAAAAAACTGATTAAATCACCACAGAAGGTAACACCAACCGCAGAGCCTGCGTAAACAAAGGCGGCACTGAGTTCTAGGGTGCGAGCGTGTTTAAGTGCGTAAAGCGCGCCGATGCCTGCCATCATCGAGAATACGGTAGCGAACACACGGCCTTCGGGAGTCAGGTGTAGGATATCCAGTTGATATTCCAGGAAGGTCAGCGTCATGCTGTCTTCAGCGGTAACTAGCCAGACCATCATTAGAGTCAATAGTGGAAAGCCAATCGCAATAAGGCTTTTAAAGCGTGGGGCTACCCACGGCAGTAGTAAACCACCAAGAATGAGTATTAAGCCGGGAGGAAGAATCAAGCTACTCATCTTTGCTGCTCATCATCATAGTAGTCATCCTTACGCTTAAGAACATATCCAAGCAGCTTGGCCGCTAACACCATCGCCGCACAGGTTAGAAAACCATACCAGGCATAGAAAGTAGGAGAGGCATCTAAGTGAATACCTTGAGCTTCAAAGCTAGCGTGATGATGCATAAAAAACTCAGGCAAAATAGCAACAAATAGAATCCCGAATTGAATCAACCAAAGTTTTCGTCGATTCTCTTCGCGATATAACCAATGCTTTTGCTTTTTAGGTTTTTGATTCTGGCTCATTAAACGGGTACTCCAACGGCTTGGGCAAGCTCTAAAGCAAGTCCAGGGAATATGAATATTAAGAGAGTTGCAGCGGCGGTGATAGTTAAAGCAATAACCATCGGTAGTGGTGCTTCTTTATGATCACGTTTGTGTTCAATTAATTGATCAGGATCTTCTGGCTTAAGGAAGGCCGCGTAAATGATTGGTACAAAATAGGCTGCATTGAGTAGCGTCGACATCACAATCACCGCCATAGCGATATATTGTTGCTGCTGACTTGCACCTAGTAGTAAATACCATTTTGATAAGAAGCCTGCTGCAGGTGGTAAGGCAATCATCGACAATGCGCCGATACTAAAAGCAGCCATTGTCCAAGGCATGCGTCGACCAATGCCGTTGAGTTGGCTTATATTGGTTTTTTTGCTGGCGGTATAAATCGAACCCGCTGCAAAAAACAGGGTGATTTTACCAAAAGCGTGAACCGCAATATGCAGCGATGCGCCAATCAGCGAAAGTGGTGCAAGAATTAGCGCTCCCATGACAACATAAGATAGTTGGCTTATAGTTGAATACGCGAGACGTTTTTTCAGGTTATCTTGTTGTAATGCAATAATCGAAGCAGCGACTACAGTAAAACATGCAATATAGAGTAACCATTCGATACCCGGTGCGGTTATCAGAAGATCTAAACCGAAGATGTAAGCAACTACTTTAACCACGCTGAATACACCTGCTTTTACAACCGCAACTGCGTGAAGTAAGGCACTAACAGGCGTAGGTGCAACCATAGCTGCAGGTAACCAGCGGTGTGTTGGCATCACAGCTGCTTTACCGATACCGAAAATAAATAGTGCGGCAAGTACCGTTAATAATGGGCCACTGATGTGGCCGGTCAAGATGCCGCCTGCAGTAAAATCTGTAGTACCTGCGAGATACCATACCCAGATAATGGCTGGTAGTAACAGACCTATAGAGGTGCTGATCAATATACCCAGATATACACGACCAGCATTACGCGCTTTCTCAGTGCCGGCGTGAGTCACTAATGGATAGGTTGAGAGTGTCAGTACTTCGTAGAAGACAAATAAGGTCAATAAATTGCCAGCAAATGCGATTGCCATTACTGAGGATAATGCGATAGCAAAAAAGATATAGAAGCGTGTTTGCTTACGCTCATTATTACTGCGCATATAACCAATTGAGTACAGCGAATTAATCGGCCAAAGTGTGGCTGCAACCAGTGCAAAAATCATACCCAGTGGTTCAACCGTAAAGCTTAATTTCAGGCCAGGTAGTATTTCAATCAATTCAAAAGAGGGTCGCTCACCATCCAGTATATGGGGTGTTAAAGCGACAATAGTGAGAAACAGTAATAAGGAGCCGCCTAAGGTGATACCTTCACGCACATTCGGGCTATTGCCAGCGAGGTAGATACCTACAGCTGTGAATAGCGGAATGCATAACGCAAGTATAATTAAGTCAACAGGCATCAATCCCATCATAAGAGACTTCCTCCAGATAGAATTATTGCGGCGCGAGATGCAAGGTCAGTACTTAACGATGAATTAATACCAAAATACAAGTTGGCAAAAATAACAATCCATGTAGGAATCAATAAACTCATTGGAGCTTCTGTGACAGGTGCAGCACCTGCAGGTCTTTCCTGAAAATAAGCCGTTTCAATAATGCGCCATGTATAAACGACTGCCATCAAGGAAGAGATAATGATTAATACTGTTAGTGGCCAATAACCCTTTTCCAAGGTAGCGAGTATCAAATACCACTTGGAAATAAAGCCGACAGTTAACGGTACACCGATCAAGCTTAAAGCACCGACGACAAATGCAGCCATGGTATATGGCATCGCTTGCCCAATTCCAGCAATGCTTTTAACTTGTGTGCTACCCACTCGGTAAGCGATTGCGCCAAGGGCTAAGAATAAACCACCTTTCATCAAGGCATGATTAAACATGTGCAACAGACTGGCAGTTAGACCAGTGACATTTACCAGAGAGATTCCCAGCAATATATAACCGATTTGTGCAACTGATGAATAAGCCAGTAAGCGTTTAATCCCATCCTGAAAAATTGCCACCATCGAAGCGAACAAAATAGAGGCTATAGCTAATGGCATTAACAACCATTGGACTTGCATATAATCAAAGCTAAAGCTTGAACCAAAAATGGTATAAAGGAAGCGAAGTAATGCATAAATCGCAACCTTGGTAGCTGTTGCACCAATGAATGCCGAGACTGCCGATGGAGCATAGGCATAGGCATTGGGAAGCCACAAGTGAAGCGGGAACATGGCGAGTTTCAGACCAAAGCCAAGAATCAGGAATGCGAATGCCGCTTGTAAGGTGCGAGAACCTTCGAGTGCAGGAATTCGGGATGCCAGGTCGGCCATATTCAAGGTGCCCGTTAGTGCATATAACAAACCGATGCCTATCAAAATAAAGGTCGCACCAATTGTTCCCATAATCAGGTATTGGAATGAGGCTGTTAGCGCACGTCGGTCACGACCCAGACTGATCAAGGTATAACTGGATAATGAAGATATTTCTAATAACACAAACAGGTTAAACGCATCACCGGTAATGGTCATGCCTAAAAGACCTGCTAGACATAGTAACATCGCCGTTAAGTAGATTCGATGATGGCTTTTTGGAATTTCCTTCTGAATACTTTTCCAGCTATATGGAAAAACAGCGGCCGCAATAGCAGTGACGATAAGCAGAACGTAGCTGTTTAATATATCGACTTTGTATTCAATTCCCCAGGGTGGTGCCCAACCTCCAAACTCATAATGCAAGACCGTTCCATCTCTTACTTCCATCACCAGCAAGATGGCCATAGCAAAACTTAACCAGCTAACCAATGTCGCAAACAACCAGGATAAGCGGTTGTTGAAGATCATAAAGCATATAGGTGCTGCGAGTAGCGGAACGACGACCTGAAGAGCAGGCAAGTGTTCATTGATCATGCTGACGACCCTTCTTCATCTGCAATACGGTCGATTTCGAGAATTTCATCTTCGTTAACGGTGTCGTAGGACTCTTTAATTCGGATTACCAAAGCTAATGCTAGCGATGTCGTTGAAATGCCAACTACAATTGCTGTAAGAATCAACACGTGAGGTAGTGGGTTAGAGTAAGTGTCAATACCTTCTGCTGCGATAGGTGCAGTGCCACCTGCTACTTTACCCAGTGAAATATAGAGCATGAATACGGAGGTTTGGAAGATATTCAACCCGATAATTTTTCTTATTAGATGATTACTGGCGATTAGCATATAAAAGCCTGCCATCATGAGGAAAATAACTACCCAGTAGTTATATAGTTCTAAAGTCATCATGGGTTTTTATCTCCACGGCTAATAAACGCGAAAAAGATCAACATCATCACACAGGCAACAGTGAGGCCTACACCGAATTCGATGACCAGAATTCCGTAATGTTGACCATGTATCGGATCATGAGCTAATACATTGTAATCAAGGAAGTTGCCTCCTTTGAGCATCGAAACAACTCCTGTTCCGCCATAAATAAGTACCCCAAGCGAAGCAAGAATTTTTAGTAACTTTGGAGGAACTAGATCCATGGCGTCTTGTTGACTAAACGTCAATGCATAAAGAATGATAGCGACCGCAAAGATCACGCCTGCCTGGAAACCGCCACCGGGTCCAAAGTCCCCATGGAATTGCACATATAAGGCAAACAGGATAATAAAAGGAATCAGGAATTTAGACATAACTTGTAAAACAGGACGCGCTGGTGGTTCAGAATATTCATATTCCTCAGTATTACGACGGATACCAAGTAACGACAACACACCGATTAACGCAGCAAAAACCACTATTACTTCACCCATAGTGTCATAGCCACGATAACTGGCGAGTACTGATGTAACCATATTAGGAATGCCAACTTCAGTGGGTGATTCATTGATAAAGCGCGGTGCAACATGCTGATGTATTGGCGCTGTTGGATCCGTAAAAGCAGGCATGTCTAAGGTACCGTAGACCAATACTGCGCCGGTAATCATTACCACCGTCAAAGGGGCTATCCAGCTAATTTTTCGCCGCCGTTTTTGCTCGTAACCGGTTATACCAATGGTGGCTAACATCAAAACGGTAGAAATACCCGCACCTACTGCCGCTTCGGTGAAGGCTACGTCAACGGCATCTAAAACGACAAAAATATTCGCCGCGAGAAGCGAGAAAACACCCGTTAGCATCACAATCGCAAATAAGCTGTCTAATCGAACGATAGCGATCGTTGTCAAAACCAACATGGTGAGCAAAACGACATCAATCAGCAGATTTATATTGCTCATGATTTACCACGCTTTGCTGATTCTTTGCGGGTGATTGATAATTTAGGTTTTAAACCAGTAAGGTATGCAGAGCGAACCAGTGCATGGGTTGCCAAAGGGCCAGTTAACCACAGTAACCCTACAGCAATGATTAGTTTCACTGAAACCAGATTGAAACCCGATTGTAAGATCAGCCCTAACATTATAAAGAATACACACAGTGTGTCGGTGACACTGGCTGCTTGAACACGGCTGTAAAATTCTTTAAAACTAAAAATGCCGATTGCGCCGCTAATACCTAGAAAGCTACCCAAAAGAAGGCATCCCCAGCTCAGGGCATCAATGATAAAATTCATAGTAGATTACTCGTCACTGTGGGCTGAATTGGGTGGATAGCGTTCAACAAACTTTAGTACCACAATCACCCCGACAAAATTGATCAAAGCGTATATCAGCGCGATATCCATAAATTCTGGTCGTTCGGTCAAAAAGCCATATACCGCAATAAATAGCACCGTCTTTGTACCAAACATATTGACCGCCAGGATACGATCGTAAATAGTTGGTCCAATAAAAGCGCGCGCGAGTGCGATGCCCATAACTACTAAAATAGCCAGGCAGGTTACTGCAAACATCAATTATTGACCTCCAGCTTATAAACTCTTTCGCCCATTTCACCATCTTCTAAATCTTTCATAGCATCTTCTAATAAGGCATAGATAAGCACCTCATCATTTCGCACTTCAATAGAAACAGTGCCAGGTGTCAGTGTGATTGAATTTGCATAAAGGGTTCTGGCAATACGCGTTTGTGGTTGCATTTTGAGTTGGCGTATAAGTGGAGAAATAGGGTGTGTTTTTGGCATCCAGATACATTTTAAAACAGAGATATTGGATTTTACGATTTCAACAAATAACCAGGGCCAAAATGTGTGCTGTTTAGAAAGGATTGCGATACCTTTTTCATTGAAGGCATACTTCTTTTCGATACGCATCGCCATCCAGGTTGCGAGTGCCACTGAGGCTGCGCCAAGAGTCAGGATAAGCGGGTTAGTCCAATACCCCGAGAGCAGCAACCAAAATAGTGTAAGTCCGATAATCAATAGATAACGGTAAGGCATTGTATTTGAATGTCTCCATCAAGTTTAAAATTTAACTATCGTTATTATGTGTACTTTTTAAAAGTACTTTAATGTATGAATCTCTCTATTTCTATAATTTTAGAGATATTTCTGTTTGCTTGTTTGTTTAAATATAGCAATGAATTCATTGTTTTGCTTTGTTGAATTTTAGTCATTTTATCCTGTTAAAAATGGTATCAGATAAAAGTCCCTAAAAGCCGGGATTAATTTAAATATCAAAAATTTAAAAACTGATTCCTAAAGCGAAATGCAATCTGACAAAACATCATTATTTATTAGCAGTAGAAATCATCCCCAAAACAAAAATTCACATACAGCTATAGACTATCTGTTTACGTCACTATTTGCACCCGATAATGCGGACATTACTGTCAAATTTTACTGATTGCTTATAGTTTTTTTACATCCTGATAATCAATAGTGCTAGATTGTGTATTACTCATATTTCAAATAATTCCACTGATTTAAAATGGATATACTTTGAAGTTATTTCTACAATAATAAAAACGTACGTATCTTGTAAAACGTAAATATTAGGAGTTTTATGATGAAACTGATAATGATATGTCTCTTGCTTATTTCTTTATCACTCTCTGTGAGTTCTGCTCAAGCTGTTGAAGCATTAACATCTCAGGAGTTGGCATCACATTGTTCTCATTATGATAAAGATCCTAAAGGAATAGATGCTGTTTTTTGTGTGCGTTACATTCAAGGGTTTATCGATGGGGCTGTGGCCACTGATGAGCGAGTTGTATCAAACATCGTCACAGGCAAAGAGGAAGAAACATTTTCAGAAAGAGCGATGCGCACCAGACTCGGTAAGTTGAGATTATACGAATCAACTTATTATGCGGACTTTTGTTTGAACGATCCGATCAAATTGAATGAAGCGGTAGAAAAAGTAGTCGCAGACCTTATGAATAATACGATAGTTGATAATGCTAAATTAGCTCGCGATGTTGTTTACCAATCATTCCTGAATAATTATCCGTGCAAGAAAAAGTAAACTAATAACAAACGCAATTAGTTATATCGATAGTTTGATTGACAGGTCGCATTCTCAATTCAGTAAAAAAGTGCCTGAAAGTAGGGGGGTGACCTTATTTTATTACTGTTTATCTAATTGCGGTCTATCCATTATTTATGGTCATAAATCACATTAAGGGTTAGCATTAATCCTATGTTTGAACATCCTTTCAGCAATTCTTTGCGCGCTTACAATTCTTTAAGTGATGCATTAACTGAATTCAAAAAACAACAGCCAGAACAGGTTACTATCGATACGGCGATTGCGCGTGGTTATTTTCTGCCAGAAGAAGATGACAGTTTATGGTCTTTAGTCTCTCGTTATCTAACCATTAGAAATGGTTTTTGGGAACTTATCAACGAGATGTCTGCGCATTTTTCGGATGATACTTACAATGTTAAAACGCAGGATGACTGGCGCTATTTCTTATTGGGTTATGCCTCTTCTTGTCAGGTTGTAGGTATGGCAAGATTATTGGTTGATGTGTTGGCGAAACACAAATTGGTACAACGAAAAATCAATGAAGGCTCGCCACAAAATAGAATCTCAAACCGGGTATTCACCAATATCTATCAATCATTGAGCGATGCAGATAATGCGATAAAAATGCAATACATGATGAATTTTGTCGATGCTAATCGTAACTATATTGAAAGACTCAAATCCGATGATTTTATTGGGCCGATAGTGCAAGAATTAAATGAATTAGAAACTTCATTGCATCCTAGTCAACGTGCATTTATTAAACTGAGAATGCAGTATTTACGCCATGCAATAACGCGTCGTTTTGCCGTGAGTAAACAGTTATCGACCTTTTTCATATTAGAAAAAGCAGGACGTGTCATTGCGGATATTGGTGATAGTCACAACAAGCGCGTAACCGCAGATATTCAGCAACAGGCTTTAGCGATTATGCAGCCTGGCGATGTGATTATTACCCGACATGACTTTGTCGCAAGTAATCTCTTTTTACCGGGTTATTGGCCACATGCTGCACTTTATATAGGTACTGAAGCACAGCGTCAGCAATTGGGCATAGTGCTTGATGATGATATTGCTAATCGCTGGATGGGTGAAATCCGTACCTTAGAAGCTAAAAAAGATGGTGTGCTGTTTCGCCCTTTGAGTGAAACCTTGCAAGTTGATGAATTTGTGGTGTTACGACCAAATATTGACAACGCTGAAATGGCAAAAGCGTTACAACGCGTTAGTCGACATGAAGGCAAAGGGTATAACTTTGATTTTGATTTTTTCCGTTCAGATCAGTTGGTATGTACCGAAGTGATTTATCGTGCCTTTGATGGTTTAGATATTAATGATCAAGACGTTCCTTTAGATGACGTTTCTTTAGATACAGGTACTCCTGAAAAAATCGAATTCAAATTGATTGAAAGAGCAGGTCGATTTAGCCTATCTGCAGAAGATATTCTGGATATGGCTATGCAGCAACGCGGATTTAATGTGGTTGCCGCATTTGGTTTTCAGGGCTGTGTTAATCAGCTAACTGTGGCTGACAAAGCACATGAGCTGGTCAGAACGAGCTACTCTTCAAAAATAGCCTTTACCTAATATACCTCAACAAAACAAAACTAAACTAAACAAATGGAATTAATGGAGCGCCTTTCCAGGGGTTAGGTTGATTCCACCAGCGTTGTGCCAGCGTCGCATATATTGCACGAAAATCTGCCGTATGCGTCACGTTTCCGTTTGCATCTAATTGCGCCATATTCGGATGTGTACCAAAAATTCCGCCGCGCACTTTTCCACCTAAAATCATTTGCGCAGAAGCTGTGCCATGATCCGTCCCACCGCCACGATTTTCCTTAGCACGACGGCCAAATTCGGAGTATGTGACCACTAATACGTTATCCCATAGCCCTGCTTTTAACATTGCCTGACGAAATGAAGCAAGTCCATTTGCTACCTGATATAAGGCATTGTCCTGAGCACCACGTTGACCTGAGTGTGTATCAAAGCCGTCTTGAGTGACTTTGTACACAGGTGAGTCAACGCCGCTGATAATCATTTCTGCGACCGATTCAAGGCTGTGTCCGAAAACCCCTTTGGAAAAACTCACGCCTGTTTGTTTAGGACGATTTCCCATTTTAGTGGCTAACTGCTCACCCACGCCAAATAGCTGATGTTGTGTTTGGCTGACGTGTGCTATCGCGGGGGTTAGATTGCTCGGTTTCACATCTTCGATGTGTTTAATCTGACTTAAAAATGTTTTGGGATTTTGCATGGTAACACTGTTTAGGTGACTGCCGTATAACGGCCCTAGCTTTGCTTGTCCCTTATTTAGTGCGATTCCGTGTAAACCTTTTTTATAATTAGGTAGCACACGTGATAACCAGCCCGCTTCAATGACTTGATTCGCATTAGAGGCAGAGTCCCAGATATCCATCGATCTGAAATGCGATAACACCGGATGTGGATAGCCAACGCCTTGTACCCAGGCCATTTCGCCAGCATTCCAGGTAGGCATCAGTGCTTTCATGCGTGGGTGCAGACCCATTGCTTTATCTAGCGTTAAAACCTGTCTTTGCTTGATGGCGATTCTGGGGCGATATTGGTAATACAACTCGTCAGTGTAAGGAACCAGTGTATTAAAACCATCGTTGCCACCTTTGAGTTCGACTAAAACGACGATCCTATTTTGTCCGGCTCCATTCGCACCAAATGCCAGTTCTGGTGTGACTAGTGGTACTGCTGCAGAAGCTGAGACTAATCCTGCGTATTTTAAAAACTCTCTGCGATCCATATTATTCTCTTATTATTTATTGTCCTCCTCAACCTTTGCTTTTCTATAAAGTGTTTAGAAAAGTGCCTAAAAGTAGGGGGGTGACTATATTTGTTTAATTTTGTGCAAATAGACTTATCTATATACATATGTACTCTTTAACTACCTTATCAAACTGCGTTTTATGTCACGTGATAAGCAGGGTCGAGTACAAAAGCCCGGGCTAGACGTTGTTTTCCCGGTTGAGTGGGCATGGCTTGTAACGGTTCGATAGCCAGCAACCATTCGCGTAAAACCTGGGGTGGAATATCAGGCATTTTGTGCGCAATACCACCACGGTTTTTCTTTTCGTTTAAGTTTCCGCGCGCGAGATTCGTCATCATCGAATTTCTTCTTAGAATTGATTGTGTACTGATCCAGTCTGTCCCACCTTCCCAGCCTTTCACGCTTGGATGTTCGAAGACTGCCTGCCCCATGATGCTAAGATTATGTGCGAGGTCCATTCGGCCACGGCCCAATGAATAAGGAAGTGTTCGTAAAGTTCCGATTGTGAGCTCTATGGGTGACTTGATTAATGCGCCACGATTTCTTCTATCCCAGAAAGGTTCGCTAGTAAGTACTGCACGCAATAGGGTAGCAATATCATAGTTGGATTTACGGAAGGTATTCGCCCATTGTTTTATGAAGCGGGCATCAGGGCGCGAGATGTTAATAAACTCTTTCCACATTTTTTCGGAAATTCTTTCGGCCGTTCTTGGGTGTTGTAACAGAATATTGACGATGTCTTCGCCTTTAAAATTACCGCGTTTTCCTAAAAAGGTTTTAACACCGTTGTCATGATCAGCGACATTGTTAATAAAACGACCGTTTCTATCATCGATACTCCAGCCTGTGAACGCTCTGGCGGCTTCGCGCATATCATTTTCAGAATAATGACCGAGCCCAAGGGTGAATAGTTCGAGTAACTCACGAGAAAAATTTTCATTGGGCTCTTCTTTGATATTCTCGTAACCATCAAGATATAGCAACATCGCAGGATCTTTAGCTACTGCATGTAGCATCTTTCCAAAATTACCAAATGCATGTTTACGTAGCATTAAATTCTGCTGGTAGAGCATGCTAGGCTGGGTGGTTTTCATAATCGATGACGGAAAATGATTGTGCCAGAACAAAGTCATTCGTTCCAAGAAGGGCGCAGGTGTATCCATTAAATGTTTAACCCACCAATCTTGTAATGATTTACCTTCAACGCGAGAAATACGTTTGATCATTTTTCTGCGGCGCATATTACCGCGCAAACTAACCATTTTAGGCCAGGGACTCATCCCCGGTGGAGGCGGTGTACGCATATTGCGATTTTTTAGCAGAAATTCTATTGCTTGCTGTCGCGTCATAGTTTGAAAACGCTGGATCGTTTCCCACTCTGCTCCTATCCCTGTTCGCGCAGTGAGATGACGTGCTTCATCGAAACTTAGTTTGCCCATTTATTTTTATACTCTTTTCTAAATACTCGTTCTGAGGACTTTTATATAATCGTTAAGTTGCAACTTTTTAATGAACAACGACTAAAACTCTATTTGAACTATTGTCTAAATAAACACGTAGCGGAAAAGTAAAGGAACACCCTGTATGCATTATTTTTTTGAAGTGTATTTTTCGCTATTGCTTATTTAAAGTTAAAAGTTGTTCGTAGGATGAATAGCTCCCCAGCTATTTATCAAGTTGAAAATATTTGACTATAGTCTTAGCCGCTACAGTTGATTGTTATTCTGATTGTAATGTTAATGGATAGTTCCATTTTTACTAATATATTTCTGAATAGTATTAACTAACAATATAGACGCATGGCAAATAATGTTCAACTCTAATTAAGCCGTAATTAGCCGTCTGTTTATATAATGCTATGTTATATAAGCAAAACACATCCCCCTACTTATAGGGGTATATTTGGTGTTGATCTAAAAATATCGTAAAAAGTAATTAGCTAAAACAGGTGTTTAATAAGAGTGCATTAAGTCGTTATTTCTGATACAAAGGCGATCCAATAACGGTTTGCAAGAAAAGTACGGCACAATGGAAGAATCTAGATTATTTAAAATATCCTACTATAACCAGGATAAGGTTTATGAGCTCTATGCGAAACAAGTGTATGAGTCTGATCTTTATGGTTTTCTTACCATTGAAGAGATTGTTTTTGGTAGTCAGAGCGAGTTAGTTATTGATCCTTCTGAAGAAAAATTAAAGGCTGAATTTAATTCTGTAAAAAGAAGTTTTATTCCGATGCATGCAGTCATTCGCATTGACGAAGTGAAAGAGCAGGGCATGTGTAAAATTAAAGATACAAAAAATACCGGAAATGTTTCTTCTTTTCCAGGTGGTAATAAGGGCGGTAGAGATAGGGTTTAATTCGTCATATCATTGTCATATTACGGTCATATAACTAATATTTAGACATAAAAAAGCCCCGGAGAAAGTGATTTCTCCGGGGCTTTTTTATGTCTTGGTTTTTGGTCAAGAATAAGCTGCTATTGTAGCTAGATCTTATTTTAAACTGCTTGTCATATAATCAACGGCAGCTTTAACATCTTCATAAGAAAGACCCAGATTCCCACCTTTAGGAGGCATTACACCTTTTCCGTTGATGGCCGATGCATAGAGGGTTTCATTGCCCATCGCTAAACGTGGAGCCCATGCGACAGTATCACCGAGTTTAGGCGAGCCAGCTACACCAGAGGCATGACAGGCAAAACATGAACTCTTGTATACTTTTTCACCGTTAGCCAAATCACCTTTAGGGGCTTCTTCAGTTTGCGCGACTGCCATAGGTTCTGGAACTTTTGGTGCGACTTTTTGTGTCTCGTCCTGTGTTTCTTTTGCTACAGGCGCTTCCGGTTCTGCTTGTGCTAAAGCAGGCTTAGGAGCTTTGGGGGCTTCAGTTTCTGTTACTTTAGGTGTTACAGGCTCAGGGGCAGCTGGTGCTTCAGTTTTGGTTACTGCAGCTTCAGGTGCTTCGGGTGTTTCTGTAACAGCCACGGAAGGTTCTGGCGCAGCGGGTGATGCTGGAGAAGCAGGTGCCGCTGGAGCTTCTGGTGCTTTAGCCATTGTAGTAGCCGCTGCTGCAACAGGAGCTGCGATAGTTTCTGTAGTCGCTGATGCTGTTTCATTAGTTGCCGTTTCTGATGAGGCAGTTGTCTCTTCTTTTGCTACATCAGCAACTTCAATACCTGCAGATTTTGCCATATACAAAACAACATTTTTTATTTCTTCATCAGTGATTGAAGGATTACCGCCTCTAGCTGGCATAGCGCCTTTACCTGCAATGGCTGTTTTAACCAAACCATCGATGCCATTGGTCATACGCGTTTCCCATGCGGCTTTGTCATCAATCTTGGGTGCATTGGCGATACCGGCATTGTGACAGACTCCACAGGTTTCTTTGTAGATAGATTCTCCTGAACGAGCCACTGATGACCCAGCAGAGACATCAACCTTAGCTTCGACTTTGCCTATGGGGGCAAGTGTTTGTTGGGCTTTTTTGACTACAGGCTTAACTTCTGTAGTTGCTTCGGCAACATGCTGTGTTGCTTCTGGTGCGAGTAGATATAAGACACCTACTATGACTACCAGAATAATCTGCACCCAAAATAACTTAGGTAATTTTTCGTGTGAACCCGACATAGGTCTTCTCCTTTAAAAAATATGTCATTCAGTTTTTTTAGTATTTAATCTAATAAATAAAAACAACAGAATTGCGGCCATCGCAAACCATTGTAAGGCATAGGCATTATGTTTATCGATACTGCCGTAGTAGGGTTGCCATTCTCTAATAAAACCATCTTTTTCTTGTTTGTTTAACTCGATAATAATGGGTAGTAATTGGTAATCTAACTCCTGGTTTAGCTCAGTTATCTGAATCGACTGAATTAGTTTAGGATTATTACTCTTCTGTACTGCATTTTTATCATCATCGTTTAATACAATTGCTTCTGATACTTGTTTAATCTGTCCGAGTATTTCACGAGTGTTATTCTCGATCTCTATACTAGGTATGTTATCTCTTGTGCCGTTATACGTTATCCATCCACGATTTATTAAAACTGCGTTACTTAAACTTTTACTGTTTGAATCTGATGTACTTTCAAATATAAAAGGGGTTAAAACGTGGTATCCAGGTTTACCCAGATGTGTTCTATTATCTAGTAAAAACTGATTGTTATTGTCGTATTTGCCTTTAATGGTTGCTGGTCTATATGCTTCTTTGAGGAGTGCTTGTTCAGATTCTTTAGTTCCTAATGTTGTTTCATTTAATTTAAGTGGCGTCTTTGCTATGGCTAATTGAATACCGGTATCAATCTCTCTTTTTTCATCAGCTCTATCTAATTGCCATAGACCTAGAGAAATTAGAAATGGAAATAGAATGAGTGTGGCAAGTGCCGGTATTAATTTTGGAGTAAAAAGATAATTTGATACTCGAAGTTGAAAACCTGCCATCTTCTATGCAACACCTGTTGGTTTTATCCACCCCATCCAGAATGCAAAAAGTAAAAATATAAAGAGGGCGACGGATACTCCAACTCGCAAGGTTAATGCTTTAACCATACGTTTTGAACCATCGCCGTCTTTCATCATGTAATACAATGCAGAGCCGAGGCTATAAAAAATGAAGATAAAAAAAACAAGAATCAGGTACTTCATTAATTACGTTTAACTCTCACTGTATCTAAAAATCTAATCTAAATGCTCAGATGATTATGTTTACTGACTTACAACCAGTAAACAACAACAAACAAGCCCAGCCAAACTACGTCTACAAAGTGCCAGTACCATGCGACAGCTTCAAATCCGAAGTGACGTTCATTATTGAAATGACCGCGTATACAACGCATCAAAATGACAATCAGCATCAGTACACCAAGCGTTACATGGAAACCATGAAATCCGGTTAACATGAAGAAGGTACTACCATAAATTCCAGAGGTAAGTTTTAGGTCTAGATGCTGGTAAGCTTCCATGTATTCAGAAACTTGTAATCCAAGGAAAATGACACCTAATACGATGGTTGCGATTAAACCCCCAATTAATTGATTGCGGTTTTTATTCATTAAAGCCCAATGTGCCCAGGTTAATGTGGCGCCACTGGTCAATAGGGTCAAGGTATTAATTGCGGGAAGATGCCAGGCATCAATAATGCCTTTGGGTACAGAGAAGTTTGAAGTATCAGGCATTTGTAGCAAAGGCCATACTGATTTGAATTCAGGCCAGAGAAATTCATTGGTGAAAGCATTATTTCCTTCGCCACCAAGCCATGGAACAGATAGTTGGCGAGCATAAAATAGTGCACCAAAGAATGCGGCAAAGAACATTACTTCTGAGAAAATAAACCAGCCCATACCCATTCTAAAGGAGTGATCAACTTGTTTATTGTAATGCCCCGTTTCGCTTTCATGAACGACTTGACCAATCCAGCCAAATACCATGAATATAATGATACCGAAACCAAGAATCATGCCGACAGTACCAGCCATGCTGCCATGCAAAGAACCAGCAAATCCCCCTAATAAGGCGAACATGCCTACTGATCCTACAATAGGCCAGTAGCTTCCATCTGGTACGTAATAGTCTTCTCTAGATTGCATGCTATAAATCTCCTCCTATTAGAGCCCAGCCACACCTTCTGTGGCCGTGTTTTTAACTTTTACAAAGTTATAAGATAAAGTGATGTTATAAACTTCTTTTCCTATCTCACTATCCACAAAGAACCTAACAGGCATTTCAATAGGTTGTTTAGGTTCAAATTTTTGATTATTAAAACAAAAGCATTCCAGCTTTTTTAGATGAGATGCCGCTTCACCTGGTGCAACACTGGGAACAGCCTGTCCTACAATTACTTCGTTAGATCTATTTTCTGCGTAGTAATTAATTGTATAAAGTTTTCCTGGTACAACTTTCATCTTGGTTGTCATTGGGTAAAACTTAACAGGAAAACCTGGAGCGGTTGCGGCTAGAAAATCAATCGTAATTGTTCTTGTTTCATCAACTTCTATTGGTTGTCCTTCATAACTGGAACTGCTGGTACGACCATTCAATCCCGTGATATCACAAAATGTGTCATATAAAGGCACAAGAGCAAAGGCAAAAGCAAACATACCTAATGGGACTAAAAAAAGTT
This sequence comes from uncultured Cocleimonas sp., assembly GCF_947495625.1. Taxonomy (GTDB): domain Bacteria; phylum Pseudomonadota; class Gammaproteobacteria; order Thiotrichales; family Thiotrichaceae; genus Cocleimonas. Next base: position 30,592 of record NZ_CANLZW010000024.1, read on the forward strand.
TCACCCAAAATGCTTTAGTAATTGTTTGTTTTTGCTGACTCATGTGTTTTTGTAAAGTCCTATCTGCCTTGCATATAAAGTGTGAATATAAATATGGCGAGAGCAATCACACCCACAATAATGGCTGTGATTTTTGCTCCTGCGCGTTGTTTTGCCAGGAGTTGCTCTTCTGTTAAATGACTATATTTGTTTGAAGAAGTCATTATTAGTGCTCACCAATATGACTTGATTCTTCAAGAATTACTTTCTTTGAAGGTGGAGTATCAAAGGTATGGTAAGGAGCTGGTGTTGCTACCGTCCATTCTAGTCCTTTCGCACTGTCCCAAACTCGGTCTTCTTTCACTGGCTTACCGTTACGGATACAGTCAACAATGATGTAAGTAAGAAGAATGAAAGATGCGCCGAAGGCAAATCCACCAATACTTGAAATCATATTAAAATCAGCAAATTGTAATGAGTAGTCAGGGATACGACGTGGCATACCAGCAAGACCTAAGAAGTGCTGCGGGAAGAACAATACGTTCACCGAAATAACAGCCCACCAGAAATGAATCTTGGCAAGTCTCTCGTTATACATATTTCCACACCATTTTGGCAACCAGTAGAATACTGCTGCAATGATGGAGAATAGGGCGCCTGTGACTAATACATAGTGGAAGTGAGCCACAACGAAGTAGGTATCGTGATATTGAATATCTGCTGGCGCGATACCAAGCATCAATCCTGAGAAGCCACCGATAGTGAAGAGAATTACGAAAGCTACAGCCCATAGCATCGGGGTTTCAAATGTCATTGAGCCACGCCACATGGTAGTAACCCAGTTAAAGACTTTTACACCAGTGGGGACGGAAATCATTATCGTCGCGTACATAAAGTACAACTGACCCGCGATAGGCATACCCGTTAAGAACATGTGATGCGCCCAAACGACAAACGAAAGTAGTGCGATTGAAGCAGTTGCATAAACCATCGAACTATAACCAAACAACGGTTTTCGGGCGAAGGTCGGTATGATTTGGGATACGACACCAAATGCTGGAAGGATCATGATGTAAACTTCAGGATGACCAAAGAACCAGAAAATATGCTGGAACATAACTGGATCACCACCACCTGCTGCATCAAAGAAGCTGGTGCCGAAGTTACGGTCTGTCAGCATCATGGTTACAGCGCCTGCAAGAACTGGCATTGCTGCAATCAATAAGAATGCTGTAATCAACCAGGTCCATACGAATAATGGCATATCCATATACTTCATGTCTGGAGCGCGCATATTCATAATAGTTGCGATGACGTTAATCGCTCCCATGATTGATGAGAAGCCAAGCATGTGAACCGCAAAAATAAAGAAGTCAGTGCTATCTGGTGCAAAGGTAGTAGATAGAGGAGCATAGAATGTCCAGCCAAATGCTGGTCCGCCACCTTCCATGAATAATGTACTGATTAACATCATTCCTGCAAAAGGAAGTATCCAGAAGCTCCAGTTATTCATTCTTGGTAATGCCATGTCTTTGGCGCCAATCATGAGTGGAATCTGCCAGTTAGCAAGTCCAACAAAGGCTGGCATGATAGCGCCGAAAACCATTATTAAACCATGCAAGGTTGTCATCTGATTAAAGAAGTTTGGATCAACAAGTTGGATGCCTGGCATGAATAGCTCGGCACGAATGACCATTGCCATTGCTCCACCAATCAGCAGCATACTAAATGCAAACCAAATGTAGAGAGTACCAATGTCTTTATGGTTAGTTGTTTTAACCCAGCGCATTAGTCCTTTTTCAGGGCCATGGTGGTGATCATCATGAGAGTCGTGAGATCCTTCTATTTCATCGATCTCGTCTTGTAAGTCGGTCGTTGTTGTAGACATTATAGAATCTCCTATCTTGCAGATTTAATTGATGATGGTTGCACGATGTCACCTACGCTATTACCTAAAGCATTTCTCTCATAGGTAATTACCGCTGCCAGGTCGCTATCGCTCAATTGCTTGCCGAAGGCTTGCATTGCAGTGCCTGCTTTACCATTCAATACAATATCAATGTGCGCATTTACATCACCGGTTGTTATTGGGCTTCCTGTCATTGCAGGGAATACGCCCGGAATACCACCACCTGTTACACCGTGGCAACTAGCACAGTTTGTGCTGTAAACTTTTTGGCCTTGTGCCATTAAGTCTTCTTTTGACCATTCCTTGCCAGAAGCGGCAGCAAGTGCTTTTTGTTTTTCTTTCTGTTCGCCCAGCCATATTTGATAGTCTGCTTCTGATTTAGCTTCTACAACAATCGGCATGAAACCATGATCCTTGCCACAAAGCTCAGCACATTGACCTCTGTAGATACCAGGTTCATCAATGTTTGCCCATGCATCGTTAATAAAACCAGGGTTGGCGTCCTGTTTAACACCAAGATCTCTTACCCACCATGAATGAATAACATCATTTGAAGTCATGAGAAAGCGAATGCGTTTGCCTACGGGTAGAACCAGATGATTATCAACTTCTAGAAGATAGTGCTTCATGCCTTCTCGAGTAGCGCTGTCATTAGTAGCCTTCTTCTGAACGTCTGTTAGATTACTAAAAAAGCTAACGTCTTGACCTATGTATTCGTATTGCCATTTCCACTGATAACCTGTGATTTTAACTGTCATATCAGCTTCGTCAGTATTTTCTAAGTCGATTAAAACCCTGGTAGCAGGAAACGCGATTGCAACTAATATTGCGAGTGGCACGAGCGTCCATACCAGTTCGATTGCGGTGCTTTCGTGGAAGTTAGATGCTTTAGCCCCTTTAGATTTACGGTGAAACACCATTGACCAAATCATCACACCAAAAACTACTACCGCAATACCTACACATACCCAAAATATCAGCATATGTAAGCCGTAGATATCTCTACTAACAGATGTCACACCTTCGGTCAGATTCAAACCGAATTCTGCAAAGGCTAATTGAGGAGTGAAAAATAAAGGTAGTAGATATAAGTTGGATATATTTTTTATTTTATTTAGGAACGAATTAACGATAGTCGTAAGTTTCATAAAGTACGATAGATCGTTGAAAGTGCTCTTACTTGGCATACAGCCTCCTCTGAGTAAGTAAGTATTTTCATTGCAAGGTAATGAAAATGCTTAACTTCAAATTTTCAGATATAGACGAAACATAAGAAGTTACTAATATTCTTAAAAGTTCATTGATAAATATCAATAAACACTAAATATTTTTTGCCAAGTCTACAGCCAAGTAAAAATTATTGCTAGTCAGGATTGTATATTTATATATTTGGGTATGTTCTATGCTATAAGTTACTGTAATTTATTAAATTATAGGTTTGCTAATATACAAAATATGCTTGATTGAAGAGATAGATGATGAATATTTAATCTGTTAAACAAGAGTTAAATAAACTCGATGATATGATAAAAAATACTGATGTGTGATTTTCATTATTTATTATCCAATTTTTGCAAGAGTGTTAATATCAGCTTCGTTTTAACTATTTATATAGTGTAAATTTAACGATAAATCCCAAGAATCACTCAAAAAATTGAGTTATGCCGTTTTATTAGCCCCTAATGTAATAGTCCTTGGAGCTAAAACTCGTCTAACAGATTGCGGTTTTATGCTGTCCTTAAATGTTTTTACTGTTATTGACGATGCTCGCTATAACCCACAGAATTAATACATTTTAGCTAATACGCTAGGATACTTATCAGGAAAAAAAATGGATTCAGGAAAAAAATCATTCCTCTGGTTAGTCACAATATTTGTGGCTCCAATTTTACTTGGGACACTATTGTTTTTTAATCTTGAAAGACTCGGGTTTGAGAAGGGTAGTGTTAATTATGGTATTCTGGTACAGCCCGCTCAACCGACAAAACTGGAAGATTTAAAACAAGATAATGATCTTGCGGTAGAAGAAGAGGTATTAACCAAAAAATGGACTATGCTATATATAGAAAATAGTGAAAGTGCGGTTTGTGATGATTTTTGTTTAGCGCGCCTAAGCAATATCAAAAGAATTCGGTTGTTAATGAATGAGCAAATGCGTCGAGTCCGAACAGTTTTAGTGAGTAATAATGAAGTCGCTAAATCAATATCGTCTAAGGACAATCCTGATTTAGTCATGACTGAAGTAACGCCAAACTCGAATTTTCTAAAACAATTTCCCGAACAGCAACTAAAGCCTATATATTTAATAGACCCGTTTGGAAATTTAATGATGTATTACCCGCAACCAGAGCCTGATTTAAAGAAGATGATTAAAGACATTCGTCGACTGCTTAAATACTCACATCTTGGATAAATTATATGCCTAATTCTACCTCTTTAACCTGTGACCCAACTATTTCAGATTTTTTAACGCTGTGTAAAATCAAAGTGGTTGCTTTGATAATGTTAACCGCAGTCGTCGGTATGTTTTTAGCAGTGCCTGGTTTGCCGCCACTACATCTTGTGGTTATGGCCTCTATTGGTATTGCCTTCGCTTCATCATCTGCTGCGGTGTTTAATCATGTGATTGATCAGAAAATAGATAATGAGATGAGCCGTACGGAGAACAGACCTTTGCCTGAGGGTAAGATCTCAACTCAAACAGCTTTGACTTTCGGCATCATATTGGGTGTGGTTGGTATAGGTATTTTATTGATTGGGGTTAATGTACTAACTGCCGTTCTTACTTTGCTTGCCCTGATTGGTTATGCTGTTTTTTATACCATGTATCTAAAACGTGCCACACCACAAAATATCGTCATTGGTGGAGCTGCAGGTGCTGCGCCACCATTACTAGGTTGGGCTGCGATAACTAATTCAATCGAACTAGGTGCATTGCTTTTATTCGCTATTATCTTCATTTGGACACCCCCCCACTTTTGGGCCTTAGCTATTCATCGTCAAAAGGAATACGCAAAAGTTAATATTCCGATGTTGCCTGTTACCCACGGACATCACTTCACCAGAATTCAGATATTGCTTTACACCATTTTATTGGTAATCGTTACCATTATGCCTTATCTGGTAGGCATGAGTGGTTTGATATATCTGGTAGGTGCTTTATTACTAGGTGGAGGATTTCTTTACTATGCTATTCAATTGGTAAGACAGCCAGATAATAAAAAACTACCGATGAAAACTTTTGGTTATTCAATTAATTACCTGATGATTTTATTCGTCGTTCTGTTGGTCGATCATTACTACTCAATCAGTCTCTTTAATTTAATGTAAGGTTTGAATATGGAATTTTTACGAGCAATTAAAAGCGTAATGTCAGCCATGATTGGCGTACAAAAGAAAAAGAACCTGGAAGAAGACTTCTCCAAGACAACTGCAATGCCATTCATTATTGCAGGCATTATCATGACGATTGTTTTTATCCTTGCCGTGTATGCGGTAGTTAATCTGGCACTTAATGCATAAAACCTGGTCTCTTTGTGATTTTCCAGTCGAATTCTCTGTGACATTAATTCTAATGACACGAAACAAATAATATTACAAATCAATATACCCAAGTTATTTTAATAATTTGTATATATTAGTAGACCGAAATAAATGCATTTGCTATAAATGATGTTAAGTAGATTTTTGATATTTATCAAACTATGTGCGAAAAGATATTTACCACTAGTTAAAAAATACTAATATATTCTTTATATGTTTTTAACTTTAGCTGTCAACTTACGCTGTTAAGAAGATGAAGCTATCAACAAGACCAAAAGGAAAGCGGCAAAAATAATAATTTCATTAAGCTCTAGGAGACCCAATATATGACTGCAGTTCAGCAAGACATACTTCATGAAGAAGAAGAGTTTGATTACTCTCAAAAAATAGAAATCAGAAAAGTAGATAGCAGTGCACCAATGCGTTGGTTGAGCAAAGGTGTAGCCGACTTTAAAGTGTCTCCAATGCTAAGTTTAATGTACGGTGTGTTATATGCAGCGATTGGATTAGTGCTGATGTATTTAACCTATCATAATCCTATATATACATTCGGTATGGTTACAATTTTTTATCTCGCCGGCCCTGTTATTGCTGTAGGTCTATATTGTATGAGTCGACATATAGAAGCAGGGGTCAAACCTACCTTTAATGAAGGTTGTAGGGCGATGTGTTACAACCCTGTTGGGGTTATTGGATTCTCCATCGTTATTGGCATGCTTATCGTATTTTGGTCTGTCATTACTGCAGCTTTGTTTGCCGTATACTTTGGGAGTATGACCATCACTGGAGATTTCTTTGGAACCTTGATGGCAAATAAACAAATTGTTCCTTTTGCTGCATTGCTTGGCATTATTGGTTTGTTTTTTGCGGTAGTTTGTTTCTCATTGAGTGCTATTTCAATTCCGTTAATGACGCACAGAAAAGCAGATATTGTTACGGCCATGGTAACCAGCGTTAGAGCCGTTAAAAAGAACCCTGTTGTGATGCTTACCTGGGCATTCGCCATAGTCGCATTAATTGGATTAGGCTTTGCTTTTGCTTTTGTTGGTGTGGCAATTACACTACCTATCGTTGGTCATGCAAGTTGGCATGCTTATAGAGAGCTTGTGGTTGATGATAGAGTCATGACTGTTGACGATTGTGATTTACCAGTATTTCCTTTCATGAGGGGAAAACTTAAATAACAACTCAGTTCGAAGTAACTTAGTTTATAAAAAAGGCCCTGATATCAGGGCCTTTTTTATGTCTTATTCACTTTTCTTTTTTTAGCTTTTACTGATCTGTTTTTAAATTTTAGTGAGTTCGAGTTTGTTCCTGCCATATTCCAGAATCAGTTTATTCTTATTGCTAGACACTTTGATCTGCTGGTTTGAATTATGACCAGCACTAGGTGAATACAAGCTGGTGTTTGACGTTGCCAGTAATGGGTAGGGGTACTTTATCTTATTTACATAAGTCACTAATACCCCGTTTAAGATACCTAAGCGTATGCTGTTAATCTTGGCTTTACCTTTAATTAATTTAGCTTTGTAATGACCCAGCCTGTTTTTCCAGTTTTGTGGGATAGGTTTTGATATAAATTGTTGTCCGATTGTTTTTGGCCTGCGTTTTTGGGAGTGCAATACAACTTGTCTCTTTCCTTTGTGTGTCGCTAAGGAAAATGATAATTCACCCAATTTGACTGGAAAGAGACCCAGAAATTTACACTGTGGATAGATACGACCATTTGCTTTTTTTGATTAATCGAATAAATATCCCATCAACGGTCACAGAAGCATATTTCTTATGCGCCTGAATAAACAGATAACCAAACTTGGTAGAATAATGGCCTTTAAACTGTTGAAGTTCAGCTTGAGTAAACTCAGCGACTGCACTGGTGGTTTTTGCATATGCTGGCGCCGCTATGGTTACTAACGTAACTTTCGTTACAATAATCATCACGATGAAGAACAAACGGTTAATCAATAATATGCTAATCAGGAATGCATGCATAATTTTGTTTCACCCTTGAATATTTATTTATAAGAAGTGATCTGACGCATTAAAGTTCAGCCGGTACTATCCAATCAATAAAAAAGGCCTAAAAGTAGGGGGGTGACCTTTAACTAATACGCTCGTGATTAACTAAAACAAATATACTTTTGACTCGTTTAAGGGCTTATTTTCTCTAGACAATCCCTGTATCATTGCCATTTTTTAGCATAAATGAATTTCTATGGAACTCAATCCTCTCTACACGCAGATTAAAGATTTACAGCAACGCATTGACGCGTTGAGGGGGTACCTTTGACTACGACACCAAGAAAGAACTTTTAGAGGAAACGTCACGAGAATTAGAAGATCCTGAAGTCTGGAATGATCCTGAAAAAGCACGCAAGCTAGGTAAAGATAAATCTACCTACGAGAATGTGGTTCTCGCCATCGATGAGATAACCGTTCAGTTAGATGATGCCAATGATTTACTCGAAATGGCTGAAATGGAAGATGACGCAGAAACCGTTGAAGCAGTCACTCAAGATCTTGATGCTGCAACTAAGGGTGTAGAACGTTTGGAATTCCGCCGGATGTTCTCTGGTGAAATGGACCCGAATAATGCTTTCCTCGATATTCAATCAGGTTCTGGTGGTACAGAAGCCCAAGACTGGGCGGAAATGGTACTGCGCATGTATCTGCGTTGGGGTGAAGCAAAAGGTTTCAAAGTCGAATTGATGGAAGCATCTCCGGGTGATGTTGCGGGTATCAAGTCTGCCACTATTCGCTTTGAAGGCGAATATGCTTTTGGTTGGTTGCGTACTGAAATTGGTGTACATCGCCTGGTGCGTAAGTCGCCATTCGATTCTGGCGGACGTCGTCATACATCCTTCTGTGCTGTATTCGTTTCTCCTGAAATTGATGATGATATCGAAATAGAGATCGATCCTTCTGATGTTCGTGTCGATGTTTACCGTGCTTCAGGCGCAGGTGGTCAGCACGTTAACAAAACAGAATCTGCGGTACGTTTAACTCACTTACCAACCAATACCGTTGTGCAATGTCAAAATGGTCGTTCGCAGCATCAAAATAAAGCGACAGCAATGAAGCAATTGAAAGCGAAATTGTACGAGCAGGAAATGCAGGCGCGTAACGCTGAAAACCAACAGATGGAAGATAATAAATCTGATATTGGTTGGGGTAGTCAGATACGTTCTTACGTATTAGATGCATCACGTATCAAAGATTTACGCACTGGCGTAGAAACAGGAAATACGCAGGCCGTACTTGACGGTTCACTCGATCAATTTATCACCGCCAGCTTAAAATCTGGTCTTTAATTAATACGAATTAATATCGTATATAACACCCGAAATAACAGCAGTACACTGCAGAAGTAAATAACAGAGAAGTCACATGAGCGAAGAACAAAATACAACAGCCCCTGAACAAGATGAAAACCAGTTGGTCGCATTGCGCCGTGAAAAACTGGGTCAAATGCGTGAAGATGGAATCGCATTCCCTAATGCATTTAAACGTGATCATTATGCGCAAAATTTGCAAGATGAGTACGGGGATAAAGAGAAGCCGTGGTTCGATGAAAACGAAGTACGCGTATCTGTTGCTGGCCGTATTATGCTTAAGCGAGTTATGGGTAAGGCGAGCTTTATTACGATCTCCGATATGTCTGGACGTATTCAGGTTTATGCTCAAATTAAATTACTCGGTGATGACCTTTACGAATCTTTCAAAGGCTGGGATAGCGGTGACATCGTAGGTGTTGAAGGCTTGTTATTCATGACTCAGAAAGGTGAGTTAACGGTTAAAGCTGACAAACTTCAATTACTGACTAAATCTTTACGCCCGTTACCAGAAAAATTCCACGGTTTGAGTGATCAAGAACAGCGTTATAGACAACGCTACCTTGATTTAATCATGAGCGAAGAAACGCGTGATACCTTCAAGGTTCGTTCTAAAGTGATTAGCTATATTCGTAACTACTTTGAGTCGAAAGACTTCATGGAAGTTGAAACGCCGATGCTACAAGTGATTCCAGGTGGTGCTACTGCAAGACCATTCGAAACACATCACAATGCATTAGGTATTGATATGTATATGCGTATCGCGCCTGAGCTTTACCTGAAGCGATTGGTCGTGGGTGGTTTTGAGCGTGTGTTTGAAATTAACCGTAACTTCCGTAACGAGGGGTTATCAACACGTCATAATCCTGAATTCACGATGATTGAATTCTATCAAGCGTATGCAACTTTCCATGACCTTATGGATATCACAGAGGAGTTGCTTAGAGGTTTGGCTGAGCATGTGCTTGGTAATACCCAAGTGACCTATCAAGGTGAGACTTTTGACTTTGGTAAAACCTTTGATCGTATCTCGGTGAGGGATTCAATTCTTAAGTACAACACTAATCTAACCGAAGATGATATCAATACTGAATCTGGCGCTCAAAAAGTAGCTAAAGATTTAGGTATTCATCTACAAGAGTATTGGGGTCTTGGAAAGATTCAAATGGAAATCTTCGACGAAACAGTAGAGAAGAAGCTTTTGAATCCTACATTTATTACTGAGTATCCAGCAGAGGTTTCACCATTAGCGCGTCGTAATGACGACAATGATTTTATTACTGATCGTTTTGAATTATTCATTGGTGGTCGTGAGATAGGAAACGGTTTCTCTGAGCTTAATGATGCTGAAGACCAAGCGGAGAGATTCCAAAAACAAGTAGCTGAGAAAGATGCGGGTGATAATGAAGCGATGCATTACGATGCTGATTATATTCGTGCCCTAGAGTACGGTATGCCACCAACGGCTGGAGAAGGTATAGGAATCGATAGATTGGTTATGTTGCTGACGGATTCGCCATCAATTAGAGACGTGATCTTATTCCCGCATATGCGACCTGAATAAATAACGCCACTGTGTATTCATCTTACACGCTAACTCTTCGTTGCCTTCGTGCTCGAGCGATCACATACTAATGTATGCTCACGCTCTGCGCGCGAGGGCGCCTTGATTTATCGCGAAATATAAATACACAGAGGCGTATTACATATATTTTATACAAAATTCGCTTAAAAGTAGGGGGGTGACTATTATAGTTCTTAAAGAACCTAGGAAAGTCACCCCCCTACTTATAGCCATGATTTATAGTCATTTCTTTAGTTTGAAGTTTTCCTAAAACCAAACAAATAATTAACTTAGTGAGACATCATTAATGGCGTAATCATCGTCTTCAACATTGTTTCAGTCACGCCACCAAAAACCTTTTGTTTAAGACCAGGTGTTCCATAACCGCCCATAACTAAAAGATCTATGCTGTGGTCAGCAATTTCATTGAGTAAAACGGTTGCTACATCAAATGTACCCGCATTAATTCGGTTTACGGTTGCATTCACATCGTGTCGTTTTAAATGTGCGACTAAATCATCAGCGAGCAATTCACCTTTAGCGGTTTTATTTTTTCCTTCCCTAACAACCGTAATAATGACTTTGTTGATATCTCTTAATAATGGTATAGCATCATGCACTGCACGAGTAGCTGCAGGAGTCCCATCCCATGCGATCATGGCGTTTTTACAGGGAATATGATGTGCGCCAATGTAAGGCATGAAAAATACAGGGCGTCCACACAGTACGACTATTTTACTGGCTATTTTCTCTACTAATTCAAAATTCTTATTTTCAGGGTTAGCTTGTCTGAAAATGACCAAATCAAAATTACGTGCATATTGAGAAAGTCTTGTACGCGCTTCTTTTTTTCCACCAGGAATTATTTTACTCGCAAATTCCAGACTCGTTTCTGCTGCCAAAGCATTGAATTCGGCAATTCTTTTTTCAGCTTCTTGCATGCAGATAGTACGTTGCATTTTCTTATCTGATGCACGCATATGATAAGGTTTTAACGCGGCAAGCGTCACGCCTGTTAAACGTGCATTTTGTGATTCTGCCAGTGAAAAGGCAGTTGTGATACGTTCCGCATTGGATTTGCCATCATCAAGGTAAACCAGAATATCTTTGTAGTGCATATTATTTTCCCATTATAATTTTCACAAATATTCTAGCATTTTCTATAATAGAAAAATAATTTAACTCTCGAGTATCAAGGTTTTAACGCTTAAGTTTGATATCTATCAGTAAACCACTGACTTTAAGTAATCATGAGAAAATCAGGTGGGCTAAACATTTAGGTTAACCAATCAGCTTATATGTAAGTGCATCAGAGATTTTCAAGTGTATCTTTCCATTTGTCGGATAGATTTCCATAAGTGCATTTATATGCTTAAAATGCCAATTACAATAATAAAAAATGATCTGTAGAATTTATCTGCAATACATTTAAACATCGTATACAAACTCGCATAAAAACGAATAAACAATAAAAATAGGAATTATTATGTTTAAGACATTTACCCTAATTAGAAAAGAAGAAGAACAACTCTCTGACACAGAAGGAAAAATGACATTTCATCTGAAGGATGAAAGTGGATTCGAAAGAAAGGTATCTGGTTTTACGCACTTAGATGAAAACTTGAATGCTATTAGCATTTCAACGCCTAGAAAGAGAGAACACCCACTAATTCAATGTTTATTTATAACCAATGTTGATGAGACCATCAATATTGAATTCACGCAATACAACGATGTGTTTGTTCGTAATGACCAAGATACTGCTGAAAAAACGATCGAAGAATTAGCACGTGAAATGCAAAACAAACCTGTACGATTAGGTCCTTTGCTTAAGTCAGTTGAAATAAAGAGTACTGAATCTATTCATTAATTGAAACAGAAATATTTTGAAGAAGCGCTCAAAAGAGCGCTTTTTTTATGCCTGCTAAAAGGTCATATTAATAGACACATAAGTTAATTGAAGCGATTTAACAAAGCACGTACTATCGCGCAATGAATTCAATAGTATCAATACAAAACCTATCAAAAGTCTATGAAGGCGGTCATCAAGCCCTCAAAGAAATTAATCTGGAAATCAAAAAAGGTGAAATCCTTGCTTTACTGGGGCCGAATGGTGCTGGCAAGACAACGTTAATTTCGACGATTTGCGGTATTGTTTCTCCCAGCAGCGGAACAGTTAAAGTAAATGGTCACGATATAATTAAAAATTATCGTGATTCCAGACAAATGATAGGGCTGGTTCCACAGGAGCTGACACTGGGAGCCTTCGAAACGGTTTGGAATACCATAAATTTCAGCCGTGGACTGTTTGGTAAAAAGAGAGACGATGCTTATCTCGAAAAATTATTAAAAGAATTATCGCTGTGGGATAAGAAAACAAACGAGCTTAGAACCTTGTCTGGCGGCATGAAAAGACGCGTTCTAATCGCCAAAGCATTGTCTCATCAGCCTGAAATACTGTTTCTGGATGAGCCAACCGCAGGAGTGGATGTAGAGCTACGCAAAGATATGTGGAATATCGTGCGCAGGCTGAGAGAATCTGGCGTTACCATAATTTTAACCACGCATTACATTGAAGAAGCTGAAGAGATTGCTGATCGTATTGGTGTTATCAATAATGGCGAACTGCTACTGATAGAAGATAAAAAAGAGCTAATGCATAAGCTTGGTCAAAAACAGTTAATTGTAGAGTTAAAAGAACCGACAGAGAATTTGCCAAATCTACTTTCTAAATACAATGTTAGCTTATCCCAAGATGGCGCGAAAATTACCTATACCTACGATACCAGAGGCGATGGAACAGGCATAACGTCATTACTTCAGGCAATCAATGAGTCAGGACTTGTTTTAAAAGATATGCAAACCACACAAAGTTCACTGGAAGATATCTTCGTACATTTAGTTCACGATGATGGTTTTGATCAGAAAGAAAAAAATATTGACCAAACTGCAAAAGAGGAGAAACCTGATGCGCATTAATCTTCAGGCAATCAAGGTCATCTATAAATATGAAATGCTGCGCGCATGGAAGACTTTATTTCAGAGTTTGGCTTCTCCGGTAATCTCCACTGCGCTCTATTTTGTGGTGTTTGGTTCAGCAATAGGATCACGCATTGATACTATTGAAGGTGTTTCCTACGGATTGTTCATAGTGCCAGGTTTAACAATGCTGTCATTATTAACACAGAGTATTGCGAATGCTTCGTTTGGAATTTTCTTCCCGAAATTTACCGGGAGTATTTATGAAGTACTATCGGCGCCTGTTTCATTCTTCGAAATCATGGTCGGTTACGTCGGAGCGGCTGCGACTAAGTCCTTTATTTTAGGTGTGGTGATTCTAATAACAGCCAGTTTTTTTGTAGATTTAAAAATTGCTCACCCTGTGTGGATGGCTACCTTCCTGATTTTGACGTGTATATCATTTAGTTTGTTTGGTTTTATAATCGGGCTATGGGCGAATAATTTTGAAAAGTTACAGATTATTCCTTTGTTGATCATCACTCCTCTGGTCTTTTTGGGCGGAAGTTTTTATTCAGTGAGCATGTTGCCACCATTCTGGCAGACAGTGACCTTGTTTAATCCCGTTTTGTATTTAGTGAGTGGTTTTCGCTGGAGCTTTTTCGAAGTATCAGACGTGAATGTCGGGCTAAGTTTAGGGATGATTGTGGTGTTTCTGGTCGCTTGTTTACTGGTTATTAGCTGGATGTTTAAAACGGGTTATCGATTGAAGGAATAATGACTGTAGTTATCAAATAGCTGTGATTAGATTTTTATTACAACTATCAAGCAGCCAGTTGCAGATGTGATATTTTGTTGCCTGGGAGGGGGCGGTGGTAATAATAACCTTGTGCGATATCGCATGAATATTTCTTCAAGAACACGAATTGCTCATAGGTTTCTACGCCTTCTGCAACTACGTCTAAATTCAATGAATGGCCGAGTGTAATTATTGCTTTTACAAGTGCATGATCCGCTCTGTCATCAGGTAAGCCGACGATAAATTCCTTATCTATTTTTAAGGTAGTAATAGGTAATTTCTTCAAGTAACTCAGTGATGAATATCCCGTTCCAAAGTCATCGATAGATATTTTTACGCCTTTCTCTCTCATTTTCTCAAGGTGTTTAATAGTACCTTTAGAGACTTCGTGTATGGTTCTTTCGGTTAACTCAATGCCAAACAATTTTGGGTCGAGATTATAGAACTCCACATTATCAATAAATCGTTTTAAAAGTTTAGGGAAAATAATCTTATTGCCGGATAAGTTGATGTTGATACGCATGCCATTATTTCTTGTGTTTTGCCACAAGCTCTGTTGCTTACATGCTTCATCAATAACAAATAAATTCAGTTTCTCGATTAAATTTGTTTTCTCAGCTAACGGGATAAACTCATCTGCTGCAATGCTTTCTCCGTTATGGTTTTTCCAGCGAAGAAGCGCTTCACATTCGGTTGTATCACCTGTTTTGATGTTTAGTAATGGTTGGTACTGCAAGCATAATTGATTGTCTTTATTCTGGTTTTTAAGTACAGAATGAAGTGCATGACACATGGCATGTTCACGTTCAAGTTGATCACTGGTTTCTTTAGAGAAAAATTGAAAACAATTTCTTCCTAGTTCTTTTGCGGAATACATCGCTATATCGGCATTGGTTAACAGCGTTTTTGCATCTTTACCATCCAGAGGATATAAACTAGCCCCAATACTTGCTGACATGAAAATTTCATTTTCATTAATCGTAATTGATGTGTCTAATTCATTTGATAGCTTGTTGACTAGATCTACTGCTTCCTGCTCACTCTTAATACTACGCAACAGTAATACAAACTCATCTCCGCCAAAGCGCGATAAAACATCCTGTGGCTTGATAAACCAGTTAATTTTATTAGCAAATTGTCTAAGTAATTCATCACCGACTTCATGCCCGTAATTGTCATTAATACTTTTAAAGTAATCGATGTCAAAAAAGATAACGGCAAATGGTTTTACCGGTTTTTTCTTAATATGTAAGGATATGTTTGATATCAGATTAGTTCGATTTGGTAATTCGGTAAGAATGTCAGTAGTTGCAAGATATGCCAGTTCTTTATCCTGCTCTCTTTGTCTTCTTAGAATAAATCTGGTGAGGATGATACTAATAAAAACACTGACAATATCAAAAATTATGACATTTGTGAGTACCTTATGGTTGTCACTTTTTGATTTAGTATTAGCCTCTGATTCAACATTATATTGAAAATCTGCCATGTCTTTAAACAGATCCAGTACAGCTTTTTGTCTAGGCAAGGTTTGTTGAGTTAATAGCAATGTAGCAGGCACTTTTTTTCCTTCCACTAATAAGCTATACACCTCATTTAACATGGGCTCATAGATTTGAGAAAGCTTGCGTTGCTGCTCTAACATCTCTTTCAAATTGTCATCCATTTCCTGCATCATTAATATTTCTCGTGCAGCATTAAATTTAGTGGTTTGTGCATTTAAATCAAAATACAACTCATCCAAAAGGAAAGGGTCCTGCGTTTGAATCATGCTCACTAGGATAGTAGATCTGGAGGACTCGGCATGAGACATATTTCTTAACTGCTTATTATTTTTTGAATGTTGTTGAATAGCACTGAGCATTGAATCTGCGCCCTGCTTTATTTGTGAAGCAGCCACTAGCGAAGTCAAGATCATCATTGCGATGATCATAGCGAAGCCTAACGGTAGTAAGCCTTTAAATCGTTTTGATAAAATTCTGTGCATCAGTGGTTTATTTTTTTATTAGTTTTACTAGCTAAGAATGTTTAAATACTATCACTAATAAATTGCATGCAATATAAAAACAGGACATACGGTATAAGATGCTAAAGACGGCTATTTATATTGTCTAATCACTGTATATGATTAGCTATAAGGAAAGATATTAAATACAAAAAACTGAGTTTTTAATCGCTTAAATAAGAAACAAATATTAAAAGAACTCAATTGAAAATTTAAGTTGATCTAGCCTAAATATCGTTAAAAGTAGAAGCGCAAGGACCAACTTTTAATAAAGGTTGCCATTGCGGCAACCCATTGATGAATTTATATTGTTAAAAACAGATAAAAAAGCGCTTATAAGTAGGGGGGTGACTTATGTCTTTACACACTACTTTTTCATGTGTTTATCTAATGTTACTAAGATGAAACCCCCGCCATGCAGATGTATTTGGTTTCGAGGTATTCATCTAGTCCGAATTTAGAACCTTCACGACCTAATCCAGATTCTTTTACGCCACCAAATGGCGCCACTTCGGTTGATATAAGGCCAGAGTTAACACCTACCATGCCGTATTCAAGCGCTTCTGATACGCGCCATGAGCGTCCGATATCACGAGAGAAGAAGTAAGCTGCCAAACCAAATTCGGTATCATTAGCCATTTGTATCGCTTCTGCTTCTGTTTTAAAGCTGAATAGTGGAGCAACCGGACCAAACGTTTCTTCATAAGTGACTTTCATGTCTGTAGTCACATTTGCAAGTAATGTTGGTTCGAAGAATGTTTTACCCAAAGCGTGGCGTTTGCCGCCGACGAGCACTTTTGCGCCTTTTCCAACGGCATCACTTATATGGTCTTCCACTTTTTCTACTGCCGCCATATTGATTAATGGGCCTTGATTAACGCCTTCTTCAAAACCATCGCCTACCTTTAAATCACCGATTTTTGCAGCTAGCTTTTCTGCAAACTCGTCATATACACTTTCGTGTACCAAAGTGCGATTAGTACAGACACAAGTCTGACCACTGTTACGGTATTTGGAAACCATTAGGCCTTCTACAGCGGCATCTAGATCTGCATCTTCAAAAACAATAAAGGGAGCATTTCCACCAAGT
The DNA here is from genome assembly GCF_947495625.1 of uncultured Cocleimonas sp. Lineage (GTDB taxonomy): Bacteria > Pseudomonadota > Gammaproteobacteria > Thiotrichales > Thiotrichaceae > Cocleimonas. Next base: position 47,771 of record NZ_CANLZW010000024.1, read on the forward strand.
TCAAGAGACATTTTCTTCAAGGTGCTGGAACATTGTTTCATCAATATTTTGCCAACCGCTGTTGAGCCCGTAAATGTGACTTTTCTAACAATAGGATTAGTGGTCATTTCTTCGCCAACATCCTTACCTTGTGATGCTGTAACGACACTGAAAATACCAGCAGGGAATCCTGCGCGCTCAGCTAATTCAGCAAGTGCAAGCGCTGAGAATGGTGTTGCTTCAGCTGGTTTTACCACCATCGGACAACCGGCACCAAAAGCAGGGGCTGCTTTACGCGTAATCATTGCATTCGGGAAGTTCCACGGTGTAATTGCCGCACAAACACCAATAGGTTCTTTAGTGACAATGATACGTTGGTCATTATTTTTTGAAGGAATCGTGTCGCCGTAAACGCGTTTACATTCTTCTGCGAACCATTTAATAAAAGATGCGCCGTATGCTACTTCACCTGTTGCTTCTGCAATTGATTTGCCTTGCTCCAGGGTCATTATCGCCGCTAGATCTTGCTGGTTTTCCATGATGAGATCAAACCATGTTTCTAGAATGGCTGATCGCTCTGCGGCTGTTTTTGCTCGCCATGCAGGCCATGCATCATTTGCCGCTTCAATGGCACGTTTAGTCTCTGCAGCACCGAGGTCAGGAACCGTTCCGATGACTTCATTATTTGCAGGGTTAGTGACTTCAAAAGTTTTACCGTCGTCAGCATCAATCCAGTTTCCGTTTACATAGGCTTGTTGGCGAAATAAGCTGTTATCGTTTAATTTCATAGTGGTCTCGTTGTTGGGTTTATGCTTAATGTTGCAGTTCAGTAATATACTCATGCAGTAAACTGTTATGAACTAAAAAAATATGCACTAGTAAGCATGCATAAATTGATAATACACAAGCGTAGTATCGCTATTAATATTAGTCAAACGAATGTTTTTTAAATATATAATTAAAATTATTTACTATAATACGTGCTACACATTTTTAAATTGAGCACTTATGGAAATTCGTCAACTTAAAACGTTAGTTAACATTCTGGATTTCGGCGGCTTTGCTGCTGCAGGGGATTCAATGGGTTTGACGCAATCTGCGGTAAGCTTGCAAATTAAAGCACTCGAACAAGAATTTGGTGAAGAGTTATTCGATCGCAGTAAAAGGCCGCCGATACCTACGGCAAGAGCTATAGCACTGGCACAAAAAGCCCGCGAAATTTTACGTTTGTGTAATGATTTGGGTGAATTTAATAAAGAGCAACTTTCAGGGTCGTTACAACTGGGTGCTCATCCGGCTGTTCAAAGAACGCTTGTTCCCGTGGCTTTGAAGCATTTACTTAAAGATCACCCAGAATTATTTATTAGTGTGACGACTGGTTTATCTGATGAGTTATCACGAAGTGTTTATCGCGGCGTATTAGATGCTGCCATCGTCAGCGAACCGACTAAATTGCCCACTGGAATGAGCTGGAAGCCTTTCGCATCAGAAGCACTGGTTGTGATTGCGCAAAACAAAGCAAAAGGTAAGGATGCTATCGAGGTGTTGGAATCTAATCCCTACATTCGTTTTAAAAGATCTACATGGCTGGGGGAGCTGATTAACACTGAGCTGAAAGACTTGGGAATTAAAGTGAAAACAGTGGTGGAAACTGACCATATTGATTCTATCTGGGAAATGGTTTCATGCGGTTTGGGTGCAGCTGTTGTTCCGCAAAATATTGCAGAACACGAGATTTCAACTATGAGTACTAACGTTGAAAAGGATAAGAAGAAAGATAACCAAAGCCCGCACGAAAAACAAAAACCACGAAACATACGAATCTATAAATTAGGACAGAATCCAATGCGCCTGACAACGGGGTTGATAGAGAGAACGGCAGATCCCAAGGCTCATTTGGTGGCGGCTTTATATAGTGCGTTACAAGATTAAAAAACCATACAATAAGATAATTAAACAGGATTGATTACGATGGGCGTTGAGTATAAACAAAGCATAGAACTAAGTGCTGTTCGCGGAGTTAGACACGGATTTTTCACTAAAAGTGGGGGGGTGTCATCAGGTATTTATGATTCTTTGAATTGTGGCCCAGCATCCGCCGATTCTTTAGACAATGTCATTGAAAACCGCTGGCGAGCAATCTCTGCACTGGGCTTACAAGAATCTCAATTATTTGGACTGAATCAAATTCACAGTACAAAAGTCCATACCATCGATAAAAAAAGCTCGGACGATTATCACCCTGGTGATGGTTTAGTCACCAAAGAAAAAGGAATGGCATTGAGCGTTCTGGGTGCGGATTGCGCTCCTGTTCTGTTTGCAGATAAAACTGCAGGTGTTATTGGTGCAGCTCATTCTGGCTGGAAAGGCTCAGTCTCTGGAATCATCGAAAGCATGGTTGAGAGTATGTGCGTCATTGGAGCGAGTAGAGAAAACATCCACGCCTGTATCGGCCCAACTATTCACCAGAAATCTTATGAAGTACGTGAAGATTTTATTCAGCAACTCGAATCATTAAGTGGCTTTGCAACAGAGCAATTTATCAAAAAAGGGGAGAAAGAAGTGCAGGGACAATTCTTCTTTGATTTACCCGCGTATCTTTTAGAACAATGCAAACGAAGCCAGATACAGGGTGAGAACCTGGGTTTAGATACTTACGAGTTAGACGATTCTTTTTTCAGCTTTCGTCGAAATACCCATCAGGGATTAACTGAGTATGGGCGACAGATCTCGGTAATTTGCCTCGCTTGATTGTTTTTCGCTAACACTGCATGGGTTTTTCGATCTTCACTTAAATAGCGCATTAGCTTGTTAAAATATGTGTCATTAAAATGAAATATTGGAAATATATTTCGCAAAATTATATTTAAGCAAAAATATATTCTGTTTATCGCAGTTTATAGTATAAAAAACACAAGAAGATTCTGTGATTATTTTACTAATATTTACACTGAAAAATGATGACTCTGATTAAAGTCTTAAAAAGATACCCAGTTTCAAACCGGATACAGATTTTCTAAGACACGCAGTTATTACACTTAAACGATTTACTATGAGATTCAAGCTATGCATATACAAACTCCTTACTTATTATTCCTTGGCGATGCCGCTGACCCACTTGCAGCTAAAGTAGCTCAAGGTATTTGTGACTGGCGTCCAGAAAATGCATTAGGACAATTCAGAATGGAAGGCTGTCAAGCTGATCTGGGTTTGACTGATATGAGTATTGATGAAGCTGTTGAAGCAGGTGTTAAAACATTAGTTATTGGTGTTGCCAATCGTGGTGGCGTGATTTCTGAATTATGGATAGAAATCTTACGTGAGGCATTATCTAAAGGTTTGGATGTTGCTGCAGGTTTGCACAATAAACTGAATGACATCCAGGAACTTGTTAACGATGCTGAAAAATATGGTCGTACTTTATTCGATGTACGCCACCCTGTAGCAACTTACCCTATAGCTGTTGGAGTAAAACGTACTGGAAAAAGATTGTTGCCAGTGGGTACTGATTGTTCTTGTGGAAAAATGTATACCGCATTAGCGATTGAAAAAGAACTACGTCAACAAGGAGCTAATGCAGATTTTAGAGCGACAGGCCAGACAGGTATTTTAATTACGGGTGAGGGCGTCTCTATTGATGCAGTTATCGCAGACTTTATCGCAGGTGCAGTAGAAACATTATCACCTGAGAATGATGTAGATCATTGGGACATTATCGAAGGTCAGGGATCTTTATTCCATGCTTCATATTCTGGAGTAACAATGGGTCTAATCCACGGTTCACAACCCGATGCATTGGTTTTATGTCACGAGCCAACACGTACTCATATGCGTGGATTACCGACATTCAGTTTGCCTGAATTAGATGAGTGTATGGATGCCTGTTTGCGTGCAGCAAAACTTACAAACAAAGATGCTAAGTTTGTGGGTATCTCAGTGAATACCTCTAAATTATCTGAAGAAGAAGCTACTGAGTATTTGGCAAAAATTGAGAAAGAACATGGTTTGGTCGCGGTAGACCCAGTGCGTCAAGGTGTATCACGCATTGTTGAGCAATTAGTTTAATGTCTGCATCGACAGTAACATTATCTGCCAAATCTGAATCCTTTCCTATCGAAGGCCGTTTTACTATCTCACGAGGTAGTAAGACAAAAGTGGATGTTGTCATCGTTGAAATAAATGATGGCGAACATACAGGCCGTGGCGAATGTGTTCCTTATGCTCGTTATGGGGAATCGATTGATTCTGTTATCGAACTGATCATGTCATTAGAAGATGATGTGAAGAATGGTTTAGATAGAGAAAGCTTACAGCGTAAATTACCTTCCGGTGCAGCAAGAAATGCCTTGGATTGCGCCTTTTGGGATCTTGAATCAAAGCAGAAAAATACACGTGCCTATGATTTAGCTGGGATAGCGGATATGAAAACGCTTACGACTGCATATACCTTATCTCTAGAAACACCTGAGAAAATGCGGGAGTCGGCAGAAAAGAATGCTCATCGTCCATTATTAAAATTAAAACTGGGTGGAGAAGGTGATATTCAGCGTGTGCAAGCCGTTCGTATTGGCGCTCCAAATTCACGTTTGATCGTAGATGCCAATGAAGGATGGACAGCTGAGTCCTATCAAAAACTAGTCCCTAGGTTACATGAGCTGGGTGTTGAGATGATAGAGCAACCATTTCCTGCGGGTGATGATGAGATTCTTAAAACGCTAGATCGCCCAATTGCCTTATGCGCAGATGAGTCATGCCATGATCGTGAATCTTTAAAAGACATTATCGGCAAGTACGACATGATCAATATCAAACTGGATAAAACCGGTGGTTTAACTGAAGCGTTAGCTTTAAAAGAAGAAGCTGAGGCTAACGGTTTAAGCATTATGGTTGGCTGTATGTTAGCGACATCTCTAGCAATGGCTCCTGCCATATTAGTCGCACAAGATACGGCAATTGTTGATTTAGATGGTCCGTTGTTATTAGCCAGTGATAGAGAGAACGCATTACGCTTTGATGAAAGTGAATTATTCCCACCAGAGCCAGAACTCTGGGGATAACACATTAAATACGCTAGTAGTAAGAACCTGGCAATAAGAACATAGGAAGTATGAAAAATGAGTAGAATCGTTTATGTAAATGGCGAGTATGTCCCAGAAGAAGATGCCAAAATATCTGTATTTGATAGAGGCTTTCTATTCGCCGACGCCGTTTACGAAGTTTCATCAGTAATCAATGGCAAACTAATTGATAACGAAGGCCATATGGGGCGTTTAAAGCGTTCTATGGATGAACTGGAAATGCCACATCCAGCCACATCCGAAGAGATTGAGACCATTCAAAAAACCTTGATCGATAAAAATGATGTTGTTGAAGGTTTGGTTTATTTACAAGTGTCACGTGGTTCTCAGGATCGAGATTTTGTTTACCCTGAAAACACTAAACCTTCTTTAGTAATGTTCACTCAGAAAAAGAATTTGCTGGAGAGTCCACAGGCTAAAGTGGGTATAACGGTCATCACTTCACCGGATATTCGCTGGCAGCGTCGAGATATTAAAACCGTATCGTTATTAGCCGCGAGCATGGCTAAAATGCAGGCAAAAGCTGCTGGAGCTGATGATGCATGGTTAGTTGAAAATGGCTTTGTGACTGAAGGCAGTTCTAATAATGCCTATATCGTAACTCAAGAGGGAACTGTTGTTACCCGTCATTTGGGTAATGAAATTCTTGCAGGTATCACGCGTAAATCAGCACTTAGACTCGCTGAAGAAGAAGGCATTAAAATCGAAGAAAGATCTTTCACTGTCGACGAAGCCTTGGCGGCTGCTGAAGCATTTGTAACGTCTGCCACCACTTTTGTAACGCCAGTAGTAGCAATTGATGGTCAGAAGATTGGTGATGGTACGCCAGGTCCGATAGCGAAGAAACTGCGTGCAATCTATATTGACGAAGCGACAAAAGCTTAGTCTAATATTTACACCGGAAATTGACCAATAACTGAGGCTACTTTTTAACAGTAGCCTCAGTTATTTACTTATTCAGTTACTCAACTACTCAGTCAGCTACTCAGCTATTCAACGACCACTAAAGTATAACCCAGTTCCTGATACTGTCTGATTTGCGTTGGACCTTGTGGGGTAGTGGTAATGTATTCAGGAAAATCTTCTGGGGTAACGCCACGCCAGTTAGCATGAGTTTCACAAATGTATACTGGCACGTCTGCCGCGACCAATCGTTGAACCAGTGTGTGTGATTTCATCGATTTGCTGGCTTTGTTCTTGGTTAGTTTAAATTGTTCTGCACCATGTGATACAACAGCAATATCAAGTTCAGGAAATTTAGCTTGAAGTTGTTTTTTGTACGTTTCAATTTTTTCTAATGCATTCGGAAGATAGTCATTATTTTCACTTCCAATCAATTCAAAGACTATGCCGTCTGGTGATTTTGTATGGCTGAGTATTTCAGCAATTTGCAAGCTATCCTGAGTAACACTCGTTGTCTTATCATTGTTAGCAAAAACATTCGTAGATGCGATAAAAAGTGCGCTTAACAATGAGAACGTAAATAAGAAAATAACTTTAAGTTTATGAGTTTTTAGCATTATATCTTCCTGAGTTATCCTGAAATTTATCAAAATATACTTGAATAAAGAAGCCGTTGAGATTAATAGTTTTTGAGTACTCAGCAACAGCTTCGAACTTTGTACGTATGAATTAGTATTTTAGATGTATTTTGTTTAAGTAACTTTGATTTTGTTGCATTCAGTTAAATAAATACACCCCCCCACTTATAAGCCGTTTTTAAAAATTGATAGTTAATTAAGGTATTTCAATAGGTTAACTAAATGAAAAGTTACTTTATATTTAGTTAAGAGATAGAGTAAGGCACAAATGTAATCTATCAAATTTTATAAGCTGACTGTAAAGGTACTAAATGACCAACGAAGAAAAAAAATTAGATTTTATAGAAAGTATTTCAACAAATACAAAATACTTTTTCACTAATAAAAAAGAGCGTTTATACAAAGTTCTTGTTGTCACAAGGTCACAGAAACAAAAGAAAGAAAGCTATATAGTAACGTTGATACCCAATGTGCCTTTTCAGATTTCTCCTCTGGATTTTGAAAAAATTAATCCCATTACTTTAATAAAGTCAGCTTCTAAAGAACAGCTATATGATGAACTTGACAAGTTCTTTGAAATATCATTTTCGACTGGATATTCGGAGATATTTTTAGGCACAGATGAGTATTATTATGAGGAAGATGAATATATATCAGAGATAACAGCAGGTGTCCTTTATGTGGATTATGATCCTGAAAGTGCGACAGCTATTTATACTATTGAAACAGCAAAAAATCATTCGATCCGTTATGAAGTTTATGAAACAGCGATTAAGGCCAGTAAAGATAAGATAAAAAATAATACATTTATCTATGAAGACTTTTATACCTTGTGGTATCCCAATCTTGAAGCATCAGAACAGGCTATGAGTTCTGTATTAGCGGTTAAAGAAACGAAATCATATACTTTTGAATCTTTTGCCAGCGAAGTTAGAAAGATTGATGAACATGAGCAGATCAGGTTCGAGCCAGAAGGCATTATTTTTGAGCATTTAGTCAAAACAGAATCATACCTCTCTGAAGACATTTCAGAGCTTAAGCTTCCGATACCTCAAAGTGAATTTAAACCGTTTGATGAAACGGATATTGAAGAAGGGCGGCTATATTTCTGGATTAAAAAGAGCGCGGAATCAATTTCAAAATCAAAAATTAATTACTTCGTATTACAGAATCGTAAAATAAACGGTTACGTCGTTGGGTCTTGCAAACTTGGCGGGTTTAGAAGTCATTATCGGGACAACAGTCTGATGACATATTCTATGTCTGATGAAATTCAACATTTAAGAAATAGAGTGAGTAAAGGCTTTGTAGAAATATCTCAAGAAGAAATCATTGAAATTTTGACAGCAAAAAAAACAAACGAAATTTATGCTCAAACTATCGATAATTCGGTTTATATGGATCAGCATGTTTATGATTTATATGAAAATATGGTGCAGCATTGGGCAGAAGGTCCAGATAAAGAAGATTTCACTTATCACACTCTTTTCTTTGACTCGAAAGAAAAACGAGACAGCTGGTTTAAGGAAGAACTAGCAAAGCAGAAAAGCTATGATCTTGACGTTAGCAGTAAAAAAGAGCGTTCTGCGCTTTTACAGCATTATAAATCTGTAGATGCATTAAATAAAAAATATAAAGAGCAGAAATTTGAAAAGGAAGCGCTGTTAAAACAGCACCCAGGATTGAAAGAAAAATTCAGCGATAAGAACTACAAATCCTTTATGAAGTATTCACCCTTAAAAGTGATAGAGGGGAATTTAGTTGTTGATGAATCTTTGCGCTTAAACGCCGATGAAACCTCGCTATTTATTACGGGTGATTTAATCGTCAATGGAACTTTGATGGCAGAAACTGAAACGTTTTTTCAAAGCAATACTTTTCTAATTGTTGCTGGAAATGTACGTGTAGATAATTATGTTCAAAATAAAGGTTTTGCACTCATACTGTTCGCACAGGATTTTCTGGTTAATAATTTTACCTATTTACCGGCTGCTTCGAGATCATGGTTTATAGAGGTAGCAGGTAATCTGCAGACTGATGTACTGATTCATGCAAAAGATCATAGTGTTAAGGGCCTGGATGAAAAAATGATATTTAATTATGAATACAGTACAACGAATAAAAATGTATTCGTTGATGGTGTTTTAAATGAAAAAAATAGGGTTGATGAAGATTCACTTTTTAATCTATTGAAGCAGGACAAAAGTCTTCTAAAAGATAACCTCAATCAAGATCAGATTGATGATGACTTACTCTTAACTGCCTTTAAAGGGTATTTACGAAACTGGCATTCACTTTACTATAACTTCGCTGGTTTTGAATTACAGGAACTTGAATTCGGAGAACACTTTGGTCATTACATTGAGAGTGATCAGATAGTTGAAGACAAACGTCATGGCACTGGGATGTATCTTATGAGCCATGATGACTATTCATTGGAGTTAGTAAAAGCAGATAAACCAATAATTGGAGATCATGTAGCTTCAAATGACCTAGCCTATCGTTTCTTCTGGATAATGTGGACTTTTTCAAACTGGAAGCACAGAAGTGATGGTCCCATGGATTATTGGAAAAACGTTGAAGCCATTGATACCCGCTATAACAATGGTAAACCGTATTTCAAAGGCGATCCGCATTTAGCCTTGTATTGGATAATGCATTTTGGGTTGCTCGAAGATGCGCGGTTTGAAGAGATACAATCATTGATGAAGGATAGTGATCACCCCTTAATCAAGGGTGCGCTGCTATTCTTTGCTGAACTCCAAAAAACAAAATCCTATCCAATTAAAATTGATAATAAAAACAACACGACACTGTTTAATCAAAGAATAATCCATCATAAAGTACAGATAAAAAAAGCGATGTTGCCAGAAGATGATCACGTCGAATATACGATGTCACAATTTGAAAAGCAGCCGGATAGAGTGCTTGAGCTCATCAATGATCTTCACAAAAACAAGGAATGGGATAAGGTAAATGACTATCTAAATAATCACCCTTATCAGCCTGGATTCTCATTTCTTCGTATATTAACGACAAAAGAAAACGATAAAAGTAAGTGGCAGTCACTTTTTGTGAAAGAAGCTGAAATGAATAAAAATACTTGGAAGAAGAGTTATTTACTGGTGCCCATGTTCGATATGTTTTACGAAGATTTAGGGTATGAAGACACAAATACAGCAATTTCAATTGTATTAGAAAGAGCGTCAAATATTAGTAATGAAAAAATATACGTAAAAATGGCACAACGTTTACAACAGATGCCGAAGCCTGAGAATTCTGAAACAACTTTCGAAGATCGTCTTGAAGGTTGTACAAAGGATAATTTTGATTTTCAGACATTTATAAATAAAAGCAGTGATATTGAAGCAGTCGATAAAATACTGTTTATACGAGCGTGTATTGCAAAAGACTTATTTAGCGAAGAATTTAAACAAACTACCGTGACACCATATTTATTAGTTTGGTATATGGCGGATAAAGATTTTTACGACATTGATCAAGGGCAAAAACAGATACAGATTGAAGAGGTTATTGCGCATTACAATCTGAGTGAAGCTGACTTTCATGAAAAATATAAAACGTTAGCAGAGAATGAAAGACTTTCATTCTTTTTAGCGATTAAACAATATTTTAAAGCATAGTTATATTATAAAATTGAAGCCGTTTTATGTGTAACGAGTTAGAAAGAAACGCTAAGAAAAACAAAATCACAATGCATGTTAGTTAGAAAATGACACCCCCCTACTTACAGGCCGTTTTTTGGTAATTGCCAATCAATTGGTGTTTCACCAAACTCTTCTAAATATGCATTGGTTCTAGAAAAAGGCTTGCTCTCAAAAAAGCCACGATACGCGGATAACGGAGAGGGGTGAGCTGATTTAATCACAAGGTGTTTTGAGGTGTCGATAAACACGCCTTTTTTCTGTGCGTAAGCGCCCCAGAGTATAAAAACCACGTGTTCTTTTTCTTCATTGATGGTTTGTATGATGGCATCGGTAAACGTTTCCCAGCCTTTGCCTTGATGGGAGTTTGCGTTTCCTTCTTCAACAGTGAGTACGGCATTGAGTAATAACACGCCTTGTTCTGCCCAGCTTTGTAAATAACCGGTATGGCTATTATCTATACCAAGATCACTTTGTAACTCTTTGTTTATATTCAATAAAGATTTGGGGAGTGGCTTAACCTCAGGTAAAACAGAAAAGCAAAGTCCATGAGCATGACCGGCTGTAGGATAGGGGTCTTGACCTAGAATCACCACTTTGAGTTTTTTAAATGGCATGCTATTTAATGCGTTAAACCACAAAGAAGCAGGTGGAAGAATGTTTTTACCCTGAGCTTTCTCATTGTGAAGAAATTGCTTTAATTCCTGCATATAGGGCTTATCAAATTCTTCACCGATTTTGTCTAACCAGCTTTGTTCAAGTTTAATATTTGTATTCATGATCAGGGGTTCACTTATTGTTCAATTGATTTTTCATTCAAAATTTCTAAAGAACGTTTTATATATGGCCAGGATACAGTATCCGGCATGACCATTTCAAAATGACCAATATCAGGAATGATCTGCAGGGTGTATGGATCTTGTTGCTGTTCTAATGACGTTTGTAAGTAATCAACAGGTACAATAGGGTCAAGTTCACCTACTAAATGAATCTGAGGGATGCCGCCTAATGAAATGTGATGCGGTGATCCTTGCTTGTATCGTTCGGGATAATCAGCAGCTAAACCGCCCATTAGTTCCTCGCATGCACCACGACAAATATTCTGCTCTACACCACGTTCTAAATCAGGTATTCCTGCTAATGATACAACAGCAGAGATGTTTAACGCATTTGGCGTATATAACTCGCTATCAATCGATAAATTTGATCTGGCGGCCAACCATAAAGCCAGATGCCCACCGGCAGAATGCCCCATGGTAATGATTTTAGTTAAGTCCAGAGTGTATTGTTCTGCAATGGTTTTCAGGAAATCGGTGCCTTTTGCAACGTCCGTAAAGGTCGTAGGCCAGCCACCGCCATTACCTAAACGTCGGTATTCTAAATTCCATACTGTGTAACCTAAGTCAGTTAATGACTGACAAAGTTCTCCTAATTGCAACAGACTGTGTGCAGCGCGCCAGCAACCACCGTGAAGCAATACAATCACCGGTGATGATTTATATCTTCCATCGGTATTTTCAGGAAGATATAAATCACCAAACTGTTCTGTATGATCACCATAGTGCAAGCGTACGTCTGATTTAACTGATTTTAGTTTGATGTAATCATCTACTGTTTTGAGTATAAGTCTTGTCATAATCTAGATAGACTCTGATTCAGTTTCAGAAACTTCGACATAAAATCATGATATAACATATTAGGTGTTTAAAATTTAAGCTTTGATTTTAGGTCGGTTTTTTTGAGAGCTAAAATTCCGTAAAATTAGTTTTTCTATTTCAACCATAATTAATACCGAAGAAGTAACCAGGATAATACTTAGCCATGTTGCTAAATCAATCGCAGTGGTGCCAAATAATGACTGCAAGGGTGGGAGGTAGGTAAATCCAAGCTGAAGCAAAATTAGCAGCCCAACTGCAATTAGTACATAACGGTTTCCAGTTAAGCCATGCCAATTTAAAATTGGTGCGGTGATGTATCGCACATTGAATAAATAGAATATTTCAAATAATACTAAGGTATTCACCGCAACGGTTCGAGCGTATTCGATATTCATGCCTTGATCCAGCTGCCAGAGGAACATACCGAAAGTACCCAGCATCAAAATTATCGATACAAATGCGATACGCCAAATTAAATACCGATTTAATAATGGTTGTTTTGGATCGCGAGGAGGTCGTTGCATAACACCTTTTTCAGAAGGCTCAAATGCAAGTGTTAATGCTAATGTGACCGCTGTGATCATATTCACCCAAAGTATCTGAACTGGAGTTAATGGCAACTCGTGGAAGCCAAAAATAATAGCTGCCAATATTACTAAAGCTTCACCACCATTGGTCGGTAGGATAAATAAAATGGCTTTTTTGAGGTTGTCGTAAATGGTTCGACCTTCTTCAACAGCATGAATTATGGAGGCGAAATTATCATCTACCAATACCATCTCTGAAGCTTCTTTTGCTGCTTCAGTACCATTTTTACCCATTGCCGTTCCCACATCCGCGCGCTTAAGAGCTGGTGCATCGTTAACACCATCACCGGTCATGGCAACAATCAGGCCTTGTTCTTGTAATAAGCGTACCAATTTCAATTTATGCTCTGGGTTAACCCGTGCAAAAACATCAATACTTAGCACTTTCTGGCGCAATTCATCTTCACTCATGAGTTCTAGTGCTTGACCTGTTAAAACCTCATCAGTATTTACAAGTTTTAATTGTCGAGCGATGGCTAAAGCAGTGGCACCATGATCTCCAGTGATCATTTTTACGCGAATTCCTGCGTCAGAGCATGTTTTTACTGCTTCAATAGCCTCCATTCGCGGCGGATCAATCAAACCGAATAGGCCTAACATGGTTACACCGTTTTCAACATCGTTATAACTCAATGAATGGTGTTCAGTTGGGACTTTCTTTACCGCTATAGCAAGCACCCTTTGGCCTCGCGCTGCCATCGATTCAATTTTTGCCAGCCAGTATTCCGTATCAATAGCGCTATCGCCATTGATTGTTCTCTGTTGATCGCACATTTCCAGAACCCTTTCTGGTGCGCCTTTTAGATAAATAAACGCTTTGTCGTTATGGCTATGATGCAGAGTAGCCATATAACGGTGTTCTGATTCAAATGGAATCAAATCAGTGCGTGGATTATTCTTAGACTCAACCGCGCTATCCAGACCCGCTTTCATAGCAGCGACAATCAAGGCCCCTTCCATGGGATCTCCATGCACTACCCAGTCATTATTGACTTGCTCCAGTGAAGCATCGTTACATAACATCGAGGCTCTCAAGCATTCTTTAAACAATGGATGATTATCTAACTCAATTGTCTTGTTATTGACGGTTATCTCTCCATGTGGATCATATCCTGAACCTTCAAAATCAAACAAACAAAGAGGTGTCGCGATGGAGCGCACCATCATTTCATTACGCGTCAAAGTCCCTGTTTTATCTGAGCAAATTACAGATACTGCACCTAATGTTTCTACTGCGGGAAGTTTACGAATTATTGCATTGCGTTTTGCCATTTTTTGTACACCGATAGCCAGTGTAATGGTCATAATGGCAGGTAAACCTTCTGGAATTACTGCTACTGCGAGACTCACAGAAGCAAGAAACATCTCTGACAATGCAAAATTACGCCAATAAATACCAATAAGGAAATTCAACGTAGCAATCATCAAAATAGCCAATGTTAGCCAGCGTCCAAACTGCGCCATCTGCCTCAATAGTGGAGTGGTTATGGTTGTTACATCACTAACTAAAGTACTAATATTACCCAATACGGTATTGGCGCCAGTTGCAACCACTATGCCGGAACCCTTTCCATGGGTGACAATTGTTCCGGAAAATGCCATATTGATGCGGTCACCAATGACACTATTTTCTGAAACAGTCTGGGTCGATTTTTCTACGGCGACTGACTCGCCTGTTAATGCTGCTTCCTGTATTTGTAAGCCTTTGACACGAAATAGACGTAAGTCTGCCGGTACTTTATCCCCTGATTGCAATAAGACAATGTCACCTGGCACTAATGCATCCGTTTGAATTGTATTTTGTCGGCCATCACGCACAACCATGGCTCTGGCGGATAGCATCTGGCGGATAGCGCGTAACGCGTCTTCCGCCTTGCCTTCCTGCACAAAGCCTATGGCAGCATTAATTATAACGACAGCGAAAATTACACTGGCATCGATCCAATGTCCTAAAATCGCCGTGACTAGGCCAGCACCCAATAGAACATAGATAAGAACGTTGTGAAACTGGTACATAAACCGGATAATTTGGCTATCCGTTTTTGGTTCAGGGAGCTTATTTTCACCGTATTGATCCAGCCTTAATTCAGCTTCATTTTTTAATAAACCTGTCGGTGTAGTATCGAGATACTCAAGAACTGTTTCATACTTTTCACTATGCCAGTTCTTTGCTGGATGATCTAATCCAGAAGCATCATTACTTAGTTGAATTTTCGCTTGGATTTTTCGCCAGACAAATACCACAAAGATGAGTAATACGACAATAAAGCCGATGACAAGAAACCATTCAAATGCGCTTAAATTGTAAGCTTGTGTAACCTGGTGAAACATTTTAATACCTTTTAGTACCTAATAATTCGTATACGAAATTTTTGGAGGCGGTGATTATATCGATCAGGAAAATTTAGCGTATCCTTAATTAATTTTAAGGATGCACATAATTTTAATCGACCGATAATAACTGTTTATTCTTAATAATATTCTTAGAATGTATAAAGGCTAAAGAGGTTGATCAGTAGAGCTTGACGACTAAGGTCAGAAGTGTGTGGTTTTATTAAGGAGTTTCTAATTCAGTTAAATGAAAAACCACCTAAAAGGTAGGGGGTGTCATTCTGCTTGGTTTTTATATTAAAACTTTTCCCTAAATAGTACGATACTAAATAAAATATAATATCCAACTAAGATTCAGCCTGTAATAATTCACCATATCGCCCGTAATACCACTTCATTACAAATGGCGGTAATAATGTAGTAAGGGCAATTACCATTATCATACCGGCATAGATTTCATTGCTGAATATGCCGCTTACTCTTCCAAGTTCTGCAAAAATAATGCCCACCTCACCACGAGGAATCATCGCCATACCAATCATTACCCGCGTTGCCATATTTTCATTGATAAAAAAAGGGCCTATCATTTTACCAATAATAGCCACTAGCACGAGCGTCAATGAAAACCCCCAGATAAATGGTGAACTCCAGTCAATCTCGTGAAGGTTGAGTGATAGGCCCACAAAGACGAAGAATATAGGCGTGAATAGCTGAACAATAGGTCTCATTTGATCTTCGATGCGATTCGCAAATTGCTCATCGGTATTTAAAGCAATACCCAATGGTAAAAAGAAGCGTCGTGAGAGTGCCAGACCTGCAGCAAATCCACCTAATAATTCAGGTGCACCCAAAGCGTGCGCTAACCAGGCAAAAAATAATACTAAAGATATGACAGTTGTTGGGAGTAATCCTGGGACCAGGCTAACGTTATCAAAACGCCTGATTACCAATGAAATCAGCTTAGCTGCAATCGGTGCCAATACAAAAAAAGCGCCTACAAATATAAGTACTTTACTTGCATTAAAAAAGCTCACTCCTCCACCGGAAGAAAACTCATAGAGTAGTGCCAGCAATACAACGCCCAATATATCATCCAGTACGGCAGCACCCAGTACAATTTGTCCTTCGGTTG
Organism: uncultured Cocleimonas sp.; assembly: GCF_947495625.1. Classification (GTDB taxonomy): domain Bacteria; phylum Pseudomonadota; class Gammaproteobacteria; order Thiotrichales; family Thiotrichaceae; genus Cocleimonas. Next base: position 63,742 of record NZ_CANLZW010000024.1, read on the forward strand.
AGTGCTGTCGATGCAGGTCCGAAAGAACACGTACAGTAATCCCTATACTTGTCGCCGTAATCGTGCCACCAATAAATAAAGACACCAGCACTGATAGGTCAAAAATCCAATAAGACAGTGAAAAACCCATTAGCAATGGCAATATAAACCCTGAGATTGCAACAACTGCAGACTTTGCGCCAGTTTTTACAAGACGTTTCAGATCGGTTGCCAGACCTACTTCAAACAGTAATAAGATAATACCAATTTCAGCCATTAACTTAATCGCTTCTACGGGGTGTATCCATCCCAAAAGACTAGGCCCCAATACGACACCTGCCAAGAGTTCACCTATAACAGATGGTGCTTGCATGCGTGTCACCAGTTCTGCAAACAGTCTTGCCGTTAGTAATATAATAAGTAGGTAGAGAAAAAACTGGTGGGATTGCATTCAATAATCTCTTGAGGGATATGTAATGTAATTTATTCTGGCAGTATGAAATCAATGTCTCCCACAAAATAGATTTCGCCAAGGCTAACTTAAAGAAATATTCTTATGGAAATGGAGTTTTTGGATAATCCTAATTCATCTTCTAAACACTAGATTATCATTTGATAAACAGTAGTGATATTTTACAGTGTGTTTAAATCAAAGCTGTTTTATTTCCAGAAAAACCAGGCAATTAGAGAAATAAATACAATTCCTATGATATTCATCAAAAGTCCAAACTTCATCATCTCTTTTATCTTTAGTGAACCGCTACTGATCGCAATCGCGTTGGGCGGTGTTGCTATCGGTAACATAAATGCATAGCTGCCGCAGATTGTTGCCACCATTAAAAGTAATGACGTATCCATGTTACTCACTTTTCCTAGTGAATAAATAATTGGCAAAGCCATTGAAACAAGAGCTGTATTGCTAGTTACTTCTGTCGAAAATATAATTAGTACAGCAATCAAAATTATCAAGATTAATTCTGGAACTGTTGAAAAACTTTCTAGGTGTGTCGCTACTAAATTCGCTAGCCCACTATCCATAAAGGCATTGGCAATGGCAAAACCGGCACCGAATAAAAAAATAATCTCATACGGTATTGCTTTGGTATCCTCCCATTTGAGGTAATTTATGCCGGGCAAAAACATGGATATACCGAATGTCAGCATAATCAGTTTTTCATCAAGACCAAGTCCGGGATACCAGGGTTTTACAGGGCTATTTAACAACAGCAATAGCGCTAATAGTACAACGGTAAATGCCAGCTTTTTTTGCTCTTTAGTCATTGGTACTTGAGAGTGTTCAAGAGCAAATTTCTCATGTGCTCTAGGTAAACCAATGCTCAGTAAAAAAGGTAAAACAGCCAGCATTGCTAGTGCTAGAGGGATGGTCATAAACATCCATTTAATGAAACTGACACTCTCTAATCCCTGGGCTTCCATAAAGCCCAATAAGATCAGATTCGGCGGTGTACCAATTGGTGTAATGATTCCACCAATACTTGCACCATAGGCAATGGCCAACAAAAAGCGCGCCTTAAAGATTCTTTCATCTGAAATATACAGTGCCACAGGCAATAACAGTAGGGCAGTGGTTGTATTTGATAATAGCGAGCTTAACAATGCCGATATCAGTCCTAATGCGAAAATAATTCGTCTTGGAGTGACTACTTTTTTGGGTAATATAAACTCAGCAATAAAGCGGTGTAATCCTGTTTTTTGAATGGCTATTGAAAGCATAAAGCCACCCAGAAACAGAAATATTACAGAGTTAGAATAATTACTCGCAGTGGCAGGTAGTGTTATTACCCCAAACGCTGGGAATAGAATCAATGGGAGCAAGGACACGACGCCCAGCGGCAATCCTTCATTGGTCCATAAGGTTACCAGTAATACTACAATACTAATCAGTGCGACATGAGTCGGGTCGCCCAAAAACAAAATACCTATTAACCCGCAAAAAACTGATGCGCTTATTGCAATAACAATACTTATCGAATTTTTTAGTAATTTAAGCAACTGACTTCCGTGATTTATTCATAGAGGTGGCCTTGATTAAGGATTATTAGCTAGATAAATCTTCATTCTGTTGCAAAATATGTTGTGCAAATCCAGTTCCAACTTCGGCATAGATATTGAAAGTGATATCCACACCACTTTGATGAAGTTCCGGTTCTTCATCAAGAAATTTCGAGACTGCTGCTATTTTGCCTTGGTAACCCCATTCTCGTAATGCTATTGCAGCATTAATATTGCTTTTGTAGTTAGGCATACATAGCATAACAAGCGATAAATCTATGTTTTGTGTTTTTATTCTACGCCAAAAATCTGGGCTGGTTGCATCACCCCTAATCGTTTTTCGCAGACTGGTTTGCTCATATTTTTCTGAATCATCATCAAAATCAATACCCAAGACGTTACCATCGTACTGTAAATTCATTTGGTCATAGGCACCGATGCCAATTCGACCCATGCCGCAAATTAATACGCGTGTGTTTTTAAGTGTGATCTGGTCATCGCCAGGGAGGCGTTTATTGTGCTCAAACTTTTGTATAAAAGTAGAGGCTTTATCGTAGATATCGGTATTGTATACATTAAGAGGTGAAGCAATAATAAAAGAAAGTACCACTACAATGGCCATGATTGCTAACCATTGAGGCTCTAGCCATTGATTACTTACTGCGATTGCAGTGACTATAAGTCCAAATTCACTAAAGTTTCCCAAGGATAACGCGGATAATGTTGCAGGTCTTGCGCGCAAACGGAAGCGCATCAATAATACAGTAAACAGAAATACTTTAATGGGGATAATTAGTAATAAAATCAGTGCTATAATCACAGTATCTTGAGTAAGTGTCACGGACATTCCAATACTCAAAAAGAATCCCACCAGGAATAAGTCTTTTAAGCTTAGTAATGATTTTGCCAATTCACTGGATTTTGGATGTTGCGCTAATAAAACCCCAAAAAATAGAGCGCCAAGGTCTCCTTTTAAGCTGACTAATTCAAATAGTGATGAGCCCCCTAATGCGAGTACTAAGCCATACAAGATTAGTAATTCGCCATGCCCGGCACGTTTAAGTAAAAAGATTAACAGAGGTTTTGAAACTACCAGTGCAATAATAATCACCGTAGCCCAGACAGAGGGTATTTTAGCGGTGGAAGCAGATAAAAAGATCACCGCAGCAATATCCTGCATGATCAAAATACCAATTGCGATACGTCCATATTGCGAAGCCATGCCTCCTTTATCTTCAAAGACTTTAACTGCAAAAACGGTACTGGAGAATGATAAGGCAAAGCCTACAATCAACATTGACTGCGTGGACATTTGCGAGAAGATGGGGATTTTTAAGGCGGCTAGTAAGAATAGAATTAATACTGTCCCTATTGTTATAACCGCCATATGAATGCTGGCAACTCCCCAAATTTCGGGACGCAGCAATTGCTTAATATTTAACTTTAAACCAATGGTAAATAATAAAAGGGTGACACCAAGGTCAGCCATTTCGTTAAGAAATTCACCTCCCGTTGCACCTGTTACACTAAGAATAAATCCAGCTATCAGGTAGCCGACCATGGGCGGAAGTTTAATTTGCGAGAACAAAAAACCACACAAATATGCAACCGCAATCCAGACTGGATCGCGGTAATTAATTGATGCAAATAATGTATTAAGAGTGTCCATACGATTTATTATTATTAGAAAAAGTGCCCGAAAGTAGGGGGGTGTACTTATTATTAATCATATAGTTTTAGAGTTTTTAAAACAGTAAGTTAAGAGTGTAACCTAGATTAAATAATAGCTAAATTACCTTTTTCTTCGAGCCAGGCTTTTCTATCAGGCGCACGTTTCTTGGCTAATAACAAATCCATCACTGCACGTGTTTCTTCAGGATTATGCATGGTCAGTTGAACCAGACGTCGTGTATCAGGATCCATACTGGTTTCACGAAGTTGTAGTGGATTCATTTCGCCCAGACCTTTGAACCGAGTAACACTGATTTTGCCGGTCAATTTTTCCGCTTCGATTCGATCCAGCGTGGCCTTTAACTCTTCTTCATCGAGTGCGTATTCTACTTTTTTACCGATATCAATTCGGTACAAAGGTGGCATTGCAATATACACATGTCCCGCAGCTACCAAGGTAGAAAAATGTTGCACGAACAGGGCGCAGATTAAGGTGGCGATATGCGCACCATCCGAGTCTGCATCGGCGAGAATACAAATTTTGCCGTAGCGTAATTCGCTTAAGTCCTGACTATCAGGCTCGACGCCAATCGCCACTGAAATATCGTGTATTTCGTTAGAGGCTAGAACTTGTGAAGAATCGACTTCCCAGGTATTTAGAATCTTACCGCGTAATGGCATGATTGCCTGAAACTCACGACTGCGCGCTTGTTTTGCGGAACCACCCGCCGAGTCACCCTCTACCAGAAAGATTTCAGTCTGATTAAGGTCTTGTGAGCTACAGTCGGCTAACTTGCCGGGAAGTGCCGGGCCTGTTGCTATTTTCTTACGAACAACTTTTTTCGACGCCTTTGCGCGCTTTTGTGCGTTATTAATAACGTGTTCGGCGATTAAGTCACCAATCGTCGGATTCTGATTTAGGTATAAACTAAACGCGTCTTTCACCACCCCTGAGACAAAGCCTGCAGCTGCACGTGAAGATAAACGTTCTTTAGTTTGACCAGAAAACTGGGGATCGAGCATTTTGTAAGACAGAATAAAGCACAGCTTGTCCCAGATATCATCAGGAGCCAGTTTGAGTCCGCGTGGTAATAGATTTCTAAACTCGGCGAAGTCACGTAAGGCATCAGTCAAGCCTGTTCTGAGGCCATTGGTATGGGTGCCACCTTGTGAAGTAGGAATCAGGTTTACATAGCTTTCCTGAACCAGTTCACCACCTTCTGGTAACCAGCATATTGCCCAATCGACGGCTTCACCTTTGCTTTTAAATTCACCTAAAAAGGGTTCTACAGGAAGTCTTTCAAATCCATCAATGGCTTCTAATAAATAATCCTGAATACCATCTTCGTAATACCATTCTTCGGTTTCGTTTTTCGCTTCTTCAGTGAAGGAAATGTGTAAGCCAGGGCATAATACGGCTTTAGCGCGTAGGTTGTGTTTAAGACGTCTAACCGAAAACTTAACGGTGTCGAAGTATTGTCCATTTGGCCAGAAGTGCAACGATGTTCCCGTGTTCTTTTTGCCTACGGTATTAATGACTTCAAGTTCGGATGCTTTGTGGCCATTCTCAAATACCATTTCGTATTCTTTGCCATCACGTTTGATTCGGACTTCCAGAATAAGCGAAAGCGCATTTACCACAGAGATACCTACACCGTGCAAACCACCAGAGAATTCGTAGTTCTTGTCTGAAAACTTACCACCTGCGTGTAAGGTACTAAGGATAACTTCAACACCTGAGACACCTTTTTCAGGGTGAATATCAACCGGCATGCCACGTCCATTATCAGTTACTGATAGTGAACCATCGGCATGCAGTATGACTTGTATTTTATTGGCGAAACCAGCGAGGGCTTCATCGACACTATTATCTATCACTTCCTGAGCGAGGTGATTGGGACGGGTGGTTTCGGTATACATTCCCGGCCTTTTACGTACAGGATCAAGCCCGCTTAAAACCGTTATCGAATCAGCGTTATAGTCATTACTCATGATTTATACAAACCCTTTTAGACACCTCTTGCTGAGATGGATTTTTATAGTGATTTAGCCCTGTGTTAAGAAAGATATTTTAGTTGTCAGCGACTTTCTTACGGTAAGTGACAAATTACCTTTAATCGACTGAAAGGTAAAGAACAAAAAGGAAACAGAATGGTCTTATGTGATACTTATAACAACGATTTTTTGCTTATCTCATCGCTTTTTAGATAGAGGTGAAATAGATTCAACGCTTATGGCTATGATATTCTCAGAAAATACACAATTTTGGGGCTCATGTAATTACCAGTATAGAAACATAATTAGTCATAGTTATTGAGGAGAAACAATGAATAAAAATTTAATAAAAGCATTATTTATTAGTATGTTATTAGCATTATCTAGTGTGTCTGTTAATGCTTTTGCTAAAGCCGTTGTGGCGAAAGCTGATCTTGAACGCGAAAAGCGCATGGCGATTGAAGTCGAAGATGCAGTACTCGACGGAGAGGTTATCTTCCTTGAGGATACAGCCAATGAAGGCCATGCATTCATGGCGATAGATATGGAGGCTGAATCTGATAAATCCGATAAAGGTCAGAAAGGTGCGGTGCTCATTCTTCACGGCCGTGGATTTCATCCTAATTGGGAAGACGCCATATATCCGCTACGAACCCAGCTTCCAGCGAGTGGCTGGCGGACTTTATCTTTACAAATGCCAGTGTTAGAAAAATCAGCTAAATACTATGATTATGTTCCTTTATTTCCTCAAGCAGCAGAGAGAATTGATATGGGTATCACCTATTTAAAGAAACAGGGTGTAAAGAAAATAGTGATTCTTGCACACAGTTGTGGTGCGCATATGGCGATGGATTGGGTACGCAATCAAAAAGGATTATTGGATGAATCTGTGATTGGCTATATTGGTGCAGGTATGGGCGCTACTGATTATAAACAAAAGATGGCAGAACCTTTTCCATTGGCTGAAATGAAAGTTCCTGTGCTCGATATATACGGTGATAAAGACTATCCGGCAGTGTTAAGAATGGCGGAAGGTCGTCTTACTGATATTAAAATGGCAGGGGATCCGAAATCAGCTCAAGTGATTGTGCCGGGCGCAGATCATTACTTTAAGGGTAAAGGAAATGAAGTCACGGCCGCTGTTGCAACGTGGTTGAATAGTCTTTGATTTTGGTTACATCTAATCAAGATGGGTATACGTACAGTATTACTCTAAAAATAGACTAAGCTTTATCGTTACTTTATAAATAACTATCATCCATAAACAATAAACAGATCTAATAAAAGGATTAATTATGCCCGCTAGCCCACAGAAAAGTATCGCTTTCGATGTATACGGAACACTCATTAATACGCACGGCGTTGTGAGTAAATTAGAAGAAATTGTTGGTGGTATTGACGGCGTTAGTGCTCAGGGATTTTCAAACACCTGGAGAGAGAAACAACTGGAATACTCTTTTAGACGCGGTCTAATGCAGGAATACCAGAACTTCGCAGTTTGTACAGCGCAGGCACTTGAATACACCTGTATATTTTATGGGCTGAATTTGCCTGAATCTGATAAACAGGCATTGTTAGAAAGCTATAAAACCTTACCAGCTTTTGATGATGTCAACGCTGGTTTGACTGCAATGAAAGATTCGGGGCACAAACTATATGCCTTCTCAAATGGCAGCGCTGAAGCAGTAGAGATGTTACTGGTGACAGCAGGTATAAGAGACTTTTTCGATGGTGTTGTGAGTGTCGATGATCTAAAAACATTTAAGCCGAATCCTTCGGTTTATCATCACTTTATGAAGCAATCTGAATCCACTACTGATAACGCCTGGTTAGTCTCTAGCAATCCGTTTGACGTGATTGGCGCTGTAAATATAGGGATGAGCGCTGCATGGGTGAAACGCTCTCAACTGGCTATTTTCGATCCATGGGGAATTGATCCTACTATAGTTATTCAAAGCTTGACTGAATTGGATGACAAAGTTTAATGAGCTAGTGGATCTTAAAAATCTGCCTTAAAGTAGGGGGGTGACCAAGCTTTTACTGATGTATCCTATAACCACTTAGATATGTTGAAAACCAATAATATTAATCATGGGATGATTTTATTTAGTGAATTATAAACCTGCTTTAACCTCATATCGAGTTCCCAAAAGCAAAGTCATTGAAGAATACGAAATCAAAAAAAGCCGATTTATTTGCTGGATTGCGCCCGCTACATCCAGAGAAGAAGCGATTCAATTTGTCGATCAAGCCAGAGCTGAATACCCCGATGCTAGGCATCATTGCTGGGCATACATTCTAGGTAATCCTGATAATGCAGCGAGCGCAGCTGCCAATGACGATGGTGAACCGAGTGGCACCGCAGGTAAGCCTATTCTTAATGTGTTACAACATAAGAATATCGGTGATGTGGTAGCTGTCGTGATACGCTATTTTGGTGGCATCAAGTTAGGTGCAGGCGGCCTGGTTCGGGCTTATGGCACTGCCACACAACAGGCGTCAGAATTACTCACACTGATTGAGCAAGTACCGCATCAAGACGTTAAAATTGAATGTGATTATGCCGATGAACCGACTTTAAGGCGCTGGATTGAAAGTCAAAAAGGCATTCTTTTAGCTAGCGAATATTCTGATAAAGCTTCACTAAAAGTCAGTTTGCCTGTTGATTGTGTCGATGATTTATACACGCTAACAGCTGGATGGAAAGGTACAGAGATAGATTCAGAATAGCGTTTCCATACTGTTAATATAAACTATATCAATTACTTAAAAGAAAAACTTACGGATTAATGTAATCCGTAAGCATCAGTATCTGACATCACATCCAGGATGACTTTGATATTTCTTCGTAACCAGGCTTTCACCGTACCTAAAGGAACATTCATCTCATCTGCAATTTGAGAATGTGAACGTCCATAAACAATAGAATGAGTGATACATTCGCGTTGGTTTGCGGGTAGCTCGTCCAGCATATCTTTTAATTTAGCTATTTGCTGTCTGTAAAGTAGCTTTTGTTCTGGTTGTAAATCGTTGGCCGTGTATTCGATAGTTTCGTATTCTGTTTCTTCAACCAATTCAGGGCGTGATTTATAGCTGCGTAAACGGTCAAACGTTTGATTACGAACAATGGTACTCATCCACGCCATTGCATTACCTTTTTGTACGTCAAACTTATCTGCTTTATTCCATATTTTGATAAAAGCTTCTTGAAGAATTTCCTCTGCCGCTTCATTATCGTAATTGACTAAGCGTAAGCACAACGCAAATAATTTCGGTGACACTTCTGTATAGAGTTGTTGAAAGGCAGCTTGATTCTGTGTTGCTGCTTTTTGTAGTAATGTATTTAGTGGATTCATTTTGAGTTCCTTATAATCTGTCTATGATTGTATTTTAGGGATTTGCTGAATTTGCAACTACGTCCAGGAATCTCGCTAATATGTCTGATCGTCTTTTTGTTTATTTTTATTGTGAATAACGATTCAGTATTCAATTAAGGCACCCCCCCCACTTTAAGCGACTTTTTCATTTTGCTGTTAAAAGTGACCTAAGGAATTTATGCATTGCGGTGTGAGATTTTTTTAAAAAATCGAACCTATGAAGAACCAGGGGCTTTTTTTCGAATAAGGAGTAATCATGATTAATGCAGATGTTCTCAGTAGTGTGTTGCGATTATTACGATTTAAAGCCAGCGTGTTTTTTCATGCCAGTTATTGTGGATCGTGGGTGATAGACACATCCGGTTCAGGGCGCAGTACCTTCCATTTAATTGCAGGGGGCAATTGTTTTTTGCATCTACCTGACCAAGAAAAATCCATTCCATTGCATACAGGGGATTTGATTGTTTTCCCACGAGACTCAAAACATAGCATCACGGATGTTGAGATTTATAACGAAGATGAGCATGTTTCAAATCCTATTGAAGTAGATTCGTGTGATATCGATGGCGCAACCGCTTTAATCTGTGGTTACTTTGATTTTGATGATCCTGGACGCAACCCTGTAATCAATGCATTACCCGACACGGTGATAGTAAAAGGCAGTGGCAATGTTATTGAGCCGCGTTTACAAATATTAATTGATTTGATGAAGTCAGAAACAGACAACTCCGTGACGGGTTCTGATGTGGTATTAGATAAATTGTCTGAAATTTTATTTATCTATGCGGTGCGTTCGCATATCAATGACAGTGCGCCGCAATCAGGAATATTAGCGGCATTAACCGATACTCAAGTTAGTCGTGCGCTGACTGCGATTCACGATAATCCTGCCGAAGCGTGGACAGTTGAAAAATTGGCGATGGAAGCGGGCATTTCTCGAGCGCCATTTTCTGCACGTTTCTCTGAGCTATTGGGTAAACCGCCGATGACCTATGTGGGTGAATGGCGTATGCAACTCGCGAATGCCGAATTAAAAGAAGGCAAAAAATCGATGTTGGAAATTGCTGAATTGGTAGGCTATAGCAGCGAAGTGGCATTCAGAAAGGCATTTAAACAGATTACCGGTATCACCCCAGGGGCTGCCCGCAATACACTACTTTAGTCTTTAAACTTACGGTGATGTCTTGTTGTTAATGCGGTTGCGTAATACACTCCGCCTGACAAAAATAACTTGAGAATTTGAATGAGTCGAATGCTCCGCTCGGGCGCTATCGTTAGCGCTATGACAATGATATCTCGTGTGCTTGGGCTAGCGCGTGATGCGATTATCTTTCATTTTTTCCCTGCTGGTGGTGCGCTTGATGCCTTCTTTGTTGCATTTCGCATCCCCAATCTTTTACGCAGAATGGTTGCCGAAGGTGCATTTTCGCTCGCATTCATTCCTGTTTTAGCAGAATACAAAGAAAGTAAAAGTCAGGAAGATTTACAGAAATTACTCAATCATGTGGCTGGCACATTAACGCTAGTGCTCTTTATTATTACCATCATTGGGATGATTGCAGCGCCTTTATTAGCCATCATCTTTGCACCCGGTTTTTTATTTGGTGATGAAGCTAATATTAAAGACAGCTCACAAGCTGACCTAACTGCACACCTGTTATTGATTACTTTTCCTTATATCTTTTTTATCGCATTATCCGCGTTTGTAAGCGCTATTTTAAATACCTTTCAGAAGTTTGCCGTACCTGCATTTACCCCTGTACTGTTAAATGTCGCGTTAATTTCATCGGTAATCTGGTGGGCGCCACATTTCGAACAACCTGTTGAAGCGTTGGCCTGGGGTGTGATTATTGGCGGTATTTTACAACTCGCTTTTCAGCTACCTACCTTAATCAAATTAGGATTAATGCCGAAACCCAGTTTTAAAAGAGGTCATGAAGGGGTTAAACGCATCATGAAATTGATGATTCCTGCTTTGTTGGGATCATCAGTCGCACAGATTAATATTTTGATTAATACCGCAATCGCCTCAATGCTAGCGGTGGGCAGTATCAGTTGGCTATACGCCTCAGATCGTTTTGTAGAACTGCCTTTAGCGATCATCGGTGTGGCGATAGGCATTGTGATATTGCCCAAACTCTCGGGTGATCACATCAATGCAAAAGGTAAAGCATTCAGTGAAACTCTGGACTGGGGTATCCGTTTAGGTTTACTGATTGCATTACCCGCAATGCTTGGGTTAATGCTACTAGCAAAACCGATATTGGCAACAGTATTGGCCAACGGTGTCAATGACTGGACGCTGGTTGAAATGGCGAGCATGAGTTTAATGACTTATTCGTTTGGTTTGCCGGCATTCATTTTAGTGAAGGTTTTAGCACCTGGTTTTTACTCACGCCAAGATACCAAGACGCCTGTAAAAATCGGTATTTTTTCGATGGCTAGCAATATTGTGTTGAGCGCCTTAATCGTCTATCCGTGGTATCAATCAGGTATTCTCGGGCCACACGCCGGGTTAGCACTGGCAACAGCATTATCGGGTTATATCAACGCTGGCTTGCTGTTTTATCAATTACGTAAGCAACAAATCTATCAACCCCAACAAGCGTTTAAAAAAGTATGGGTCAAAGATTTTCTCCGTATTGCGGTTGGTCTAATCGCAATGGCGGTGATTGTTACTTACTTTAATCCTGCCGAAAGTTGGTGGCAGTCAGCTGGCTTAGGCAGTAAAGCGCTGACTTTGTTAGGCTTGGTGTTTGCCGCTATGGCGAGTTATTTCGGTACACTTTTTGTATTAGGCGTTAGAAAAAGCACCATAATGTTGTAATTTAATCAGGCGTATTTTTCGTAAAAAAGTGCCTGAAAGTAGGGGGGTGACTTCACTACTGTCCCACAGTTTACCATTAGAAAGCGAACTTCATCTGAGGCTCGCTTTTCTTATGTCTGGGAGGATCTGG
>NZ_CANLZW010000025.1 GCF_947495625.1 uncultured Cocleimonas sp.
TAATAAGAAAGGTAGTATACTATGTCTATCAATGGCTTATAGTCTTAATTCAACGGCATTGGTCACCCCCCTACTTTTGAGGCTTTTTTAAAAAGCCTGTTTAAAACAGCTTGAAAATCGTGATTTAGCAATCAAGAACGATAAATGAAGATAGCATTAATTCATATAGCTGCGTTTTGAAGATTCACTTTTGCTTTCGATCACATTCAACATGAGATTGGCTTGCCTTAACTGTTTCTCCAAATCTGATTTTAGCTTTTGAATGTATTCGGGATTATCTTGGTCCACTAATGATTGCTCTATACGCGCTAAACTTTTTGTATCGTTTCTACCGTAACTCTCCGTTTTAGCGGTTAAGTCGTTTGCCACACCCTCAGCATAAATTACCACAAGCCCGATGTAGGATAATGACAAGGTTAGTGTTGTAGCCATCACTATTGATTTGCTACTTATTTTTTTTATTGATTTAAAATTCATTGTTAATTCCATTTTATTGTTGTTTTTAATGTCGTTTTAATGAGCTTTGAAGCCCGCTTACAAAACGCTCGCATGAAACGAAACGCTTGTATGTAATAGAATCCTTTGCATAATACTTTGACGGATAAATAACGAACTAGTTCCATACAAAGGCTTCTATTTAAAGTTATGTATTAGCCCTTAATACATAAACTCCTTATTACGCAATATAAATGCTAAATGTGCACAAAAAATGGAGAAAATGTGACGAATTGTAAAGAAACATAAAATAGTCACTGATAAATGTTTATTTCTCGCTTTATCTTATGTCATCCTCATCTGATTTTAATTTACCCCCCCCTACTTTGGGGCCCTTTTTCTGATTAGCGATAACTATTGACGATGTCTAAAAAAACACCTTCTTGGTTCAATGTTCCAGACTATGACTGGCAAAAGAAACAAGCGATAGTGATTGGCGCAGGGATCGCTGGCTGCCAAATGAGCTGGCATCTTTCTCAAGCCGGCTGGGACATCACTCTCATTGATCGAAATAAAAAAATCGCCAATGAAGCTTCTGGAAATCCAGCGGGAGTTATTTCCCCTAAGATGACATCTAGACCCAGTTTGGGCGAAGATTTTTACACGCATAGTTTTCAATACACCTTAGATCAAATAAGCCAGTTAAAAAAACAAGGACTTGAATGGCACGGCTGCGGATTGTTACAACTCTCTCACTATCAACGGGAAGAAAAGCGCTGGCAACAACTAAAAGAACGTGATTTCAAAGAAGATTTTTTACAGCTTTTAGATGAAGAGGAAACCAGCAAAGTAGCCAATATCCCGCTACCCTATAAATCCAGTTACTTCCCACAATCCGGATGGATTGACCCTACTCATTTTTGTAATGTTTTAAGTGGAGATAAGCACTGCAAAATACTATTAGAAACCAAAGCTATTCATTTAGAAAAGCAGGAAAACCTTTGGCACGTTTTGGATGAAAATGACGATTTAATTGCACAGGCAGAAGTCGTGATTATTACAAATGGTAAAGATTTAACACAATTCAAACAAACGAAGAATCTACCTACAATGCCTGTAGCGGGTCAAACGACATTAGGCACAGCGAGTGAGTACTCCAGCAAACTCAAAACCGTCATTGGTCATGAAGGTTATCTAACGCCCGCCGATACAAAATCAGATCAACATACATTCGGCGCGACGTTTGATAGAAATAACGATAAACCCAAAATCACACAACAGGCAGATAAAGATAACCTCGCTCAATTAACTCAGTATTTACCAGAGTTTGCAGAATCATTGATAAATACAGAAAGTGCTCACGCGGCTGTTCGCCTGACAACCCCTGATCGTTTTCCGTATACAGGCGCTATCCCTGACTGGGATTTTTATCGAAAACACTATGATGATTTACATCACGGTAAGAAGTGGAAGGAATACCCTAAGGCAGAATACCAAAAAGGTTTATTTGTACTGGGTGGGTTTGGCTCTCGCGGTTTAACCACCAGCGGTTACTGTGCAAAATTACTAAGCAATATTATTACAAATCAGCCATTCTCGAATGAGGAGAAACCAATTTTACAAAACCTACACCTTGCTCGATATTTGATAAAGGCATTAAAAAAAGGCTTAAAAGTGGGGGGGTGACTTTCTTAGGCTCACCAAGAGCTAAGAAAGTCCATAGTAGATTCCATAAGGAATCGTCTATGCACAACGTTCAAGCTTGATACATATTTATTCGGAATCCCAAAAAAGAAAAGGCACCCAAAATGGGTGCCCTTACTACGGTCGAACAACTTACTTACTAACAACATCTTAAAACATCATAAGGAGAGATTATGAATTCAAATGGACCGCTACAAATAAGGCTTGATCACCTCGCATCAATAAAACCGCTAATGGCTTATCACCATTGGCTTTCTGGATCACTTGCTTAAGCTGCGAAGGCGATGCAATACTTTGTCCACCGACACTTAAGATAATATCTCCAGAACGTAAACCCGCATTTTCTGCCGCCGAATCAGGCATCACTTTTGCAACTTTCACACCTTGATTTTTGGTAACCAGCTTTTCTTTCTCAGCGTCCGTTAAATCTGTAACGGCCACACCCAGCGAACCTTTTTCTAATCCGGCAACTTCTTCAGGCTCATCATCTTTGGACTTAAGCTTGTCGATGGTCACATCAATCGTTTGTATCTTGCCTGCTCTAACAATTTCCACAGGGACTTTTTTCCCGATTGGCGTACTTCCAACCAACAGTGGCAAATCGTTTACTTCTTCTACGGTTTTATTATCAAATTTCAGGATTAAATCACCTGCTTGTAGGCCCGCCTTGTCCGCAGGACTAGAAGGAGAAACACTGCTAATCAAAGAACCAATGGTGTCGTCTCTACCCAAAGATTCTGCAAGTGCTTCGTTGATGCCTTGAATACCTACACCCAACCAACCACGACTTACTTTTCCAGAAGTCTTAAGTTGATCCGTTACGTTTTTCACAATATTGATCGGGATTGCGAAAGATACGCCCATATAACCACCACTGCGGCTATATATTTGAGAATTTACACCAACCACCTGACCTTTAAGATCGAATAATGGACCACCAGAATTACCCGGATTAACCGCCGCATCTGTTTGAATAAACGGCACATAAGTATCCGCTGGCAAACTTCTGGATAAGGCACTTACAATCCCCTGGGTTGCGGTGTAATCCAGACCAAATGGTGCGCCTATCGCCACTACCCATTGCCCTACATCTAACTTATCTGAATCACCAAAAGATGCGACAGGAAGGTCTTTAGCTTCTATTTTTAATAGTGCGATATCACTGAGCTTATCTATCCCAATCTTTTTTGCTTCAAGCTCGCGTTTATCATCGAGTTTAACGGTGATTGTGTCGGCATTATCAATGACGTGTGCATTGGTTACGACATAACCATCTTCAGAAATGATGAAGCCCGATCCATATGCCTGGCCTCTACGAGTTCCATAATCATGTGGTTGTTTTGGTAGGTTTTTGAGTAAATCCTGATACTGTTTTGGAAGTCTTTCCAGTTGCTTTTCGCTCAATTGACTTAAACGATTGCCAGCATTACTTTTCGCTGTTTTCACCGTAATACTAACAACTGCGCTTCGACTCTTCTTAATCATAGTCGCAAGCTCTGGCAAACCGCCACCCACGGCAACTTGTGGAACCACTGCATTAGTTGTCGCAGTCGTATCAGCAAAAGCAGGCGCTGTTGTCAGAGCGTATGAACCTAAGGCTCCTATTAAGAAGCCCATTGTCAGGCTCAATTTATGTTTTTTAATTCGTTTGCTCTTTTCTGCATTGCTTAAATTACTAGAATTACTAGGGACCAAAGCCGTCCCTATCGTTTCAATCTGGGTTGAATCCTTTATATTCTTTTCATTCATGTTGTTTCGTCCTTGCCCTTTAAATATGTTATTAATCACTGTAAGAAAGCTAATTCTGGATTTTTCAGTCATTAACCATGAACGCAAGATACAATAAACAACATTACCAATTGCTAGCTACCAGATTAATTATTGTTAATATTACTTTTAAAGAGTTGTTGTACGTTTAACACGCGACTAATATTCCACTCATGCAAATATTGATTATCGAAGACGACACCCAAACGGCCAAGTTCATCCAAAATGGACTACAAGAGAGTGGCTTTGTGGTAGACCATGAATCAGACGGTGAAAAAGGCCTGGCTCAGGCAATGACCAACCAATACGATGCTTTAGTTATAGATCGTATGCTTCCTAACCTGGATGGTTTAGCCATTATCGAGCAGCTAAGAGGCAGAGGTTATAATGTACCTATCCTCATCCTCAGCGCATTGGGCGATGTTGACCAACGCGTAGAAGGCTTGAAGGCCGGTGGTGATGATTATCTGGTTAAACCCTATGCCTTTAGTGAATTGCTGGCTCGTCTGCAATCATTAGTAAGACGCACTCAACCGAATCAGGAAGTCAATCAGTTACAAGTCCATGACTTGAAGATGGATTTACTCAAGCGCAAAGTTACCCGTGGTAATGATGTGATTGATTTACAACCGAAAGAATTCATTTTGCTAGAAACACTGATGCGCAATTCTGGTGAAGTCATTACTCGAACCATGCTTTTGGAAAAAGTCTGGGATTATAATTTTGACCCACAAACCAATGTAATTGATGTGCATATCAGCCGCATTCGCGCCAAAATTGATAAAGACTACGATGTTGCATTATTGAAGACCATTCGTGGCTCAGGCTATATTCTGGCTGCGCCAGACTTTGATGTAAATAGCCAGCAAAAGTGAGTGTTTTTCGCCGAATACTGAATACCTCGGTATTTCGGGTATCCCTTGTCTATGCCGTTTTATTTAGCCTGATCGCTGCAGCCGCATTATTGTCGGTTTATAAAGTGGCTGAAACCCAAATCCAGCAGCAAATCGATCGTCGTTTAACCTTAGAAACCAATATACTGTTAGAAAATTATAAAAAACGTGCAGTAAAAGGTCTGCTCGAAGACATCAATATATACAATAAAAAAGAAGGTAGACCTTTTTATATCTACGCTTTAATACACGAAAGTAAGCTCGACCTTAAAACCTTTATACCGGTCAATCAATACACGGTTACCAAACGCAATAAGACGTTTTCCAGTATTCCGTTAAGCGACATTATTGATTACGTCAACGATCGCTCTGGCGATGAAACCATACGCGTATTACTGACACTACTGCCCGGTGGTTACCAATTATTAGTCGGTGCCGAGCTAGAAGAAACTCAACACTTATTAGACCAATTATTCAAAGCGACCCTGATAGCGATCTCTATTATTTTCGGTCTATCAATTATTATCGGTGCATTGATGGCACGAAAAGTAGTGAGAGGAATTAATGCCGTCACCGATACCGCGGATAATATTATCGAAGGCGATCTATCTCATCGCATTCCCGTGACATCACGCAATAATGAATTAGACCGCTTAAGTCTTTCATTAAATAGCATGTTAGACCGAAACGAAGATTTAATGCAAAGTATGCAACAGGTAACGAATAACCTTGCTCATGATCTGCGTAATCCACTCAATCGTATTCGTCATCGTCTTGAGTCGGCACGCAATAAAAGCATGACTGATAGTGAATTCACAGATTTCAATGAAGACACTATTGGTGATATCGACAACGTCATCTCAACCTTTAATTCTCTGTTAAGTATTGCTCAGATTGAATCCGGTAATTCCCGTAAAAACTGGGAACAGTTTCAATTAAAAACCCTGCTGGATGATCTATCTGAGCTTTATGAAGTCGTGGCCAGTGAAAAAGGCTTAAAATGGGAATACGAAGCAGAAGACTCACTGACGGTAATGGGGAGTAAACAACTGCTTGCGCAACTCTTTACCAATTTACTGGATAACGCCATCAAGTTTTCACCTAAGAATGGCGTAGTAAGCTTTAAAGCCATTGCGATAAAAAGTAAGCAGGGAAACAAAATTGAAGTAACCGTTTCTGATAATGGCCCCGGAATTCCAGCCGAAGAACATGAAAAGGTATTGAAACGTTTTTATCGACTAGATAGCGCAAGAAGCACCGAAGGCAACGGACTTGGGCTCAGCCTGGTAAAAGCGGTGACTGATTTACATGGTGCAGAAATACACTTTAAAGACAATAAACCAGGTCTTCGTGTTTCTGTAATATTTAAGGGCACCTCTATTAATTAGGTATTTCTTCTGTCAACGCCAAAAAATCAGAATCAAGGCGTATTCACACAGAATGCTCATTGCCTTTCAAGTGAATACAACACAGAGTCTGGTTTTTTGGCTAAGACCCGCAGGGCAATGTTATAAGTCATCATCTCCTTTGTTGCACTTATTGGAAAGGGAATAACCATTCCCTGCAAAGTGCGCCTAGGATATGATGACTTATAACCTTGCAGAAGGAACACCTAAATAGTAGAGGTACCCTTAATAGCAAGCAATGAGTTAAAAAAATAAGATTAGTCACCCCCCTACTTTGAGCGGTTTTTTTACTTTAAAATAATAAAACCATGCCTTTTGGTTCGTTGTCGCTAAACTCCAACATTGCCTCGGCTACGCCTCGGATTAAACACTTTTGAAGGAATAATAAAAATTATGACTATTAGAAAATTTGAAGCTCATCTACCCAATGTACATTCAACCGCCTACGTTGACGAAACAGCACTAGTGAGTGGTGAAGTAGAAATCGGTGAAGATAGTTCTGTATGGCCGATGGCAGTGATTCGTGGCGATGTTAACTATATTAAAATTGGTAAACGCACAAACATTCAAGATGCATCTGTATTGCATGTTACGCACGCTCCCAATGAGCATAGCGAAAAAATTGGCGCTGCCCAAACGGGTTATGCTTTGATCATTGGAGATGATGTAACCATCGGCCACAAAGCTCTTTTACACGCCTGTGAAATCAAAGACCGAGTACTTGTTGGAATGGGCGCTATTGTTATGGATGGCACCGTGATTGAAGAAGACACCATGATCGCCGCAGGTAGCGTGGTACCACCAAGAAAAACACTAGAAAGTGGTTATCTCTGGGTCGGAAACCCTGCCAGAAAAGTGCGCGAACTCACTGATAAAGAGAAAAAGTATTTACCATATTCTGCAGAACATTATGTGCGTTTGAAAACACGTACTGAAAATGACTAATTTCACTTCATAAATTGTTTATGAAAGAATTTTAAAATATCTTTAATTTTGCTTTCTCTCACTTAAGCCGGTGAGCACAGGAATAATTAACATGGTAATTGAAAGTAAAATCATCACATTCCAGCCGCCCTGCTTGTAAGCAAAGCCTGCCGCGGTAATTCCTAGACCACCACCGATATAATAGAACAAGACATAGAGCGCATTAGCTCTGCCATGACCGCTGGTTAATTTTTTATTCAATGCGCCAACAGCAGCTGCGTGTACCATAAAAAATCCCATGCATACGCCGATTAAACCTATGACTATCGCAACCACAGATTGCATTAAAATAACCAAAAGGGAAACCGCTAGAATCCCAGATCCTAACAACAGCGTGTTGCCGCTACCAAAACGATTACTCAGCCTACCTGCGGTAGGCCCCATGAATATCCCTGTGATATAAACCAAAAACACCAACGTGATGGATTCGGTCGAGAAGTTAAAAGGGGCTCCCTCAAGTCTAAATGGCAAATAATTAAAGACCGATGAGAACACTGAAAAACTGCCGAGCGCGCATAAAAAGATCAGAAACAATTCTTTTCTTTTTAATAAAGAAACAAAGCTCACGGGTGTTTTATTAACACTCAAGTCTTTCGCAGGTTTTGGCAACCATTTCACCGCCATAAATGTCGCGATCAAAATAAACACAGATGCGGTAATAAAGGCATAACGCCAATGCAATGGAGGATGTATCCAGCCACCTAATAAACGTCCTCCAAGGCCACCCAACACAGTTGCAGAGACGTAAGACCCCATCACCACACTGAGACTGGCGAGCGGTATGGTTTTGGCTAAATAAGCAGCCAGACAGGTGGTGAGCGCCGGTATGAATAAGCCTTGCACGAAACGCGCAGCAATCAACACCCAGAAATTATCGGTTAATGCACAAACCAACCCTGCGGCTGCCACCATAGTGCCGCCAACCAATACAATCGGCTGAATATCATAACGATCAATCAGCATGCCAAACGGCAAATTAGACAAGGCAATGCCGAGTATTACTCCGGAGATAGAAAAAGACACCATAACCAGATCTACCGCAAACTCGTCCTGCAAAACAGGTAATACAGGTTGCGTAATGTATACATTGGTAAAAGAGGCAGATACCAGAGCAAACACAATGAGTTTTATTCGAAAATATGCCGTGTCAGTCATGATGAATTCTTTAAACAGATAAGAAAAAAAGATGAAATAAAAAGCGAAACATAAAAGTAGAGGACGAAAAGTATAGGAGAATATTGATAGCAATGTGAATGAAAAAAAATCACATCAACACCAAATAAAGCTCACCTAAAAGTAACAAGTAATAAAAACCTGAATACCAATGACTTAAGGCTCTTCTTCCGCAGGTTTGGTCAGCGCCAATTCAATTGCCTCTATCAACTTGGTCGTTATTGCCTCAGCATGGAGCTCACAATGAAATTCACCATCGTTATACAAATACATACTGGGTAAATGGAATACACCAAATTCATTCACTAAAGCCGCGGCTTTATCTGCTTTTATCTCAAATGCAGCAAAGTGGTGAAAATGATCTACAAATTTTTTAAATTCTGTATTTAACAACGACTTTAAATGATGGCACGACGCACAATGCGGACCTGAGAAAAAAACCAATGCTATTCCATCCAGATCGGATAAAACTTCGTGGATAGTAAACTCATCTAATTCAGCAACTTTATTCATAGCTCGATTAAAACACGCTTTGATAAAACCTTAAATATCACCCCCCTACTTTAGAGCCTTTTTTGTAAAACATTATCCTTCTATCACATACACTCACATTTCTAAATCACCAGAGTTAAACATCATTCCACTATTTATCTGTTTCAAACATGTAATTCATATACATATCAAAAAAGAAAAAGGTTCATAAATTATTGATAAATATATCAATTGTAAATTTTCGTAAAGATGCTTTAATTCAGTGGATCAACTGTTATGGTCGCAGAGTACGCTTTTAAATTAATGAGAACTATTCGAAAAATACTTTTCGTTTTTACTTAAATTTAGTTCGTTTAGGATTTCATTCAAACAAGGCATTCACCAAAGGAATTATCATGAAAAAACAAACCATACTTCTATCTTGCATTACTGCAGGCGCTCTTCTATTAACCGGCTGTTCCACAAATGCTCAGACGGGTGCATTAGTGGGTTCTCTTGTGGGTGCTGGTATCGGAAAATCAACCTCAAATCATCGCGACAAACGTGCTGTAATCGGTGGTGTACTCGGTGGTATCGTTGGGTCTGCAATCGGTGCAGAGCAAGATAGAGCTAACTACAACCGCTCTGTGAGTAACCAAAAAACTTACACAACACCTTATTACCAAGATGGCACTGCGAGTAAAACTGTAACGCAGCAACAGGTTGTGGTTACTCAGCCTGAAGTAGTCTATGTAGAGAGACCTCCCGCTTATTACTACCCACCTGTAAGCACTTCTATTATTTTAGGTGCAGGCTATTATGGTGGATATAGCAATAGTCACAAAAGGCGTTATTACCGAAACAACCGATCTCGACATCACAATCGTGTGCGTCACCCAAGACGCCACTAAAACTATTTATAGTTTCATCAACATTAAAAAAGAGCACATTATGTGCTCTTTTTTTGTTGAGCTTCTCAACTATTTTCACTAGACAAAAACCTATAAACTACTGAAATAACTTCCAATTGTAATATTAGGTAAATTTATTAGTGCTCCTGATTTCAGGTGCTATATTTATGTCGTAATTAGAAGAAAAAATTATCTAGTTGAATTCTTTTCTATTTAGCTAGTTTCTTTGAGGCTTTGTTGACGTTTTACGAACTGAGCTTCATACACTTAGGTATTTATTATGAAAAAACAAACACTATATTTATCACTCGTTTTAGCAGGAACTGTATTTTTAAGTGCTTGTTCTACGAATGCCCAAACTGGCGCTTTAGTCGGTTCTTTAGTTGGTGCTGGCATTGGCAAATCAACCTCAAACCATCATGACAAACGCGCTGTAATTGGTGGTGTATTAGGTGGTATCGTTGGTTCCGCAGTGGGTGCTGAACAGGATCGTGTCAACGCTTATAATAATTCAACGCAAAATGGTGCGGTTTATTCGGCGCCCGTTCAACAACCACGTCAGGTGATTGTAAATCGTCAACCTGAATATGTGTATGTGGATCCTTACTATCCTATCAGCCCAACCATTATTATTAGCGGTAGGTATTACCATAGACCGATGCATGACAGACGTCACCACCGTGTGCGTTATACGCGTCGCTACTAATAACTCAGTACGTGATTTGAAGATGTTGCTGATAAAGAACGAGCTTCGAACTCATTAGCTGGATGTACAAGCCAGACTTAATGCAAAGTGCTAATAGCACGCGTATTAGGTTTGGCTTTTTTGTTTTAAAGTAGTATTTGAGGCATTGTTAACCATTAATAATAATTAAGTCACCCCCCTACTTTAAGTGACTTTTCATTTTGCTATTTAAAATGACCTAAGGAACTTATGCTTTGCGGAATGATATTACGTTTTTGTTTTTTAAAAACGTAAATAGAATTTATGCAGAGCTAGGCGCTTTTTTTAAGATCGAAATTGCAATACTTTCTGCACCAGTAAACCTGCAATCAATCCCCAAAATGCCGCACCAATCCCAAAGAAAACAACACCAGATACAGTCACCAGAAAAGTAACGAGAGCAGCTTCTCTGTGTGTAGGCTTATCCAAAGCAATCGCAAGACTATTACCTAATGTCCCGATTAAGGCTAAACCCGCCAACGGTAAAATCAACGCTTTAGGACTCATCGAAAATAGCGCCACAACGGTTGCACCAAACAAAGCTGCGATAAAATAAAATACACCCGCGCTCACCGCTGCCAAATAACGTGTCTCACGATTAGGGTCTGCGTCTTTTTCCATACAAATCGCTGCGGTTATAGCCGCCAGATTAAAGGCAAACCCACCAAAAGGTGCGAGTAGCATAGTGGTAATGCCCGTAGTGGTAATAATCGGAGACAGAGGGGGTCTATATCCTGCCGTATGCATGGTCGCGATACCCGGCATATTTTGAGAAGACATGGTGACAATAAACAATGGGATGCCAATACTAATCAATGACGTCATTGAAAATGTAGGCATGGTGAAAACAAAGGATGCTATCTCAAAATCCAGCTGTTTGGTTTCAAACAAACCCATGCTCCAGGCGGCAATCCCACCAACAACCAACACTAATGGAATTGCATAAAGAGGAAATAGTCGTTTACCCAATAGATAAGTCACACACATCAACGCGACTAAAGCGAATTCCTGTTGTAGATATTTGAAGATTTCCAGACAGAATGGCATCAGCACACCTGCCAACATTGCCGCAGCAATGGGCGGAGGTATGAGTTTACTCAAACGATCTAAACTGCCTGTGATTCCACTTAAGGTTATCAATAACCCACTAAAAATAAAGGCACCTACCGCTTCATTCATAGGTACATCTACCAGCGCGGTAGCAAGCATGGCTGCGCCAGGGGTCGACCATGCAGTCAAAATAGGCGTCTTATAATAAAATGATAGGCCGATACACGTTGCCGCCATCCCCAAACCAAGCGCCAATAACCATGAATTGATTAACGCCTGATCAGCCCCCGCAGCATTCGCCGCTTGAAAAACAATCGCCACCGAACTGGTGTAGCCAACTAACACTGCAATAAAACCAGAACTAATATGGCTGAGTCTTAACGAAGCTAAAAAATTAAACATGAGGGAGCCCAAAAATATTTAGCTTCAATTGTAGGACAAAGCGCGCTGGATTAATTAGAAAAAAGCTCACATATGCTGAAAGCTTTTGCAGTTATGCGGAAAACTGTTTGAATTTTCGACCGAGATATATTCCAGTAGCGGCCCATATCATTGCAATAACGGCTCCCACGCCAGCCACAGCTGCGAGACTTAATCCCAAGCCTTGAGTCAATGCGGTAAAGGCCCATGCATTGAGCATATCGCCACCGCGGTAGATAATTATATCAATCACAGGCTTAGTCTTAAATCGAACTTGTCTGCTTACTACCGTAAACAACATTTCCCGCGCTGGACGTGTCACTGCGTAATTACCTGCTCTGCGGATAACCTGCACCGCAATCACCACGCCAACAATAGGCGCGAAAGCCAGTAATAACATACCGGCAGCAATCAATACCGGCACAGAAGCCAGGGTGAATGAAAGCCCAAATCGTTTTGCCATGCGACCCGTTGCAAAAACGGCAACAAATACCGTCAAAGTATTAACCACTAAATCCATACTCGACCAGATTTGTGTACGTGTCTCACGATCATAGTCAGCGAGCAAATTCTTCAATTCAAAATACACGAACGAACTAATGGAAGTATATAACAGGATAAATACGGCTATCATGATTAAGTAAGGACTTTTCAGGAAGTCGTTAATACCCGAAAATAATTTACCTCCGATAATATCTACATCATTACTCGAACTATCATGGCTATCAATTTCAAGGTCACTGAGTTTGAGTTTTTGTAGCCAGATACTCAGTGGAATAGTCATTATCAGCAACGCGCTGGCAATCAGCAATAAATTATCTGTGCCAATATTAGTCGCGAGGAACGTAGGAATACTTGGGCCAACAATAGCTCCGACACTTGCCCCTGCCCCGATAAAACCAAATAAACGCGTTGCCTGAGGTCGCGTGAAAATATCTGACATCAAACTCCAAAATACAGATATATGAAATAAGCTGAAAACACTAATCCACACATAGAAGGATTTATCCAGCAATACGCTTTCAGTGGCTAATTGAGTGCCCAGATAAAACAGCAGAAAACTGAAGGAAAAGAATGCATACACATAGGGAACGAGTTGTTTGTAGCGTACTCGACTAATCAAGCTACTGTATAAAGAGACCGTGATAATGCTGAAGAAAAAAGTCAGCGTCCATAAAAAGCTAACCTCTACATCAGTCCAGTCACTCGCCATCGCATCGCGCACGGGACGCAGAATGTAATATCCCGCCATCAAGATAAAAACCAATAAAAATGAAGCTAAGGTAATCCGGATTTCATGCGGTTTAATGTCACTCGCGAAATTCAAAAGTCGCTGAATCGGATGTGACTCTTTTGCACCATCACTCATAGCAGTTATAAGCTGTTAAAGTAATTGAGCATTTCTTTGCGTTGCGCAGGGTCAGGCAAGCGACCAAAATTAGCCTGCATATTATCCACCATGTGCTTGGCTTTTGAAGTCGCGGGAATCGCGCAGGTAATATCCGGATGCCCCAGTATAAATTTGAGATAAAACTGTCCCCAGCTGTTGCAATCAATGTCTTTTACCATTTCGGGCAATGCCTTACCTTTGCTTTGAAGGAACAAAGAACCGCGCTGATAGGGACGATTGATCATCGTGGCTATGCCTTTATCTCTCGCTACTGGAAGGATTTCACGCTCCGCATCAAGATTGGCGATGTTATAACTAAACTGCACAAAATCGATCGGTTCATTTTTCATCACCTGAATAAACTCATCATGGTCGCGCCCGTGAGAAGTAGTAATCCCGATATACCTGACTTTGCCTTCTTTCTTCCAATTCTTAAGAGTATCGAGCTGGGTCTTCCAATCCACCAGATTATGCACGCTGATAAGATCGAAATTCTTCACATTCATGCGTTGCGCTGATTCCAGCATATCTGAAATTCCCTGTTCACGGCCTCTGGTCCAGACTTTGGTCGCAGCAAATACTTTCGGATGATTCTTCATACTACGTAAAACATCACCTACGCGTGCCTCTGCACTGCCATACATGGGAGATGAATCAATGACCATACCTTTCGCTGCAAAGAACGCCTGAATAACAGCAGTCAGTTTAGCCATGCTTTCAGGATCATCATCTTTATTAAAGGTACGCGACGTACCCATGCCTACAACGGGTAATAATTCACCTGAACTGGGAATTTTTTTCTGAATTAATGGGAGCTTCGATGTTGCACTCTCTGCGAATAACTCACTGGCTGGTAAGGCTAGCATCGCTGCTGCTAACTGTAGAATCTGACGTCGTGTAACCATGAAATACCCCTTTCAGAAATAATAGATGTGTTTAAATTCTAGACCAGAACTATCGATAATTGTTCAGCTAATTCTATATTAAATGCACACCCCCTACTTTTACGGGTTTTTTTAACATTAAACAAGGAAACCCCGCACTGTCGGGTTGCCGTCGTTTTGCTCCAGCATTGTCACGGCTGCGCCTCGGCTGAGCACTTTTTTTATAATTTACATAAATTTAACAATTTATTTGATAGACTCAAGCATCCCTAAACCCACAGAAGGAAAAAAAACGTATGAAAAAAAAATATCTGATTGGATTAATTATCGGCTTCAGTGCACTCACCAGCCTACCTACTATGGCTGAAGATAAGCCTATGGGTTTCTTTGTTACTAGTGTTGGTTCTGGTAAAGGCGGCGATCTTGGTGGACTCGAAGGCGCTGACGCACATTGTACAAAGCTTGCCAAAGCAGCAGGGGAAGATAAACGAGAGTGGCGCGCATACTTGAGCACAGAAGCTGAAGGTAAGCGTGGAATCAGTGCAAGAGACAGAATCGGCAAAGGCCCCTGGTATAATGCAAAAGGAGAAATGATTGCTGCTAATCTGACTGATCTACACCTCTACAATAAAACTATTTTGAAAGAAAGTGCACTGGATGAGAATGGAGCGCTCGTCAACGGACGCGGTGACAAACCAAATCGCCATGACATTCTGACTGGCAGCATGGATGATGGCACAGCATTTTTCCCAGATGATAAGGACCATACCTGTAATAACTGGACGAGTAGCGATAAAGGTTCGGCAATGGTAGGACACCATGACCGTCATGGTGGTGGCAACACATCCTGGACTGCAGCTCACGGAACCCGTGGATGTAGCATGGATGATTTAGCAAAAACTGGCGGTAGCGGACTTTTCTATTGTTTTGCGGCTGATTAGTATTCTTTAAAAGTTTAAATTTCTGAATATGGGCTCAAGTTTTATAGCTTGAGTTCATATCTAAAGCTCGATATTGTTTAATATTTCAAGATCACTCTTCTTAAGCTTCAGATAATGGCTTCCACCATTTAGCATTGATTTCTTTTAATCCCGCTTGTTTAAATATAAGTC
Source organism: uncultured Cocleimonas sp. (assembly GCF_947495625.1). Classification (GTDB taxonomy): domain Bacteria; phylum Pseudomonadota; class Gammaproteobacteria; order Thiotrichales; family Thiotrichaceae; genus Cocleimonas. The sequence continues at coordinate 15,325 of NZ_CANLZW010000025.1, forward strand.
GTGCTTCAGCTTTGTCTGAATGATTAAGAAAGGAACCTAATTCAAAACGTGACTTCGAATCAGATAGGCTAAGCTCGATCGGTTCGGTGGGCTTTTCTGGCTCAGCAACCAGAATGAAGGCTTCTGGTCTATCCAGTTTGAAGGTTCGCTCGACACAGTGCTTTCCCGTTTCAATAAGCACATGATGATCATCAATCGTAATCACCTGCTTTTCATACGTTTGATTGCAAACCTTGTACATGAAATACGCAAATAGACCGACATCCAGCCCAGCAAAAGGCAAAACAAGGTAACCGCCGACAAAACTCCAACCCACACCAATCATCAACACAAATAAACTCACCGCAACGATCACGACTTGCGTCTGACGCATCGATGCCGATCGATTAGGCGACAATATGATTTTGGTATCTGATTGATTTGACTGGGTAACTATCATTGCTCGACGAATAAGTGGTTAACCTTGTCGAGCATTCTATGTGGCTAAGGTCAAAAAGTACAATTAACACACTGTTTGCACATAGGAAGACATTTTCTTTTTAGAAAAAAAATGCAAAAGATGTGAAAAAGAACGACTATTTCCAATCCACATTGATTGCACCATTAGAGTTACGCTCTATGGATTGATTAGAAAAATCTTTACTGGTTTTTGGAGGGCTGATTGTTGGTGATACTTTTTGCACAATTATCCACAGCACATAAAAAGTAATAAAGACTGTAACCAACAAAATCAGCAAGCGTTTAAATTTATGTATCACACTCAATTCCGATCTTAAAAATGGCTATTCTCTATTTTTTGATCAAACATTGCATTGATCTAAATTAAATCTCGATTAATTAACTTTGGTGTTTATTCTTTTTCTTCAATCCAGTTCATTTGAATTGATTCAAGAATTTTCTCATTGGATTTTTCAGGATCATCGTCGAAGTTTTCCAACGCACAAACCCAGGCATGTAAATCAGTAAAACGAATGTACTGAGGATCAACATCAGGATGAGCTTCATCAAGATCAATAGCGATATCGAGTGTGTCTGTCCATTTTAACTGCATTTTAAATACCTCTATTTGTTACTTAATCGATTTCTAAATTATTAAAAAAGTGCCCATAAGTAGGGGGGTGTCTTTTTATCTATTTAAATATTCTTTATTACTCAATATCTCTGTTCTGGATGTATTAAGCAGGATTTTTGCTCAAGTTCAAGGCGGGTTTTTAATCACAAGGCCGAAGCGTACATTAGTACGTAAGGATTTGTGATTAAATGCCCAACGCCGAAATTGAGTAAAAAGACAATTAATACTTAGTGGTTTTCTGAGACCATGTTTATGGTGTACTTTGGTATTTCTATTACCAAATCCTCTTCCGCCACTTTCGCCTGACAACTCAAACGCGAATCCGGGTCTACACCCCAGGCTTTATCCAGATAATCTTCTTCTAGATCTGTTGCTTCTTCTAAAGAATCAAAACCTTCACGCACGTATACGTGGCAGGTTGTACATGCACAGGATTTCTCACAAGCATGTTCGATTTCGATATGATTTTGTAAGCCTACATCACACAGTGTTGTGCCTGGTTCTGCTTCTACTACGGCACCTTCAGGACAAAGTTCTTCGTGTGGTAGGAATATAATTTGTGGCATATTTGTATTAACTCTCTAATTCTATTTGTTGAACTCGTCAACATTGTGACCAGCCATGGCCTTTTTTACATTGTCGTCCATACGACGAGCAACGTAAAATTCAGCTACTTTTTCCATGTTTTTAATCGCAGCTTTTACACTTTCAGCATCTTTACTTATGTACTTTGCTTCCATTAGTTCTGAACGTGCTGCTAACAGTGTTTTCTTTTCTTCGTCATTCAGCATTCTGTCTGCATCAGATGCCATCGCTGAATCTAGTGCTTCTAAAGTGCGATCTGCTTCGACTAATTGTTCGCGCAATTTACGCGCTTCCATATCTGCTTGGGCGTTATCCATTGAGTCACGAATCATGCCTTCGATTTCTGAATCTGTTAAACCATAAGATGGCTTCACTTCTACGCCAGCTTTTGCACCTGTTGTTTCTTCTTCTGCATGCACATTTAATAAACCATCTGCATCAACCTGAAAGGTCACTTTAATGCGTGCTGCACCCGCGACCATTGGAGGAATTCCTTTTAGAGCAAATTTCGCCAATGAACGATTTTCTTCAACCGTTTCGCGTTCACCTTGCAAAATATGCACGGTCATTGCGGTTTGATTATCTTTAAAGGTGGTGAATTCCTGAGCACGAGTAATTGGAATCGTCGTGTTTCTAGTGATTACTTTTTCTACCAAACCACCGTAAGTTTCCAGACCTAGTGATAAAGGAATCACATCGAGTAACAGCATTTCAGCATCAGGCTTATTGCCAGCTAAAACATCTGCCTGTAATGCCGCACCAATTGCTACAACTTTATCTGGGTCGATATCAACCAGTGGTGGTTGTCCGAAGAACTCTCCGACTTTTTCACGCACGACTGGCATGCGTGTTGAACCACCAACCATTACCACATCGTGTACCTGGTCCTTATCTAAATTCGAATCGCGTAACGCTCTTCTGCAAGCCATCAAGGTCTTTTTAACCAATGGAGCAACCATCTCATCAAACTGACTACGGCTCAAAGAACCCTGCCAATCTTCCAGGTTAACGGTGACTTCATCATTATCTGTCAGCGCTTCTTTGACTCGACGCGCTTCGATCATCGCTTTGCGATGAATCTTAGTGTTATGGGTATCTTCTAGTAATGCTTCTTCAAGAATCCATTCTGCTATAGCGTGATCGAAATCATCACCACCCAGTGCAGAATCTCCGCCCGTAGCCATCACTTCGAATACGCCTTTATTGAGCTTTAAGATGGAAATATCAAAGGTACCACCGCCTAAATCGTAAACAGCGATAATTCGTTCTGATAGTTCTTCTTTTTGATCCAAACCATACGCAACAGCCGCAGCTGTTGGCTCATTCAATAATCGGAATACTTTTAAGTCTGCAAGACGTGCAGCATCTTTGGTCGCTTGACGTTGCGCATCATCAAAATACGCAGGTACTGTAATTACCGCACCTTTCAATTCTCCACCCAAAGATTCTTCTGCTCGTTGTTTCAGTGTTTTTAGAATTTCAGCAGAAACTTCAATCGCTGTTTTATTGCCCGCGACCGTTTTGATTTGCGGTACATTTGATTCAGTACCGTGCGAACTACTAGAAGCAGTAGCGAACTCATAAGGCAAGCTACCGCCAAGTGTTTTCAGATCTTTAATTCCACGACCTAAAAGACGCTTCGCCGATGAAATAGTATTGGGTAAATCTTCTAATTGATTATCTTGAGCTTTCTTGCCGACTTCGGTTGCACCGTTTTCCAGATAGCGAACCACCGAAGGTAAAAGTGCATTCCCTTCCGAATCACAAAGGATTTCAGCAACGCCGCTGCGGACGCTTGCAACAAGCGAGTTGGTTGTGCCTAAATCAATACCCACTGCGAGACGATGCTCGTGTGGTGCAGTAGACATTCCTGGTTCTGATATTTGTAATAGTGCCATAGCGCGGGGATTCTAATCTATTTTTGGGTTCTAGTTGAAATCATTAGAACATTTCATCTTCAAGCTTTTCTGTCAAAGTCTTCACTTCTTGACATAAACGCTCAAAAAACTTCATTTTTAGTACATCTTCTTTGGCTTCAGCATATTTCTCTGCAGCAAAATGTTCGACAAAACTTTCTTTCAAAACATCCATTTGGGCTTCAACATCATGCGCAATATCATCAACTCTAGCGATAGGGTCTTTGGCATTAGGGACATCCTCTAACGCTTCGCGCATTTCCATTTGATGCAGTAAAAACATGCCATCACTGGTGGTATCGATTTCATCATCAAAATCAACGCCCTTCAGTTGCAACATATAACGCGCACGCAAACGGGATGATTTTAGTGTTTCATTCGCTTCATTGATGAAGCCGGTCGTTTGTACCGCAACTCGTCGTTCTTGCTCGTCACTATTTACAAAACGGTCAGGATGATATTTAGCCTGCAGTTCGCGAAAGCTATTCGCAAGCACTGAAGGGTCGATATTGTAATCTTCTGGCAAGCCGAATAGTTCAAAATAGCTTTGTTTAAAATCGAGCATAGTTCTACGAGAGGCCTAACGTGTGTTGTTTACTTTTGAAAATAGCCAGCCTTCTGTATCAAATGACATTCAAGTGATACAAAAAACCGGCTATAAGTAGGGGGGTGACTAAATATTTTGTGGATGCTAAACAGTGAAGCTTTCGCCACAACCGCAGGCACCACTTTCATTTGGATTTTTGAATTGAAAGCCTTCGTTGAGGCCTTCTTTAGCAAAATCCATTTCAGTGCCGTCGAGGTAAACCAGACTTTTAGGATCAACGATAATCTTGATTCCGTGATCTTCAAAAACCTGATCAGTTTCTTCGATCTCGTCTGCAAATTCCATCACGTAAGCCATACCAGAACACCCATGGGTTTTAATACCCAGACGCAAGCCAACACCTTTGCCCCTATTGGCTAAAAAGGTGTTCACTCGATCTGCTGCAACGTCGGTTAATGTAATGGCCATATTCTAATCCTTACTATCTTTATAGTGCTTAAGCTTTAGTTATAACTAATCTAAAAACTACTGCTTAGACTGATAGTCTGCTATCGCTGCTTTGATAGCATCTTCAGCTAATACAGAACAGTGTACTTTAACAGGTGGTAATTCTAATTCTTCTGCGATATCGGTATTTTTGATCGCCTGAACTTCATCCAGTGACTTACCTTTTACCCATTCAGTCAAAAGACTAGATGAAGCAATAGCAGAACCACAACCGTAAGTTTTGAACTTAGCATCTTCTATAATGCCATTAGCACCTACTTTAATTTGTAGCTTCATTACGTCGCCACAAGCTGGAGCGCCAACCATGCCTGTTCCTACTTCTTGAGCATCTTTATCCATTGCGCCAACGTTGCGTGGATTTTCGTAATGATCTATAACTTTTTCACTGTACGCCATGATTTTTTACCTTCTAACTTTCTATATTTATTGCAATGTAGTTAACTATTATTAACTACTCTTTTGTTTCTGTTGTCGTTCTTATTAATGTGCGGCCCATTCAACAGTATTCAAGTCAATACCGTCTTTATACATATCCCAAAGTGGCGATAAGGCGCGTAATTTTTCTACTGCTGAACGTGTCTGAGCTATTGCGTAATCTACTTCTTCAACTGTTGTAAATCGTCCTATACTAAAGCGCAATGAGCTGTGTGCAAGTTCGTCGTTACGTCCGAGTGCTCGTAATACATAACTTGGCTCTAGTGAAGCACTGGTACAAGCAGAACCTGAAGATACCGCGATATCTTTTAGTGACATCATTAAGCTTTCGCCTTCAACATAGTTGAAACTGATGTTTAAGTTACCTGCTACACGTTGTTCAAGATCACCGTTTACGTAAACTTCTTCCATATCTTTGAAGCCGTCATATAAACGATTACGTAGCATCAGCATACGGTCATTTTCAGTCGCCATTTCTTCTTTAGCGATGCGGAATGCTTCACCCATACCAACGATCTGGTGAGTAGCTAAGGTACCTGAACGCATACCACGCTCATGTCCACCACCGTGCATTTGTGCTTCGATACGAACACGTGGCTTACGACGTACGTAGAGTGCGCCAATACCTTTTGGACCGTAAATTTTGTGTGCTGAGAAACTCATTAAATCAACTTTAAGTGTTTCCAGATCTAATGGAACTTTACCCGCGCTCTGTGCTGCATCAACGTGGAAAATGATTTTATTTTCACGACAGATCTCGCCAATTGCTGCGATATCCTGAATCACACCGATTTCATTGTTCACATGCATGATTGAAACAACTGTTGTGTCATCACGAAGTGCTGCTTTGAAAGCATCCATATCTAACAAGCCATTATCTTTAGGATCAAGATAAGTGACTTCAAAACCTTCGCGCTCTAACTGGCGACAGGTATCAAGAACCGCTTTGTGCTCGGTCTTCATTGTCACAATGTGCTTGCCTTTGCGAGTATTAAAGTGCGCTGCACCTTTAATCGCCAGGTTATTTGATTCTGTTGCGCCACTGGTCCAAACGATTTCTCTTGGATCAGCGTTAATTAAGTCAGCAACATCTTTACGTGCAGCTTTAACTGCCTCATCCGCTTCCCAGCCAAATGAATGACTACTAGACGCAGGATTACCAAAAGCTGTATCAACAGTTAAATATTGAGCCATTTTTTCCGCAACACGCTTGTCTGTCGGCGTGGTGGCTGAATAGTCCATATAAATTGGGGTGATTAAATTACTCATTGTTTATCCTATTAGTTCTCGCGCTGTTTTATAGTAGTTACTTTTATGTATTTACTTAATTTGTATAATGCTTAAATACTTCGTTTACAAAGAGTCAGGTAAATTAATACGAGTCTCTTTGCGCTTTGAATTCTGTCTTGCCGCGACTTCAATCACGTCGCTCTTATCCATCATGTCTTGCAATGAAATATCATCAAGAAATGACTGGATTCTGTTGCTTAGGTCCATCCATAAATTATGAGTTAAGCAACGCTTGTTATCTTCATTACAACCACCTGTGGCATTACCACAATTAGTTACATCAAGATTCTCATCGACTGCCATGATGATGCTAGAAATTGCTATCTCATCCGGAGTTCTACTTAGGCTATACCCGCCTCCTGGTCCTCGCATACTTTTGACTAAACCCTGTCTGCGTAGTTTAGAAAAAAGCTGTTCAAGGTAAGACAATGAAATACTTTGACGATCTGAAATTTCTAGCAGTGATACTGGACCATTGTCACTGTTCAATGACAAATCCAACATTGCTGTAACCGCATACCGTCCTTTAGTCGTCAGTTTCATATCTGTTCTCGCGTTGCTAATCTCGAATTGAAGATCAAACAATCGACTCCAATAAAAAAGTTGGGGGTTTCAAACAAGAGTTAATTTGTACCCCTTATTCGAGCGAGATAGTAGAATACCCTATTAATATAGTCAAGTATTACTACGGTTTGTATTGTATTTATATATGGAGGTTAAAAAGCCCTATTTAAAGGGCTCTACAAGGATTTATTAAGACAGATTGTAAAAAAATCAAATACTATTTAACTACCAGTTTCTTCTTTTTCGGAAGATTCGTTTGCTACTTTTTCTTTTGCTTGGCTCTGCTTTTCGGATCTCTTTTTCTCTTCACCGCAACCATCCAGTTCCACATCTTTAAGACCCGGTAACGGCTCAAAGTCGAAGTCACTACCTAGATGCTGCAACTGGGTGCACATCTTATCCATACGATCATCCATTTTATGGATATGATCCAGCATTCTATTGACTGCATTAGCCACGGGATCTGGCATGTCTTGCGTTGCACCATAGGCATCAAAGCCCATTTTGCTCGCCACTTCAGCACGTTGTGCATCATCCTCGTCTACGCGTCGGATCACTTCACGACCGGGAACTCCTATGACGGTTGCATTAGCTGGCACTTCTTTAACCACAACAGCATTCGAACCAATACGCGCACCATCGTTGATTTTGATCGGCCCCAGAATTTTAGCCCCTGCACCGACAACGATATTATTACCTAGGGTTGGATGACGTTTTCCGGGATTCCAGCTTGTTCCGCCTAAAGTCACACCATGATAAATAGAACAATCATCGCCGATCTCTGCGGTTTCACCGATAACAATCCCCATGCCGTGATCGATAAAGAAGCGTCTACCAATTTTCGCACCCGGGTGGATTTCAATTCCGGTAAATAAACGAGCAACATTTGACAGAATTCTTGCCAGCCATTTAAAGCCCTTATTCGATAACGCATGGCTGATGCGATGAAAAATAATCGCGTGCACACCCGGAGAGGTGGTTAAAATTTCTAGCGTATGTCGTGCCGCTGGGTCGCGTTCAAATACGACGGCGATATCTTCTTTTATTCTTGCCAACATGTTTCTACCAACTATTTAAGCATTAGGTCATTATAATATGTGGATTCTATAATACTTTGCTTTAAAGTATGTGATTACCTTGTGTCTAGTGCTGGAATAAATATACAAAAATGAAAAAATTTGATGTGATCATAATCGGTGCAGGTGCAGCTGGCTTAATGTGCGCGATAGAAGCCGGAAAACGCGGACGCTCTGTTTTAGTGTTAGAAAAAGCAGACAAAATCGGCAAGAAAATTCTAATCTCGGGTGGTGGTCGTTGTAATTTCACCAATATGTATACCGACGCTGATAACTTTTTATCTGGCAATCCACACTTCTGCAAATCAGCCTTATCAAGATATACACCCTGGGATTTCGTTGCGCTATTGGAAAGCCACGGATTAAGCTGGACAGAAAAAACACTCGGTCAACTTTTTTGTGATCAAAAATCAAAAGCCGTGGTTCAACTATTACACGATGAATGCGATAAAGCTGGCGTTACTATTCAACCTTCATCTGAAATCATATCCATCAAAAAAGGGGATGAATTTCTGGTTGCCAGCGAAAAAGAAAATTACGCTTCGGATTCTTTAGTCATAGCAACCGGTGGACCTTCAATTCCCAAAATGGGCGCTACCGATTTTGCATTACAAGTGGCTGAAACGTTTGATATTGATACCGTAGCCTTCTCCCCAGCTTTAGTGCCCTTTGTTTTCACCATTGAAACACTAGATTCGTTTATTAAAGACCTTTCTGGCATTTCAACCTATGTAGAAATGAGCGCTGTTAAACACAATAAAAAAGACGCTATAAGTGGGGGGGTGATTAAAAACGGGGTGACATTAAGTCCACCCTTTAAAGAAAGTATTCTATTTACTCACCGAGGTATTAGCGGTCCGGCAGCATTGCAGGTTTCATCCTACTGGAAACTGAGCGATGAGGTTTCTATCAACCTCTTCCCTGGTTTTGATCTATTGGAATGGTTAAAAGAACAGCAATCTGAACACCCGCAAGCAGAATTAAAAACCATTTTAAATTACAAACTACCTAAACGATTAGCGCAAAAACTCTGTGAACACATCATTACTAAAGAACTGAGTAGCAAAACAATGCGCCAGTTCAATGAGTCTGAACTTGAAAGCATCGAACAACAACTTACACAATGGAAACTTTTACCGTCGGGCACTGAAGGCATGCGAACTGCCGAGGTTTCCTTAGGCGGTGTAGATACGGATGAACTATCTTCTAAAACCTTAGAAACCAAGAAAGTCAAAGGTCTCTATTTTATCGGCGAAGCAGTCGATGTAACCGGACATCTCGGTGGCCATAATTTCCAGTGGGCATGGGCGTCAGCTTGGTGCGCGGGGCAATTCGTCTGATTATTGAATCGTCCTGTTAGCAATAAACACCACCTATCCCAAAAGCAGTTGTTAGTCGTAGAAAACAAGGTAGCATTGTTTTAGTTAACTCCATACCAAACCAGATTTAGGCTTTACTGTGTCGAATAGATTCGAAAACAATTCTAAAAAAACACTCCTAATCATTTCATTAATTATGATTTTGGTTGTGCTGTTTGGCTTTGAAAAACTTCTGGGCAATACACGATTTGGTGGTGAAGAAAATCAGTCAGTTCGACATATTCGTTTAAAAGAAAACACCCCTAATATTAATAAAATGCTTTCACCAAGTGACGATATAGTAGCGCTTTCTGATAGCTTAGAAAACAAGCCCTATTCTTTCAAAATTGATCAGAATGGTTTTATTTTTCCTTCCACTCCTCATCGAGACGCAGACAAGGTCATTGCCTTTATCGGCGGTTCAACCACTGAATGCATGTACGTTGATGAAGACAAACGCTTTCCAGCGTTAACAGGGCAATTATTAGAAACCAGCAACAATAAAAAAATCAATGCACTCAATGCAGGTGTCAGCGGCAATAACAGCATGCATTCCATTAACACCTTGCTTAATAAAATCATACCGATGAATCCAGATATTGCCGTATTACTGCACAATATCAACGATCTATCTGTGTTATTGCACGAGAAAACCTACTGGAATAACAACCAGCATCGATCACTCATCGTTGAAGAAGACCATTCGATAAAATCACAGATAAAACAGCTGTTTCCTAATACCTATACCTTCGCTTACGAAGTAAAACGTAAGCTAATGGGTGATGGCAACGAATTCGATAATTCGGACGATGGGCACAATAAACCTAAACTCAGCAATGAAAAAATGCTTTCGATGTTCAAAGCTAACCTGAATAGTTTTGTCGAGATTAACAAAGCAAATAGCATCACTCCCGTACTTATGACGCAAGCGAGTCGATTCACGGAAAAGCCCGACGATGTAATTATGAAAAACCTGCAAAATCTTGATGCAATGGATTTAACTTACAGTGAGTACCGCTCTCTTTTTCAAGCGATGAATCAAGTCATCCGCACAGTAGCATTGGAAAAGTCAGTATTATTGATTGATCTTGAAAAAGAAGTGCCACCAACCAATCAATATATGTCTGACCCTGTTCACTTTACTAATTCCGGTTCAGAACTTGTCGCCAAGATTATCTCAGCTAAGCTAGCTCCACTAGTCGAAGAGTTATTAGAATAAGGTCACCCCCCTACTTTTATGAGGTTTTTTCTTATTTAAAAGAAAATCTCACCCTTCGGGTCGTCGTCATTACATTCCAACGTTGTCTCGGCTGCGACTCAGCTTGGCACTTTTCTTAAACAAGTTTCTAATACATCTTATTGCCATTTTTAGTTTCTTTCGGCACATCCTGAATAGAATCCCAGTGCTCTACGATCTTTCCATTATCATCGAAGCGAAAGAAATCCATCGTTACGTACTGCGCGCCCTCAGGCCATGTTTGAATAGTATGTAAGGCTACAAAATCACCTTCTGCTATCGCCCTGACAAACTCGATACTCTTATCAGGGTAATCTCTTTGCATCTTTTCAAAGTATTCGATGAAACCAGATTTACCATTTTTCACGACTGGGTTATGTTGAATGTAATCATCTCCGACATAATCCTTGACTGCTTTAGCGGCCTCGCCTAAATAGGCCGTGCGATAAAATGCAATCGCATTTTCTTTGTTTTTCTCTAAATCGAGATTCATCAGGCTCTCCAAATCTTAGTTCTTAGTTAGCAGTTATTTAATCTTTCCAGGTAATATAAATAATCGGAATCATTAATATTCCAAATCCTAGAACAATAGGTGTGACAGAATCGTTATAAAAGCTGCCGATAAATGCCGCAATAATAACGGACATCAATGTACTGAAAGAACCAATCACAGAAGCAGCTGCACCAGCCACATGACCCACTTCCTCCATAGCCAGGCTATGCATATTGCCAAAAAGAATACCGAGGCAAAAGTAGGAAATACTGGCATAAATCAAGAAGCTCCAAAGTGGAACAGATGTATCGTTGAGCCAGATGTAAATCATATAAAAGCAGGACGCAAAAAACAGCAATATTGCGCCACGTAACACCATTTTATGCATCCCGATTTGTTCGACCAAACGTGAATTCACGAAGGAAGCGAACATCATCACCAAAGCTAAACTACCAAAATATAAAGCGAACCGATCGCCCAATTCAAAGTGTTCCTGAAATATCTGTTGAGCCGTACTCAAATAGGCCAATATCGCACCAAATGCGAGGCCTTCAGCAATCGTGAATTTCACCGCCTGCTTATTGCGCAATACTTCTTTTATAGATGCCCACGCCTGACTAAATGAGAATGGCACACGCTTTTCGATGGGCAATGTTTCTGGTAAACGGATCGAGAACCAGGCCCATGCGAATAACGCATAAACACCGAGCATGGCAAACACACCTTGCCAATTGGTCAGCATTAAAATGCCTTGCCCAATAAGTGGCGCGATTGCTGGTACCAACATAAACACCATCATAATCAACGACATGATTTGCGCCATGCCACGGCCTTTGTATAAATCTCTGGTAATCGCTGTCGGTATAATTTGCGGCGCAGCAGCACCAAAGCCCTGTAACGCACGTCCAACGATTAACATACTAAAGCTACTCGCAAATATCGTGACTAAAGTACCAATCAGGAATATGGCAAACCCCACATAAACTGGTCGCTTGCGCCCAAAGCTATCGGATGCAATACCAAATACGAGAACACCGAAGCCATAACCCATTAAAATTGATGTAACGATAAACTGGCGATCATTTCCATCCTGAACACCAAATTCATTACTGATAAAAGATAAGGCAGGCAATATTGCATCAATCGCTAGCGCATCGACGGCAACGACGACGCTCATCAAAATGATGTATTCAATACGCGAAAGCGCGTTAGCTGTCGTTTTCATAAATGAGTAAAATCTCTGTTAACTTGAGTCGTTATCACTCAATAAATTCTTTGATAATAGGTGCGGAAAGTATGGGGATGCCTTGCTCTTTTTACTACAAGGCTTAATGATTATTATCTAATGATATTGACTACTTTTTAACGAGTGCACTATTTACTGAGTCCCAACACCAAAGTTTGTTAGAGGTTAAATGCACGCCACCAATCCAGCGATTGATTTCGGTTAATTCCAGCCAGTTTTTTTCTCCTGCCAAAACGGCTTCGCCCATGGATGTGATGGTTAATTCATGAGCGGGAGATGGTGGTCTTTCCCAGTCCATTCCCTCGGGTAGCTTTAACAATGGTGGCGTAGACTCTAACAAATCCTGAATAATCATCCAGAAGCTGGAATCTCCCATAAACATTCGATCTTCTAATGTTTGAGAAGCAGCAAACACTTTCCCCGGTTTGGTTTCACCTTCGGCGATGACTTTCAACGCTTGCTCAGCAGTGCGGGTCAAACCGTTTTTGATACTCGGATATTCTTCTAACTGCCTGATAATCGCTCCCTCTAAAAAAGGTAATACCGATGTATCTGTTGAAAGTAGTCCCAACCAATTCGCGGGATTAGGCGATCGAAAAGCCGCCCAGGCCTTACTTGATAAGCTCAAATGCTCAGGTTTTATTGCCACTTCATACTGGAATAAATCAGCCATTTCTTCGGGCGAATGCATTCCCAGATATTGATCTACACAAATAATGGAAAGCTGGGTGCTATTAACAGGCTGGTTTTGCTCGAACCAATCCAGTATTTGAATAATCTGTAATTGATCATAAAGATCGTGTTCAAACCAGAGAATCACTTTGTCATAGCTTTCAAATGACTTAAGCGTGTCATCTCTTTCAATAAAAGAGGATCTGATATTTTCAAGTTTACCCCAACCACAATCAACGATGAATTGTGTGCGGACTTCTGAAAGCTCTTCCAAAGAAAGCCCCTCGGGCACAGGACCATCATGCAACACATCGCGCCACGGAAGAAAATCTCCAGCAATACCCGCCTGTTGCATAATGCTTACAGCGGAATCACCATTAGTTATATTTAATATTTTTTTCATTTGATAGCGGCATATAAAGTGAGTGATTTGATTATAGAACAATCAAAGAGTCACCCCCCTACTTTAAGCCTGTTTTTAGTATTAATGGTGAATAAATATAAGAATCACAGACACAAAAAAGCCCGAATTTTCGGGCTTAAACAATTATGTTATTTATGAATTCACATATTCTCATTTTAAGATTTCATAACTATGCTTTAACCTTCCAGGACATTAAGGAATTACCTTTTTAGATTTACTTGTGTATTTTCTAAAAGCACTCCCACGCCTTGACCGCCACCAACACACAATACTGCAACACCATATTGCTTATCCATAGTCTTCAACATCTGTGCAAGTTGTCCAATTAGACGGGTACCACTAGCGCCAAGTGGATGGCCAATCGCAATCGCCCCGCCATATATATTCACACAATTATCGTCCAAACCGAAATGCTTGATAGCCATTAATGGCACCACGGCAAACGCCTCATTAATTTCCCACAGGTCAATACTCTCTGCATCCAATTTAGCAATAGTGAGGAGCTTCTCTATTGCAGGGACTACACCGTAGCCCATTCGCTCTGGGTCTACGCCAACACTACAGGCAGTGACAATTTTCATCACAGGATCAACTCCATGATCCTTACACGCCTGATCAGACATGAGCGTTAAAAGTGCGGCCCCCGACGTCAATGGCGAACTATTCCCAGCAGTTACCCGGCCATTTTCACTAAATGCTGGACGCAGTGTCTGTAGTTTCTCAAAGGTAGATTCGGCTCGAATATTGACATCATAATCCAATAAAGGAATACCATTATTATCATAGATTGGGACGATGGTATCCGTTAATAATCCATCACGTTGGTTTTTAGCAGCACGTTGATGAGATCGGTAAGCGTAGTGATCCATATCCTCTCTACTGATATCAAACTCTATCGCTACTGCCTCAGCCGTCAGTCCCATATTCATCGCGACATCCATCTGGGTATCGGGATGGCCTTTATGGATTAAAGCACTGTCTGGCACGGTTAATACGCCTTCATTAAACAGTGTTGGCCCCATAGGAATGTGGCTCATGTGTTCATAGCCACCACAAAATACCGTATCAGCACCACCGTTCAGAACTGCTTGCGTGCCTTCGATGACAGCGGCCATACCCGATGCACATTGTTGTTCTACTTGCTTTGATGCGCAGCTATAAGGCAATTGGCTCAACATAACCGGATAACGAGCACCAAAGCTCCACTGCTCTTTCACCGGAAACGCACAACCCACAAACAGCTCATTAATGGAGCTACTGGGGTAGGATGCCTTTTCTAAAGAATGATTGATAAGCTGAGCAAGGATGTCCTGCGCTGAAAGTTCAGCGTAGGCATCCACTTCTTCTTTATACGGATGCGCCTTTGAAAACGGACTTCGACAGTAATCCACTATCCAAACCGCTTCACTGGTTCTAATCATGATTGACTCACGTTGCACCAGCTCATAATGAACAGGGCATAGGTTTTTAGGGTATGACGAATTGACTCAATATTGACCCGCTCATCAATGCCGTGGATATTCTCAGCAACTGGTCCATAGCAGGTTCCAGCCGTGCTGTCATAACAATGGAATGCGCGAAGATCCGTGGTACAAGTGGCGAAGTAATATTCGGGTTCTTGTTGAAGTAAATCAAAGTGACAGGATGAAAGTGTCTGGATACCAGCATGCGCTAAATCAACCAAATGACCTTCTGAACGAAAGCCTTCAAAGCGTAATGTCATTTTACCTGCTTTGCTATTGCTGAGCTGTTGTTGTACTGGTGCTAAGGCATCACTGATAAGCTGCATAATAATATTACTCGGCATTTCTGGCGGGAAGCCAATTCTCCCTTCTAACTCAGCATAAGCTGGCACACTGGAGGCCCAGTTTCCACCTTGTATTTTACCAATATTAAGATTGTAGGGATGATCCATCTCTGAATACGGTTTAATGTGGTTAAACTCAGTATTGAGTCTTTCTTCTAGAAGCTTCAATGCTTTAATAGCTGGATTTAAAGCCTCTATAGCGTTCACGCCTGCGGCAGTATTTAGCACATGCGCAGGTTTACCGTACAACCTGACCTTAAACCAGATCACACCTATCTGACCGCTGTATATCTGTGCACCAAATGGTTCTGGAATCATCACAAAATCGCCTGTATGCCCCGCATGCACACAAGCTAGTGCACCATTACCCGTACATTCTTCCTCAATAACGGTTTGAATGCTAAGAGGTGACTTAATGTTAAAACCGAGACGTTGAATAGCATGCACCGCATAAATCATCGCTGCCACCCCCGACTGCATATCCCCAGCACCGCGCCCATATAGCCAACCGTCTTTTTGATAGCTTATACTCGGGGCTTGCGACCACATCTCAACTGGTTCGGCGGGCACTACATCAATGTGTCCATTGAACACCAACGATCGTCCTTCCTCGCCTTTGTTTAAGCTGGAGATCAGATTATACTTGTTCTCGTAATCCCAAGGGACTGGGGCAAAAAGTTCATGAGCATGCAAATCCGCATTATTCAGTGTTACACGTTCCGGTGACAAATTGAGAGACTGTAAACGCGCCTCAACTACGTTTAAGACACCTTGCTCATTATTCAGCACCGCATATTCGCCCACCATATCCTGAGTGAAATTAATGACGTCATCAAAGATCGCATCGCAGCTATTCAGAACCTTTTGCTTTGTCTCGACATCCATCTTCTAAAACTCCCGTATATCATCTGCGAAATGAAGCTCAGCATCTGTAATCTCAATCAGTTGTGCTTTGCTTAATCCCTCTGCGATTTCACGGACCAACAAGCCTTGCTCCGTCACATCAATCACTGCACAATCGGATATGATTCGATTAACGCAATGCTTGGCAGTCAAAGGCAGTGTGCAGGTTTTTTTAATCTTACTCACCCCGTATTTATCTTGATGGGTGGTTAAGACAATCAGCTTTTTAGTGGATTGAGCGAGTTCCATAGCACCACCGATACCGGGAATAAACTTTCCAGGAATTTTCCAGTTAGCTAAATCACCACTGGCATCGACTTCAAACGCACCCAACATACACAAATCAAGACGTTGGCTTCTAATCATGCCAAACGATATGGCACTATCAAAAAAGCTCGCACCATTCACCGTTGACACATAAGCACCACCAGCATCAATCAACATAGGATTCATCTGTTCACGTGGAGCTTGTTGTCCAATCCCTAGTACGCCATTTTCTGAATGAATAAAGGGGAAAATATTTGGGTCAACAAAGCCCAACACCTGACTGGGCAATCCTATTCCTAAATTCACATAACAGCCGTCCCATAGCTCTAATGCTGCCCTTTGCAAAAGGCGTGTTATTGGTTTATTTTCAGACATGGATATGATGCTCCATAAGCTGATAGCTCTTACTTAAGTTATTCATAATGCAAAGTTGATCGACGAATATTCCGGGTGTATGAATAGCATCTGGAGCCAACGCGTCTTCTGAACAGTTAGCCGTCTCGACAATCACTTGTTTCGCAGCCATCGCCATCAGCGGGTTAAAATTCATTGCCGTGGCGTTATAACGCAGATTGCCATAACGATCCGCCACCTCTGCGTGGATCAATGCAAAATCAGCTTGAATCGCTCTTTCAACCTTATAGACTTCTCCGTCAATGGTTGTCAGCGATTCGGAAGCAGTTATTTCCGTATCAAGACCTATTTTGCTTAAAAAAGCCGGTAGTCCAACGCCTTTACAACGGATGCGCTCAGCCAACATGCCTTGGGGGACGAATTCGACATCGATCTCCTCATTCTTCATTTTATCAATAGCATGACGATTTAAACCTAAATGAGAAGTGATCAAGCGGCTTACCTGTCCCGACTCAAGAAGCTTGCTAATGCCGATATGCGCTTCATTGGCATCATTTTTAATCAGTGTCAGATTTTTACTGCCATATTCCACTAAAGCATCGATAAGGGTAAAGGGCGTGCCAGGCGAGCCAAATCCACCCACCATAATTGTCGCACCATCTCCGATACCCGATATTGCCTGCCTTATATCTATCATTTTATTTTTCATATAAATCCCGGTAAATGGTATGTAAGAAACTTCTTTTAGTGCTTCTCTAAAAAATCTTGGGTATTACGAAGTGCAACATCCAGTTTTTGAACGATTTCATTGCGAATTTCGTCGTCTAAAATAAGCGGTGGTGTAATTAGAATGTGATCACCTTTTGTCCCATCTAAACAACGTCGTGGATACACTAAAAGCCCTTGGGCCTTTGCCTCGGTTGTGACTATGGAGAAAACATTAAGCTCTGCGGGGAAAGGTTCTTTCGTTGCCTGATCTTGTACGAACTCCATGGCCAGCAATAATCCTTCACCACGTACGTCACCGATAATTGAATGGCGCTGCTGGAGTTCCAATAACTGTGCTTTAAGTTTGCCCCCTTGCCTGCGGACATTATCAAGGATGTTTTCATGCTCCATTGCATTCAATACACCGATCGCGGTCGCACAAGCTAATGGATTACCTGCGTAAGTATGACCGTGCATAAAACCGCCGGAGTTCATCACTGCATCGGTAATTTTGCTTTTAGCCAGCATTGCACCGACAGGGTAATAACCCGCACCGAGCCCTTTCGCCAGCGCCATAATATCTGGAACAACGTCCACAGACTGCCAGCAATACCAGACACCCGTTCGACCAGCACCTGTCATTACTTCATCCATAATAAGTAACGCACCAATTTCGTCGCACAAGTTTCGAAGTCCGCTAAGGTAGCGTTTACTCAATACCCGTGCTCCGGTACTCGCACCACCAATCGGCTCTACTATGATGCCTGCAACGGTATCGCCACCCTCTTCAAATATCGCTTTACGAGCAAGGCGCAGCATTTCATCATCATGGGCGTCATCTGAATCTTCCTTCTTTCGGTAGTAACTAGGCCCCTCGATATGAATTGATTTTTGCGTGACAGCTTCAAAGGGTTTTTCGAGCGGTGTATAGGCTGTCACACTCAATGCACCAAGCGTACTGCCATGATACGAAGGGCGTAATGACACGAACCGACTCCGTTGTTTCTGGCCTGTGGCATAGTAGTACTGAATAGCCAGTTTTAACGCAGACTCAACCGCTTCAGACCCGCTACCGACAAAGTAGACCTTATCGAGTTTATTGTTCGCCAAACCGACAAGCTTATACGCTAAGTCTATCGCTACCTGACTTTCAAACTGTGTTCGGTAGGTGAAACTGACCTTGTCCATTTGCTCCTGAATAGCGCGTTTAATACCGGCATGGTTATGCCCCATATTCACACTAATCGCACCACTACAGCCATCAATATAGACATTACCTTCGGTATCCCAAATTCTGCAACCCTCTGCTTTGGCAACTAAAGGGAGCTCTACATCAGTTTGATAAAAGAGTGGCGAATACGAATCAGCCATCAAGTTTTCTGTTTTATCTTTTTCCATTAACATCTCCCGACAAGTCCCTGAAAAGATGCACCATCCAACGCGGCATATCTCTCGCGCTCACCTATTTTAAAGCCCATCGATTGATAGTATTTAACGGCTTTTATATTGTCGTTATAAACACTGAGTGTCATATGTGTTGCGTTCCATTGCTCTGAACTGGCTCTTGAAACGTATTGTAATAGCTTATTGGCGACACCTTTTTCGCGGGCAGGCTTGTCGACCCAGAGATCTTGCAAGTAGACACCAGGCTCTCCCCTTGTCGTGGAAAAGGTAGGGAAGTAGATAGTAAATCCAACTGCCGTTTCGTCAGATTCTGCAATCGCGCAGTGAAAACGCTTTTCAGGACCAAAGCCATATTGAGCAATAGCCTCTTGACTCCCCCGATAAACATCTGTGTCCCCAATATCTATCACAAGCTTATAGAGCATGTCTGCAATCAGCTTCGAATCTCGAAGCTCTGTAATACGTAATGTAATCTCCATCGCCTCGTCTCCTCAACGGTAATAAGCGAGCTTTATTTCGCGGCAATAATAATAATTTCTACCTTATAGTCCGGTGTTGCTAGTTTTGCTTCACCACATGCTCTTCCGGGTGCGTGACCTTCGGGTACCCAACTATCCCAAACTTCATTCATCTCTGCGAAATCATCCATACTCGCTAGCCAAATTGTAGCTTGTAAAATTTTGGTTTTGTCGCTACCTGCTTCGGCTAGAAGCTTATCAACATTCGCGAGCATCGTACGCGTTTGCTGAGCAATATCTTCCTCCGGACCACCGACTTGTCCGGCAAGATAAATAGTTTCGTTATGTATCACCATTTGGCTCATACGAGTATTAGTGTTGAATCGTTGAATTGTCATTTGTTTTCCAATTGTTGTTAAATTTTGTTGGCTGATGTTTTCGCAAACTTGATAAGTCTTTGATATCCCTCGCTGCCTTTTATTGTTGTTGTAAATGTTT
This sequence comes from uncultured Cocleimonas sp., assembly GCF_947495625.1. Taxonomy (GTDB): domain Bacteria; phylum Pseudomonadota; class Gammaproteobacteria; order Thiotrichales; family Thiotrichaceae; genus Cocleimonas. The sequence goes on from NZ_CANLZW010000025.1 coordinate 35,146, forward strand.
CTTTAGAAATTCCCTGGTGCGTTCTTCCTTAGGGTTGGAGAACAACTGTTCCGGTGGACCTTGCTCGCATACGACCCCTTGATCCATAAATAATACATGGTCAGAAACCTCACTGGCGAAATTCATTTCGTGGGTAACAATTAACATCGTCATATGTTCACTCGCCAATTGCTTCATCACCAAATTTACTTCTTCCACTAATTCAGGATCAAGTGCAGATGTTGCTTCATCGAAAAGCATCACCTTTGGCTGCATTGCTAAGGCACGAGCAATTGCTACACGTTGTTTTTGTCCACCCGACAGATGTGAAGGGTAAGTATCTGCTTTGGCTTCTAAACCAACTTTTTCTAGAAGCTCCATGCAAAATTCTGTGGCTTCACTTTTCCCAATGCCTTTTAGTTTCATAGGCGCTAAACGTACATTATCCATAGTGGACAAATGAGGGAACAAGTTAAATTGCTGAAACACCATACCCATATTTTGGCGTACTGAATTTATATGGTTTTCAAATGCCAAGCCTTTCATACCCGGTTGATTTACGCGTACTCCGTCGAGCCAGATTTCTCCATCATCAATGGTTTCAAGATGATTAATTGAGCGTAATAAGGTGCTTTTACCTGAACCAGATGAACCGATAATTGACACTATTTGTCCGCGTTGCACCTGCAAATCAATGCCTTTAAGAACTTTGAGTTCTCCAAAAGCCTTTTTAACATTAATAATGTCTAACATTAATCCCGTGTTTGCATGATCATCTTTTGAATTGCTGTCCATTATCTTCTGCCCTCAAGTTTCTTCTCAAACCGGTTCAAGCTAGTCTCCATGATCAGGTTAAGAATGTAATAGATTACCGCCACCGAGATATAAAACTCAAAAGGCCGGAAAGTGTTAGCAATTTCGAACTGGGCATTAAGTACCAGTTCGGCAACACCAATAACCGAAAGTACCGATGTATCTTTCAGCATAATGATCATATTATTGCCCAATTGTGGCAATGCACGATTAACCGCTTGTGGCACAATAAAAAACCATAAGGTTTGCATACGGCCAAACCCTAAAGATCTCGCAGCTTCATTTTGCCCTTTCTCAATGGATTCTATAGTTGCACGAAAAATATCAGCGTTGTAAGCCATGTAGTGAATACCTAGCCCTAGGATGCCTGTAAGCATTGCGGGTATCAAAATACCTATCTGCCCCAACCCAAAGAATAACAAATACAATTGCAGCAGTAGTGGCGTACCCATGAACAACCATATAAAGAAACGCAACGGATAGCTGAAAGCCTTGTTACCATAAAGTGTAGTTAGTGCTACCGCTAGCCCTCCTACGAGAGAGAGGATGCCTGAGAGCACCGCAATTAAAATAGTATATCCAGCACCTGTAAGCAGGGTTTCGTAGTTTTCAAAAACTGGAGTAAAATCAAAATTCATAATAGGTTCCTCCAGTTAATGTGACAGATATCGGGTGTAACGGTTATACAGCCAATCAACAAAACTGATTACCCCATATATTAGTATGAGATATAAACCTGCTGAGACGGCAAAAACTTCAAACGGTTTATAGGTTGAACTGATAATACGTTGAGATTGATATGTTAGTTCCACCACGGAAATGATTGAGACCAACGATGAGCCTTTTATTAGAATCACAGCAAGCACGCCCAAAGAACGAATCATAAGTCCTGCAGCTTGCGGCAAAATAATCGAAATCATGGTTTGCGTTCTAGAGAAACCCAGAGAGCGCGAGGCTTCATTTTGCCCGTTATCGACTGCCAGGAGGGAGCCACGAATAGCTTCGGACATATAGGCACCGATGTTTAAACCCAGGGCCAGAACACCTGCGGTGTATGCATCCAGATTTATACCAAACGCCGAACCACCGTAATAGAAAATGAGTAGTTGTACGAAAAATGGTGTTCCCCGAATCACACTGACGTAAATTCTGGCAGGCCACCTGATTAAACGAAAAGCCGAGGCGCGCATCATGACTAAAATAGTCGCCACTAATAGACCCAAAATAAATCCCAGCACCGAGATAGTGACGGTGATCCACGCTGCTTTTAGTAGCAGAGGTGTAATCTCCCACATTAAAGCAAAATCCATAACCCCTCCCTGCCTTTTACTATTACATCCCAAAAACAAGACCAGCGGCCAAGAGCTCTTCTCTCAACCGTTGGCCTTAATCTGTATATGTTTATATTACTTGTTGTAAAAACTTACTTTGAGATGTCAAAACCTATCCACTTATCCATAAGAGTGGCGTAAGTACCATCAGCTTTAATTTCATCTAAAGCTTTTTGAATGGCTGCTTTTAATTCCGTCTGATTACGCTGAACAGTAATTGCTGCAGGGTATTTTTTCAGACCGTCTGCTGCAATACGGCGGAACTTATAACCTTTTTCTTTCATCGCAATAGCTACAGGCACATCATCAACAGCAATGGCTTCCACACGACCAGTATCCAAAGCCAACAATAAATCTGGCAAACCCTGGAAAGTCTGGTTAGACCATGACCCCTTTCCTTCTTTTACCATGTTCACTGCCCAGGTGTTTGCGGTCTCACCCAAGGTTGTACCCATAGTTTTGCCATTCATATCAGCTACTGTTTTTACAGAAGAATCTTCTTTGGTGTACAAAGCAGATCCCGCCCAATAGTAGTCACTTGTAAAATCAACGGCTTTTCTACGCTCTTCAGTATCACTCATAGAGCAGATACAAGTATCATACTTTCCCGCGACCAAAGCGGCGATAATGCCATTCCACGGAGTAGTGGTCACTTCTGCTTTCAAGCCCATTTTTTTGGCAATGGCGTTAGCAACATCCACATCAAAACCCTTTACATTGCCTTCTTTATCAACAAAGCTAAATGGTGGATATGCGCCTGAATTGGACACCTTAAGCACTCCACTTTCTTTGATCTCAGCAAAGTCTCGCGCTTGGCTGACAGAGAACGGCAGCATAATCAATAGTGCTGCAGCTGTTAATGCAACTCGAGTTTTAGTCAAAAATTTCATAGTTATTTCTCCAAAGTAAAAGTTAGTTTTTTGTATCATCGTAAGTCAATGCGCTGTTTTTCCCCTCCTATTTCAATTCAATTAATTATCGACAAAACGTGCTGGTGAAAGAGCCGTTTCCAATTCTGGATGGGATGATTTTCCTTCTAACAAATCAGCAGCAATCTGACTTAGTGCTGGTGCAGTTTGAATCCCATAACCACCTTGTCCTGCTAACCAGAAAAAACCCTCACTTCTTGGGTCAAAACCAACTACCGGTGTATTATCTGGAGCGAAAGTGCGTAATCCCGCCCATTTATTTTCAATCCGTGTTACATCGAGATCAACCGCCGACTCGAAGCGGTGTATGCCTTCGGCTATCACCATATCATCAGGGTAAATATCACAAGCTGGCACAGGGTCAGCATCCGCTGGTGAAATAAGCAGCTTGCCACTCTCAGGTTTTGCATACCAGTTATCACCGGCATCGCAGAACAATGGCCAGTTTTCAGAGTCGCAATTGTCTGGTAGCGACGTAACAATAATACTTCGACGTTTAGGCGTCAGACCCACAGGCGTTATCGATGCTAGTTTTGCTACTGCGTCGGCCCACGCACCAGCAGAGTTAACGACTGTTTTTGTAAGGTACGTTTTAGAACCCGTATCAACAACCCAGCCATCAGTTGTTTTTTCTAGAGACAGCACCTCGCTTTGACATTCCAAAACACACCCGTTTTTAGCAGCTTGTTTTAGCCAGCGTTGATGCATCCCTGCCACATCGATATCATAGGCTTCGGGTTCGTAGACGGCGCGGTTAAAAGTCTCTGGTCGTAGTAGTGGTACAAGTTCGAGCGCTTGCTGAACATTGATTTCCTTTAAAATCGGATTATCCTGTAAAAACGATTCAAACATCTCATCCTGTCCGTGTAAGCAAATACTGAGAAAGCCGCGTTGGCTTAACACTGATTCGTCTTCTTTGCTATCAACCTGAGGATCGTTGAAAAAAGGAAGGCTCAGTTCGTTTAATGCACGAATGGTGACGTTTCCGTAACTGCGGATGTAAAGCGCCGCCGAACGACCTGTACTATGGAATCCAGGTTGCGGCTCCATTTCCAGCATTAAAATACGTTTACTATCCTGCAAATGAGCCGCAAGTCCGGCACCGCAAATCCCGGAACCGATTATGATTATGTCAAAATCATGCATTGTGATTTATTTCAATTCGTTGCATCAAAGTGTAATTCACTTATATATATTCATATTGGCAAGCGATGATTCTTTTCGAATCCCTGCAAAAAAGAGTCGAGATTCTTACCAAGACTTTCACTAAGGTAACCACCTTCTTGCACCAGCACAGTGGGTTTCCCGAGTTGCGCGAGCCTCTCTCCAATTCGTTTAAATCCTTTAGTCGTTACATTAAGTCCACCAAAAGGATCATCGATAGAGGCATCCAGACCAAGTGCTACTACAATGGCATCTGGCGAAAACATCTCTACCGTTTCAAGTAGATGATCTAACCCAGCGATAAAGGCATCATCGTCAGATTGCCTCGGTAACGGCACATTCAGATTATAACCAAAACCTTGGTCTCGACCTCGCTCATTCGCATACCCCCAGAAAAATGGATAAAAATTAATGGGGTCCGCATGGATGGAGACAGTAAATACATCGTCCCGCTCGTAGAAAATATCCTGTGTCCCATTACCATGATGCAAATCAACATCGATGATCGCGACACGATTGTAAAAACTGCGTAAGTGTTGTGCCGCAACTGCTGAATTATTTAGAAAACAAAATCCACCTGCCATATCCCTGAATGCATGATGCCCTGGTGGACGACAAAGCGCGTATGCAGCGGGTTCACCATCCAACACGAGCTGTGCTGCAGTGCCTGCGCTATGCGCGCTACTGACTACAGCTCCAAAAGTCTCAGCAGATATCGGGCAGGCAGTATCTGCCATGTGATAACCAGCTTGACCCACTGCTGAAGCAGGATAATTACCATCGTGACGATTCGGGTGGATATTTGGTATCACTTCTTCAGAAGCGTTATCGAGATTTTGCCAACGTTTGTAAATATTCTTAAGAAACAGAAGGTACTCAGGAGAATGGACTTCTGAGATCAACGTAAGTCCTGAGTTTTTTGATTCTACTTGTTCACATCCTGCGGATATAGCCGCAGCCAACAGTGCATCAGCACGTTGCGGAACTTCTGGATTTTTGGACTGCTCTCCGCTAGATAAATAAAACGATGGGTCATGCCTAGCTTGAGATACTGAATAAATGACCTTCATAAATATTACCTGATTCAACACCAACACATAAGCAGATATTGCAGTTTTGTTTATATAAAGGTATTTTACAAATTACTAATAAATATATTCAATATAGCGTAAAACTATGAAAGAACCTGTTTGGAAACTCGACTGGAACCTGCTACGCACCTATATGGTCATAGTGCAGGAAGGAAGTATAACCTCCGCTGCGAACAGGCTTTCACAGACACAACCGAGTATATCTAATGCACTCAAGCGCCTTGAAGAACGGTTAGAAAGAAAGCTCATTCAGCGTCGCCCTGGCCGTTTTGAATTAACCAAACCTGGACGCCTATTATTCGAAGAATCAGTGGAAATCTTTGGCACCATCTCACGTCTCACCGTATTAATGCGCGACGTTCAGGAAGAACTCAGTGGACATGTACGTATCAGCATGGCCAGCCACATAACCAGCCCAATTGTCGACAAAGCACTCGCAGACTTTCACGCCAGTCACCCAAAAGTGACTTTCAATATACAAGTTCTCACGAGCCGCAATGTCCAGCGCTCCGTGTTACAAAAAGACGCAAGCTTCGGATTATCACTCTCGATGGAATCCAATTCACGCTTAAATTACACTCATCTCTATCGGGAACATTTCGGCTTTTTCTGCGGGCCTGAACATCATCTATTTGGCATCGAAGGCGTTGACATCTCACAATTGAGCAACGAGCCTTTGGTCTCCTTTCAGTCTGATCAGCTATCTGACGCATTACGTTCAGTCGCCCTGATGCGGATAACTGAAGATATGCGAGGTCCCGTAGTCGGTACGTCCGCAAATCTTGAAGAGGTAAAACGAATGATTATCAACGGATTAGGAATCGGGCCGCTTCCTGTGCATGTAGTTAGCAGAGATATCCGCGACGGATTGCTTTGGCGTTTGCCTCCTTATGATTCTAGACTTATCGTAGATGTAGACCTCGTTACCAATCCACGGACTCACCTTTCTCGCGCAGAATCAGGATTGATTGAACAGTTGATCAAAGCTACCAGCAATCTTTCACTGACTGAAAGAACTTATGGTTAACAGGCTCATGAAAAACGAATTTTTAAATTCACGCGGTAAGTCAGATTAAGGACCACCACTCCTCACCTTTTGAATGACATCTCGCTTTTGTTCTATAAAAATGATATTGAAATTTATGCTTTGCGGAGACACTTTTTCTTTGTAAACAAATGAATTAAGAGTCATAGCTAGAGACGAATGAGAGACGAATGAGAGACGAACGAGAGACAAAGCAGAGGTACAATAAATTGCCTCTACTTCTCGACCACTAACAGGCATCATAGTCAAAACTTAATCAAATACTAATCAATACTTTTATCAATCCAAGGAATGTGCATTTATGTCATTTGGCTCTTTAGGCTTGTCTGATGAGCTGTTGAAAACCGTTGCAGAGCAAGGTTATACAACGCCATCATCGATACAAATTGAAGCTATTCCAGCAGTGCTTAGTCAGCGTGATGTTATGGCAGTGGCGCATACTGGTACGGGTAAGACGGCTGGCTTTACGCTACCTATGGTGCAGCTATTATCTGGCGGTCTAAGTCCTGAAAATAGCCCTGAAGCTAAAATTGTACGAGCATTAATCATTGCGCCCACCCGTGAGCTTGCGGCTCAGGTTGCAAACAGCGTTCAAACTTACGGCCATGACTTGAATATTCGCTCTGCGGCTGTGTTTGGTGGCATGAGGATTGAGCCGCAGATAGCCGAGCTAGCAGGTGGTTTGGATATACTTGTTGCTACACCTGGTCGTTTGATTGATCTATATAATCAACAGGCGATTAACTTTGATCAGCTTGAAATTCTGGTCCTGGATGAGGCTGACCGTATGTTGGATTTGGGGTTTATCGACGATATCCGCCACATCCAAACGTTACTGCCTATGAAACGTCAAACGTTGATGTTTTCAGCGACATTTTCTAAAGGCATCAAGTCGTTTGCTCAAGGCTTGTTAAATGATCCACTGCTAATTGAAGTTGATATCGATAACAGCACAGTCGATACGATTAAACAGAAAATACATCCTGTAGATAAAGAGCGTAAGACTGAGGTGTTGATTCACCTGATTAAACAGAATAAATGGCCGCAAGTATTGGTCTTTGTTCGCACCAAGAGAGAGGCAGATAGTTTGGTCGTCGAGCTGCAAAATGCAGATATTAATGCCGATTCTATTCACGCGAACAGAACCCAACACGCACGCACACGTGCCTTAGAAGGTTTTAAAAACGAAAGCATTGTTGTATTAGTAGCCACCGATATTGCCTCTCGCGGCATTGATGTTAACCAACTCCCTTGCGTCGTTAACGTTGACCTTCCCTTTGTGCCTGAAGACTATGTACATCGAATTGGTCGTACTGGCCGTGCTGGCTCTTCCGGTGTCGCGATTTCACTATTCAGTGAGGATGAATATAAGCAATTACATTCTATTGAACGCATCATAGGTCGTAAGTTTGACCGTGAAGTTATCCCAGGATTTGAGCCAAGTGTGGCGGCACTAGCACACCCATCCGCCGATGATGCTGATGAGGAATATGGTAATTTCGAGCCAGACCCTGTGTCACCGCGTAAAGGTAAAGGCCGAGGAAAATCTAAAGGGCGTAGAAGTCGTGGCAGCAACTCATCTCCGCGAAAGCCTAGATAATAACCTAGGCAACGGAAAAGTATAATGCTAGTTGCACAGGCTTATAACCCGGATTGCGATTCCACAAGGTATGATGATACGCCCACTGGATTGATAGTGACTTTGTCATTTAAGCTGAAATATCATTCTTTAAACAAACACTATTATGCAAAGGTCACCCCCCTACTTTTATGAGGTTTTTTCTTATCCTTAAAAAAATCTCACCCTTAGGACCGTCGTCATTACATTCCAACGTTGTCTCGACTCATTCTCGGCAAAACCTCGGCTGGGCACTTTTTTAAAACTAAATTTCCGTTTTAATTAGTTCTAACTACGTTTTGAATTCATTTTGTCGATAATCGCCATCCCAATCGCGGATAGAACAAAGGTTAAATGCATAATCACATACCACATGATCTTTTCATTATCTGTATCGACAAGGTTCATAAACACTTTGAGTAAGTGAATTGATGAAATAGCCACGATAGATGCCGCGACTTTTTGCTTTAAGCTTCCCGAATCAAGCTTTCCTAACCAGGCGAGCTTATCCGTTTTCTCATCTAAATCGATGCGCGAGATGAAATTTTCATAACCACTAAACATCACCATCACTAGCAAACCACCTACCAGCGCTAAGTCAATCAACGACAAAACCACTAATACCAAATCTGATTCAGTCGCACCCAGAATGATTGGGAAAATATGAATCAATTCCTGAAAAAACTTAATGCCTAATAAAATCAACGCCAATGAAAGCCCCATGTAAATCGGTGCTAACAACCAACGGCTGGCATAAAAAATTGATTCGACTAACTTTTCCATACTATTCCTTAACATCTGTGACAAAACATACTGAACGCGCGGAAGTATCACTTATTTTTTTGGTTTATTCCAGTAGAGCATAGATGATGATTTCAAAGTCACCCCCCACCTTTTAGCCGGTTTTTATTCTTTAATCAAAACCTCAACTGTTGTAAGTTTAAGGCACTTAGTATTATCCTAGCTTCACACATGTAAACACTATCAACACCCTGTCATCCTTGCTTGTCTAACAAGTTTTCTAAAACGCTGTTTTAAAAGAGAGACTCTATGATGAACCATCTAAAACTGGCTTTAATCTTTAGCTTTTCAATAACTCTGATCGCTTCAAAGGTTGTAGCAGATGACTCTCATATTGGTGAAGGCGCACAATCGCTGCCAATTTTTGATGCTCACATTCATTACAAAGAACCCGCCTGGGGGCCTTATCCACCCAAAACGATTATTGAAATGATGGATAAATCAGGTGTGGCGATGGGGCTGGTTTCTTCTACACCAGATGAAGGGACAATCATGCTGTGGAAATACGCACCCGATAGAATCGTGCCAGAGCTTCGTCCTTATCATGGCAATGCAGGTTCATCCAATTGGACCAAAGCACCGGGAATGGAAGCCTATCTGGAAAAGCGTTTAGATGAATACCCACACGAAGGTATTGGCGAATTTCATCTGCACAATGCAGATCCGGCGGATCGCCCGTTACTGGAAAAAGTCGCTGCAATGGCGATAAAGCGCGATCTTTATATTCACGTACATTCAGATGCAAAACCTGTCGCTTTTTTGTTTTCCATCGAGCCTAAATTAAAAATCATCTGGGCACATGCAGGCATGAACGAACCGGCAGACCTAGTCGCTAAAATGATGAGCAAATACAAAAACCTTTGGGCAGATACTTCTTTCAGAGAAAGCGACATACTCGCAGACGATAATTCAATAGACCCTGAGTGGCGCAAAGTACTGGAGACTTTTCCAGATCGTTTTATGGTGGGGTCGGATACCTGGATCAATGATCAGTGGGCAGACTATGACGGCATAATGATCCAGAATAGACGCTGGCTTGCACAGTTTAGCCGTGAACACGCAGAGATGTTTGCCTATAAAAATGCAGAGCGTTTGTTTAAGCGCAAGGTTAAAAAGTAGACAATATAACCCCGCTGAATTAATACAAGAAACTCTAAGTCACCCCCCTACTTTTAAGTGACTTTTCATTTCGTAGTTTGAAATGACAAAAGGAACTTATGCTATGCGGAATGATATTTACGTTTTTTTGCTTAAAAACGTAAATATCATTTATACAGAGCTAGCCCTTTTAAACAGTGCTCACCATCTTCTTCCTCCTATCTATTTAACAGCAAATAAAACACAATAGTGCTTTACCGCCCTTTCACTTAACCTGTCGACTTAGCCTTAATGATCCAGCAAACAAAATCATCTCCCAGCCATAAACAAGTCTGGGCGCTCGCAGGTCCTATTATCATTTCCAACCTGTCGATTCCATTGGTAGGTGCAGTAGATACAGCGGTTGTCGGTCACCTACCGGGACCAGAAGCTATTGGCGCGGTGGCACTTGGCGCATTGATTTTCAGCTTTTTGTTCTGGGGATTCGGTTTCTTAAAAATGGGCACTACGGGCTTTATCGCTCAGGCTTATGGAGCGAATAATGAGCAATTACTGTTAGATACGCTTTCGCGCGTAATTTTGCTCGCGCTGGGGCTGGGTGTCGTCAGTATTCTGGTTAGCTATCCCATTATTCAATTTGCGCTATATCTGCTTAATGGCACACCAGCCGTCGAAGCCCTCACTGCCAATTACGCCCATATTCGTATCTGGAGTGCGCCAGCCACCTTATCTACGTATGTCTTCACTGGTGTCTTTATTGGCATGCACAACACCAAGCGGGTGCTGATCATTTTACTGGTGCTCAATATAAGTAATATCCTGCTAGATCTGATATTCGTCATCGGCTTCAAAATGGGTGTCGAAGGCGTTGCATTTGCAACACTGATTGCAGAATACCTCGCCGCTGCCTGTGGCTTTTTCATGTTGCGCGAGCCAATCAAAAAAGCGCTCGCACGTTTCAGTTGGAAAATCATACTCGAACGCCAGGCACTCACTCGATTACTCAGCGCCAACAGCGATATTTTTGTTCGCACACTATGCCTGGTTTTCTCACTCAGCTACTTTACCGCGCTCAGCACCGGCATGGGCGAAGTAGTATTAGCCGCGAATGCCATATTACTGCATTTACAAAGCATAATGGCTTACGCGCTGGATGGTTTCGCCCACGCCGCAGAAGCGTTAACCGGCAGTGCCTACGGTGCCCGCAAACGAAACGCATTTGTACGTTCGGTTAAAATGACCAGCCTCTGGGCATTTGGTTTTTCGGTATTAATTAGTGCAATCTATCTGTTTTTTGGCGAAGCAATTCTAGGGCTATTTACCAATATCGATGACGTACTAGTCACCGCAAAAACCTATCTACCGTGGATGATAATCGCCCCCATCGTATCCATCTGGAGTTTTCAACTCGACGGCATATTCATCGGCGCCAGCTACACCAAAGAAATGCGTAACGCGATGCTGGTATCAATGCTGATCTACCTCGCCCTATTACAATGGCTAGTCCCGCAATGGGGTAATCATGGTTTGTTCTTAGGGCTGAGTTTGTTTATGTTGATCAGAGCATTGACGCTGGGTTTCTATTATCCAAGAATAGTTAGGGCGATTGGAGATTAAAGCCCCACTAGCTTTAGAACAACAACGCGTTTTATTTTCTAAAAACGAGTTTGGCATTTATGCTTTACGAGGCGCTTTTTCGTAAAAAGTGCCCCAAAGGTGGGGGGTGTCATTTTTACCGAAATTTAAAGTAACTAAGCTAACGTCAGTTGTACAATTCCCGGTTTCACGCTAATTGCTAATTTGATTAATACGCCTTATGAGGCATGTATTTTGCGTATTCGATTTCACAATAATTCTAAGACAAAACAGCAAATAGTTATTAGCTACTTCTCGCAAGTTCAAACGGCACATCGCACTGATGTAACTATCTCTCGTATTTAAGTCATTAATAATTCAGTTTTCATACAGATACATTATGTAAAAATACGAATATAAAAAATCAATAACAAAAATAAGAATAATCTGACTGATGATTAGAACATCATTCAATGCGGAGATAAAAATGAAAAAACTAATTTTAGTGAGTTACCTAATATTCCTCATTGGATGTTCTGGAAAAGCGCCAATCATAAATGCCGATGAAGTCACAGATCTCCTGCACAATATTATTATAAAAACGGTTACTGCTGATAAAAAAGGGGCTCAAGAGTTTGAAAAGATCAACCATAAACTCATTGAAGATTTTGGCACTTCATATCACGATATGCTTTTAGCTTGTGTCAAAAAGAAGGAAATAAAAGATAAAGAACAGCGTCAATTGTTAAATTTTTTCTATGATATGGAAGCAGCTGTCGTAAAAGGAAAAAGACTTAATGTTAACGAGTTATTAGCCTCAGAAACATACACTAAAGAAATGATAAATATTTCAAATGAATTAATATTAACTTGTGGAATGGAACCTATTAATAAATATATGAAATATATGAATTGATTACGACCAATATTTGCATACTTATCAATAAGTTATTATTCAGCATTATGTAATCGAATAAAATTCTCAAACTTGAAACTAAGAAACTGTTTCTAATACAACTAACTTTAAATTGGCATTTTGTCAGCCTGTCATTTGGTTAATTCATTATTTACTAATTGCTGCATGGGAAAAACCATATTGGGGCGCTTAAGTAGTTAATTTTGACACCCCCTACCTTTTAGGCACTTTTTTATTATTTCGTTTATTGTTTAGAGGTTAGTAGTGACAAAACAGCAAGAAATTAAGATAAGGCCGAAGTTTCTTGCATCAGTATTTTTGCTACTCCGTGTGTTATTACCATTCACCAACATATAACAAAACACTTAAATAGCAAATATAAGTAAGTCTTCTCATTTACGTTTGCAGTTTCGGTTAAATTAATCTTATAGTTGCATGTTATTAAATTAAACATGTCGTTATTCAATACACAAAGCAACAATCACGAATAAAAGTTTAGGAAGCATAAATGTCAAACTATCAGCTTGCACAAATTAATATAGCTAAAGCTAGAGATACGATGGACTCTGAAACAATGAAGGGATTTGTTGATCGACTTGATGAAATTAACGAGTTAGCTGATTCTCAACCTGGCTTTATATGGCGACTTCAAACAGAAGAAGGTGATGCAACTTCAATTCAAGCTTTTGATGATCCTACGCTTATTGTAAATATGAGTGTATGGGCAGATATTGATTCACTTAAAAACTTCGTTTATAAATCAATCCATATAGAATTAGTGCGTGATAGAGATGCATGGTTTAGTAAAATGCTTCAAGCACATCAGGCTCTTTGGTGGGTTCCAGCCAATCATATTCCTTCTGTTGAGGAAGGCAAAATTAGACTTCAACATCTGGAAGATAATGGCCCATCAGAATATGCATTTACGTTTGCCAAGCCATTTCCTGCATCCCAATCTTAAGAAACGATATAACAAACTACTTAAGTGTAAATTATCGCAAGCACTCCCATTTTACCGCTGAGACAGGCGTTTTATATTTACGATGCAATAACAAAAAAAAGTGCCTTAAAGTACGGGGGTGTCACATTAATAATCTAAAGAAAAAACTATTTGCTCATTTCATCGTAAGTACAATCGTTTTTATTCCTTTGCTGTTCTGGTTAATTTCAAACCATGATTCTAAACAATTAAATTCAATTATCATTGCAGTTGTCATTCAAAATTCTGTATTTGCCTTCATGTTTTATTTTTTAGAAGCATCATCAATTAATCGAGCCTTTGAAGAGTCTTTTGGTATCAAACAACTTACACCTGAAGAACATAAAAAACTTCCAACTCTAAAAGACATCCTATTAATCTTAATTGCAGTAGCATTGGGTTCTTTATTCACCTATTTTTTAGTAAGTAACAATATAGAATCTGATACCCTGATCTATTATTTCGGTATTTTTGTGTTAATTTTTTTCTGGTTAACTCATGTGTGGGCTTCATATCGCAAATATGTAAAAGCTAAATCATTACAGGACAATTAAACATCCACAAAACAATAACAAGTTTTACTGTATTCACTATTTCTCGGCGTTTCTTAGCATCAAGGTATTTCTATGAAAGTAGTCTATGAAACCGAAAGATTGATTGTTAGGCGATTTAATCTTAATGATGCTGAGTTTATTGTTAGATTATTAAATGAAGAATCCTTTATCCGCTATATTGCTGATAAGCAGGTTAAAACGAAAACAGATGCCGTGAACTATCTCAATGACGGCCCTATATCGAGCTATCGAACATATGGTTTTGGACTGAATTTGGTGATCCTGAAAGGAACCGATACACCCATAGGTATGTGTGGTTTGTTAAAAAGAGAAGAACTCGATTTCCCAGATTTGGGGTATGCTTTTTTACCTGAGTTTTGTGGTAAAGGCTATGCGAGTGAGGCGGCCATTTCTGTTTTAAATGTAGAAATGGCTACTCATCAAATAGATACGATTTTGGCAATTACGTTACAAAATAATGTACCTTCAATAAAACTGTTAAAGAGAGCAGGCTTCAGTTTACACGGAACAATTGAACTCTATGGTTCGCTAAATGATGTGTATGAGTATCGTATGCAAAAGGAAAAAACACCTAAAAGTACGGGGGTGTGCTTATAATTGATAAATATATTCCATTTATGATTCTTCTAGCCTTATTTGTCCTATTTAATGGTTATATTTTAACTAGAAAAATACTCTTTTTAAGAGTGGCTGTTTCTACAATAGGTATTGTAAAAAAGGTCGGTTCTGAAAGTTCAGACAGTGGTTCATCTGTTTATTATCAAAATGTAGAATTTGATAATGATCAGGGAAAAACATTTACAGTTTCGTCGGTTATGGGAAGTAGCAGTGTCAGGGATTCTGAAGGCAGCGCTGTGAAAGTTTTATATCTTTCTGATGATCCTGAAAATGCTGTTATCAATGACTTTAAAAATATTTGGGGTTTTGAAAGTATTGTTTTTGTCATTGCCTGTGTGGCGTTGTATGTTTACTTTGAGCAGATTTGAAATAGTAGCCTTACTATATATCCTTACTATATATCCTTACTATGAGTCGTACTCTTAACAGTTTATCAACAGACCCACTTCAATCAAACTGCTGAACTAGGTATTATGTATCTGCTACGTTTTTTGTACCTATCAATCGTACTCTTATCAAATTTAGAGAAGTTTCAAGAATGGATATTATCGAAAAAGCATTAAAATTTGCGACAGATGCGCATGAGGGTCAAACCAGAAAATATACTGGAGATCCTTATATTGTTCATCCTATTGCCGTTTCAAAAATAGTGGAATCAGTTACTGATGATAAAGAAGTAATTGCATCTGCCCTTTTACATGACACTGTGGAAGATACTGATGTATCGCTTGAGCAAATTGAGCAGGAGTTTGGTCCGAGAGTGGCGCTTTTAGTTGAGAATTTGACGGATGTTTCAACGCTGGATCAAGGTAATAGAAAAACCAGAAAAAGAATTGATCTTGAACATACCGCTAAAGCAATTCCTGAAGCGAAGACCGTAAAACTAGCTGATTTAATTCATAATTCTGGCTCAATTACTAAATACGATACTAAATTTTCTGTCACATATATGAGTGAAAAAAAGCAACTTTTAGCGGTGCTTAAAGAAGGTGATGAAACACTTTATAAAAAAGCAGAACACATCGTGATGAGCTACTATAAAAACACATAATTTGTGAGCATCATACTCACACAATTAAAACTGATTGTGCTACAAACTCCATATACTACATCACTAATTTTCACGAGTAATCGTTATGAACATTGAAGTTTGGTTAGCTTTCGTAGCTGCATCAGTCATTCTGCTTATCATTCCCGGACCAACGATTCTGACTGTAATTAGCTACTCTATATCACATGGGTATAAAGCAAAAATCCCGCTAGTTTTGGGTGTAACGCTTGGCGATTCCACCGCACTTGCTTTTTCCTTGCTTGGCTTGGGCGTACTGTTAGCAGAATCTGCTGTTTGGTTTCAGGTGGTTAAATGGCTGGGTGGACTCTATCTAATTTATTTAGGTGTGAAATTATTTATGGCTGGCGTTAATCCGCCACATTTATCTAAACCTGATGCCCGTGTTTCAAGCTGGAATTTGTTTGTAAATACGTATCTGGTTACTGCGTTAAACCCGAAAGGTATTATTTTCTTTGTTGCCTTCTTTCCTCAGTTTATAAATTCAACGACTAATCCGGGTACTCAAATCTGGATACTTTCATCGACATTTGTAGCTCTAGCTACTTTAAATGCCACACTGTATTCTGTTTTTGCGGGCAAAGCTCGTCAAATACTGTCATCTACAAAAGCTCAAAAACGTTTTAATATAGGTGGCGGATCTATACTAACTGCCGCAGGAATATGGGCATTATCGGCTAAACAACCATGACATCTCAGGTCATTACATGAAGAAAAAACCTATAAAAAGATTAAGTATTCACAAGAATATATTACTAATTCTTGGGATTTTTTTCGCTTTTACAGGGCTGGGTAAAATCTGGCTTTGGACTAAAGATGAGGGTAATGATGTTGGTTTATATCTGGGTATAGTTTTTTGTATTCTTTCGCTTGCTAACTTTATCTTTTTCAAACTACTTAAAAAATGACACCCCCAGTCTTTGAATGATTTTACGTTTTTTTTTAAAAAACGTAAAAAGAATTTATGCAGGGCTGAGCACTTTTTTATACATTCTCCCATAAAGAAATGTGCGCGAGTTTATATTCAACTTTCTAGCAACTTAATGTTCGCCCTTGGTCCGCAACAATCCTGCCAATCGATTCCCCTGCTTTTGTGGCCCACCTTTGGGGAATAATTTATGCATATAGTGATTACAGCCTCTATCGCATCCCCAAAGTTTTCTAAAATGTTTAATCATATCTCTGACAGACGCCTGATGGCCGTGATCTGCGTACCAGTCGCGTATAAAACGAATTACTTCCCAGTGTTCTGAGTTTAATTCCAGACCTTCTTGTGCGGCAAGTTGACGCACAAATTCTTCACTCCATTCGCCGGGGTTGACCATATAGCCTTCGCCATCGGTAAGTATTTCATTTCCGTTGACGATTATCTGGCGCGTAGTCATATTGTGGTAGGCATTACTGCCGGAGAGCGCATCAGAGGAAGCACCTTCTGAATTATTGCCGCTTTCTGTGAGATTCCATAACTCGATATCGACCTCCCCATCGAGCCTTCCCTGATAGCGTTCGACACCTGCGACAATTACCTTGCCACTGCTCACAGGGATATCAAAACAGACTTTACCGGTTCTATCCGTTGGGGTTGGGCCGAGCACCTGTTTATCATCGAGTATTATTTCTACGGGTGTACGTTTTAATGGTACTCCACTGAATTTCATTGCTACGTTTATACAAATCATAGTGTTTTCACCTTCTCAAAAATTTTCTTAAACATTGTTAAACGGGAGTGAAATGATCAAAAAACAGTCTGACCAGATCAGAACGAGTCACCATACCGATAACATGCCTGGATTCATCACAGACGACGAGTCGTTTTATCTGGTGTTCCTTCATGGAATCCAACACTTCATGAAGTGTTTGTTTTCGCGTTGCGGTGACCACTTTTTTTACCATTAAATCAGACGCTAAATCTCCAGATTCACGCACTCGCGGTGGATTTGCAAACATGTTTTCGAGTGTTTCCCACACGCTGTGACTTTCTCTTTGAGATGGCACACCCAGTGCATGTAAAAAATCTGCTTCAGTAATGATACCGATAATTTTTTTGTCATTATCAACAACCGGCAAACCACTGATCCGTTTGGTAATTAGAAGATGGGCAGCTTCAGAAAGTTTGGCATCATGCTGTATGGTTATCACGGGTGAAGTCATCAATGTTTCTACCAGGATGTTTTCTCTTTCACGCATGCGCTCATACTTCTCTGACTTTTGTTCAATACTTACTAGATCGTTTATGGTGATATCTACGAAGGTGCCCATTTCCTGAATAGCCTTTAAATAGTCATTCTTTAACTCTTCGGCGCTAAAGCCTTCCTGATTGCGCATCCCGGAATATTTCTCTGTTATTTTATGTAATTGCATCAGATCATCCACAGTGACATCTATAAAGGTCCCTATTTCTTGAAGTGCCATAAAAAAGTCATCTGTTTTTAGCTTTTGTACCGCTGTACTATTCATTTTGATCCCAAAATTTTCTGCAGATGAGTCTGCTTAAGTTAGCTTAGGGTTAACTTTCATTTGACTATATAAGGATTAGATAATATAAAACAAACGATTATTATCGAAGTTTAGTATCGAATATTTCGATATTAAAAACAGCCTATAAGTAGGGGGGTGTATTTACTTAAAAAATATCGCTTTTCTTTCTATTTATTTACAAGCTCGTACGATTAATTCTTTGAAAACTATCTATGATTGGGAGTGTTTTTACGCATAAGAAAATTGCACAATAGCCCTCTTCTATTTGTAGTTAAACACTAATGTAGCTAAGCAATAATGTAGCCAAAAAGTAATCAGGTCTTTTATGAATGTCATTTTAATGGGTTTTATCGGAAGTCTGGTTGCAGGCATGTTGACGGGCGTTGGCGCACTCGGTGTTTTCTTCTTTAAAGAATTATCAGCAAAGCTGGAAAATAGCTTACTCAGCTTTGCCGCTGGAATCATGCTCGCGGCTTCATTCTTTTCACTAATCCTTCCATCGATTGAGTATGGCGAGGAGATCTTCAGCAGCAAAAACATGGCAGTAATCATTACGATTATTGGCATCATGTCTGGTGCCGTCGGTTTATATTTGATGCATCGCTATTTGCCACACGAACATTTTGTATCCGGACACGAAGGCCCAGATACTAAAAAAATCAATCGTATCTGGCTGTTTGTGTTTGCCATTACCTTACATAACTTTCCAGAAGGTATGGCGGTTGGCGTTGGTTTTGCTGGCGGTGATGTGAGTAACGGCATGAGCCTGGCTACCGGCATTGGCTTACAGAATATTCCTGAAGGATTGGCAGTAGCAGTGTCATTACTCTCTATCGGTTATTCAAAGATGAAATCATTTTTCATCGCCTTTTTAACCGGGCTTGCCGAACCTATTGGCGGCTTGTTTGGCAGTATTGCCGTATCTTACGCAGGGCCAATTATGCCATGGGCTTTGGCGTTTGCAGCGGGTGCGATGTTATTTATTATCAGCGATGAGATCATTCCAGAAACCCATAGAAGCGGGTTTCAGAATCTGGCAACATTCAGTCTGCTTATTGGTTTTGTCAGCATGATGTATCTGGATGCGACGCTAGGCTGATAGTCACTCAATTCTTCATTATCTTCAAATTCAACCGGGCAAGAACTACGCATGAAATTTACCACAGAACAACTCTACAATCGTATTACTGGCGATGAAGATGCGCGTGTCTGTAAGGATATTCCAGACGCCGCCTGTAATGATCAACCGCATAATTTCTTCGCTTATTTATGGGCTAATCTATTAGGCAAAATTGCCGATGAAATCACCAGTGCTAAACTGGTAATTCCATGGTTATTCGGCTTACTCGGCGTGCCTGCTGCATTCACAGGTTTTATCGTACCAATTCGTGAAGCGGGAGTGTTACTGCCCCAATTAGCGGTCGCTGCCGCAGTGCGTAATCTAAAAATACGTAAATTTGTCTGGGTCATTGGTGCAGTGCTTTCTGCCTTGAGTTTATTAGGGATGGCATGGGCCGCGGTAACCCTTGAAGGTAACAACGCGGGCTGGATTTTCATTC
Organism: uncultured Cocleimonas sp.; assembly: GCF_947495625.1. Classification (GTDB taxonomy): domain Bacteria; phylum Pseudomonadota; class Gammaproteobacteria; order Thiotrichales; family Thiotrichaceae; genus Cocleimonas. The sequence continues at coordinate 54,784 of NZ_CANLZW010000025.1, forward strand.
TGATGCTGGTGATTTTCAGTTTATCTCGCGGCATCTGTTCGGTCTCTGCAAAAGACGTGCTGGGCAAAACCGTGTCCAAAAGTCGACGTGGTGCATTAATGGGTTGGAGCGCGAGCTTATCCGGCATTGCCATTTTAATGGTAGGCATCTGGATGAGTAGTTTCGATCTTGGTGATTCAAGCCTTACAGTGTTTGCAGGCTTGTTAATCTCGGGTGCTGTTCTATGGATAATTGCAGCAGTGATATTTGCTCGAATAGAGGAACAACCCGGTGCTACTGAAGGTGGCGGTAATGCCCTTGAAGTTGCCATAAAGCAATTACGATTACTCGTGGATGATGCCGAATTTCGGCGTTATGTTCTGGCGCGAACCTTGTTGTTATCAGTTGCATTAGCGCCACCATTTTACGTATTGGTGGCACAAAAAAATACCGAGTCTGGGCTAATGGGTTTGGGCGCATTGATCATAGCTAACGGTATTGCATCGAGTATTTCAGCACCAATCTGGGGTTATATGAGCGACACATCGAGTAAACGCGTGATGGCTATCGCAGCTGTTGGTGCTGGGATTTTAGCCCTTTTTACTTGCTCGGCTATCTGGCTAGAATGGGATTTAGTCACCCACGAAATCGGCTTTGCCATCATCTTTTTGTTACTCAACATCATGCACGGTGGCGTTCGTTTGGGGCGTAAAGTGTATCTAATGGATATGGCAACCGGAGAAAACCGCGCATCCTATGTCGCGGTATCTAACACCATCATTGGTGTAATGATGCTGGCTGGTGGCCTTATCGGGCTTGTGGGGGATAAATTTGGTGCGGTTGCTACCTTATTGGTATTAGGGATTCTGTCGTTACTAGCCGCCTTTTACATTATGACATTAAAGGATGTGAGTGACCCTGAATAACGAAACGCTGCCTAACTATCCGACTCCTGAGATGACACAAAATTGTTAACTAAAATTCACTTATTTTTCATCTACGATGATTTAAAATACACTAAAATAAATCAACAAGAACAGATAATAGGAATAAAAAAATGTTTTCAATAGAACTGGATAGAGAATCCGCAATCGCGGTTTTACAGCTACAAGGCGAACTCAGAGAGAAGGATTTTGAATCGATAGCTGAGGTGATAGACCCTTATATTCTCGAAAAGGGAAAACTCAATGGCCTAATAATCAATACCAAGGATTTTCCTGGCTGGGAATCATTTGGCGCGATGGTTGAACACTTTAAGTTCGTCAAAGATCACGAGAAAAAGCTCACTCACGTTGCGCTTGTAACGGACTCTGCGATTGGAGACTTAGTGGAGATATTTGCCAAGTATTTTGTGTCTGCAAAAGTAAAACACTTCGACTACGATGAATTCACAAAAGCAGAAGCGTGGATAGAGGAAACTAAGTAAAGCCAAATGAATGACAAATAAAAACCAAATAGAGATTAGATATCAGGTCACCCCCCTACTTTTAGCGGTTTTTTTGTTTTATACATGCAAATAGAATATGTGGAGACCCAGCCGGTTTAGTTAAAAACTGGCTGCTTCTACTTGTAAATAAACTTTAGAGATATCACGCTGCACTTTCTCTTCAAGTCCTGGGTAATGACTTTTAAATTCTGACATTGCCACTATTACCTCAGGGGCCATTTCATATGCAGATTTATCTTCTTCATACCCTGCTTCCACCGCAGACCAGAAAGTCTGCAATAGATTTTTTAAACGCGTCACACCTTGTTTATCAGTCACCACGCCATGACCTGGCACGACAACATTTGGCTTCATCCCTTCTAATTCACCCAGTAGTTTGATCCACTGCGGAATATTAGAATCAAACGTAGAAGGCATTCGATCAGAATAAATAACGTCTCCGGTGACCAGCACTTTTTCATTCGCTAACCACATTAGAATATCTCCGGGCGAATGACTATCGCCGGATAAAAACAGCGTGATTTCCTTATCACCCAGCTTAATTTTGGTGCGCTCTGTGATGAAAGTTTTTGGAGCTAATATCTCTGACTCGCCAGTCGCCCCTTTGGTTAGCGTATTGAAATTGTCGACCCAGTTTTTACCTTCGCTTTTAATATTTTTTGCTACCTGCTCCGTTGCATAAATATCTTTTACCGAATCTTTAAACGCCGCATTGCCTAACCAATGATCGCCATGTGCATGAGAATTGATAATCCAGCGCACCGGCTGATCAGTCACTTGAGCAATCGCTTTTTTCATTGCGAACCCTATGAAAAAGGAACTTCCCGTATCAAATAATATGACGCCAGAATCTGTTACGACAAAGGCCGCATTGGAATTCCACCCCTGGTTTTCAGGATTCGGTAATGCGCGTGACGGTGTTTCAATCGCATAAACATCTGGTGCGACTTGTTTAGCTTTCATTGCCAGGGTGAAGTCAGCTAATGCACTGGAGGCATTAATCAGAAACAAAAGAGAACAAAGAGTTATTAGAATTGAAAACTTACGCATAGACTTAGACCTTTGACTTATCGTGTTCTTTATTAGATTACATTAGTGTTTAATACATGATTAGTCACGAAAAATTATCTGATCTTTAAATACTCTAGATCTAGATCTTTATATTTACTCATCATTTAGACACCCCCCTACTTTGAATGACAATTCGTTTTTGTTTTTAAAAAACGATTTTGGAATTTATGCAGAGCTAGGGCTTTTTTTAACCATTATAAGTAGGGCGATGAATGAGTCTTATCTACAAGTGATTACAGCGTACCTGTCAAGAAGCCGAGACCGACAAGTGCAATGACCGCACCACCTGAACGCACAACGTATTTACCCCAAGACCAACGAGTCAGTTCGCCAAAAGCGATACCAGCAAGATGCAGTAAACCAGTGCCGATAACAAAGCCAATGCTGTAAATGAGTGGATTAGCCGCGTTCGGTAATTCAGTACCATGCGCATGTCCGTGGAATATCGCAAATGCTCCAACTAGTACCGCTGCAACCCAGATAGGAGGGCGAACAGCGAAAGCCACCGCAAGACCTAACACCAAACCAGACAATGCAATCCCTGTTTCTATATAAGGAATTGGAACACCCATAACACCTAACGCCCCACCGAATGCCATTACCAGCGGAAACACAACCGGTAGAATCCAGATAGCAGGACGTCCTAAAAACACTCCCCATAAGCCTACAGCCACCATCGCCACAACATGATCTAGCCCCAACATTGGGTGTAAAAAGCCACTCATGAACCCACCGCCGATGCTTCCCGCATCGCTATGAGCAAATACTAGGGATGATGAAAAAATGCCGGCAAATAACAACAAACATTTAACGAACACAGAGGTTTTCGGACTCATTTTAGGTGACCATATTTATATAAAACGTTAATATTAACTGATTACTTCTAATTGCGAATGATAATCAGTAAAAAAATAAAGAGTAATAATTTTGTTCACATCAGTCAAGCATCTCTTACCATTTTCTAATACAATTTATAGATGATATTAATGAATATACCACTATTATTTTCCTTTTCGCCCAGCTGGCTTATACAAGGTTTACAACATCCTTTTTTAACACCTTCGCACGCCATTCTGATTTGCAGCCTGGCTTTTTTGATAGGACAACAAAGTAAGCTAGCCATTCATATTATTTTACTGTTTATATCATCGATAGTGGGGATGTTGCTCAATTATTACCTATTTCCCGGTGCAAGATTGGAACTACTGCTATTGGGTATGGCTTTAATCATTGGTTTGCTGGTTGTGATTAGAATAAAACACTTTCCCTCACTGATGTTAACAATTAGTCTGTTACTAGCCACACTCACCGGATTGTTTATCGGCGTAGATTCACAACCCATCAGTATTCCCGGTTTACGCACCAATAGTGTTATTAACTGGCACTTAGGGGCCGTGATAACGCTTACCTTGAGCGCATTAATACTATCTCTGATTGCAAAAGTCTTGCTCCGTTTTGGGGATGGTATTGTTTTACGCGTATTAGGATCCTGGGTCGCCACCAGTGCGTTGATAACACTGGCTTTACAATATGCAAAAATTTAGTATTCGCTAGTACATAGCAGTTAAAAAAGTCGTTATAAAAAATCGTTAAAAATAGCCCATAAAGCCTTATCTAATAAGGTTTACAGTTAATCCTGTGTTTAGCTTGTTTGTTATAAACTGAGTGAATTACATTAAACATTCCTGTGCTCTACTTATGCTTTATGTTCCTCACTTAAATTTATGATACGAATTTTCCTGTTTATTACCTTACTGCTAGTTATGGGGGTTGCTCAAGCAGCACCGCAAACCTCTTGGTATCTGGATGAATTAGGCAATACTAGCGCGTCATACACTCTGGATGATAATTTAGGCAGTAATGATGGCACAGCTAATTTAACTCCCAGTACCGGAAACGCTTCAGGTAAAGTCTGTAGTGCGCTCGATTTCACTAACAGCTCAACGCAGGATTATGCGGTGTTAGGTCCAAACGCCTTAGACGGAGCCACTGATTTAACCGTATCTTTTTGGCATAAAGGCTCATCAACGGCAGAACGCTCTTTTCTGTCTGGGTCTCGAACAGGTCAGCTGAATGAATTAATCATGTGGTTTACCAACGGCACTCGTTTCAATAGTTATATCAACGGCAGTATTGGTCCCAATATAAATTTTCCGACCATAGCTGATAACCAATGGCATCATATCGTATGGCGCAGGTCTGGCACGCAGAGCTGTTTGTTTACTGACTCTGTGCAGCGTGGTTGCGTAACCGTATCGAACAAAGCACTGGAAATTGAATCTCTGATTTTAGGTCAAGAGCAAGACAGTATGGGCGCAGGTTTTGATGCTACGCAAGATTGGGAAAGCCTCGTCGATGAGTTATTAGTATTTAGAAGCGCATTATCCAATGCTGAAATTTATTCGGTTTATGCCAACCAGAATGCCGGTAATGCATGGGATGGTGGGCCCAGAAGTTGCCAGACTACACCACCAAATCCACCGACTATAGATTACAGTTATTCCGATTGGCATTTTGATGAAGATAGCTGGAATGGTACCGCTAATGAAGTCATAGATTCGCAAGGCGTCCATCATGGCTTTGCCAACAATGTTACCGCAGTACCGGGAAAACTGTGTAATGGTATGGACCTAACGGCGAGTACAAGCAGTGATTACGCCAACTTAAATGCCGCGTCTATCAATGGTGCTACCGATTTCACTGTATCTATTTGGCACAAAGGAACCTCAGCAAACAGTAAGGGCTTATTGTCAGGTGCTGCGTCAACATCCCTCAATAACGAATTTTTGTACTGGTTCCCGAATGCCACGAGTTTTAATGGTTTCCTTAAAAATTCTTCACAAGGTGCCGTTGGGATAGGAGCTATACACAATAACAACTGGAATCATCTTGTCTGGCGCAGAGAAAGTGCCCAGTCCTGTTTCTTTTTAAACAGCGTATTACAAGGCTGTCAGGCAAACCAGAATTCATTGGCATTAAATGTGGTTTCTCTGGTATTGGGACAAGATCAGGATAATGTCGGAGGAGGATTTTCATCTGCACAAGACTGGGAAGGTATTGTCGATGAATTACTGATATTCCGCCGTCCACTTAGCACCACCGAAATTAGCAGTGTCTATAACAATCAAAACAATGGTAAAAACTGGGATGGTGGCAATAGAGCCTGCCCACAAATGCCAAATATGTCATTGAAGAAAACCTCTGTGGTGGTTTCTGATCCCGTGAATAATGGCAGCAACCCGAAACGCATTCCCGGAGCAACCATTCGTTACACAATTACCGCAGAGAATGCACACAGCAGAGCTGCCGAAGGCGTTGTAATAAGAGATGATCTAGCCAATGAAATTAGCAATGGCAACCTGGAATGGTTAGGAAATATCCTGGTGACATCGCCCAATATCAATGGTGGTACAACCTCATCCTTAACCGATGCGACAGGTGATGATCAGGGACAGTTTGATAACAATAATCTACTCATCGTAAACTGTGGTGATATAACCAACGCTGCCCCCTGTATCGTCAGTTATGAAGTTATTGTGAATGACAGCCCTTAGTAACAACTAATTGATTACGATACACACCCCCCACCTTTAAGACCATTTTTAAAAAATATGCCTAAAAGGTGGGGGGTGTCAGTGAAAGCGTTTTTTAAGCTAATTTAAGTGTTTTTAGCGTTCTACTTCGAACTGTTTTCAACAGCGCAGGATCATCAATTAAGGACTTCTTATATGAAGGAATCATTTCCTGTATTTTTGCCTGCCACTCTTCTGTTGCCATGCGCTCACTGTAACAACTTTCCAACACTTCCAACATCGCTTTAACCGTTACCGATGCACCTGGAGATGCCCCCAATAGCGCGGATATACTGCCATCAGCTGAGCTAACCACTTCAGTACCAAACTCCAGCTTACCACCTGAGTCTTTGTCTTTTTTGATAATCTGAACACGTTGCCCTGCTTCTGCAAACACCCAGTCATCGGCATCGGCATCAGGAAAGTAATGACGTAATGATTCCATTCTTTCTTCATGCGATTTTCGTGATTCTTTAACCAGATACTTGGTTAGGTCAAAGTTTCGAAAACCGGCAATTGTTAATGGCAAAATATTGTCAAACTTGGTGGATTTGATCAGATCAAACTTTGAGCCGTGCACCAAAAATTTAGTGGTAAATCCGGCAAAAGGCCCAAACAACAAGGCATTGCCGTCTTCTAAAACGCGTTTATCCAAATGCGGTACAGACATCGGAGGAGAACCCACCGCGGCTTTACCGTAAACCTTGGCATTATGCTTAGCGACGATATCTGGTTTGCGACAGATCAACCACTGACCACTAACAGGAAATCCTCCATAGCCATCGGCTTCAGGGATGTCTGCTTTTTGTAATAACGGCAGTGCTCCACCACCCAGACCAAGGAATACAAATTTGGTGTAAATAGGCTCCCTTTGCTCCAGATTCAAGTCTTCAATCATCACTTTCCAGCGACCATCATCCTGCTTTTCAAGATCGGTTACATTGATATTTAATCTTAAATCAAAGTTATCCTGCTCGCGGAGATATCGTGCAAAAGCGCGTGCAATACGACCAAAGTTAACATCTGAACCATGTGCAATTCTTGTTGCTGCTACTTTTTCATTCGGATCGCGATTTTGCATCACGAGTGGTAACCATTCGGCGATTACAGCCGGATCATCACTAAACTCCATTTCTTCAAACATCGGATGCTCGCGCATGACTTCATAGCGTTTACGCAAATACGCTACATTGTCTTCGCCCCAAACAAAGCTTTGGTGCGGCACAGAATTGATAAATCTAGTTGGGTCGGGTAACGAACCGTTTTCAACACAGTAAGACCAGAATTGTAAGCTCAACTCGAAAGATTCGTTGATGCTCAACGCTTTAGTAATATCGATAGAGCCATCTTCTTGCAGTGGCGTATAGTTTAATTCGCAATACGCTGCGTGTCCGGTACCTGCATTATTATGGCTAGCCGTACTCTCCTTGCCTACACCATCCAGTCTCTCAACCATAATGATCTTTAAGGCAGGATCGAGTTGCTTCAACAACATGCCCAAACAGGTACTCATCGCACCTGCGCCAATTAAAACAACATCAATATCTTTCTTGTCCATAATAATTCCCGCTTAAAAAATTATAATGGCGATAGTATATATTGTATATTTTGACTTTGTTATTTCTAACTAGATACTAAGGTTAATTCTCATATTGATTATTAGAGTTGGGTGTTATTAGAATAACGAGCAATTAAAGCTGCGAGCCCCACCAGTCGGTTAAAATATGAAAGCTAATTGTTCATTTTTTGTAAAAAAGTGAAAACCATAAAACGTTCCTTATAAAAAATAGGCTATAAGTAGGGGGGTGTCATTCTTAATTGAAAAAAGGCAATCGTCCCTTTTACTATGGTTATTTGAATGGCGAATTGCTAAAGCATAGACTCATCTTAATCTAATCAAACAGAGGTCACTTGCATGAAACTAAACTTACGTCCGCTATTTTCAGCTCTATCATTTACGACTGCCACATTAGTTGTCAGCTTATCAGCGCAATCAGCAATCGCTGCTGATGTGAAAATTACGCCCTTGGGCAGTATGGAAGGCGAATTCTGCCAACTTGACCGAGCCATGATTCTGCAAGACCCAGACGGCACCCGCTTACTTTATGATCCCGGTAGAACGGTAGCAGGAGCGGACGATAAGCGTTTAGGTAAGATCGACGCGGTACTTGTCAGCCATATGCACGGCGATCATGTTGGTGACAAACATATTAGCGATATCGGCAAAGGTGAATGTAAGGATACGAAGTTTCCTGTGAATGCACTACCTAACACCAGTGCTGCCAGTATTGCTCATGCAAAAGGCGCAAAGATAATTACGGGTAGTGAAATGCCTAAGTTCTTCGCGACTAAACTTAAAGCACTCGGTGGTGATCCCAAAAACTCACAGCTGGTTCGCTTTGGCGCATCGACAAAGGTGGGCGGCATTACTATTACTACGGTTCCTGCGGCCCATTCTAATGGCATATCAGGGCACATGATTGGTGGTGAACTGGGTAAAATGTTAGATGCTTCGGGTCTTACTGCCTATGCAGGTCCTCCGACAGGTTACGTAATTACGTTCTCTAATGGTTTAGTGACTTATCTGTCGGGTGATACCGGCATCACTGCAGAACAAGAGACTGTGGTAGGCGATCACTACAAGGCAAAACTAGTTGTGATCAATATTGGTGATACCTTTACTACTGGCCCTAAAGAAGCGGCATGGGTAGTCAATAAACTCATCAAGCCGGAATCAATCATCCCTTCGCACGCCAACCAGCCTTCAACAGCCGGTGGAAAAATCATCGAAGGTACGCGTCTAGCGTTATTTAAAGAGCAGTCTGAGGCAGCAGTTCATGTGCCCTTGAGCGGACGCACCATGTCTTTCGATGGCAGTGGCAAATGTACGGAGGGTTGTTCGTAGTACATTTCTTTTTATGTAAATTGATTGTTGTATATTGATCTTAACCACCATTATTTTCTTCCCATAAAGAAAATAATGGTGGTTATCTATGGCAACAAATCAATATCTATACGTCGGCTCTTGAATAAATCCATCTTAGTTGTTTTGATGTCTGTAACAATATCCCATCGTATATTGCTAGCGCGTCTTCGCAAGGCGATCTTTTTGGTGAATTCCATAGACTTGTTAAATGCCTCTGGTGCGTTCACGGAAAGACCAATGCTATTTATCTTTGCAGGAATATTTAAACTAAATAAAAATCGCTTAGTAGATTTTGCCGACAATATCACTGGTCCAGATAATTGCTGTTCATCTCGATATATTTCACAGTAGGGATTTGAACCGCCTCTATCTGCTGAATCCAGACACCGTAATGCAACACTTATGCGCTCACAAGTTAAGAGCACCTTCGAGTTAATTTCAACATAGCCCTTGATAACACCACCAGATAAATCTGTATTAGATTCAATAACTATGTCGACTTTTGCTAAAGAGCGACGATAAACAGACAAAGCAACAATAAAAAGAATAAAACCGAGAACTGCGGCCAATGCTATGTAAGTAATAATTGTCATTCGATTTGTTTCTTTCCGCTTCTATTTATTGGACCTATAAGCTAAATATGGAGAATAGTTTAAAGCCCTTCCCCCCTTCTACCAGCAGTTTTTTCAGCATACTGATTTGTTTTTAAATTAATAAGACTATTTACTGACAGTTAGGATTTACGAGAGATGCTTTTCTCCTGCTTAATACTAACTCACTTCAATGTCATTCGAATTAAGGGCGATATCTTTAATTTGAAACGCGGGAACTGGTTTTGAATAGAGGAAGCCTTGAACAGAATCTGCACCCAATAGCTTTATCAGTGATAACTGCTCTAAAGTTTCAACGCCTTCCACCACAACAGATACACCTAGTCGTTTGGTTAAAGAAATAGCCCATTCCAGAATAGTCGTATTTCCTGTTTCAGCGGTTAACAATATGCTTCTATCAATTTTTACAGTATCAACTTCAAGTACAGAGAGCCTGTCTAAAGAAGAGTAGCCTGTTCCGAAATCATCCATCGCAATCGAGAAGCCTTGCTCTCTCAATGTTTTAATCGCCGGAATTAATTCATGCGCAGAAATCTCTTCATCTTCGGTGATTTCAATGCAAAATCTTTTAGGATCTAATTTCTCATCTTCAAACAATTGTATGAAGTTTTTAAGCAACTTGGCGCTTTTCAGCATGTAAGGAGGAAGGTTAACGTTGATTGTAATATCACCTAATTCATGGCTATGCTTTGCTATCATCTTGATACAAATTTGAGTTAAAGAGGTTAACAGTGCATAAGATTTTGCTTGCTCCAGAAATTGCCTTGGCAGTAATAAACCATGCTCTTTTGAATCGACTCTAATGAGTAGTTCTAGCGATTTTAAGGTGCCGTCTTTCAGGTCGTAAATAGGCTGAAAGTGTACCGGTAGATAATCATCATCTACTGATTGCTGGAGAATCTGCCGAAGCTCATGACGCGGGATTTGATGATTTGTTTTTTCTTCACTATAAAGTGCAAACGATGAATGCTCTTTTCTTGCTTTTTTCAGTGCTAACTCTGCCTGTTTTGCAAGTTTTTCAGGGTTGAGTATTTCGTCGCTATGACTCGCTCCTATGGTGAGTGGCACAGCAATCCACTTACCATGCAGGGTATCCCATATACCTAAATCTTTCTGGATGGTTTCTATTAACTCCTTGATGTCAGGTTTTTTACAATGAAAAGTAACTAAAAACTGGTCTGAATGGATGTGAGCAACTAACAGACTCTTGGGTAATTGTTTTAATCTTTGCCCAAGACTTTTTAGGACTTCGTCCCCCGCATTTCTTCCATATAAGTCATTAATAGATTTAAAATCTTCAACATTTATATGGATGACTAATATATTTTTTAACTCTGAAAAGGTAAGTTGCTCGAGATAGCCCTGATAATTTGGAAGGCCTGTTAGAGAACTCGTTTGCATCAGAGAATTCAAACGCTTTTTTTGTTGGTTTGAATTTTTGATGATAATGATGATACGCCAAATCACGATACTACTTAATAAAATACTGGTCATTCCAACAATAAAGAGATCAAGATACGGCGCATCTAATGTTGACCTGATAACAAGGCCAAGCGGAATAGCCATAATGGCAAAAATACTCGACACCCACATGAATAAATTACCTAGTCGGGTTGGCGCAATTGACGAGTAATCTAATGACATTTTCTCTAAAAACACAAAAGCAATGGAAAGAGCACCAGCCAGATAAAGTGTGCTTCTAGACAAGGTATTAATCAATATTGGATTGTTGTCTTGTTCAAAGCTAAGCCACATTTCAAAACTGAAATGAATTATAAGAAGCATGGTTAATAGAGTTCTAATGCCATCTGTTAAACCGATACTCTTGGTAAACAAATAATGTATGACAGACATACATAATATTGTGCAACCAATGATTAAATTGAACACAAGTAATTGTTGATCAAAATCGAATAAATAAAACAATGTGTGGAATGCATTGGGTGAAACAAGCAAAAACACAAATAAACCAGAAATTACGAGCAAACTAAAATCAATAGCTAAACCCTTGATATTGAACTTCTTTTCAAACATTAACATATGAATATACGCAAATATTGCAATCAATATCATACCCACTTCTTCAAACACGAGAACAAAGTGAGTAGAAACTGGAAATTTGAAGTAAATCAGATTATGTAAGCTTGCCCCTATACCAACAATTGCTACGCCCCCGACTAAAACGAGGCGAGGTATACTTTTTTCTTTATGTGCATTATAGGCTACATATAACCCAACAATAAAAGGCGGTGCTGCTATTTGTAGCAGGCTATAGACCACATCCTGATTACGATATAGAAAGGGCAGAATGAAAGAATTTAACATCAGACAAGCAGACACAAATTGCCAAATAACAGGCATACCTTTCTTTTCTATGTGCTGAATGAGAGCGTTCATTAAATACAAATAGCCGATTATTTTTAATATTATGAAGCAAGTCTATTGTAATACTTTGCTTATAAACTATTGTTACTAACATTTCATCGTGAGTCGAGCTAATTCAGATGAACAGTTGTATTATTTAGTTGCACTTTTTTTGGGCTTTAATTGCGTTATATATGAGACGAACAAAACGGATGAGATTCTTACGCTTTTTATTGCCCCAGTCATAGCTAAAGTTATGGCTAAAAAAGCCTTAAAATCGTCTGATATCAATTGATCTAAGAAGACGTTGTTAGGTTTACTCCCGCTTCTTAGAAGCTACTTTTTCGGTTTAAAATTACCCCAGGGATCTTTTGGTGGAGCCGGATTAACATCATCCCAATCATCATCAGCAGCATCAGCATCATCGAAACGACTATCCCGAGATTTATAATGCCCTGCGCTACGTCGTTCGTTATATGCCTTGCTCGACCCTTTGCGCTCGCCTGTATAGCTGTTTCTGCTTGCCGCATTGTTAGCGCGTTTCTGCTGTAATTTTTCACCATCTTCAATGCTCAATTTGGCTGGCTTACCTGGTTTGTGATGCTCAGGCACAATGCGTTCTCTTGGCGGCAACTTGAATTGCTCAGAAGAGACGCCCGGTAAATTTTTATATTGATACAAGTAAAACACTTCAACTTTTTCGCGTGCCCAATCGGTTTTCTTTAAAAACTTGGCACTGGCGGCAATACTTGGGTTTATCTTAAAACATTTGATGTTTAAGTAAGCGTAAAGAATATCGAAACCATAGTGACTGACTAGTTCTTCCAGTATCGTTTTTAAACCTACACCGTGTAATGGGTTGTTTAAATACGGATTTTCATCTTTGTTATTTTCAACCTTGTCTTCGGTCTTATTCTCGGTTTTTTTCTCGATCTTTTTCTCGATTTCGTTTTCAGTCTGATTAAGGTCTTCTTCGCTCATACTAGCCTCTGCTTGCTCGGTATTTTCTTCTGTACTAGTTTCTGTACTCGTCTCGGTATTCGTCGTATGTTCCTTCAAATGCAATCATCCTATTGTCTTTGATTTCCAGTATACGATTAGCCAACGTTGAAACAAACTCGTGGTCATGACTGACGAATATCAAAGTACCTTCGTAGATTTTCAATGCGTTATTTAACGCTTCGATGGCTTCCATATCCATGTGATTGGTTGGCTCATCCAAAATCAATACATTGGTGTCTTGCATCATTAGCTTACCAAATAACAGACGATTTTTCTCACCACCTGAACAGACCTTGGCTTTCTTAAGGAAATCGTCTTCGGTAAACAACAAACGGCCTAACAAACCACGAACCTTTAAATCATCATGCTTGGGAGTACGCCATTGCATCATCCAGTCAAACAAGTTCATGTCGTTATCAAAGTCTAGCGTATTATCTTGCGGGCAATAGCCAACTACTGCGTTTTCAGACCATTTGAAACTACCACTATTTGGCGTGAGTTCTTCCATTAGACAACGTAGAAAAGTCGTTTTACCCGAACCATTCTCACCTAACACCGCCAAGCGTGAACCGGCATCGAAGATTAAGTCATTACTCGTAAACAGTGTTTCACCATTAAAACCATGCGATAGGTCTTCTATTATCAAGGCATTACGGTGTAATTTTTTGTGTTGGTCAAAGTTAAGGATTGGCGCCATTCTGCTTGATGACTTAACTTCATCTAGTTTAATTTTATCCAGCTTTTTAGCACGAGAGCTCGCCTGTTTCGCTTTCGAAGCATTCGCACCAAAACGATTAACAAAGTCTTGTAATTCTTCGATTTCAGCACTTTTCTTGGTGTTACCAGCAAGTAATTGCTCACGTATCAAGCTTGATGCAGCCAGGAAGTACTCATAGTTACCCGGGTAGATCCGAAGCTCACCGTAATCAATATCAGCCATGTGTGTACACACTGAATTCAAAAAGTATCTATCATGCGAGATGATCACCATAGTGCATGTACGTTTATTCAATTCGGTACTCAACCAGTGGATCGTGTCGATATCCAGGTTGTTCGTTGGCTCATCGAGCAATAAAATATCTGGATTAGCGAATAAAGCCTGTGCGAGTAACACACGCAGTTTACGGCCAGGAGCTACTCCACTCATTAAACCAAAGTGTAATTCTTCTTCGATACCGGCATTAAGTAAAATATCACCTGCACGACTTTCTGCGGTGTAGCCATCCATCTCTGCAAACTCAGACTCAAGCTCCCCCACTTTCATGCCATCAGCATCAGACATTTCAGGTAAGGCGTAAATGCGTTCACGTTCGCACTTGATCTTCCACAGCTCTTTGTCACCCATAATCACAGTATCAATGACGCTGTACTGTTCAAACGCGAACTGATCCTGACTCAAGGTACCAATCTTTTCGCCTGGAGTAATCGAGATATTACCTGAAGTTGGCTCTATCTCACCGCTCATGATTTTCATCAAGGTTGATTTACCACACCCGTTGGCTCCGATTAAACCGTAGCGGTTGCCGTTATCAAATTTAGCTGAAATGTTTTCAAATAAAGGCTCAGAGCCAAATTGCATGGTGATGTTTGCTGTGGAAATCAAAGGAATGTCCGGAGGGGTATAAGAATTGAGGGTGCGCAGTCTACAGGCTATTTGATATTGAGTATAGCGTAGCTACTTATCTACCCGTAATTAACACTAGATGACAATGAGTAAGATTGCTATCCCACTAACTATAAATAAAAAGTGCCTGATTCCAAATTTTGATAAAATTACTTTACCTCAAGTTATTGAATCAAAAAGCAATCAGGCATGGCATAGCAAATCATAATAAAGTGTTCTCACAAATCCTAAAACTCGAAAGCGAGACCTTATAGCATTACTTAGAAGCCCCCCCCCCTCAGGGCAAACGCATTATAATCATAAGTTAAACAGCGTTTTGAACCGAAAGTTATCATTCCAAGCGGCTTTAAGCCTC
>NZ_CANLZW010000026.1 GCF_947495625.1 uncultured Cocleimonas sp.
AGGGCTAGTCTTCATACGCCCTTCTAGGGCGAACACAAAACCACGTTCTTAGAACGTGGATTTTTACTTTACGTTTTAAAAAAACAAAAACGTAATATCATTCAAAGTAGGGGGGTGTCATTAATAAAAACTAAGAATAAATAGGGAGTTGTGGCAACGCCCGACGACTTAAATATTCAGCGCCGTTTTCTGTGATCACAATATTTTCTTCATGCACCATGAGTTTCCCTAGGGCAAATTCCATTCCCGGCTCGAGTGTCATCACCGTTCCTACTTCAAACACTTCATTATCCCAGGGAGTATTCGAAGGTGGCTCAGTCAGTTGCAAACCTAAGCCATGTCCGTAGCGACCCACTGAATCTCCCAAAGCACCTGCTTTTTGCAGGACATTGTTCATTGCGTGAAATAAATGGGCTGGCGTGTTGCCCGGTTTCGCTGCTAGGAAGCCTTGCTCTGTTGCTTCCCAGACTGCCTCATAGGCATCAAGCGCGCTTTTATCAACCTTGCCAAAACCATAGTTGCGGTCGAAATCACAGTAGTAGCCATCAAAAGTACAGCCGGTATCGAGAATTAAAACATCGCCATCTCGAAGAATGCGCGCGCCAGCTGGTGAAATAATATCGCTATAGCCACCTTGATCAGCGCCGCCGACCAGATAAGCCACATCATCAACCCCCTCTGTTAGGCATTGAATTTTGAATGCGCGAAATATCTCGCTGTCACTCATTCCGGGGTGTACAAACTCAAACAGTCTTTCGAAAACTGAGGAAACGGTTTGTGCCACATAGCGCAGTTTCTCGATTTCTTTGGGCGATTTAACCATCCGCTGACGTCGCATGATGTGTGTCGCATCTACAAATTCGACCCGATTATCATGATTTTTCAAATTAGCCTTGATTTGATCCAGATCACATAATGGCATGCGCATGTGCGACTCTTTGCCTGCACTAATACCGATGTGTTTAAAACCACTGTTTGATGCGGCACGCGTCACTGCTTCAACCAAAGCTTCCGTGAGTAGGCTAATGCCATCGTCTGTTGGGTGGGGAGATGACCAGTGTCGAATATCACTCATCCATCCCTTTGCCATACACTCCACGCCGATAGTTGGAATTACGGCTATAGGCAAACCTTCGCTGGGTAAAACCAAATACCAGGGACGCGTTGGGCTTTGCCAAAACTGTGTCAGGTAGCCCGTGTAATAATTAATATCGTGTTCGGTGGTAAGTAAAATCGCGGCTAATTGTTGCTCACGCATTTTGTTTTGAACAACCTCAAAGCGCTGTTCGAATTCTTCGTTCGCAAAACCACGTTCTGGCTGATGCAAAGTCTCTGTCATTTGAACAGATTTCCTTTGTTTTTAGTTGTGTTTGCAGATGTGGTGTTGATAGATGTGCTGTTGTCAGATGAGTTACAGGTCAAATCCAGTCCTGCATGTCTGGCTAAATCCCATGCTAAAACCTGATTGCTCGATAAAGCCGTAATACCCGTTTGCGCTTCAATCTCAGCAATAATGTTCGCGCACTTTAAATTAGTGCAGGCCATAAAAACGGCATCAATGTCTGGGTTATCTTTCGCTAACATGATCGCATCACGTTGAATGGTGGCAGGGGAAATTCGGCCAACAAAGCGGTCTTCTGCTTCATCATAGGTAGCAGATGCAATTACCTGAATACCATTGGATTCAAAGAATTGAATCATTTCAGCACATACGCTTTCGCTATAGGGCGCGAGAAAAGCTATTTTTTTGGCGTTAATCGATTGTAAAGCGGAGAGGGTCGCCGTTAATGGATTCGTCACCATTTTACAGGGGCGTTTTTCAGCAACTAATGCGGATATTCTATCTGCTCCAATATGCAAAGCGCCGGAGGTGCATGCGTAACCCAGTGCATCGAATTCAGCTTCAATCGGAAATTGCGACATGGTATCACCAAGATGATTCTCCATTTGCTGGAGTAACTCTTTAGTGACTTCATTCTCAAACGGAATACGATTCACAAACAGGCTGATATTTTGATTCGCAAAGTAAAAACGAAATTCATCTTCAATAGTGACATCCGACTGCAATACGATTAAACCCAGCTGTTTAATAGTGTCTTTGGCTAATAAATCGTATTTCAAGGTATCCATATTAGAGCATTAACCTACGATTTCCTTGTACAAATCTGGGTCTGTTGCACCTTCGGTACCCAGCATGAAAATCACTGAATTTTCATCGATATGAATAGATTCTTTGAGCTCTGGATTATCCATGATGGTTTTCAAGGTAATCAAGCCCGATGCCGAACATTCACCGCCGACAATATCGGGTCTATCACCTTCTGATTTTGCCAGATAACGCATCATGGGTTTTACGCCTTCATCGCCCACCGTGATTACGTGGCTTGCACCGTGTCGCAGTATGGGCCAGGCTAATTCGGAAACTTCACCGCAGGACAAGCCCGCCATCAGTGTTTCATCGACGATATCCACTAAATAGATTTGATCGCGTTGCATGCTTTCTAAAACACAATCAGACATGCGAGATTCCATGATGATGATTTCAGGTAAATCATCGCGCCAGTGCTTCCAGAAGTAAGCGATTAACGCGCCTGCCATGCCGCCGCAACCCGCTTGAAGAATAATATGTGTTAACGACTCTTTTTGCTGCTCTATTTGCTCGATGACTTCGGCGGCTAATACGGTATAGCCTGCCATCACTTGTGTGGGGATTTCCCGATAACCTTCCCACGATGTGTCCGAAACAATTTGCCAGCCATTCGCATCAGCCATTTTGATACATTCGGCAATCGAATCATCGTAATTTCCCTCTACCCGATGCACCGTTGCGCCATATTCCGCTAAGCTTTTTGCGCGGGCTTCACTGACTCCCGCATGGATAAAGATATGACAAGGGATATTTTTTTGCTGAGCTCCCCAGGATACTGATCGTCCATGATTACCATCGGTCGCTGTACATACTGTAAGTGCAGACGCATCTCCGGTTTTTTCTCGCGCTTCCAAAACAGTCTGCACGGCATAAGCGCCACCCAAGGCTTTGAAAGATCCTAAATTTAAACGCGTTGACTCATCTTTATACAGAACTTTTTTTACGCCCATTTGTTTAGCGAAATCATCTAATGCAATTAAGTCAGTTTGCTTGTAATCCGGCCATTGGGTAATTGATTGGTAAGCAGTTTCACAGATTCCGGTTGGAAACAAATCATCGGCCACTTCATGCATGGCATTGTTTTGTTTGGGATTCTGGTAATAGTTAGCGTATGTATATTTCAAATGATGCTCCTATTTATAAAACATCTAGGTCAATTAAACACGTAGCTGTTTTAAGAAAACAGTAAAAACGGGAGAGATGCTTATACTGTGTCTTTATTACTGTTGCTAGTTATTACTGTAGCTAGGTTTCAGATATTTGTACTAAATAATATTAAACACATTAGCATTCACTTTTTTCTTTATTTAGCTATTACGAACAACGAAATAAAAAAGCCTTTCAGCTCTGCATAAATTCTATTTACGTTTTCAAAAAACAAAAACGTAATATCATTCAAGTAGGGGGGTGACCAAGATCTTTTATAATTACAGCATCGTTAATTATGCTGAGTATATTTTATTAGAATTAGAATGAATTCTCAGTGTTGACGCTCAGTTGCACATCATCGACATCACCTTCGCCATTCAGTGGAAATGCCAAATCAATATGAATTGCTTTTGTAATACTGCTACGGGTAGGAATCATGCGCAGTCCAACGCCAACATCGGCTAACACATCTGGGTCTTTGCCATCACCCCAGGCCGTGCCAACATCGGCAAAAACTGCCGCACCGAATTTCGCCAAATGTAGCGGGTACCAGTCAAAGTGATAGCGTTTTTCTGCGGTGAAAACCAGTGACTTATCACCGTTTTCATAACCTTTGGGATAGGCGCGTAAACCGGTATCTCCGCCAATTAATATTTGTTCGTCTGGTTGTAAATTAGATTGGTATTTAAACGTCCCAGACAAGTAAATATCACTGCCGTGCTCATCAAAAGAATACCATTCAGCTCCTAAATTCAGGCTGTTTCCTTCTAACTCGCCAGAACCGATATAGGAGTTGGCATCCATATTGATAAACGCCAGACTATTTTCAAATTCATAGCCTTTTTCAAAAGACGCATTCAGGTTCAGTTGATTATCAGTAGAACCAAATTCTTTTCGAAGAAGGCCAACGCCCAATGTGTAATTGGTGCCTAAGGTAATATCCTCAACTTCACCCATACTCTTAAAGTTGGTACGTGTGGTGTATCTTTCACTGTCGTGTTCGTATCTAAACCAGGGATAGGACTCAGTCAGAGAATAGAGATCTTTATATTCAGATTCTTTATATTTCCAGCCAACCTTATATCGTGTGACTTTGTTTTTTTCCGAATCATCGTTAGTTAAATTATCGTTCTCAAGACCATTAGACCAGCCCCAAAACGCAGATTGCTCAGATTTTTTTACAGCTATTTTACTGCTAACGTCACCTTTGTCATAAAGAGAGGTTTTTTCATTGATGCTTGAAGTGTTTAATCCCCACGCCTTACGACTATCGAGTTCGAAAAAAGGCAAGGACAAGTCTACTTCATGGCCTTTGCCGTCAGAGTTATCTTGTATCGAGGTATACAGTTTTTGTCGTGTACCTAAAAAAAGTGAATTCGTATAGCTGATGAAGGTTTCATCGCGTTCTTCGTCACTTTTATAACCCAGTACAAGTCCTTTGCCCGACCCTAGTAGATTGTGTTCCTGTATTTCGAAACCGCTTTTGCTATTGCCCCCTGATTGGCTAAACGAAACACCCGGCGACAGCGTCCATTTATCCGTAGTATTTACGAGTATTTTGACGCGATTTCCGCATAACTCATAAGGCGTTACATCTACATCTTGAATATAGCGGTTGCTTCGGATTAAACGTTCCGATTCAGAAAGTTTACGTGGCAGAAATTTGTCGCCCTGCTTGAACAGTAATTGACGACGAATAACTTTGGGTTTGGTGCTTACATGAAGCTTATTGGCAACCCTGTGAATCGTCTTCGATTCTCTGGGATTGTTTAAATCAAACACGTCTTCAGCGTTAACGGTAATGTCACCCACTACCAGATTACCATTATCTTTAAACGAATCTTTCCAGGGCTGGCAGCTTTCTGCTGCAGAAACAGAAGAAACTCCGACAACCATGCCGACACTAAAGCAACAGCAAATAAGTCCTTTTGTAGGGTTGTTAGCTGCTGTATCGATAGTATGTTTTAAGATGTTTTTTTGTATTTTTATAATATTAAAGCCCATGCTCTATTTTTTGACTAATTGCGTACTTTTGCAAGATGAAAAGATATCTAATTGTTTGTCGTGAACCTTTGTTTCAATCGACAGCATCCCAAGCATCGAGCTGAATAAATTATCATGCGAAAGCGCTGTTGCAGTTTTACTCGCAACACAGTCCTTATTAATTCCGTGTGTTTTCTCATAGCCCTTAGACAACCAAAGCATAAATGGGACTTTCTTCTGGTAATCTGGCGCGATCATATAGGGTAATCCATGCAAGTACAGATTATTTTCACCCAAAGATTCGCCATGATCAGAGATATAGACCATCGCTGTATCAAATTGTTCTGAATTTTCCTTTAAAAAGTTAATTGATTTATCCAGAATATAATCTGTGTAAAGTATCGCATTATCATAAGCGTTTATAATTTCTTCCTGAGTACATGAAACCAGTTGATTGGTTTTACACACCGGCGTGAATTTTTCAAATTCTGCTGGATAGCGCTTGCTGTATGTAGGGCCATGATTGCCTTTTTTATGCAGAATAATGACACGATCACCTTGTGGGTTTTCAATCACCGCATTCACTTTAGTGAGTTGTTCATTGGGTGCAGTATCGGTGTTACTGGCATCCACAATATGTTGTAAATCATCAATTAATACTTCATCCACACAGTTTCCGGTTTCGCAAAATTTAGGATTAAGCTTATCCAGCATGTGCTCGTATGCAATGCGATCACAACTGTGTTGGCAGCCAGTATTATTATCTCTCCATAAAACTTTGTAACCCGCATGCGAGATCACATCGAATAAATTCTCGTACTCTCTGCCCTTGTCAAAGTTAAATTCATCGCGGGTAAATTTAGAAAACATACACGGCACAGATACCGCTGTCGCAGTTCCGCAAGAGCTTACGTCACTAAAATTGATAATATCCTGTTTAGCTAATAGTGGGTTGGTGTCGCGTTCATAACCATTTAAAGAAAAATTCATCGCTCTGGCTGTTTCACCCAATACCAGAATAACCAAAGAAGGTTTGCGCGGTATGCCACCCGTAGTATGAGACCCGTTAAGTACCAGTTGTGCATCATCTTCAATCGGCTTTAGTTCGTAATTTCTTTTTCTTAAATCCTTAGCAACAATCGTCTTGATTGAGCCAATGTAGTTAATCGGATTAATTAAATGACGCGCTTCACGGTTATTTCTACCAAAGAATGAAAGCTCTTTGTAATTGCTGTACAAAGTGCCACCCAATACAGCAGAACTTATAAGTATCGCGAAGCCTTTAAAAGCCAGACCTTTGAAGAAGGGTTGGTAGTTGATCTCGGTCTTATATAGCAACCAGGCTGGAATCACGCCCAGTAACAGTAGCGTCATCACTAATTTATAACTAAATAAATCAGTCGCCTCATGCACATCAGTCGCAAAAATATTACGAATCATGCTTTTATCAATCATGATCGCATAATTATCCATAAAGTATGCAGCAGAAGCAGAGCACAACAGAATGGCGATAACGATCGGTTTAAAAATGGGTTTAAAGCTGAATAAAGTCAGTAAAATATTAAACACGGTGACTAATATCAAAAAGAAGGAAATCCCAATAACGGGTGATTCAGATAGTGGTTGCAGGTTTAGTATTTTTGACCAGAAAGAATAGTTAGTGAATAACGTTAAATATAAGGAAATCAATAAAGTGACTTTCCACAGTGATAATTTAAATGTCATAGAAAAATGCTCTGGTTTGGAAATCTTGAGATGAGCGAAATAGGTGTCGTCAATCTCAAGAGTATTTGCCGAGCTTATTGAAACTATGAGCTGGAGATAATGGGCAAGTGCCCCATAAATCGGCAATTGGGTCGTATGACCCATGCCGTATTTTTTCTATTTTTAAGAGTATTTAGTTGTTAGAATGCGCGCAATCTATGACATTTATACAAAAGTTAATACTTACCTTATTCTTTATACTTTTTACTCTCTATAGTGGCTATGAGGTCTTTGAGGAGCTTACTGATTTTTCAGATGGAGAATCATTAGCTCAGGCCTGGGTAGAAATTGGCATTGTGATTATGTCACTCGCAGGTTTAATCTACTTCGCCTATATCATCGCCGTTCAAGCGAAAGAAAAGCTCAAACTGAATGATAATTTAGCCGAGGTGAGAAAGCAGTTAGAAAGCTCAAACGTGCGTTTGCAAGACGGCAAAAAAGAATACCAGAAAGTTATCCAGTGGCAATTTAGCGAGTGGGGACTTTCGCCCAGCGAACAAGAAGTCGCCCTGCTAATGTTGAAGGGTTTGAGTATTAAAGAAATCTCTGCTTCCCGAAATACGCACGAAAAGACGGTGAGAAAACAAGCGTCAGCGATTTATGAAAAATCAGGCTTGGGCGGCCGACATGAATTATCGGCGTGGTTCTTTGAAGACTTATTGTAAGTTGAAACGTTAAAACACACCCCCCCTACTTATAGGCACTTTTTGTGAATGATAATTAAAAAAGGCTTAAAAGTAGGGGGGTGTCAAAATTCTAATAACTTAGTTGATAATACTGATTAATCAGCCATTTCCAAATCTTCAGCAATAGCGGCAATACCCGCTTTAGCACAAGCCTCATCAATATCACCACCGGGTGCGCCACTCACGCCAACTGCACCATAAATCTTGCCACCGACATTAATCACAGCGCCACCGGCAGACATCAACACACCATCAAACATGCCGACTGCGGTATTAGCGCGTTCAGCCATGGCTGACGTATCTGCACTAAAGTTTACAGCGGTATAGGCTTTTGCTTTACTAATCGGAATAGAAACAGGCGGTGCCAAAGTATCGCGAACAACGGCCTGAACAATACCGTTTTTATCAACCACGGTTGCTGTTGCCTGATAGCCTTTCTTGCGGCAATCCAGCATTGCACCCTGTGCCACAGCGGTTGCAGCTTCTGATGATAAACGTGCAATTTGCACAGTCATTGGTGCATCTTCTTCATCATCGGCAAATGCGGGTGTAGCAAATGAAGCGAATAAGATTGCGGTAATAGATGTGATTGCCAGCATTTTTTCAGACTTTAATCTTGGTTTTTTCATTTTACACTCCATGTTTTAGATGATGCTATTTTCTATCAAATCCGTAAAAAACGAAATGCGCGAAAACCCTAATCCTCACTAGTGAAAACCCTGTAGGGTTTTTACAAATAAGCTATCATTAGCAGCTTATAAACTCACAAAAATAGTTTTACAAAAATAGATAAACCAATAATCCTAACGAATCATCTAAACGAAGCCATAAAACATTATGAAAAACGCTCAAGCACAGACTATTTACCTCAAAGATTATCAGCAACCTGCATTCTGGATTGATACTGTCGATCTGGCGTTTGATTTGTTTGATGACCACGCAATTGTTACCTCTAAAGTACAATACCTGCGAAACGCAGAAGCCACGGCAACCGAACTTGAATTGTTTGGCGCTGAATTAGAGCTGCAATCGATTACCTTAAATGGCTATGAATTGACGGATAAGGATTATGCGCTAGAAGATGAAAGCCTGGTTCTGTCAAATCTGGCAGATGAATTCAGCCTGGAAATTGTCACCAAAATATACCCGCAAGATAATAAGTCTCTGGAAGGTTTATATCAGTCTAGCGGAAACTTCTGCACCCAGTGTGAAGCGCAAGGGTTCCGCAAAATCACCTACTTCCTCGATCGTCCTGATGTAATGGGCAAATTCGTCACCACGATTCGAGCAGATAAAACAAAATACCCAGTCATGCTTTCAAACGGTAACCTGATTGATTCTGGCGATGTTCTTAATGAAGGGGATGCTGAAGCTCCTGAAGGAAGACATTTCGCAGTCTGGGAAGACCCGTTCAAAAAGCCTGCCTATCTATTCGCATTAGTAGCGGGTGATTTAGAGCACGTTACAGACAGCTACACCACCACATCAGGCAAAGACGTAAAGTTAGAAATTTACACCGAAGCGCACAATATCGACAAATGCGATCATGCCATGCAATCGCTAAAACGCGCGATGAAATGGGACGAAGACCGTTTCGGCTTAGAATACGATTTAGACATCTACATGGTCGTCGCCGTTGATGATTTCAATATGGGCGCAATGGAAAATAAAGGCTTGAATGTCTTTAACTCCAAGTTGGTTTTCGCCAGTCCGGAAACTGCAACTGATAACGATTACACCAATATCGAAGCAGTTATCGGTCACGAATACTTCCACAACTGGACAGGTAACCGCGTAACGTGTCGCGATTGGTTCCAGCTAAGTCTTAAAGAAGGACTCACCGTTTTCCGTGATCAGGAATTCACTGCCGATTTACACTCGCGTGCGGTTAAACGTATCGAAGATGTACGTAGTTTAAGAACCCTGCAATTCGCTGAAGATGCCAGCCCAATGGCGCATCCGATTCGTCCATCATCGTTTATGGAAATCAATAACTTCTACACCCTGACTGTGTATGAGAAGGGCGCTGAAATCGTTCGACTATACAACACATTGCTAGGTCAAGACGGCTTCCGTAAAGGCATGGATTTATACTTCGAACGTCACGATGGTCAAGCAGTCACCACCGAAGACTTCCTCGCGGCAATGGCCGATGCCAACGGCATGGATTTAAGCCAAATGCAGAACTGGTACGATCAAGCCGGTACGCCAACGGTAGACGTAACCATGGATTACGATGAGGAAGAAAACACCTGCACCTTGAATTTCACACAGGCTTACACCACCACGCCAGAAGCAAATGCAGAAGATAAAAAGCCGTACCTGATTCCAATCAAAATAGGGCTGATTGATGTCTCTAGCATCAAACCGGGCAAAGAGCTTTTAAGCGAAACCGTGCAGTTAACCAAGCAAACGCAAAGCGTGAGATTTAAAGGTATCACCTCAAAACCATTGCCTTCGTTACTCAGAGATTTTTCAGCGCCTGTAAAACTCAATTACGATTACAGCACCGAAGAAACTATCTTTCTGATGCAACACGATAGCGACGACTTTAATCGCTGGGAAGCAAGCCAACGTCTCGCTAAAACCCTGATGATGGAAATGCTCGAAGACAAAGCAATGGGCAAGCCGATTGGCGTTGAGCCGGTTGTCATCACAGCTTACCAACAAGTACTTATGGATGATGATCTGGATAATGCGCTGAAAGCAGAAGCACTAACGCTACCATCAGAAAATGATCTGGCAGAAGCGATGGCGTCGACAGAACACAAAGCAGATCCAGAAGCGATTCATGAAGTACGCGAACTGATGCTCAAAACCATCGCATCGGGTTTACGTATTCCATTTGAAAACAAATACGGTCAATTAGTGAATCAGCTAGGTTCAGAAGAGTATTCACCAGATGCAGTAAGCATCGGCAAGCGTCGTTTAAAAAATACCTGCCTGTCTTATCTCAGCCAGCTCAACGACCCAGCGGTAAGCTCATTGATCTACCATCAATTCTCGCAGTCGCTAAAAGAGGGTGGCAATATGACAGACACTTTGGCCGCGCTAAGTTGTTTATCAGACATGCAATGCCCAGAACGCGATCAAGCCTTTGCTGATTTCGAAGCGAAATGGGAACATGATACTTTGGTTATGGATAAATGGTTCGTGATGCAAGCCACATCAAGTCTGCCAGACACCCTAGACAATGTTAAAGCATTGATGAATCACAAATTATTCGATATGAAAAACCCGAATAAAGTCCGTTCACTGGTAGGTGCATTCGCCAATGGCAATCCGGTAAACTTCCACAGTGCAGATGGATCAGGTTATGAATTCCACACCGATCGCGTTCTGGAATTAGACAAGTACAACCCACAAGTCGCCTCAAGAATGGCGCGTGCGCTAATGAACTGGAGACAGTATGAGCCTGGACGCTCTGAATTAATGCGTGCGCAGTTGGAGCGAATTAAGGCGGTTGATGGGTTGAGTGGGGATGTTTACGAGATTGTTACCAAGAGTTTGGATTCTTAGTTTAAAAAGTGCCTAAAAGTAGGGGGGTGATGTTTTCATTCTCCTGCCCCAAACTTTTTGTGGATGATGAATAAAAAGTGAAAATATATGATACCTAGCCAAAGTTATTACCGAATAATGTCAGGCGCTAAGAGTGCTTACTTTAATGACTGTTATGAACATGGCTTTATTGGTGGAGACTGGGGTATTCATCAAGATCTTTCTAATGATCTGACTGAAGCTTGGCAGGACTTCAATAAGAAATTTATACCTGTTTTTTTAGAAGCTCATCCTGAAAAATCAAAAATTGCTGCAGGGCTGGCTTGTGGAATGCTTCATACGATATGTAAAGGTATGAATGTGGGCGATATTATTTTAACTCCAAATGGTAGCGGCCAATATTTTGTTGGTGAATTAATTTCGGAATATTATTATGAAGAAGGACAAATATTACCTCATCGTCGCAGAGTAAAATGGTACAAAAATAGTATCAGTAGAGAAGAAATGAGCGAGCAACTCAAAAATTCTGCAGGTTCTATTGGTACAGTAAGTAACTTATCAAAATATGTAGAAGAAATAGAAAGTCTGTTATCTGGGAAGAGACCTCCATCTCTAACTCATAGTGATGAAAACGTTGAAGACCCTACGGTTTTTGCCTTAGAGAAGCATCTCGAAGACTTTTTAATAGCCAACTGGCAATCAACAGAGCTTGGTTCGGAATATAATATCTTTAGTGATGAAGGTGTTTTAGTTGGTCAGCAATACCCTAGTGATACTGGTCCTATAGACATTTTAGCAATTAGTAAAGATGAAGCGACCTTACTAGTCGTTGAGTTAAAACGCGGTCGTGCGAGTGATGTGGTTGTTGGTCAAATTCAAAGATATATGGGGTATGTGAAGGATGTCTTAGCTGAGCCTCATCAACAAGTCAAAGGTGTGATTATTGCTCTAGAGGATGATTTAAAGCTTAAGCGTGCTTTAAGCATTGCTGTAGGAATTGAGTTTTACCGTTATCAGGTATCTTTTAAACTCTTAAAAACTTAATTTGTTAAAACCTTTCATATAAAAACAGCCTAAAAACACGGTAACCCGCATATTAAACACGTAGGTCGGATAAACGCGGTAACTCGCATATCAAATATTAAACTCGTAGGTCGGATAAGGTTCGCCATCCGACATCTGTTTCTGATCACACATGGTCATGTCGGATGGCACTGCGTTTATCCGACCTACGATTCTGATCTCTCTCCGGCATTTAAATCTTGTACCGTTTCACCCCAATCTTCTAGGTAATAATCCTGTCTGACTAAATGATGGAATGTTGAATGGGGCCATTCTTTTACAGATTCCACTAAACCATGTTTGACTGGATTGTAATGTATGTAATCCATATGTCGCTGGAAGTCATTTTCATCGCGAATGGTGTGTTCCCAAAATCTATGTTGCCAGATTCCACGTTCGTTTCTTTTTATTCTTGTGGGTGATAAATATTCGTCTTTTTCTATTGATTTTGAGAAGGCTTTTTTGATTTCACGCCAACGTCCTGAATAATCGTTATCATTTTCTGGTAGCGTCCAAATAGTATGCATATGATCTGGAAGAATAACCCATGATTCAATCTTAAAAGGTTTGTTCTTTCGAGTGTTCTTTACGGCTGTTCGTAATTCATTGATGTGATCTACGAGTAAGCTCTTTTTGCGTTCTAAAAGGTTGACCGTAAAAAAATAGCTTCCACCAGATACGTAATTGCGACGATAGTTTGGCATGAATTGAGTATATCGCTGTCGTCGGATAGCGCTGCGCTTATCCGACCTACGGTTAGAGCAATATTATGAAAAAGCGCCTATAAGTAGGGGGGTGACATTTTAGAATAATTCCCTTGTTACAACCAACACTGCGCCATGCTTACGCATGACCCTGCGTACCCTTCTGGCTCCTGGTGAGCCTGGAAGGGCAAGTAGGGAGGTGTATTAAACATCAAAAAACAATGCCGGACTAAGCCCAAAGCGTTTACTCAATGCTTCAATGTGATTTCGCGTTAAATTACGTTTGTGATTCAATATTTTGGAAATGAGTGTTTTAGAGCCCACTTCGGGAAGATCGGCAATACCAAGTCCATGTTGCTCCATAATGAGTTTTAGTGTTGCAACATCATCCAGCTTGGAGATTCGCTGATTGAACTCGTTAAATTCTTCGGCGGTATTTTCCCAGCGTTCTATTGATGCTGATAGAAGCTCGATCAAAGGGCGTTGATTGTCATAATCTTCTATGAGTTCATCCATTAATGCCAAGGCTTGTTGGTATTCCTTATCGTTTTTAATTTCAATGATATAAGTCGCTTCTGAAAATAATTCATTAGCTTTTAGTTTGATTTGTTCGAATCCCATAAATCACCTCTTTGAATTTTTTGTATGCTGCTTGCATAACTTATCGTACTCGGCGTGAGATACGATATGTTTGATAAATAAACGTTGATCCCGGAATTCTATAAACGCAATCAAGCGTAGGTTATTACCGCCAATATCAATCACCCACCATTTATCTTTGTATTTAAAGTTATCAAGAGAAGGGAATACTTTGCGTAGATCGTCTGGTTGTTTGAATTCGCCTGACTTTAGTACTTTATAAATTCTATCCAATGTATCTGCCTGATTTGGATATTGTAACGCGGCATCCTTAAAAGGTTTTCTGGATATAACGTGCAATTGTTTCGCCTTCTTTTTATTGACATATTGTCAACTATATTGTCTTGTTGACATATTGTCAACTACAGATAATGCAAAAAAACTGATATAAAGTTGGGTGTTACATTTAAGAATGATTCCCTTGCTTCAACAAACACTGCGCCATGCTTGCGCATGACCCTGTGTACCCTTTTGGCTCTTGGTGAGCCTGGAATGGAATTAGGGTGCAACATTTAAACCTTTAGAATCAGAATACAAATCCGTTTATGCCTTTTGTGGTATAGGTTTCGTTTAACAGATCTACTAAAATGCTTGCTGTTACAGTCAATCCTCACTCCAAATCACAGGAAGTTGTATGTCAGCAGAACACCCGATAATTGCGTTCGTTAGTTCAGCCGGAGCTGGTAGTGCTGCGGTCACTCAGGCTTTTGAGAATATCTTTTTTCGGGAGCGCGTCAAGGCTGTATATATTCAGGGCAATGCTTTTCATCGTTATGATCGTAAACAAATGCGTGAGGAAATTAAGAAAGCCAAGGAAGAGGGCAAAGTCTTAAGCCACTATAGTCCTGAAGGTAATCATCTGGATAAGCTGGAATCTTTGTTCTTTCAATACGCTGCTGTTGGCACGGGTATGTCTCGTTACTACTTGCATACGCAGAAGCTCGCAGATCGTTTCGAGCAGCAATCAGGTACGTTTACACCCTGGAAAGAATTGCCGAGAAAGAGTGATCTATTGTTATATCGTGGCCATCATGGGGCAGCTGTGTGGGGTGATATCAATCTCTCACAATATCCTGATCTGTTGGTTGGTGTGGCACCAAATGTTAATCTGGAATGGATTCGCAAATTAAAGCGCGACAATACTTTGCGCGATTACACCCGTGAAGAAATTGAGGAAACCATCATTGCGCGGATGAAAGATTACGCCGAGCACATCACTCCCCAGTTTTCACGCACCCATATCAATCTGCAAATGATTCCGCTGGTGGATACATCAGATCCATTCTCTGCAAGAGATGAACCTACACTCGAAGAATGTTATCTAGTCATTAACTTTCAGAACGTTGAATATCCGGATTTTCCACGCTATTTAAAGCATATCCAGAATTCTTTTATGTCTGGCAGAAACACGATGGTTGTGCCGGGAAGCCAAATGCTTCATGCACTGGAAATTATCTTGATGCCTATCATTCATGAATTGGTAAAGAAGAGTCGCAAGTTACGAAATATCAAAAAACCACCGAAGCAAAAGAAAAGTGGTTTGCTGGGTTTATTGTACGAATTGTAATCAGACGCATTGTTAGTGGCACAGTTAGTAATATAGTGAGACTACCTAATGAAGCACATAAAAAAGTGCATCAAAGTAGGGGGGTGAGCTTTTTCACTAAATACAGCTATTCTATTAAGCTCCCAATTGCATCTGTCTATTGATTTGATTCGTTTTAAGTCTTATCCAAACACTTTGCTGTTTAAAACACTGCTCTCTAAAACAGTGATCTCTAAAACATAGCATTATGCGTTTTTGGATATGAACACTTAACTTTCATTAGGGTACCAATCATGCGCTCAGTTTCTCTTAAATTACCTTCTGTCTTCATCTCCCTATTATTTCTTGTTTCTTTGAATGTACATGCAGCGCCACCGCCTGAGAGCTTTGATAGTTTGAATAGTGCATTCCCTGATATGACATTTGTTGATCCAGACGGAAAGCAAGCCAAGATATCAGATTACAAAGGTGAAGTAGTTTTGGTGAAATTATGGGCGACATGGTGTGGAGTCTGCCGTAAAAAATGGCCAGAGCATCAAGCGCTCTATAATGAAATTAAAGATGATAAAGGCGTTCGCGTAATCACACTTTCAGTCGCTGAAGACCCTAAAGATAGTCAGAAATGGGCGGATGAGCAAGGTTATACAGTACCTCTTTATGTGAACAATATTACCGATAGAGGAGCTGTTCAAGTGGCTGATGATAGAGATTCCCTCTACTTTATCAAAGGAACGCCAATGAAGTTTTTAATCGATAAAGACGGTATTTTAAGAAAGAAAGTGGTTGGTTTAAATGGCGAAGTAACCGCTGCAGATATTCGCCAATTACTATAAAGCGGAATCCTCATGAAAGTAGGAGGTGTCTTTTTTTAAGTTCTATTGACCTGGATTTGGTTTTAATTTGTGATTTTGGTTTAGAGTAAACACGTATTAGCGCATCGACAACATCGATTTAAGGTAACTTATTTGGGGTAAACTGATATGTGTTTTTCTGCAACTGCCTGTTTCACCGCTGGTGCCATTCTGGTACCGACGGGTGTTTATACTGTGGTGAAGGCATATCGGGGTGATAAACGTTATCTGGCACTCGCAGCTTTTCCTTTGCTTTTTGGTTTACAGCAAATCATTGAAGGATGGCTGTGGCTCGCGTTTGAACAACAAGTGGATTCAAGCATTGAAATAGCAGCGTTAGGCTTCCTGTTGTTCGCTTATTTTCTGTGGCCGTTTTTTGTGCCTTTGTCAGCACTACTGGTAGAAAAAAATGATGGCCGAAGGACGTTATTCAAGCTTTTTAGCTTTATAGGTTTTCTGTTTGGTGCATCGCTCTATGTGCCGTTACTGATAAATCCAGATTGGTTATCAGTTACGATGGCTAAAGGTTCGATTTTGTATCAACCGGTATTGATTTATGATGGAATTGTGTCAAGGACAGTGGTTCGTGTTTTCTATGCAATTATTATCGCCGTACCTCTACTGTTTTCAACGGTTACAAGCCTAAGGTTTTTTGGAATCCTGATCTTTGTGTCGGTTGCAATAAGCGCTGTGTTTTTCGCCTATGCGTTTGTATCAATATGGTGCTTTTTTGCAGCAATACTCTCTGCCTATATTGTTTACATTATCCACAAAGAAACTAGCACTAAACCACTCATTTAAACGATTGGATCGTTCAAACAAAAAAGTGCCCAAAAGGTGGGGGGTGTCTTTTTTATACGCTTACTCAAAATAAACCTCGCAAATAATGCATTTGTAGTTAAAAATCGACGGATTCATTCACACACAATCATTCACAGGCTTTCACAGGCTTTCGCAAGCTATCTTCACACGTTTCTATCTTCCTGTTGTGTTTAAGAACATAAAAATCTGACCGGATTTTTATCATCCCCAAGAGTTACCCCCGAGTAATAACAGCATGGTTAATAATAGCAGTAGTCACCTCGGTAATTATCAGAGTGGTTATAAAAGCGGTGATGCGAGTAATTTTGATTCGAGTAATCCCGGTCTTTTTGCGCGTATTGCGGAGGATATTCATACCAAAGGTTACAGTATAAATCCCGGGGCTTTGCCGCTTAGTCTGGGGGATTGTTTGTTACAGCGAATAAATACCATGGGCGATGAGCAGTTTGTTCATGCGCGGGTGGGTCGTGAACAGTTGTTGATGAAAAATCAGTTTGTGCGTAAGAATGAAATTTGCTGGATTACGGGTGAGTCAGATGCAGGACGGGACTGGCTACAATGGACATCAGAGTTACAGCTTTTTTTGAATCGGCGTTTGTTGCTAGGTTTATTTTCGTTTGAGAGCCACTTTTCGCATTATGCAGTGGGTGACTTTTACAAGCGCCATGTGGATGCGCTTCGTTCAACTAAACTCAAAGACAGTAAAATTTCTAAAACTAACCGAGTGCTTTCGGTGGTGGTTTATTTAAACCCGGACTGGGTACCAGAGAACGCAGGTGAACTGATCTTATATAAGAATGAGTTAGATCAGGAGGGAATTAAGGTGATCCCTGGTTTTGGTACTGTGGTGGTCTTTTTAAGTGAAGATTTCCCGCATGAAGTGCTCGTGACCAATCGTGATAGATATTCAATTGCGGGCTGGTTCCGGGTGAATTCTTCAACCATTGATCGTGTTGATCCTCCATTATAAAGAGATAAGTACTGTAGTATAAAAAATTACTCTTAATAATTTTGTTAGCTTTTGCTGAGCGCTTAACCCGCGTATCTAAACGTAGTCTATAGATGCGGTCTTTATTTGCTCTAGATATTATTTACCTAATTAAAAAACACGAATCACTATCTATTGATAAGAATCAACTCGTCAACTAACCATTCATATACTATAACTAACATAGAATGATTACTTTAAAACGTTCTGTTCAAAGTATTCAACTTTTTCTTAATGGAGGTTTCAAAAATGTATAACACTATTATTGTTCCTACGGACTTTTCGAGTGAAGAGTCAACGATTGCTTCGCTTAAAAAAGCGACAACTTTATCTGATAAGCCTCACATTATTTTATTGCATGTACTCGAACACGTTCCACATGATCTTTCAAAGACACGTGAAACATTAAATACATGGCTAGCTAATTCTGGTGTAGAAGCTGAAATAGAAATTCGCGATGGTCGCTCTTCTTATCATGAGATTATTGAATTCGCGAAAGAAAAAAATGCTGATTTAATCTTAATCAATTCGCACAAACCTGGACTTGGGGATTATTTACTAGGTTCTACGGCTTCCAAAGTAGTGCGTCATTCGCCTTGTTCTGTATTGGTTGTTAGATAAGGTATCAGCCATTGAAATAGCTTTGTCGGTATTGCCAGAATAAAGTAGTGCAAAGCTTAAAGTAAGGCAAGACAAGGCAATAAACGTTTCATCAATAGGTAATCCCAGTAATTAACAATGCCGGAATTACTTGTTGATGGATAAAAACTTACGCATCTAGCGAGGCAACTCGCACATCAAAATTAATCACGTAAACTGCTAAGTAATTTTTAAGTTCTATGAATCTTAAAACTACAAAGAAACAATCTCTCCCCATTTGTCATTTTTTTCAACAAAGTATTTAATAAACGAACAGTCAGCGATCATTTCATATTCTTTGTCGTAGCCTTCATCAACGAGCTTTTGCAGTGAATTTTCTACCAGTATTTTTCCGATGCCATTGCCGCCAAGTTCTTTGGGTACTTCTGTTTTAGTTAAATACATTTTATCGTCTTTAATTTCGTATTCGACCAGTGCGCGTATGTTTTCTTCTCCTGCTTCCAGGTAGAGTTGATGGTTTTCTTTATCGTGAATGATTTCACTTGTTTTCATTGTTGCTGGACTCGATAGGTCGTTTAAAAAAGTGCCCTAAAGTAGGGGGGTGTGTTTAGCTTAAGGAATAAGTTGTATATCAGCCTTGATTGCTAAAATATTATTCTAAACTACCTTAAACTTAATCTAAACGATAATGAAACATTAAGGATTTAGATTTATTCAGATTGTAATGAAGCAGATCGTGCTTCTCTTCATACCCCTATTACCCTTCATCTTCCTCGTAAGGTTCTACTTTGGCATTTTCGATTCGATAACCTGCGGCGCCAATACTGGTTCTTTCTTCTACTGCTTTTAACTGACCGGTAATCCAGACCGGTAATGAAGAGTCTTCTGATTTCACACCCTGACCTTTTTTAACTTTGATCATCACAGTTTGGTTAACCGGTGGTGCCGGTACATGAATACATGCGCCAAAATATGGGACCAGTAAAAACTCGTTGATTACGCCGTTATCGTTTTCTAAAGGGGCAATGAATCCGGGCATTTTGATGGTTTTTCCGTCCAGTGACATATTCACAGGAGCATTATCCAGTTCAGCCTGAATTTTGCCATATAGTTCCATGGCCTTCGGATCTTCATCTCTTAGATTTTCTAATTGCTCGCTGTATTTATCAATGATTGTGCTTGGGTCATAATTTTCTGGAATTAGCTTATCCCAGCTGATTTCTTCAACCGTATCCTTACCTATATCTTTTGTTTTTTCTTCTACTTCTACTTTTGCTTTAACGTTATCGACGAGTGCAACTTCAGTATTTTCGGTTTTACTTGTAGCCACATTTGTAGCCGTATTTTTAGTCATATCAGTAGCCGCTTTTTCGTCAGTCGTTATTACAGGCACTTGAGATTTTTGTTGCGTATTGTCTGCTGCCTCTTCTTTACCACAAGCAGATAGTAGGAAGATTAAACATAAAATCGGAAATTTAGTTAATAAATGATTCGTTTTAAACATGAGTTGTACTCCATCAGACCTTTAGCGTTAAACCGTCTTGCAAGGAGCGACGGTAAGCGATGAGTCCTGGCAATAAACTGAAAAATAATCCCAACAGCAGGGCGCCAATAATAATAGCCCACTGTTCGGTGTCGGGAAACATAATGTGGATATGGATGCCATATAATTTTACTAATATGGGTTGTGCGATTAATTGTACAAGGTAACTCGCGATAACACCGAGCACGCAGCCAGCAGAAACCACCATAAACGCTTCGAGTAAAAATAAAGAGATGATATGCCAGGCATGTGCACCTACCGTTCGCAGAATGGCCATTTCCCGGCGTCTTTCATTGAGTGTTGATAACAGCGTGGTCAGCATGCCGAGTAAGCCACTGAGTAATACCAGAAAGGCGATGGCGACCAGGATTTTTTCGAAGTTGCCCAGTGTATTCCACAAAATAGCCAAGGTTGAGCCGGGTAAAATAGCTAACAGTGGTTCGGCTCTGTATTCGTTGATTTTGCGCTGCATACGAAATGTTGCTGTGCGGTTTTTAAGTCCTAACATGAATGCCGTTATGGTTTTGGGTTCTAACTGCATATTACGCGCTTTATCTGCCGAAATTTTGATAGGTGAAGGTGTGCCTGATTGCCAATCGATATGTATCGCTTCTATCGCTTGCAAGGACACATGCACGGTTTGATCAACTGGTGTGCCTGTTTGTTCTAAAATGCCTGCGACACGAAAGGGCTTATCACCGTGTTCGGAGAATTTGGTAGATTGCAAACCATGCGCCAGAGTGATTTTATCGCCCAGCTTATACTTCAGTTTTTTCGCAACCTGGCTACCCAATACCGCATCGTAAAGGTCGTCGAATTGTTTTCCTTCTGCGAATGCGAGATTTTTTCCGCCTGCAAAACGGTAATATTTAAAATAGTCTGTATTGGTTCCCAGCACTCTAAAGCCTTTGTGAGAATCACCTAATGACAAGGGTACGGTCCATTTCGTTTCCGCTAGCTCGGCTATGTCCTGATAAGACTTCCATGAGACATTATTGGTGGCATTTCCGATGCGAAACACACTGTACATCAATAAATTAAGCGGCCCACTGCGCGCACCCACGACTAAATCAGTTTGTGAAATAGTATTGATAAAGCTGCTTTTGCCTTGTTTGCGAATTGTATCGACAACCAGCAATAGCATGATGCTGAGTGCTATCGAGCAACTTGCGAGTATTAATCCCGTTTTTCTATTGGCGGCACTTTTGAAAGCGATTTTAAGTAGCTTCATGGTTGTGCCTTGTTTGCTGGGTTGTTGATGTGGTTTTTCGCCTGATTAATCGCGGCTAGGCTAACCACTCTATCAAAACGTTTCTGGATTTGAGTATCATGGCTGACGAAGACCAAAGTGGAATCAAACTTATCCGCTTCTGAAAATAATAGATCCATAAAACGATCACGATTGTCTGTGTCTAATGCGGAGGTTGGCTCATCGGCAATAATAATTTCCGGGTTACCAATTAAGGCTCTGGCGACAGCTACGCGTTGTTGCTGTCCCATACTTAAGTTTGAAATTTTGCTGTGTAACAGTTCTCCAGAAATTTCCATATCGAGCAGTAGTTGGGTCGCTGATTTAATGGGGTTTTCAGCTTGCTGACGGCGACTTTTGGAAAAATCACAAGATAGCAATACATTGTCTAACACCGATAAATAGGGCAATAAATTGAATTGCTGAAAGATCACGCCTAAATGATCGGCTCTAAAACGATCTCTTTTTGATTCTGACAGCTGTGCAATATCAGAGCCCAGTATTTCCACCTGTCCTGATTGCGGTTTATTGATGCCTGTTAGCAGGTTGAGCAGGGTCGTTTTGCCAGTGCCACTTGGACCGTGCAAAAATAAATGTTCCCCTTTTTTAACCTCTAGTAAAGGAATGTTTAGCGTCGGCTGCTGCTGACCAGGCCAGCAGTAGCTAACGTCTTTTAAACGTATGATCATTACTTTTTCAATATTAGCATGGTTTGATCTTTTGTTAACTCTGCTGCGTTCTGTTGTCCATTTGCAATTATTTGTGCATCGATATCTTCAAATCCCGGGAAGCGTTTGAAGAAGGCGCTTAGGTCTAACTGAGTAAGTTTAGCGCCATTTTCACATTTGTAGGTAATTTCTACATCTATATCTGAATGTGCTGATTCTTCGTGTTTTTCATGCTCTTCATGATCTTCGTGGTCATCATGTTCTTTCGCATGTCCCTCGTCATGTTTCTCATCGTGATCGTCTTTAGCTTTGTGTTCTGCTTTATGATCGTCATCATGGTCATGGTCATCTTTGGCTTCATGCTCATTATGCTCGCCATGAGCATCGAATGGTTGATCGACATCGATTTTAGCGATTTTACACTCAGCACTGCTATCCGTTTTAATATAAGGTGAAATATTTTCCAGATCTTTGATAGCCAGTTCAACGACTTTCTTTTGCTCTACATTCTTGGGCTCATGTTCGAAACCAAAGACATTCATTGCAGGGGTTTCTAACATAACCATCAAATCATTGTTTTCTAGAATGACATTCAACTGCGCTTGCCCATGCTGATGCGCGCCATGTTCGCGGTGTTCGTTTTCAGAGGCGAAGACACTCGTTGCAAACGCACTACTTGAAATCATAAAAGCCAAAGTAAGAAGGGAGTTTTTTTTCATCTTAAAATCCTGATTGATAAAGTAATCCTATAAAAGAGTGTGTTATTGATAGCAACTAACTGTGCTAATCTACCTGTCAATAGTAAATATTTAAGATATGTTATATTATATCATTTAAATTTACGACTACTATTTTAAACAGCTAAGGCACCTTATGATTCATTGTGAAAAACATAATCACTGCATATCGACGGCAATTAAACATGGCGAGGAGATATGCAATGAAAAGGGACTCAAGTTCACAGCCATAAGACGAAAAGTGCTGGAACTCGTTTGGGAGAGTCACAAACCCGCAAAAGCGTATGACATTCTGGAAAAACTGGCCAAAGAAGATGGCGCGCCAGTGCCACCAACGGTTTATCGTGCCTTGGATTTTCTGTTACAAAATGGTTTGGTGCATAGACTTAATAGCCTTAATGCCTTTGTAGGGTGTTCACATCCTGGTCTGCATAAACAATGTTATTTTTTAATTTGTACTCACTGTGAAGAAGTGACTGAGTGTTGTACCAACCAGCTTGGTAAAGCCATTGGGGTTTCTGCTAAAGAAAATTCATTTACCACAGAATCAGTATCTTTAGAGATTTTAGGTTCTTGTAAGACTTGTAGTGCTTAAATCTATATCGCCTCAAAACAATGACGCATAAATAAAAACCGCCTACAGCCTTGTATAAATTCTATTTACGCTTTCAAAAAACCAAAGCGTAATATCATTCAAGCAGGGTGTGTCATTTTTAATTTTTTGTTTTTTTAATGCTATTTCAATAGATACATT
Source organism: uncultured Cocleimonas sp. (assembly GCF_947495625.1). Lineage (GTDB taxonomy): Bacteria > Pseudomonadota > Gammaproteobacteria > Thiotrichales > Thiotrichaceae > Cocleimonas. The sequence continues at coordinate 23,393 of NZ_CANLZW010000026.1, forward strand.
TTGATTGGCTATATTTTAAGCAATAGTCTAAACTAGACGGTCGGTCTATTATATTGCAGCTCTATGAGTGATGTTACATCATTCCATACGAAACAAGCGTTCCTGAGGGAAATACAATACCACACCAGTATAAATTATTGATATGCAAATTAACCTGTATTATATTTTTCCAGTATTTAATTTTTTAAAATAATCAAATGAAACCATTTCTCTTTTTTCTTATCAGTCTATTTTGGATGACTGAGCTCATAGCGTCAGATAGACCCTTCATAATAGTAGGTGATTCTTACCCTCCATATTCCTATCTTGAAGATGGTGAATATAAAGGAACCGATGTTGATATTATTAAAGCCGCTTTTAATAAGTTAGATATCAAACCAGTCTTCAGGTTCAGGCCTTGGGCTAGAGCAATGGCTGAAGTTAGGAGCGGTGAATCTGATGCTATTTATTCTTTGTTTAAAACCAGTGAAAGAGAAGAATTTCTCGATTACCCATCGATACCCCTAAATTACGAGAAAAATATTCTGGTGGTGAATGGCGAAAGCGATAAAACCGCTAAAAGCATCGAAGATATTAAAGGCTGGAGAATCGGTGTTGTTACTGAAAACTCTTACGGTAAAGCGTTCGATGATTACAAAGATATCGAACGGATCGAAGCAAAAAGTAATGATCTTTTGGTACTTCAACTGAATGTAAAAAATAGATTTGATGCGATTATTATCAATGATCTGGTATTCGATATGATCGTTAATAATTATGTTGCTGCTGGTAAAATTAAAAATCCGGATTTTAGAAAACTGGAATATGTTCCTAATAATGCACCTTTGTATATAGGCTTTTCAAAGATGAGTCATAGTAAACATGAGCTTATTGCTAAAGAGTTTAGCGAGGCTTTAAAGCTACTAAAGAAAGAAGGACTGGTTAATAAAATTCTTAGTCAATACAGGGATAGGACGGGTTTGAAAGAAACGCCTGTTTTTGAATAGTTGTAAAAAACTGCCCAGCTATGCATAAATTCTATTACACATAAGAACCACGTCCTTAGGACGTGGAAGAGGTTCAAGGCTCTAGCCTCAAGAACCTACTCAGGTGCATCCTAGAGTTGTTATCGCCAAACAACCTCTCTAGGAGAAAACACATGAGTAGATTTAGTAAATTATCGCACGTTATCTGGCATTGCGAATATCATATTGTCTGGGTACCTAAATACCGTTATCGCATATTGAAGGGAAAGATTGCATTTGAGTTGACGCAGAGATGATACGTTTATATGTTAAGCATCAAGAGAAAGTAGAGAAAAACTTAGAACTTAAATTTTAAAGAATCATTTAAAGCGAAGTGCGATAACTCTGACTAGCCTTCTAAGAGGGCTAGTCTTCATACGCCCTTCTAGGGCGAACACAAAACCACGTTCTTAGAACGTGGATTTTTACTTTAGATTTTTTAAACAACAAAAGCGTAATATCATTCATAAGTAGGGGGGGCTTTCATTTTTGATTAAATGTCATCTGACATTGCTTTCAATGTGAACCATTCTAATCGACCCATCGATTAAACCTCTTAGATTAAAATATGAATCAACTCTATCTTGTGATTGATTAAACTAGACGATCGGTCTAATATTGTATTCGAGAGAACTTTGAATAAATATAATCTCCCATATCCAGCAACAGGTCGAGTGGATTCGAAAATAGAGCACATGAATTATGAATAATAATCACTTGAATGATTGTCCTGATTGGCGTTATCTACTTATGGAGTGTTACGAACTCTATCGTCATCTTGATTCTGGTGGCAGCGATCTTATTCGATCACATCAGCGCAAAGTACGTGAGGCCATAAGCCGCACGATGAAGGCTAATCCGGAAATTACGATTGATAACATTGCGGATAAACCAGTCACCAAACACCTAAAACGCGCATTAGATGAGGGAAAGATCCACTCTCATTTTTCAGTCATTCGCTCGTTTGAATCAATTTCTGATAGATTGAACTGGCAATACGGTTATGAAAAAATGCCGCGTGCATTAGAAAATAAATATGCCTATGCTGAAATCTGTGGGCCTCATGGTCCTGTTATTTCTGACGAGGTTATTTTAGGTGTGGTGTTATTTGCGCCTGGCTGTGTTTATCCGTCCCACGCGCACGATGGCATTACCGAGAGTTACATTTGCCTATCAGGCTCAGTCTCGGAAAATCATCAAGGTGTTTATTCTCCTGGCTCAATGATTTTTAATCCGCCTTCTCATACGCATCGCATTACTGTATCCAGACTAGAGCCGGCGTTGTTGTTATATGCATGGGTGGGAGAGCAGGATAATTTAAAAAAACAAGAGATGGTATTCAGCCGAAAAAAACAAGATAAGAAATTAAAACCATCAGATAAGTAAATATTATGGTTAATAGCAGTACATACGGTCATTTTTTGGTAACAGACGGTATTGAAGGTATAAACTGGCTATAATAACATGATAGGACAGAATTTTAATTTAAAAATAAAAATATGAAATTACTAATATTTTCTGTTATTTCGCTATTTGTGATAATGGGAGCCTTTGCGACAGAGAGAGAATTTACCATAGTAGGTAACTCATACCCCCCGTATTCCTATTTAAAAGATGGGAAATTTGAAGGCATGGATGTAGATACCATTAAAGCTGCTTTTAAAAAGTTAAATATCAAGCCAGTATTTAAAGTTAGGCCATGGGCAAGAGCAATGGCAGAAGTTAAAAGTGGCGAGTCTGATACAATATTTCCTCTTTTCAAAACGAAAGAAAGGGAAGCGTTTCTAGAATTTCCAGTTATCCCTTTGAGCTACGAAAAGAATATTTTAGTTGTTAATGGTGATAGCAATAAAACGGCTAAAAAAATTATAGATATTAAAGGCTGGAGTATTGGTGTAGCTGTAGAAAATTCTTATGGTAAAACGTTTGATGAGTATAAGGATATTGAGCGCATTGAAGCTATTAACAATGAACGTCTGGTACTTCAACTGAACGCTAAGAACAGGATGGATGCGATTATTATCAATGAATTAGTATTCGATAATCTTGTTAATGAATACATCTTAAGCGGAAAAATTAAAAGAGCGAATTTCAGAAAACTAGAATATGTAGTGAATAAAGCTCCATTGTATATAGGCTTCTCAAAAAATAGCGGCATCAATTATAAACTTGTCGCAGAGAAATTTAGTGACGCCATGCTGCAATTACATAAAGAAGGCGTAATCGAAGAAATCACTAATCGTCACATGCATCAGGTATCTCTACAATAAACGCCTGTCTCTGAATTCACCGAAAAAGTGCCTTAAAGTAGGGGGGTGACTAAAATTAATAGCTATAATTTAACCATTTCTCGAGACTGTATTAAAAATAGTCGAAATCTTTCCACCAAAAAAATACCAATTAAACCAAAACAATCATCACATACTCAAATTCCTTATTCATTTTATATTAAAGCATTGTGAAATATACTTGCGGATTAAAAAGATTTCTCATCCAACGAAACTTAATTAATCGCGTTAAATATAAATGAACAAAACTAGTACTAAAAATAAAATAGACTTTACTATCTTACGCTGGGCCGCCTTATTCGAAGGTTCTTCTTTATTGCTTCTATTATTTGTTGCAATGCCATTGAAATATTATGCGGGGATGGCTGAAGCGGTAAAAATAATAGGGCCGATTCATGGTGTTTTGTTCTTGGCTTTTGTTGTTTTACTTTTTTCACATGCAGCGAAAAGAGAATTGGGTCTTGTAAAAACACTGATTGGTTTCTTTGCTTCCTTTATTCCATTCGGTACGTTTATCTTTAAGGCAAAAGCACTGGCTTAAGAATAAAAAATTTGTTTGAAGTTCGTTACTTTCTAGTGATGTTTTAATTCGTAATTTTTGTCATTCTAATCAAAATATATTGTTTTGATTTTTTCTTCTGTGGTTGTATAAATTACTTAAGCAGGCAAAAGATTTAGCCTGTCATAACAACTGTTAAACACATTATGCCGGAGAAAATTAAAGTGGCAAAAGTTAGACAAGATGATTATTACACTAATGATGAGGGGTCTGATTCCTACAGTATGTGGGATATGGATGACGAAATCGGTTTTGAGAAATTATCTTCGAAAAAACACCAGAAAATTAAATATGACAGGAATGCACGTAGACGTGTTGAAGACTATTTTGAACAAAAAGCGCTTAAACAAAAGACTTCGGATCTATATGACGAGGTCTATCATTAATCTAGTTCACAATTAGTCCAAATTATCCGCAATGGGTAAATGAAGCATCTACTAAAAGAGAATCGACTCTTGTGGTAGATGCTTTTTTTATTCTTCAGTTATTTATAAAATCCAGATTAGAATAAAAATAAAATTATTAAGCCACTGTAAATACCTTAAGGCCTATTATCTCCTTTCAAGACACAACTTAAATTATGGGGAATGCTGATGGTTATTGAGAATGGTAACAAAGTACATGTAATTTACAGAGCGCTTTACGATAGCTCAACGCGGAGACATTTTTTAGGTGAAGTGGTTGCTGCCGATGGTGCTTTATGCCGTCTTGAGGGCTATGTTTTTGTGCTTGATCCTGAGTCAGATTTGTATAAGAAAAAGCCTGAAAAAAGAATCACAATTATAGATTTAGCCGAAAGTGGTTACATCGTTAATGTTCTTGATAAAAATGTAGTTTTGGCGGATGTCACTTATAAATATTTAGAGAATATTGGAAGGGTTGCAACAGACGGTAAAGATTTTATTCTGGATATCAATGAGTTCGGTCCTAAAAGCTGATAGTTTTTTTATGTAGATCCTTACTTAAATAACATTAAAACAAAGTTAAAAAAAGGCCTAGCTCTGCATAAATTCTATTTACGTTTTTAAACAAGAAAAACGTAATTTCATTCCGCAAAGCATAAGTTCCTTTAGTCATTTCAAACTACAAAATGAGCCGAGATTTATCGAGACAAAAGCATTGCTGTTTAATGCTTACCCAAAGGGAAGGGGCAGCCGCATAAAAGTCACTTAAAAGTAGGGGGGTGACTTTAGTTTTAAGTACTTTTTTAGATTAGTGAATCTCAAGCCTTTCAGGTTTGTTTAGATGATATCCCTGAGCAAAATCTACGCCAATTTCTGATATCTTGTTTAAGATTTCTGCATCCTCTACAAATTCCGCAACCGTTTGAATAGACATGGCTTTTGCGGCATCTGTAATCGACCTGACAACGATCTGATCAATTTCATTGTTACAAATATCGCGGATAAAAGAGCCATCTATCTTCAAGTATTTTACAGGCAGGTTTTTTAGATAACCGAACGATGATACGCCTGTTCCGAAATCATCTAATGCGAAACTCACACCATATTGTGAAGCATTATTCATAAAGCGTATGCATTTGGTTAGATTGGTAATCGCCACTGTTTCGGTTATTTCCAGACACAGACTTTTGGCTTCTTCCGGATGCGCTGAGATCATTTCGTAGAGTTGTTTTCTGGCGCCATCATCACTGAGTGTTATTCCAGAGAGATTTACATTCACATCTATATTTTTGCAGTGTTTTATATATTCTAATGAGTTTTTGAGCACCCACAAATCGATCGCTGCGATTTTTCCGTAACGTTCAGCAGCAGGAAGAAATGCATTTGGCATAATGATTTTGTTGTTATGCTCCATACGCAATAGGATTTCTATGTGGTCTTTTTCATTCTCTGATATGGCTTTAATCTGTTGTTGAAACAGAACAAACTTGTATGTGTTGTCGAAAACAGAGAGTGATTTATTGACATAATTTATGTAGTTAATTTGCCGTGTTGGATCAATTTTCGAGGCGTTTTCTGGAACTTCCTGAGCCAGAGTTACCTGATTGCGTCCGTTGTTTTTTGAAAGCATACAGGCGTCATCTGCTCTAAAAAATACAAGGTCTGCATCTTTGTCTTTGGGTTTAATTGAAGCGACGCCGAGGCTGATACCAATGGTAAATATATTTTCTTCCCACTGGAATCGTAAACGCTCTACTTTTTCTCGAATTCTTTCAGCTAATTCCATGGCGTATTTGGTTTCACAGCGTCTGGTGATAATACAAAATTCATCTCCACCCACTCTAGCTAAATGATCTGATTCGCGTATTTCTTGCTGCATCATGCCTGAAATTTGTTTTAGCAGGGCATCACCCGCTAAATGTCCACCGAGGTCATTGACGTACTTGAAACGATCTAAATCCATATAGATTAAGGCATGGTTGTTAGATTTGTTTTTTATAACAATGTGGTCAAGTATCTTTTCAAAGCCGCTTCGGTTTAAGCACTGGGTCAGGTGATCATGTGTAGCTTGCCAAGCTAGCGTTTGTTCCATCTCATACGTTTCAGTAATATCGTGGAAAGTAATGACAAAATAGAAATCACCTCCAATTTGACTTTGCCTTCTGTCTTTGATTTTTTGTACATTAATTTCACAAACGCTGGTTTTGCCACTTTCCGTTTTAAATACAATAGGTTCTTTAGGCGACCAGGTTGTACTTTTCATTGCGTAATTTTCTAATTTACGGGTGATATCTTCGCTCAGATCGATATTAAAAAGTCGAAAATATTCATAGTACTTTTTATCAAATTTCGCATTGTTTTCAACATCCATATAGACATAGGCTGAATCATTGGCAAAAAAGATTTTTTTATTGATGTTAATGGCGATTACACCGTCTTTTATTGCGCCTAAAATTGTCTCAAACTTTTGCTTATCAAGTCGTAATGCGCTTGATATTTCGTGGATTTTATTTCGTTGTTTAGTGTTTAATTCAAACTGTTTACGACTGAGGTAGGCAATACAAAAACGAAGTATAGGCGGAATTAAAGCCTGTATTAGGCTTTGATCGAAAGCCTTTAATCGTCTCTCTAATAAAATATAGCCAAAATTTTTGATGCCGAAACTATAGAAGAAACTGCCGTTGTGTTCGATCTCTTCGATATAGCCATTTTCTGTAGGTAAATGATTAACGCAATAGCGTTCAAGTTTTGGGTTTTCAGCAATAATATCTTTTGCAGATAATGGAATACAAAATGTCTTTTTGCGAATACCTACATGTTTATTACTTTTCTGAAAGAAGTGAATTCGCTTCAAATTAAGCGTCTTGATTGCTTTAAACGAAAATTCTTTTAGCAACGCTTCAGGGCTGGTATGAGTCCCGATTGACATCAACAACTCATGTTGTAGAGAGATCAGATTTTCCGGTTCGCAGAGAATCATTTATAAAACCTCGTGACTACCAGCGACATATTGTGCAAGCGCAATAAACCTGCCTCGTTGGTTACTAGCTCTCCCAGAGAAGCGGTCCCAATAATTGCTTGTGTGGGTTTTAAAGCCTTTGAAACTCGAGATAGCTCAATGTCGCTGACAGATCCCATGTGTGAGCGTCTACCAACACAGCTAAAAATAAGTGACAGATTGCTGTTTGTTTTAGTTTCAATGATTGATTTATTAAGGTTCTGATCAACATAATCAAGTAAAGATTCTGGCTCACCGGATAGAATGTATATATTGGAAAATTCTGGTATATCGCCCATAAATTCAATGGCATCGTCATGATAACGATAAGGGTCACGTACGATGACTTCTTCGCCGTAATGTTTTATTCCAATTGGATATTGAGATAATAATTCTTCTATGGGTTTATCTGAAATATCCTCGCTTACCTTGTCTTGAATAAATTTTCGATACTGTTCTTTTATCGGAAGATAATCTAATGCTATTAAGCGGTTTCCAGAGGCTTGAGTGGCGATGTGCGGTCCAGATAAAGGGGTCCAGCCATGGCAAAGTTGGTTATCCTGATTTAACGGTAAACTAATCGTTTGTAAGGCATCCTCTACAATTCCATCGTTGGTAAAAATGCAGGGTTCTTTATTATCCTTCAAGTAGCCAGCGCCACCGCCTGCGTATTTGTAATCAAATTCATTGCGGTAGTAGAGTGCATCTAATGCATCTTCTAAGCATTTAGCCTTTGCATCAACAAAGATAAGACAAGCTTCAATGTCAGGCGGATTTATGTCTGAATTTGATTCGGTATATAACTCTGATTTTTTATTGCTGATATCCAGAAAAGTTCTAACTTGAATTGGGTAGTATGTCGCAATCACTAATGCCGCATCACTGTAATAGCTGTCGTCATAGATTATTTCTGGAAAAATAGCGCCAGATACTGATATATCTAGTGTTTTTAAGTAATCACTTAATGTATTCATCTCAGGCATATAGCCCGCACTTATGACAAGTGTAACGCCTTTTGCTCCTGATTCTTTTGCATTGTTTATCAAAAAAGAAATGTGTTCAGTGGTTCTTATCTGATTATCAAAACTCACTGAAAATTTTTTGTTGTACATAAAATGAATAACTTTTTTTATTATATTGTGATTAATTGTGATTAATTGTGATTGATTGTGATTGATTGTGATTGATTGTGATTGATTGTGATTGATGGTTAGTTGTATACCGCGTGATAAATCCAAAAAACCTGAATTACTGTAGCTTGCATAATAGCTAAAATTGGGATTGCCAGTAATAACTTCAGATAGAAGGTTTGTATAAAACATTCTTTGCTATGCAATCCACTTAGCATATAGCGATAAATTTATGATTTATTTCTGATTATCTCTGTAGAAATGATAAAAACTACATAAAAGTAGGGGGGTGTACTTTTATCTATCCTATACTCTAATTTTCATCTTGAGTGTTACTAATGAAGTTACGGATTTCGACGCTATCCCGCATGTTTTCAACACTGTTTATTTTTTCAATGCTCACCGCATTTTCACTATTTGTAACAATAGACGTTGCTCATGCTAAAGAACTAAAAAATCAAATTGATACCAAAGCATTAGCCGATAAAATGGTAAACCACTTTATTAAAAAAGAGTTTACCGAGGGTATGGCACTCGCAAAACCACATTGGCCTTTACCTGAGGTTGAGCTGGATAATCTTATTAAAAAAATAGAAATGCAGTGGCCTGTTGTTGATAGGCGATTTGGACCGTCCGTGGGACAGGAGATGGTAGATAAACAAAAAATAGGAGATTCTTTTTTGCGTTATTACTATCTACATAAATTCAAAAATCACGCTATCTACTGGAAGATTACTTTTTACAAACCTGAAAAAACCTGGGTTGTGAACGGCGTTAGCTTTAAAGACAATTTAGATATTCTGTACAAATAAACAATAAAGAACCGATAAAGAAACGATGACTAATAAAACACAAAATACAGAAACAACCGAGCTGGCTTCTGATCTTGATATTCTTGCTACACAGAATCTTCGTGATGAATGGTTAATGGTAGAAGACCTTAAACGAGGAGAATCTAAAACACCGCTAGAATGGTTTATTGCAGCTTTTGCTGTGGCCTTTGGTGTGTGGCACATACTCACAAATATTTTTCTTAATGAGCCGGGACTTTGGCAAAATGCGATACATTTTGCAGGCTTTGCCTTTTTAGCTTCAACTATTTATAGCGCTTTTGGCCGTAGTAAAAACAAACCGTGGGCGATTAAGCTTGATCTCTTTTATGGCTTACTCGTTGCAGCATCTGCGCTCTGGGTGGCCGCATCAGAATCGCGAATTTATGATGATACCTTAGCGGTTACTGGTCAGTCATGGCAGTTTAGCCCTGTGGATTGGTTAGCAGGCGGAATACTGCTATTTGCTGCGCTGGATTTATCACGAAGAGTATCAGGCTGGGTGATTCCAATACTAATCCTGTTGTCGCTGTCTTATATTATGTTTTTAGGCGAACAGTTACCGGGTGTTTTTCGTTCGGCTAGTTTGCCCCTTAATGACATCATGTTCCGCTCTTTGTTTAATGACGAAGGCATGTTTGGAATTTTGGCGAGCATCTCGTCCACTAATATTACCTTGTTTATGATTTTTGGTGGTTTCCTGGTGGTCTCTGGTGCCAGTGATTTTGTTATCGAAAGTTCTAAATTAGTTGCAGGTCGTATCCGTGGTGGTGCTGCATTTGTTGCGGTTCTTTCATCTGCCTTAACAGGCACGATTAGTGGTTCCGCGATAGCTAATACAGCGTCTACCGGCGTTATTACGATTCCATTGATGAAGTCTAATGGTTTTCGTGGCAGGTTCGCAGGCGGCGTTGAAGCAGCCGCATCTACCGGTGGGCAGTTAATGCCACCGATAATGGGTGCTGGTGCCTTTGTTATGGCGAGTTACACGTCTATTCCGTATTCCACCATTGTGGCGGTTTCGGTTGTTCCTGCGATTCTATATTTCCTTTCTGTTGCATTTATCGTACGTATCGAAGCGGTTAAATACAAAGTTGGTGATGATCAGGACTTGGTTATTGATAAAGGTAAAATCATCTCTGGTGGCTTAACCTTCATCCTTCCTTTAACGGTGATGATCTGGTTGCTAATGACCGGCGTAACACCAAGTTATGCAGCGTCATGGGCGATTGCAGCATTGGTGTTGGTATCCTGGGCAACGTTAGTGATTGGCAAAATATTAAACCGCGATGATTTTAAACCTACGGTGATGGGCCCCTCGCGCATTGCGGAAGCCTTTATGTTTGGTATTCGAGCTTCGATTCTGACGGGTGTTTTGTTAGTGGCAATCGGTATTATGAATAATGCAATTGTTACCAGTGGTATCGGCAATAGCTTCTCGTTGATGATCGCTCAATGGTCTCAGGGGTCGATGGTAGTTGCCATCATACTCATAGGATTAGCATCATTGGTCTTGGGAATGGGGCTACCGGTTACTGCCGCTTATATTATTCTCGCTATTTTAAGTGCTCCTGCATTGGCAGGGATTTTAGCGGATGGGGTAATCGTTGATCAATTGGTTCAAGGGATTGCTGATCCAGGTAAGTCGGCTATGTTTATGTTAGTCGATAGTCCACATGTGGCATCAATAGCCACAGGGATGACTCGACCCGAAGCGCTAGAGTTAATGTCTGCTATTCCGTTTGAAGTGGCTATTACGCTTCGTCCAGTATTGGTCGATGCAGAACAATTAACCATGTACTTACTGATTGCGCATTTAATCGTGTTCTGGCTGAGTCAGGACAGTAATGTTACTCCACCTGTGTGTTTAGCCGCATTTACCGCTGCAGGTATTGCAAAATCACCGCCTATGGCGACCGGATTTCAAGCATGGAAAATCGCAAAAGGTTTATATATTGTGCCTTTGATGTTTGCTTATACACCTCTGATTAGTGGCAGCTGGATGGAAATTATTCAGATTGGTTTCTTTGGGCTGTTTGGTATTTATGCACTGAATTGTTTGGTACAGAATTACGCTGAAGGACCCTTGAAAATCTGGCATTACCCTCTATTAATCTTAGGCATTATTGGTGCTTTCCTACCTTTAAATATTATGGCAAATATAGTGGGTGCGGCGTTGATTACCCTTGTCGTAGTGTTGACACATAAAGGTTTATTGAAAGAAAGCCTCGCAGAAAGCGCGGCATAAATTAACGAGACAATCGTTTTTATGCGCGTTTTTATACGCATTGTATAGATTAAACAAACACCAAGTTGATACAGGATTATGTTAGATCAAACAAATAATAAAGTGATAGAGACGATGCTGAGTCATCGTTCGATTCGGAAATTTCAAGATAAATCCATAGATACCGAAACACTGCAAACAATCATTGAATGTGGGCAGGCAGCGGCATCATCCAGTTTTATTCAGGCTTACTCAGTGATTCGTGTTACCAATAGTGATACGCGACGTCAAATTGCAGAAGCCGCAGGTGGGCAAACCTGGGTAGAAGATGCCCCTGAGTTTTTAGTGTTTTGTGCAGATTTAAAACGTATCGAAGTAGCCTGCATCGAACAGGGTGCAGGTAAGCTAGAGGGAAACACCGAGCACTTTTTGGCAGCCAGTGTCGATGTGGCTTTAATGGCTCAGAATGTCCTGCTGGCCGCTGAATCGATGGGTATGGGCGGAGTGTTTATCGGCGGGATTCGCAATAATCCGCTATTGGTGTCTGATTTACTCGAATTACCCGATCAGGTTTATCCGGTATTTGGCATGTGTTTAGGTTGGCCTTCGATAGACCCTGATGTTAAACCTCGCTTTCCAGTAACAACTATTTTGCATCAAGACCATTACGCAGCTGAAAAAGTGGAATCTCAAATTGAGTCTTATGACGCACAGATGGAAGCTTATTACCAATCTCGCTCAGGTAAAACACGTGTTTCTAATTGGTCAGAGCAAACAGCGAAAGCCGTTCAGGATAAAAAGCGCGAGCATATGCGACCTTTTTTAAACAATCGCGGATTACTGATTAAATAATTTCACATCCTTTGTCATGCTCCTTTTATCTAAAGGAGTATGATATTTATTTCTAAATATCAAATAAAAACAATCTCTTGGTGACTCTCGAATTAAGTCCATCAACAAGGCCGAGATTGATTTAAGTCAACTATTTTAATAGTGTGCAAATAAAATACTTTACTAACAAGATAATTGCGAGTAAATTTAAACCTACGTTAAGTAAGTTAATAATAATTAAAAGCACAAAACGCTTAAGAGAGGGAAAACAACACGTATTCTGATTAATTCATATTTATATAACTGAAGAATAAAGCGAAAGAATAGTTATTCTTAGATTGTCAGTAATAATTATCAGAAATCCGAAAAAATTAACTTACAACAAGTCATTTTGAAAAGCGTTTTTTATAACGTTTTCGATCAAGAATTGAGTCTTAAGGAAGAGAACTTAAGTATTTGGGCTCAATGTGAGGGTATAAGAGAATAATCGTTAGTGGTTTTATTTCATTGTCTACTATCGATTAGTTGGTTATTAATCTCATTATGGTTTGGTGAGACGATCAATTAAATCTTAAATCCATTATATAAAGCGGACTCCGGTCCGCTTTTTTTTATCTCATATTTATCTATAAATTAGAAAGTTCATCTAAGCCATTGAGTTATAGGGCTTAAATACATTGTTATTAAATAGACTATAATTAGCTAAGCTGCTGAGCAATAATTCTCAGGTTTTAGTAGATTATCAGCGTTTGGTATAAGGAGCTTAGTGACTTATAGTAAATCTTCCACAATATTTTTCACCAGTAGAACGACTATTATTGTCATTCTAAGTATTCTTTTGGCATTTATTGCGATGAATACCGAGCGTATAGATCATCCCCAAAGTAGCATATCAACCAGGAAAAACACCGAATCAGCAAACGAACAAAGTTTCTTCTCTCAGCTTTTTCATGCAATACAGAAATTAAATAAGCAGGTCGATACTAACAAGCTTTCTATTATTCTTGCAGACTTGAAACCTTCTATTCCTTTTTCAGATTTAAATTTCAGGCTACATGGCGTTGTTTACAAAGGCGATAATAGCAGTTATGCATTGATCTCTCAGCATGGTGGGGTACAGGAGGTTTATCAAATAAAATCAATGATCTACCAAAGAGCTATTGTCGAGGAAATCACTAGGAATCAGGTTGTGGTCAACTATTATGGCGAAAAGCATGTGTTAGAAATGGGGGGCTATGGAAGTCAAACTAAGGTGCAATATTTGAATGAGATTTTTAATGATGTGAAGGGCGCTGATGAAGATATTTTTCAGCAACGAGTTATGCTGGAACAGGATAAACGTAGAAACCCAATTCGCTTATTAATGATCAGGCGGCCTTATGCCGTTTATGAACAGGGACAGTTTCTTGGGTATAAAATTATGCCAGGTGGAAATGCAGATCAATTTATTCGACTAGGCTTTCAAAGCGGTGATATTTTAACCAGTCTCAATGGTCAAACTTTTGAAGGACCGGGCATGCAACAATTTATCATCAATGAATTAACTCATTCCCGTAACATTGATTTGGTGGTCGTTCGTGATCAGGACACCTTAAGTATTATCTATGGGTTTTAAAGAGTAACTTTTTTATCGGGTGGATTAATTTTAAAAATTGCTCGACCAATTAAGAATCTTGTATAATCAATTAATTGTGCACAACCTAAATAAATGATATTTATCAATATATATTAAATGTTAGATGCGATAAAGTTGTCTGCAATTAGCGTTTATTGACGGTTGCATAGTTAAAATAAGAGGCAAATAACAGATATGTGGCTAGTGGAATTCAAGTTGCTTTGGGGGAGACTTTTTAATAACTTGAAAAGCTCAATGCAATGATGAAAAAATTATTACTTATATCAATACTATTTGCTCAATTGTCGGCAACGGTATTTGCAAATACATTAAAACTCGACTTTGGTGTCTATGGTTCCGAACGGCGTAACTGGGTGGATGATCAAAATGAACCCATACTTCGTCATCTAGAAAAAAGTCTAAAAGCTCAATTAAATAAAAACGTTGAAATAAACATTGTATTCTTTCCAGCCTACAAAGATGCCTTGGACGCGCTGGTAGATAAAAAAATTGATTTTGCCAGATTAGGCGGCGCCTCATACGTGGCAGTCAAACGCAGAAGCCCAAATGTTTCCATTTTAGCTTCAGAGTCGAGTAAAGGCCGACCCTATTATGAAGGTGTCATTGGTGTCTTGAAAGATAGCCCAATCAAAAAAGTAGAAGATTTAAAGGGAAGAAGTTTCGCCTTTGGAAATAAATCATCCACCATTGGTAGGTATCTATCGCAAAAGTTTCTGGTTGATAATGGTATTACCGCGGGTGATTTAGCTGGTTATAACTATCTAGGTAGGCATGATAATGTTGCGATCGCGGTTATTCGTGATGTATATGATGCGGGTGCATTTAAGATTGATATTCTGAAGAATAAGAATTTTAGTAAAAGAATCCGAACCATCGCAAGTTTTAGAGCTCCAACTCAGTCCTGGGTTGCTCGTGATGGCCTTGATCCCCTATATACATCGAGCTTGAAGAAAGGTTTGTTAAATACACCTAAAGAAGCATTTATCATCAAAAATAGAGATGGTTTCATCGAAGGTGACGATAGCAATTTTGAGAGCTTAAGAAATTCGATTGAACATAATTCCTTATTTTTTATGCACAAAAGAACAGAGAACACTGAGCAAACATCCAGTTATAGTGATTGTTAGATTAATCCCGATAGCTTGATGCGTCATCTTCAGCAAAGGCGATTCTGCATAAATATGGCTAAAAGTAGGGGGGTGATACTCAGCTTTTAAGGCTATTCTCTAATCGCTTATTTAAGATAGAAATTAATTTAGGGTGTTCACTGATTAAAGGGCTAATCGATATTTTAAATTTGGGATATTTGTCCATGACTGCATCACAGATTTCTACAATATCTCCGCCTTCACCTGCATGACTGCCGGGTAGGAAAAACATCAAAATAACCGAAGCTTGCGTTTCACCTGCTTGAGCTTTTTCAGTCAGCCACTTTTCTAATAAATCACCGTTAAAATCATATTCTTTGCCTTCCCGACGCTCCATCACCGCTTCTTCTAAAACCTTTGGGTCGACCTGATGGATTACCAACTTTTCTCTAACACTATCAGCAAGATGTTGCCTTACAGCCGTGACTCTGGGAACAGGTGAGCCATGGTCAACGAGTACTACATTTTGTATGTTAGAGCCACCGTCAGCTACCTTTAATGAAGTAGCGATAACATGATCATAAATAATATCGCTTAGATCAGGCTCTCCTTGGGGGAGTGGATAGATAGTGTCAGCAATTTTTACCTCAAATTTCCCAAACTCTTCTTCTAAAATGACGACTTCATCGGGAATGAATGACGTTAATGCTCTGCTATTGCCAAAGAAAAGGGGCAATAAAATAAACTCTCTTTCTCCAGCAGAAAGTTGCTGTTTCATAAAATCACCGAAAGTATTCGCCGGTATTCCATTAATATCTTCCGCAGGAATACGATTCGAATGTTTGCAAGAAACAGGGTGAATTTTATGACCTGATTCAATGGATAATTTTTCTGCCAGCTTACGTAATTGCAGGGTAGCATTCGCGCGCAGCGAACCATTATCAATAAGCAGGATGCAGGGCATTTATAGTTTTCCTCTATTTCAAAAAAATTAAAGAATGGATAGTAATGAAATTAATAATTCTGTGTCTATCTACCGTATATTTATTGTGGTGAAAAGTACCTAAATAAAAAAGTGCCTAGCTCTGCATAAATTCTATTTACGTTTTTAAAAACAAAAACGTAATATCATTCAAAGTACGGGGGGGACTTTATCTTTTTAGCAATGATCAGATTTGTGGAGCTGGCCCAGTAGTCTCTCTGACGATTAATTCTGCTTCCAGTTCGATACGTTCTACATTATTGGTTTTATCTTTTATTTGCTGCAAGATGTAGTCGGCAGCTTTTTCTCCCATGCGTCTCGATGGCGAGTTTATTGTGGTTATTGAGGGCTTTAAGAACGGTAGAATTTCAATATTATCAAAGCCTGTAATGGATAAGTCTTCAGGTACTTTTAAACCTCTTTCCTGGGCGCCATGTATGGCACCTATTGCAAGAATATCGTTACCACAGATTATCGCGGTTATATCTGGATTTTTATCGAGTAGCGTGTGTACTGATTTACTGCCATTTTCGACGGTATAGTGACACTCTACGATATGATCTTCATCCAGTGTGAATCCCGCATTTTCTATTTGTTGTTCAAGTCCTCTAAATCTCTCATCGGCGCGATCATTGTTTTCACGAATACCAGAGATAACGCCAAAATTCTTATGTCCTAAATCTATCAAATGTTTGGCGATTTGATTACCGGCTTTTATGTGATCAAAACCGATACAGCTGTATTCAGATTCTGGATCATAAATCCACAGGTTAACAACGGGGATTTGATAGCGCTTTATAGCTTTGTAAATTTCGGGATGATGTTTGGCACCGACCATCACCAGACCATCAATGCCTCTGGATAGTAATGATTGTACTTCCCGTAATTCCACTTCCTGAGAAAAATCATTGTTTGCTAAAAGGAGGGTGTAATTGGCTTTGGTTATCCCATTTTGTAAGTATTGCAGGGCTTTCGAGAAAATGCTGTTATCGATAGTGGGGACTATCACCCCTAACGTTTGGGTGCGACGTGAAGCAAGCGCTCTGGCGGCACCATCGGGTACATAACCCAAGTTTTCAATGGCTCGATTGATTTTTTCCTGAACCTCTACACGCACCATATCTGGATTATTTAGACAACGGGAAACCGTAGCCGTTGATACCTTAGCTTGAGTGGCGACATCCTGAAGTGTTGGTTTTTTTTTCTGCATAGAGGGCTAAAGTTTAGCAGAAAGTATAAAAATTAACTGTTTTCAGTAGTTTAAGTTTTATCCATGATTTTGCTCAGATTTATTTCTTAAAATAAGGCATTTATTTCAGCTATTGGTTTGACAAAAATCAATATCGTTACTAATATGTAAGCGCTTACATTAAATTATTCTGGAGAACACACATGGCTGTTACCTATATCAAAAAAGCGGAAATGAACGCGACAACATTAGAAGACGATACACGTGAAATCGTTTCAAAAATGCTTAAAGAGATTGAAGCAGGTGGCGAAGAGCGCTGTGCTGAGTATGCAAAACAGCTTGATGGTTATGAAGGAAATATCGTCGTTACAGCTGAAGAAATCGAAGCTGCTGAAGGTCGCTTATCTCAACAAGTTAAAGATGATATAAAATTCGCTTACGATCGTGTTTATGGTTTTGCTGTCAAGCAACGCGAAGCACTTATCGATTTTGAAACAGAATTGTCTCCGGGCTTATGGGCAGGTCAACGCCAAATACCAATGCAAGTGGCAGGTTGTTATGTTCCTGGTGGACGTTATGCGCATGTTGCATCGGCGATTATGTCTGTGGGTACCGCTAAAGCTGCGGGTGTTGATCACGTTATTGCATGTTCGCCCCCTAAACCTGGTCATGGTATTAATGATGCCATTTTATACACCGCTAACTACTGTGGCGCAGACACAATCCTCGCACTTGGTGGTGTTCAAGGTATTGCCGCTATGGCGTTTGGTTTATACACGGGTAAGCCAGCTGATATTCTGGTTGGTCCTGGTAACCGCTTTGTTGCTGAAGCAAAACGTATGTTATACGGCAGAGTAGGTATTGATTTATTTGCAGGTCCAACGGAAATCGCCATCATCGCTGATCATACGGCAGACCCGGTTCTCGTGTGTTCTGATCTTGCCGGTCAGGCTGAACATGGATTTGATTCACCAGCATGGTTATTCACAACAGACAAAGCGCTAGCAGATAAAGTGATCGAGATGATGCCAGGCGTTATCGCTAAATTACCAGAAACTGCGCGTAATGCAGCCACAGCAGCGTGGAGAGATTATGGTGAAGTTATTCTTTGTGATACTGATGAAGAAATGGCAGTAATCAGTGATCAGTACGCAGCTGAGCATTTAGAAGTTCAGGCTGAAAATCTAGACTGGTGGGTGCAGCGCCTTCGTAACTACGGTTCACTATTTGTTGGTGAGGAAACGACGGTTACCTACGGAGATAAGTGTTCTGGTACCAATCATATCCTACCTACTAAAGGCGCGGGCCGTTACACCGGCGGATTATCTGCCAGTAAATTCGTTAAAACAGTAACAACACAACGTATGACTCGCGAAGCAAATCGAGAAGTAGGTGCAGCAGCGGCAAGAATCTCACGTCTTGAAGGTATGGAAGGTCATGCACGTTCAGGTGATGATCGTCTCGCTAAATACTTCCCAGATGAAGAATTCCTACTAGAGATTCCAGGACATGGCGTTGAAGCTTGATCTTAGCGGTAAGGTAGCGCTCATAACGGGTGCTACTTCTGGAATCGGAGCACAGCAAGCCCGCGCTTTAACCGCTGCGGGTGCCAGTGTGGTTTTAATTGGCCGTCGTGAAGATCGTCTCAAAGAATTAGCCAAAGAAATTCAAGATAGTGGAGCAAAAGCTGAGTATTTAGCGGCAGATCTATCTGATGAAGGCCAGTGGGATATTATCGTTGGTGCAAGTCTAAATTTTTTCGGGCGCGTCGATATCTTGTGTAATACCGCTGGTGTAAACCTGCGTCAGCATGCAGATGATGTAACCTCAGAAAGCTGGGATCAAACGCTCACATTGAATTTAAAAGTACCTTTTATGTTGGCGCAAAAGTTAGTCCCTAATATGCGAGAGCGTGGTTGGGGCAAGATTATCAATGTCGCCTCACTGCAATCTGAGCGAGCATTTGCGAATGGAATCGCTTACGGCGCATCGAAAGGCGGTATTTGTCAGTTAACGCGTGCGATGGCCGAGGCCTGGTCAAAAGATGGAATAGGGTGTAATGCGATTGCTCCTGGTTTCTTTCCTACTGAATTGACGGCTCCGGTTTTTGAACAGTCTGAGCTTGCAGAAAAACTGGCACAACAAACCGCAATTGGCCGCAATGGCAATCTCGAAGATCTAGATGGTCCTTGTGTGTTTTTAGCGAGTCACGCTTCTGATTATGTAACGGGACAAACGCTCTATATTGATGGTGGATTTACCGCTAAGTAGATCGCTTTTAATGGTTAGTTCTAAATAACCTTCTAAAATAAGTCTTTTAAAAAACAGGCTAAAAGTAGGGGGGTGACTATTTGAATATATTTAAAACCTGTTTCTTCTCTAGCAGGGTAATAGGAGGATAAGATGAAAGCACTGGTTTACACAGACACTCAAGAAATAACTTATCGAGATGAGCCGCAACCAAGCCCAAGAGTGGGTGATGTTGTGATGGACGTATCAGCCGCGGCTATCTGTGGTTCTGATATGCATGCGTATCATGGGCACGATGAACGTCGCGTTCCACCATTGATTTTAGGTCATGAAGTCTGTGGCACAGTTATTGATGGTAAACACGCAGGTAAGCGCATGGTGATCAATCCATTAATGACTTGTGGTGTTTGTCACGATTGTTTAAGTGGTCGCAGTAATCTATGTACCAAACGTGAATTGATCGGCATGTATCTTCAAGGTGCGTTTGCTGATCAAGTAGCGATTGAAGAGCGCAACTTATTGGAAATCCCTGATGATATGAATCCAATTAGTGCCTCTATCACCGAGCCCACAGCTACGGCACTGCATGCAATTGCATTAGTTGAAAGAATTGCCTATCGACCGCTATCAGAAATGAGATGTCTGGTTTTAGGCGGCGGCGCTATCGGTTTATTAGCGGCACTAGTGCTAAAAGCAAAAGGCGCGTCACAAATAGACCTTGGCGAAACCAATGCATTAAGACGCGCGAGCATCGACGAGCAACATTGCGCGACAACGTATGACCCGATCAAAGATCAACCACCGCACCTAGGTGACTACGATGTTGTTTTAGACTGCGTAGGTTCAGGCATCACGCGTAAAGTGTCATGCGAAGCCGTAAGACCAGGTGGCATCATTTCACACGTCGGATTACAAGACAGTGAAGGTGGATTCGATAGCCGCAAAATCACACTTCAAGAAGTCACGGTGCTAGGTAATTACTGTTACACAACGGCTGATATGAAAGCGTCAATCGACATGCTTTATCAAGAAAGACTAGGAAATTTAAACTGGATAGATGTGCGTCCGATGTCTGCAGGCGGACAAGCATTTGATGATTTACATAACGGGCGAGTCGCTGCAGCCAAAATCGTACTGCAACCTGACCATCTCATTAATTAGTGATCGGATACATTAAGATCGCGAAATTAGAACTACCTTGTTTAAGAAGAAAATGATTAAGGATTTACTATGAATAACCCTCAAAAAATATGGGCAGCTTTATCTCATAACTCTGTTGATACCGTTGCTTATTTACCGTGTAATAAATTAAATAATGTTATGAAGTACAAGCCGGATGAGTTTGATATTTGGGATATCACCAAAGAATCAGCGGGTTTGGGGTTATGTTTTGGGCGAAGCTTGGCGGATAAGCGAACAGCAATGATGATCCAAAATACCGGTTTAGGTAATTTAGTTACTGACCTATATACCATGCAAAAGCTTTATCAAACGGCTTTACCAATTTTCGTCTCATGGCGTGGTCATTATAAAGAGCCTATCGAAGCACAGATTATCTTTGGTGATAAAGTAGAAGACTTACTCACTGCAATCGATGTTGAATACAAAATCATCGCAACTGCAGATGATCTTGTCGGGTTAGAAGATGATGTTGCTGCGTGTTTTACTGAGAAAAAGGTAAAAGTATATTTACTGTCTCCTGAGCTTTGGGAAGAAAACTTGCCGGATTATCACCAGTTTGGTGAGCCGAAAATCAATGTAATTAAAGCAGAAGCACCAGGGTATGACGGATCACCTTCGGTAAACCGTATTGGTGCGATAGAGCAAATCATGGAAGTCGTTGATGACAATGATATCGTTTTGTCTCAAATCGGTTTCCCTTCAAAAGAGGTTTACAACACCAAGGATAGAGACACAAATTTCTATATGTTGGGTGCTTTAGGTTCTGCTACAGAAGTAGGTATCGGTCTAGCAAAATCAATCGAAGGTCGCCATGTGTATGTGATTGATGGTGATGGTTCGTTCTTCTTTAATCCGAATCAACTATTTGATTTAGTGGCATATAATCCTTCTAATCTAACTGTTATCTGTTTGGATAATGGTAGCTGGGGATCAACCGGAAACCAGCCTACATTGAGTTCGCAAGGTTATAACTTATCCGCAGTGGTTCGATCGATGGGTATTGAATCAAGCGTGATGACGGATAATGCAGATGAACTTGCAGAAGCAATGAAACAGAAAACACGTTTCCTTCATTACATGATCAATGCAGGTAATGATAAAGTAGGCGGAGAAATTCCAATGAGAGCCGTTGAAATAAAAGATCGCTTTATGAAATCTATTCGTTAATAGGAAACCCCAGAAAGGTTAAATAAAAAACCTCATAAAAGTAGGGGGGTGACTATTATATTATCTAGGGCATAACAATTTAGTACTTAGCATTTTTGATGCTGAGTACTTTTGATGCTAAATACTTAAGATTAGTAAAGTAAGCAAAGAGGTTTACCGCAAACAAAATGGCACAAGCATTAATTAGAAAATCAGCCTGTATTGCCGATCTTAAAAAAAGAGCGAAGCGCCGGATTCCAAAGTTTGCCTTTGATTATATCGAAGGTGGTTGCAACAGTGAGTTAGCCTTAAAAAATAACAGAACAGCATTAGATGATATTTTTCTAAGGCCAGAGTACTTACAGAAATACCAAACACCAGAATTAAGCACGACCTTATTTGGCAAAAAATATTCTGCACCTTTTGGCATAGCGCCTTTAGGTTTGTCAGGTTTAGTCTGGCCAGATGCGTCCGCGATGCACGCTCGTGCAGCGCTAAAATCTAATATTCCTTTCGTACTCAGTACGGTTTCTACTATTTCTATTGAAGATGCCGCCAAGAACGCGGAAGATAATTTCTGGTTTCAATTATACCCACCAGCAGATGAAGAAATACTCGATGATATGCTGGACAGATTACGTAAAGTGGGCTGCCAAAATTTAATGGTAACCGTTGATGTGCCCACACCTAGTCGACGAATCAGTGCGATAAAAAGTGGTTTAGCAGTACCGCCCAAAATTACAATAAAAAGTGTTTTTGAAAGTACCATACGTCCTTTTTGGTCATTAGCTACAGTACGTGCGGGTTTGCCTCAGTTCGCCACGCTTCGCCCTTATATTAAAGACGCCACAAACATTGAAGATATTGCTACTTTTATCCGCGTAACACTTCGAGATGTTGTTGATGAAAACACCTTGAAAATACTCAGAGAAAAGTGGCAGGGCAATTTAATAGTCAAAGGCATCAGTCATGTCGATGATGCAATAACCGTTAAAGAAATTGGCGCAGATGGCATTATCGTATCGAACCACGGCGGACGTCAACTCGATGCATCTTTACCACCCGCAGAAACATTAGAAGAAATCATTGATGCCGTCGGAGCAGACCTAACCGTAATGGCAGACAGCGGTGTAGAAACAGGCGTAGATATCGCCAGATATTTGGCGTTAGGTGCTGAAACGGTATTCGCTGGTAGAGCTTTCTTGTACGGTGTTGCAGCACATGGAGAGCAGGGCGCAGGCCACACGATTGATCTACTTAAAGATGAATTAGAACAAGTCATGTCGCAAGTGCATTGTGCCAAGCCAGCGTTAATGCATCAGTATTTAGAGTGAATTACCCCGTTTACTGATTTAATTTTAGTTTAAAGACACCCCCGTACTTTAAGGCACTTTTTTAATCATGGTATCCTCACCTCAATGAAGATATCGATTAATACATTACACTTTTTAGAAATAACTCAGCAACTCAGCTTAACCCTTGATAAAGATCTCTGCTTTAAAACTTCAGAATCCGTGGGAGGAGGTTGCATTAACCAGATTTCCAAACTCACTGATCAAGAAGGAAATCACTGGATACTCAAAGAAAATCACCCTCAATATCTAGAGATGTTTATTGCTGAAGCGGAAGGTCTCCAAGAAATAAAATCTAGTCAATCGATTAGGGTTCCCGATGTTTATTGCTATGGGGAAACTCAACAAAGTGCTTATTTGTTGATGGAATATATTCCTTTATCTTCAGGAAGTGCCGATGCTAAAACGGGTCAGCAGCTTGCGCAAATGCATCAATACCAGGCAGAAAAATTTGGCTGGCATAGAGGGAATTACATCGGCACAACACCTCAAAGTAATAAGCTGCATTCATCCTGGATAGAGTTCTGGAAAAGCCAGCGTCTTTTGCCACAATTAGTGCTGGCTAAGAACAAAGGCTATCCAAATAATGCTTATGATGATGGGCTGAAATTAGCTGATAATTTGTCAACGTTCTTCACAACTTATCAACCTATAGCATCGCTATTGCATGGTGATTTATGGGGAGGCAATCAAGCGCATGATGAGAGTGGCAATCCGATAATCTTCGACCCTGCCGTTTATTATGGAGACCGCGAATCAGACATCGCCATGACTGAATTGTTTGGTGGTTTTAGTGCGCAGTTTTATTCTGCATATAATGACTGCTATCCATTAGATAAAGATTACTCAACGCGTAAGAATTTGTACAATCTCTACCATGTGTTAAACCATTACAATTTATTTGGCGGGAGTTACGCTTCTCAGGCTGCGAATATGACAAAAAGTTTGTTAGCAGAGATTGGCTGAGTAATAACAAACGCTTTATTTTGATGTTTTTGATTGTTTAAAAAAATAGGCTAGCTCTGCATAAATTCTATTTACGTTTTTAAAAAACAAAAACGTAATATCATTCCGCAAAGCATAAGTTCCTTTAGTCATTTCAAACTACGAAATGAAAAGTCACTTAAAGTAGGGGGGTGACCTAAAAATAACTTTAAAATCAGGTTTTAATAATCAAAAGAAAAGCGGTCGAGAAAATTATACGACCGCTTTAAGTGGAGAGACTGACCAGTATTTCTCAGCTGATGCTGATGAAATATATTTAATTTAAGCCGCCAAACTGTAATAAAAATAATGAAAGTGGCGACCAGAATGCAATAATTATCCATACAATGGTTAGAGCGAGTAGATATGGAAGCACATGCTTTACAATTGAGAAGTAAGGTATGCCGGTGATACCACTCGCAACATAAAGATTTAAACCATACGGCGGTGTAATAAAGCCTATCGCATCACCCACCAGGAAGATAACCGCGAAGTGTATTGGATCTACGCCAGCGGTGTAGGCAATGGGTGCTAAAATAGGTGCAAGAATGATGGTATTCGGTAAACTTTCTAAAACTGTTCCAGCCGCTAATACCAGAAACATACAAGCAAGAAGTATGATAGTAGGATCGCCTAAACCTGTGATAAGAGTACCGATCCACTCTCCCGCGCCTATCAAAGAAAGAATTTGTTGCATAACCACTGATACTGCAATGAGTGGCGCCAACATACCTGTGATATGACCTGACCTCATCAATATGGAGGGTAAATTCTTGAATTTGATTTCTCGTGTAATAAATAGCCCCGCTATGACACTAAAACCGACGGTTACACTCGCTGCTTCTGTCGGTGAGAATAGTCCAGAATAAATACCATAGACAACAATGAAGATCGCAACAAAACCAAGATAGGCTCTCAACCCCGTTCTCATTATGCGTTTTGGTTCCCACTTAATTATATGGCCCCAACCGTTCTTGCGACTGATCAGGTAACAGGTAAACATCATCGCGACGACCATAGCCAGCCCAGGCAACATGCCAGCGATAAACAATTCACTAATCGGTAAATTAAGTAAAAATCCGTAAACAATAAATATGATGCTTGGCGGGATGATGATTCCAACCGTACCACCCGCTGCAATGGTTGCAGCAGCAAAGGTTTTGTCATAGCCACCTTTGGTCATCTCGGGGTGCATGATACTGCCGATAGTTGCTGTAGTTCCTGAGTTTGAGCCAGAGATTGCAGCGAACATACCACAGGCACTGATAGCAGCCATTCCCAGGCCACCTCGAATAAATCCCAGGCACGAATAGGCAAAATCAGAAAGCCGCTTTGCGATACCTGCGGCATTAATCAGGTCCCCCGTCATAATAAATAGGGGTAGCGCGAGTAGCCCAAAGAAACTTAAGCCCTCAAATAAGGTTACGCCTACGTTTGCTAAGGTGAAGTCGATAACCAAACTCACACCAACGACCCAAAAACCAATCACTAAAAATATCGGCACACCGATAATAAAGAAAAAAGTAACTCCTAAGGAGATAAGTGTTATTAACATTCCATCTGTCATTTTATATCTCCTATTACTCGTTTAAGAGGCCTTGTAACACAAAAGGCTCACCCGTTTTATAGACTCTAAGGTCTTCCAAGAATCGCTGTATGACACGGAAGATAATCAACGTCCATGAAAGCGGTGTAGCAAGATAGAACCACCATTGCATAACATCGTTAGTACCCCCGACAATCGCAAAGTTATCGTAAGAACTATGCACTTGAAGAATGGTGTAATAGATGACCACACCTGCAAAAACGATCCACAGAATTCCGTCTAATGCCAAGGCGGCAAATTGCAATTTATAAGGCAACCGAGCGCGAACCTCTGTTAATGCCAAATGTGTGCGTTTCTTGATGTTGTAAGAACAGCCAAACCATGTCAGCCATAAGAATAAAAGAATGGGTACGGTAGTACTCCATGGAGCTTGTAAATTAAAAAAGAATCTACGAATAACTTCGACAAAAATAATCCCTGCCATCGCTGTATATGAAATGATAATGACGACTTTTTCTATATTTTCATCTAGCCAATTAAAAAGTGAACGGAGTATTCCCATGTATATAACCCTGTATTTTGATGGATAATCAGATGATTTAATTTAAAAGTAACTGAATGAAAACACTAGGAGCACCTTAGAAAAAGGTGCTCCTAGTCATTTGCAATGATAAAAAACTAAGAGATTAAGCTCTCCACCATCTGTTAGGCTTGACGTTAACAGCGTGTGTATCTTTTGGAATTTCACGAGCGATATCATAAATTTCTTTATAGGTATCATGTCCGCCAGACCACTTATTCAAGCGCTCACGCCACTGCTCCCAAGGCTCAGGCACATATTCAGGTGAACACATTTTTTCAGCTTTCAATAATTCTTCATCAGATAAAGTAATTACACGAGTCTTGTTTTTAGCAAACAGACTATTTGGGTTTTGCGGGTTAGTCGCACCAGTGATTTCATACATGCCTGCTTCATTCATACCTTGCGTAAAGATTTGAGCAGTATATGCAGATTCCATCACATCATCTTGTAAGTCAGATCCCAACTTATCAAATACAGGTACTGTTATTCCGGTAAACTCTGTTCCACAGAAGAACTTAAGATCTACTGATTGCGAAACTACTGGTGACATACCCGCGTAAGCAACTGCAGATGCCCAGGTTTCAGCACCATCAATAAGACCCGTTTTTAATGCATCTAAGGTTTCAGACCAGGCAACTGGTACTGGATTAAGTTTCATTAAGTCCATGGCAATACGACCTAATTGAGTACCCGTTACACGATTTTTAGTACCTGCCAATTCATCAATACTGGTAATGTCTGGCTTATCAGCGTATTTCAGCCCCATTTGTAGGCCGCGTAACTCACAGTGTGTGAATAAGAAATGCAGTTTATGCTTGTCTCTTAATGGTTGGCGGAATAATTTTTCACTTTTATTACTGTAGAAAAAGTGGAATTGCGCAGCTCTTGAAGGGAACATATAGGCATAATCAAGAACATTAAGATAGGGGGCTGCACCTGCTGAGTTTTGTGTTGAAGCAGAAACCATATCAACGATGCCTTGTTGTGACTTCTTAACACAACTAGTTTGACCACAAATTGCATTGTTGCCGATAAACTCTACTCTGATTGCGCCATTTGTGCGTTCTTCGAGGTCACGAGCGAAGAATAATTGTCCAGACTTTTGAATGTCTAATGCTGCCTCACTAAAACCTGAAGCACCAAACTTTAATTTAAACTTAGGCTCAACGGCGTAACGTTTTTTATCCGTTTCTTCAGCAGCATGGGCTAACTGGCTAAGTGAAGCGGTTGCTGCAATTCCTCCTGCTGCCATTAATGTTGAACTCATTCCATAACGACTAGCAACTTTCATAAAGTCGCGGCGAGATACTCCTTTTTTACTATCCATATTACCTTTCCTCCGGTTTTGATTTTTCAGCATTGCTTTTTGAATGTTTGGTCAATTCCTAATGAAAAGTGGATTAGTAGAAAATGGACAAACCTAAAAAGTTACTTATTATTTAATGAAATTTTCATTAGTATATTTGCTTTCACCTATATAAATGCCCCCCATTAGCGAAAGCAAAATTAATGTGGGGTTAGACATGACAGTAGTTACACATAACCGTGTCAAATTTTATTAAGTATTAAAGAAAAGTTTTTATAAACACTTTTTCTAATAAACACTAAAAATCTATATTAATAACAGAGTCTTCTGTAAGCGCTTACATCCAGTAATTATTAGTCTAGTATAAAATAAAATAATTGCTTGATTTATTGCATCTACATTTAGTTGTATTTCTCATTAATCATGCTAGTTTTACTTTTCATAAAAACACAAAATTTGATAAATATCAAAATATAATTCAAATTATATTACATTGATCTTTATTCATGGAACTGTTAGTTTCATTATTTACAATATTGCACGTGTTTCGATACGAAAACATGATTTATAGAAATTTAGGTTTATAGGTGGATTTCAACCATGGTAGAAGCTTCAACTGAAACAAAAAATCAATATGATTACATCGTAATAGGTGCAGGATCATCCGGTTGCGTCATGGCGAATCGATTATCAGCCGATCCTAAAAACAAAGTGTTAGTTTTAGAAGCCGGCGGTGCTGATATTAATCCGTGGATACATGTTCCCGTTGGTTATTTTAAAACCATGCATAATCCCAGTACCGACTGGTGCTATATGACGGAACCAGACAAAGGCATCAATAATCGCCGTTTACAATGGCCCAGAGGAAAAGTACTGGGCGGTTCGAGCTCTTTGAATGGTTTGCTCTATGTAAGAGGGCAAGCAGAAGATTACGATCGGTGGGAAGCACTCGGAAATAAAGGCTGGTCATACAAAGACGTACTTCCTTATTTCAAGAAATCAGAAGATCAGGAGCGTGGTGCAGATGAGTACCATGGTGTCGGTGGTCCCTTAAAAGTATCTGATTTACGTTTGCGTCGCCCCATTGCAGATTTCTTTATCAAAGCGGCTGAACAGATTGGAATTGAATTTAATCAGGATTACAACGGCGCAAATCAGGAAGGGGTAGGTTATTTTCAGCAAACTGCACATAAAGGTTTTCGCTGGAGTACCGCACGTGGATTCTTAAGACCTGCGATGAAGCGAAATAACGTCACCGTTAAAACACGCTGTCATACAAACCGTATTTTATTCAATGGTGATCAAGCCGTTGGTGTTGAGTATCAGAAGAAAGGTAAGACTTATCAGGCTTATGCCAATAAAGAAGTGATTCTTTCTGCCGGAGCGATAGGTTCTCCTCAGATTCTTCAATTATCAGGAATAGGGGAGAAATCGCTACTTGATCGATTAAAAATCCCAGTCGTAAAAGATTTGCCAGGTGTAGGTAAAAACCTTCAAGATCATTTACAAATCAGGCTGGTATTTAAAACCAGTCAGCGCACCTTGAATGATGAAGTAAATAACTATTTCAAGCAATTCAAAGCAGGGTTGGAGTACTTTTTTAAACGTACAGGACCATTGACTTTAGCTGCGAGCCAGATTGTCATATTTACTAAATCGACCCCCGAAGCTGAACGTCCTGATATTCAATTTCACATGCAGCCGTTAAGTGCAGATAAGCCGGGTGATGGCGTTCATGATTTTTCTGCCTTCACCTCATCAGTGTGTCAATTACGACCATATAGTCGTGGTTATATCGATATCGTATCGACAGATCCGTTGAAATATCCTGAAATACATCCCAATTATTTGTCTGATGATCGTGACGTTCAGATCGCTATTGATAGTGTAAAAGTGGCACGAAAAATTGCAGAGGCACCTGCCTTAAAAGACCATATTATTGATGAGTATGTGCCGGGTCGCGAGTTCCAGACTGACGAGGAACTATTAGATGCCGCACGTAAATTCAGCCAGACCATCTACCATCCAACCAGCACTTGTAAAATGGGTCATGATGAAATGGCGGTTGTCGATGATCGCTTAAAAGTGCACGACATTTCAAGATTACGTGTTGTTGATGCATCAATCATGCCCGAAATTGTATCCGGCAATACCAATGCTCCTGCAATTATGATTGCGGAAAAAGCTGCTGATATGGTTCTGGAAGATAATGCTTAATTGACTTTATCGTTATCTGATCCTTATCTAGTCGATGTTTTATTGCTGTATTCAGCGTTATTTTCGTTTTTCTACATCTTTTTTCATTTTTATTAAGGCTAATTTCGTCTAACTACACCCCCCAACTTACGAGTAGTTTTTAAGTGATAACAAAAAGTTAAAACTACTATGTAATTTATTAGTGAATTTTAGGCGTTAAATACCCATAAGTATTATTATTATAGGTATAAACTAAATCGTGATTTTGTGGTCTAACTTCGTTACCCGAGATTATTCTATCTCGGTTCAATGTGAGGGATACACTATGAAGATACGTTCAAGATTTAAGTTTTCTGTTCTCTTTTTATACTCCTTGTTATTCTCAGCTTTACTCTCCGCCCCCCTTGTTTACGCCGAACTCCCTGAAGCCGTTACCACTAAAAAAGAAATGGTGGTTACCACAAACCCGCTAGCAACAGCTGCAGGTGAAAAAATTCTTAGGAATGGAGGAACGGCAGCCGATGCTATGGTCGCTGTGCAGAGCGTACTTGGCTTAGTTGAACCACAATCGAGTGGTTTGGGCGGCGGAGCTTTTGTGGTTTATTACGATGCCCGAAAAGGTAAGTTAACCACCTTCGATGCCAGAGAAAAAGCACCAGCATCAGCCACTGGCGATCGTTTTTCTGAGTTAGGTTTTGTTGAAGCCTGGCAAAGTGGTTTGTCCGTAGGTGTGCCAGGTACACCCAGAATGATGGAGTACGTACATGATAAATATGGTCGTTTACCGTGGCGAAAACTCTTTAAACCAGCGATAAAACTGGCACAAAAAGGTTACCCATTGACGGGACGAACCAGTGAACAGGTTCAAGATCTGCTAAGCCGAAACGCTGCGTGTGATGATCGACTCTATTTCCGTGATCCCACCGCTTTCGAATATTTTGCAAATGCTGACTGTACGGCAAAAGCTGAAGGAACCATGATGTTCAATCAACCTTACGCCGATACGCTCAAAAAATTGCGTAAAAAAGGCGCAGATGGATTCTATTCTGGCGATATCGCTGAAGCCATTGCGGCAGCGACACAAGGTGATTTATCCATTGCAGGTGATATGACGGTTGAAGATCTTGCTAACTACAATGTGGTTGAGCGCGAGCCAGTCTGCCTCGATTATCGTGGTCATAATGTGTGTGGCATGGGCCCACCTTCTTCAGGTGCGCTTGCTGTTGGACAAATCCTCGGTATTTTAGAGAACTTCGATATCTCTGGAGATCCATTGGCCGTTGAAAACGTCCATCTGTTTACGCAGGCAGGCAGATTAGCCTTTGCCGATCGTGGAAAATATGTGGCTGACAGCGATTTCGTCGAAGTCCCTGTGGATGGCATGTTAAATAAAGATTACCTGGCAACACGCGCAGCGCTGATTGATCCTGAGATGGATATGGGCACGGCATCTCCGGGTGTCCCTCCCGGGGTTATCGAATTAGCAGCCGCTGATGTGACCGCAAAAAATAGCGGTACCAGTCATGTTTCCATTGTGGATCAATGGGGCAATGCCTTATCAATGACGACCACTATCGAGAGTTCCTTTGGTAATGGCGTGATGGTGCATGGATTCTTATTAAATAATGAGTTAACAGACTTCTCATTTTCCGCAGAAGATAGCGAAGGTGTTCCGATAGCTAATCGCGTCGAAGCGAATAAACGTCCTCGTAGTTCCATGTCACCTACCATCGTGTTTGATGAAGATGGTCGATTAGAAATCGTGACTGGATCACCTGGTGGATCAAGAATTATTGGTTATACCGCACAATCAATCATGAATATCATTGATTTTGGGCTAGATCCTCAGGAAGCGATTAACGTTCCGCACTATATGAATCGTAATGGTCGAACGGATGTAGAAATACCTATTGTTGATGTAACGCTGGATTATGATGCCGAGGCACTTGCCCTATCACTGAAAGAATTAGGGCATAGTGATCCAAGTGTGCCTCTGGAAGATCGTTCGGTGGGTGTCATTACCCAAACCAGTGGACTATCGATCATTCAGGTCGTAAGAAAGTCTAGAGGTCACGGACATCATCACAATAACTATGGTGATGAAGAGGAAGAGGACGTTAACGATGAGGTGATCGAGGAAGTAGAAGAAGCAGATGAACTGGTAGAAATAGAAGAGTTGCCAGAAGATACGTTGACAGATAATGTTTCAGCCAAAGTGTCAGCTAAAGGTGCTTCTAAAAATCGTGGAAGACACGGTTACTACAAAAGACACTGGAGAAATCATTATCGTACTACTTTAGTCGGTGGTGGTGATTACCGTAGAGATGGAACGGTAGGCGGAAGATAGTTTTAGCTTATTGTTAAAATCTCAGGTGAGGGCGCTTCAGGGCGTCCTCATTTAAGAGCGTCCTCATTTTATATTAAAGGCACCCCCTAACTTATAGGCCATTTTTTAAGCATCTAATCAAGTTGTTTCATATTCGCTAATACGGTCGTTCGTAATTTATGCAGAGCGCCATCTATTTCAGCAACACTGAATTCATTATCTTTACCTAGTTTTTGCCAGTTTTCTCCCCAGATAGTGACTAATTTTTCTGATTTTTCTAAAGTGATGTCAGACATTAAATGACTCAAATCTTTAATCAGTAATACTTCTGTCCAGCCGCCTCTAGCGCTCCCTTGATAATTATCTTTTTCGAAGTGCGATAAATAGGCTATTTTCTGCAATTCACCTACGTGCATGATTATCTCAAAACCTGCGGTACGGATGTTTCTATTAGACTCACTTTTCTCATTTCTCCAGGTGTTGTATCCCAACGCAGAAAAAGCGACCAACAGGCTAATGATAGCGAGTGAGTTTTGTTTTATTTGTTCCGAAATTTTCATTGTTTACCTACTTTTTCGTTGATTGTAGATTGTTAAAAAAATCGTAGAAATCACCTAAGTTACTGATAAATAAGTGTATAAAATTCTCTTGAAAAGTATTTAAAGAACCACACTATTGTAAGTGTAAGACATAAGTCGCTAGCCGATTATGACTTATAACTTTATTAATTAATTTATTGCTTCTTAGGAGAATAAAAAATGAATACTATAGATTTAACCCCATTTTACCGCAGTAGTGTAGGTTTCGACCGTTTAGGGTCTTTGATTGATTCTGCAATGCGTTCAGAACAATCAGCTGGTTATCCACCTTACAACATCGAGGTCGTTGGAGAGAGTCAATATGCAATCACACTTGCCCTAGCAGGCTTTGATGATTCGGAAATTGACATCCAGACTGAGAAGGGGGTATTGACCGTAAAAGGTAAAAAAGAAACCAAAAATGAAAAGGCTAATTACCTACATCAAGGTATTGCTAACCGTTCATTCGAGCGTAAGTTTAACCTTGCTGATTATGTAGAAGTCAGTGGCGCATCACTCGATAAAGGGTTGTTGACGATTCATCTGTTACGTGAAATTCCAGAGGCTATGAAGCCAAAGAAGATTGCTATTAACAGTAACGCTGGCGATACCCTTTCGGTTGAAGATAAGGTCGCTAATCAAAACAACAGTACTCTCGAAAACAAGGTTGTTGAGAATAAAGTTGTTGAGAACAGTGCACCAGCTAATAGTAACCCTGCCAATAATGCTTCTGAAAGTTACCTCAACGAAGCATCTAAAGGGCAAGCTGCTTAATTAGCAACATTGAGTTTAACTTTTGTTTTTACTGACGTTTTAATTCAGGTTTAACTTAAATTTAACAGAAGTTTAACTCAATTCACTAAAGACGGTGAAAAAGGCAGTCGTAATGACTGCCTTTTTTTGTGTGAAAATTTCATGCATTGGCTGCTTATCGTTTACAATTCTCTGCACTTAACGATCAAAAAGAACTTAACGATCAAAACAGATAACTTAAATAGACAATTCAAATGGCAAACTATGGTGAAGGTGCTGCAACCTATAATGCAGTTGGTGGCGAGAAGGGTTTAACGGCTCTGGTTTACGATTTTTATAAAATCATGCATGAGTCTCCAGATTATAAAAAAATCCGTGATATGCACCCGAAAGATTTAGATCTAACCACCGATAAGTTGTTGGTGTTTTTAACTGGCTGGATGGGCGGCAAGAGTGAGTACTCGAAAAAATACGGTCCAATGAGTATTCCTGGTGCGCATAGTCATTTAGCCATCGACGAGCTGGAACGTGATATGTGGTTAAGCTGTATGACAGAAGCGTTAGTCAAACAAAATTACCCTGAAGATTTAATTGAGTACTTAATTATTCAACTAGGCAGACCCGCTGAGAGAATAAGAGAAGTTAGCGTGATGATGCGCGAGAAGAAACAGAAATAAATCACGACTAAACCGTAATTAAAACCTAAGCAACCTCCAGTTTAATTACAAAAGCCACCCCCTTACTTATAGGCACTTTTTTTAAAAAAGATCGCTAAAGTAGGGAGGTGGCTTACTATAATCGCACTAAATTTTTAAACCACCGTTAACACATCGCAAGGTGCATGGTGAATTACACCATTGGTAGATGAGCCAACCAGACGCGCTAAACCTCGGCGACCGTGAGATCCCATCACAATTAAATCAACTTTGTTTTTACTGGCGTATTCTACGATTTCATCAACACGATGTCCGGATAAAACATGCAGATCAATATTTTCATTGGAAAAACCTAGTTTTTCGATGTGTTCTTCCAACTGCTTTTTTATACGCGCTAAATGTTTTTCTTCCTGCTCTGGGTTATTAATTAGAACAGGTACGGCTAATTCACCAATACTAGGGTAAAGCTCGGCAGACAAGGTTTCAGCGGCATGAACCAAAGAAACTTTTGCAGAAAAAGGCTTAGCCAGTTCAAGTGCTTTCTTAAGTGCCAAATCGGCATATTTCGAGAAATCAGTCGCGACTAAAATGTGTCGATAGCCAACGTACTCATTTTCTTCGGCTTTATTATCGACTTCTTTGAGCCAGTTGATGGCTTCTGAATCATCCTGAAAAAAGTGAACTTCGGCTTGAATAAACAAACTGCCCAGTTCGATCATTACTTTTTCCCAGAGGCTTTCGCCGACAAAGGCGATACGAAGGAAATCTTCACCGTGATCCATTCCGATCTTTAAATCTTCCCACGCTGCTTTGGCAGACCAGCCATCAAAATCTTCAACTTTTATCAGTAAAGATAAAGGACTCTCTTTTTTAAGAATGCGATCTAGTTTTGGGCGGAAAACGGCATAATCTTCTTCAACCAGTTTTCCACTTATTTGAAAAGCATAGATATGGGGTTCGTTAAGTGGGATTTCTTTAATCATGACTTATCTCCAATTAGTTTCTGATATAACTCATCCACTGAAGAGGTGATTTCCTGATTCATTTGAGCAAGTAAATCATGCTCTTCCTGATTGCTTTGTTCTTTACTCACATTTTTACTGTAACGATTTGTCTTCGTAATTTGTTTACGTACGCCCGCTCTTAACTCATCCAGTTGTTTTAACGCTTTTTCGTAATCGCCTTGCCACTGCATGGCATCGTTAAACCAGATTTGTTGTTGCTCAGAATATTGGCTAGCATCAGTCACCATGTGCTTTTGTAAGTCTACCGTAAATTCATTGAAGTCTACGATGGTTTTATCCGCAACTTTTGATAATGAATTCCAGATATTCTCAACAAGATAAGCTTTATCGAACGCAAAGGTTTCCTTTAAACTTTCGTTTAAACGATTAGATGCATCACCCCATTCACTGAGATTGTTTTTTAATTCGTCACTAACTTTATCCACTTCTTCGCGGCTTAATTCGCGCCATTCACTGATTTTTTCTTCAGCTTCTTCGAAGGCTTCCTTTAATGGTTTTTTTTCTTTTTCAACCAACTCTTCAACATGCTCAAGCATGCTCTTATAAGCTTTTTGAAGCTTATCTTGTAGTTCTATGCTGTCCATAATTTAATCCTCCAACAAACTTAATAATGACTCAATAGTTATATTCTTTGACTTAAATATAGTTTTAACGTTCAAAAATGTATAAGACTTATGTCAACAATGAGGTGTTTTGTTTTTTCAGAATATCTTAATATGACAAGTTAAACAAAGATGTTGTTCCAGAAGACCCATATATCGCTTTTAGTGTATTCATAAGCGAATTTCAGTGTTGTAGACTGGGTTGTAATTCTCGCTATCAATATGACCCATCTATGCTTTTTAGGAAGCCACAAATTTCTTTGCCCCCATTGTTTTCGCATTTATTGTCATATCAATAATCACATCTTTAGTGAGTTTAAACGCTTATGCAGATGTTAAGCAAAGTGTGTCAAAAAACTCAGACAGTGGAAGTAAAAGCTGGGAAATATCTGCAAATGGCGCAAACTTGCTTATGCGCCAAATTCCTCTCGATCAACTTAAGGCTTTTTATATCAGTCGTGGGTTTAGTCTGGATCAAATCGAACCTTATACCTCATCCTGTGTCTTTATGACTGTGCTGCGTAATGATACTGTTTCTTCAGGCCTGCATTTTAAGCGCAAAAATTTAACCGTATCTCAAGGGGGTAAATCACACCCTTTAGTCTCAGTTGAAGATTGGTTGGAGCGATTATCTAAGGTTACTGATAAGAACTCAGCATTGATTGCATTTCGCTGGGCACAGTTTCCCATTGATCAGGTTTTCGAACCTGGAGGTGATTGGAATCAGGGTATGATATCGGTGGGTTTACCTCCAGAGAGTCAATTTGATGCTGAAGTGAAATGGGATACCGAAGGCAAAACAGCCACAATAAAATTACAGGGAGTTGAGTGTGTTAAATAGTCGAGTAGTAAAAGTTGTATCAGGATTATCCATTATCTTGTCGATGACTGTCGCGGTTATTGCCGCAGAACAACCACCCTTAACCCACAAACTAACACCGGTCAAACAATCCATAATGGCACCCGCCCTTAAGTTACAGGATATGGATGAGGAAACCACCGATTTAAAAGATCTTAAAGGTAAAACCGTGGTTGTCAATTTCTGGGCAACCTGGTGTCCGCCTTGCCGAAGAGAAATGGGATCGCTAGAACGATTGCATCAAGCTACTAAAGATAAAAATGTAGAAGTATTAGCCGTAGATATTGGTGAAGACGAAGACGCAGTATTCGCCTTTTTAGGAGAGCTAGACCCATCGCCAGAATTCACCGTGCTTTTCAATAAAGATGGTTCACTTATGCAAAGCTGGCAGGTTAGGGGATTACCGACCACTTTTATCATCAACCCTAAAGGTGAAATTTCCTATCGTGCAGTGGGTGGCAGAGAGTTTGATCACCCTGACATTATCAAGGCGATTACAGACTTGAATACACCTGAAGACAAAAGTTGAGTAGCAACATTAATAATCAGTCATAGCTTTTATTTGAACATTGCTTTTATTTAAATATGGCTACGAATTAGACATAACTACGCATTAGACTTAATAACTACATTAAGGCTTTAGTTGCGCGAGCCTGATGAAGTTTCTTGTAACTTTCAATTAACTTCAGGTGTCTATCTAAACCTTCGAGCTGCATATTGGTTTTAGTGAGTCCGTAGAACGTTATTTCACCAGTAATGGAGCCTACAACATTGTTCATTGTCTCTTCGCCGAACATTTTTCTCAGGTTGACAATAAAATCATCAAGTTCCATTTCGTCGTCTAAGGAAATCTCAAGCGCAGCGTGAATTGCCTGATAGAATAAACCACGTTCTACGGTATTGTCGTTGAATTGCAGGAAGTCACCGACCAGTTCGATAGCTTCTTCAAGGTCGCTTATTGCAAGACAAATAAGGATCTTCAGTTCAAGAATTGTCAATTGTCCCCAGACTGTGTTTTCATCAAACTCGATACCTATCAGTGTTTTTATATCGGTATAGTTATCGAGCTGACTGTCTTCTAGACGTTCTTTAAGCGTGATTAGTGCATCCTCACTCAAGGTATGAATGTTCAGGATATCTTCACGATAATCTAATGCTTTATTGGTGTTATCCCAGATTAAATCTTCGACCGGATAAACCTCGGAATAGTCTGGTACTAAAATACGGCAGGCTGTTGCACCTAGCTCATCAAACACTGCGATATATGATTCTTTACCGATGCTCTCTAAAATACCAAACAAGCTGTCGCATTCTTCCTGATTACTGCCAGAAAAATCCCATTCGCAGAATTCATAATCATGTTTCGCACTAAAGAAACGCCACGAAATAACACCGGTTGAATCGATAAAGTGTTCAACAAAATTTTCAGATTCTTGCACAGCAAGGCTGTTAAAGGTGGGGGGTGGTAAATCATTTAAGCCTTCGAAACTGCGACCTTGTAGTAATTCGGTAAGGCTGCGTTCTAGCGCGACTTCAAAACTAGGATGCGCACCGAAAGAGGCAAATACGCCGCCGGTTCTTGGGTTCATCAAGGTGACGCACATCACAGGGAATTGTCCCCCTAAGGATGCATCTTTAACAACGACAGGAAAGCCTTGTGCTTCCAGTGCTTGAATCCCTTCAACAATACTGGGGTATTTGTTTAAGACCTGCTCGGGAACATCCGGCAAGGCGATTTCTTCTTCAATGATTTGTTTTTTAACAGCACGCTCAAAAATTTCTGATAAACATTGTACTTGCGCCTCGGGCAGATTATTGCCCGCACTCATGCCATTACTTAAGTACAAGTTCTCAATCAGGTTTGAAGGGAAATACACTGTTTCACCATCAGAATGCCGCGTGTATGGAATAGAGCAAATACCGCGTTCAGCATTGCCAGAATTGGTGTCGATCAGATTGGAGCCACTTAGCTCTCCATCAGGATTAAAAATCTCTAAGCAATACTCATCCAGAATGTCTGTAGGTAATTCGTCGTTTGGTCCCGGTTTAAACCATTTCTCATTAGGGTAATGGACGAAATCGCTGTTCGCTATTTCATCTCCGAAATATTGATCGTTGTAAAAGAAATTACAGTTCAAACGCTCGATAAACTCACCCAATGCAGAACAAAGTGCACTCTCTTTGGTAGCACCTTTGCCATTGGTGAAGCACATAGGGGAGGCTGCGTCGCGAATATGTAATGACCAAACATGCGGTACGATATTACGCCAGGAGGCGATCTCAATTTTCATTCCTAGATCAGCCAGAATGGCCGTCATATTGGAGATGGTTTGTTCAAGCGGTAAGTCTTTACCTAAAATAAAAGTATTCGCGTCACCTTCAGGCTGTGCCATCAACATCGCCTGCGCATCTTCAGCAAGGTTCTCGACCGATTCAATCTCAAACCCCGGGTTATTCTGTATTACCCGTTTAACCGAACAGCGTTCAATTGATCTCAAAATACCCTGACGATCCTTATCAGAAATATCTTCGGGTAATTCCACCTGAATCTTAAAAATCTGGTTATAGCGGTTTTCAGGATCAACAATATTGTTCTGCGATAGCTTGATGTTTTCCGTTGATATATCGCGAGTCTCACAATACAACTTCACAAAATATGCCGCACATAGCGCAGAAGAAACCAGAAAATAGTCAAAAGGACCCGGAGCAGAACCATCACCTTTATAGCGAATAGGCTGATCTGCAATCACAGTAAAATCATCAAACTTAGCTTCAAGTCTGAGGTTATCGAGAAAGTTAACGTTGATTTCCATTAAAGGGTTTCCGAAGTCGAGGTTTTATTGGGGCCGCTTAAAGCTTTTGACAATTAAGGTGGTTAGTAATTGCCAATGAGTAAATTGACAATGATTATAGCCATTTCACATCAGGTAACCTAGATTTTACCGCTTAAATAAAACGGTTTTAAACTCATAGAATAGATATGCCTGAGAAAAGAAGAGATTCCATGAGTAAAGATGAGTATTTTAGGATTATATGGATTGCTATTTCTAAGACGCACTTTACAAAAGATAAAACAAGTTTTGATAACCTAGACTAATACCTGCCGTGTGTTAGCGATGTAGTGATGAACCAGACTTTCAATTTCAGGGTCAACCATATCTTCAGGGCGACGACCATTAGGGCAAGGCATATTTTGTGTTGTGCCAAAC
Organism: uncultured Cocleimonas sp.; assembly: GCF_947495625.1. Lineage (GTDB taxonomy): Bacteria > Pseudomonadota > Gammaproteobacteria > Thiotrichales > Thiotrichaceae > Cocleimonas. The sequence continues at coordinate 63,112 of NZ_CANLZW010000026.1, forward strand.
AATCGGCAGATTAAAGGTCGCTCCTCATAAACCTCACAACCATTAGGCCCCAGATGTACGCAATTATAATTATCTAATGCAACTTCATGTTCAGCATCAGTTTTAACCGGCAGACGTGACATTTCCTCCGAAGAAGTAGTTACCGGACCGCAACAATCGTGACAACCTGGCACACATTCGAATGTCGGAATGCGCTCACGTAGTCGTAAAATGATTTCTTGGTTATCGTTCATTTATATCTTATTTATGTATGCAATTAGCTAACAACGTTAATCTAAATCTATGTTCAATTTCAACGAAACAAATAAAAGGAATTAGAAAAGTACTTAGCTCTGCATAAATTTTATTTACGTTTTTAAGAACAAAAAAACTTACAAGCGTGAGCGAGTGGTTTTTCCGATGTATCTACTTGTAATATGTAATTTCACTATTTAGCTGCAAAGTAAACACCACCTAAAATTAAACAAATAACTAAGATTGAATAAGCTATAAAATTATTAAAAGTACTAAACGTAGCACTTTTGGATTGCTCTTTTAAAGTTGTAATTTCTTCAGGCGATAAAGCCGATGTAACTATATGTTTTTTATCTTTTAATAATGAGACAGCATCAGAATATTGATTATTCAATACGATCCATAAGCCGACCGTGAGTGTACCACCTAAACGCATTGGTTGATGTAGAGATCTTTTAGAAGAGATGAAAGTTAAAATACCTTTATTCTCTAACTTATTAGCAATTTCTTCTGCTTCTGATAAATCGTAGAATTCTTCTAAGAGTTTCATATTTTAGAACGTCTTATAACGCCCGCATAAAAGGACGCCCGCTTTTGGCGTTCCTTTTTTAATGCGCTTGTTATACATTTATTTATTTCAGTTCTTCAGTAGGCAACAGTTGTTTCCCATGACGCACAGTTAAAACAGATATTTTGGAAATGCCAATCAAATATATCACTCGATAATTACCCTCAATTAATTCTCTGTAATCATCTTCTTGTATTTCAGGAACAATTCTTCCTAACCTCGGATGTTCCCTCAATTTATCCGTTGAATCAAATATGTTACTAGCCCACTGCATAGCTACATCAGGTTTATCCAAGGCAATATATTCCGCTATTTCGATTACTCTCTCTATTGCTAACGGTGACCACTCAATTTCCATTAACTACTGAGCTTAGTAAGAACAAGATTTTTAGCATTTTTATGTTCTATGCCTTCTCCATCATTTATTTGAGAAACTGACTTTTGAACGTCTTGAAGAAGCTCAATAGTTTCTTGCATCTCTTCATATTCTTCAACACCAAGAAGAACACCTACACCTTTACCATGCTGTGTAATTACTAAAGGTCTTTTGGTTTCTTGAATTTGTTTAAAGAAGGTTGCTACACCTGCTCTAAACTCAGAGAGAGGGCGAATATCTTGATCAAGTCTTAATCTTTGCATTTTTATCACTCCAAAATAATATTTGTACATTATATCGTACAATATTGGCTTTGTGTGGTTTTATTGTATAACGCCTTACACAGCGGAAAACGACGAGCGCGAGCGAGTTGATTTTCCGATGATGTAACTTATATGTAATTACCAAAATTTCCACCATGCTTTTTTCTGACTAGGGCTAGAAAAAACATCACCTTCCTGAGCATCGTAAACTAACCAATTTAACTCTCCAGCCATAAAAATAGCAATTTTACTACAATGGATCATGTGATTTTGAGAGGTATTGGCCATATGGAAATTAATACAATTTACTTCTTTTGACAAAGATTCATCTTCAATATTGTCACCATCAGCATTTACTACCTCTACATCTATTTCCATCCATTCTTCTTCAGTTTTACCTTCGTAAATAAAATTTTTAACGCCATTCTTTTTAACATTAGACATGGAATTTAAAAGCTTATTTATTTTCTTCCGAGAAGCAAATTTAGAAAACTCATCATCACTCTTGGCAGTTAAGTCAAAGCTCATGTCTTTATCCTTATTAAATTACAGTTTATTGGTTTTGCGTCGCAGACACATAACGCCTTGCTCAGCGGAAAATTGCGAGATTCTATGTCCACATTCAAGATAAAAAAACCTAAACAGGACGAAATTCAGCTTGATCTCTCATCAGTGCAAAA
>NZ_CANLZW010000027.1 GCF_947495625.1 uncultured Cocleimonas sp.
ATGTTAGAACACCGAATGAGGTATTCTACAAAGGAACGAATATTGCATTTAATAGTTGAATTCACCCCCCCCTACTTCAAGGCACTTTTTATATCCCCTTTTTTTCTTTAAAAGATTAAATTAATTTAACTTCTAAAACCCAATACAACCGCTCATCATAAAACTTTCTGATTATTCAAGGTATGCTCTATAGTAAACAATGGTCGAAAATTTATTAAGGAAACTTCAGTCATGGTGAGTGATCCCCCCGTCACACCATTAACTTTTACTAAAGAATATACCCAATTGGTAAACAACCAATTAAAACGTATTCTCGAAAGTAAGCAATTTAGTTCTGCAAAACAAATGCGGAACTTTCTATCCTATGTCGTAAAAAAAGTATTGTCTGGTGAAGGTAGCTCCCTTAAACAATTCACTATTGCTGTTGAAGCACTTGAATTTCCAGATGATTTTGACCCGAACCATAGCCCTGTAGTTCGAATTTTAGGTGGACGTGTGAGAAGTCGTCTAAAAGAATATTATGAAGAGGAAGGAAGCGATGACAAGCTTATCATCAGCATTCCGACAGGCTCTTATTCTCCAGATTTTTGTGAAGCAACTGCTAAACCAGCTTCTTTAGATAATGAACAGAAGAAAAAAATATATAAAAAACATCAACAAGTTGTTGAGTCGTCTGGCCCTTTATTAGCATTAGCTTGCTACTCAGATCAAACGCAAAGTAATGATGTTAATAAAACACTTTTTTTAATTAGCGATAATATTGCCACCAAACTAAGTCATTTTGTATTTTCCAAGCTTTCTGTGTCCATACCTTTTGCTGATAAAAGTAATTCAGAAGGCTCTTTGAAAAAGATTAAAAACAAATACCATTCAGATTATGCTTTAACGATATTTCTTCAAGAGTTGCCAGATAACAAAAACAATCTGATTTACAGATTATACGAATCTAATTCTGAAGAAGTTTTATGGTCAGAAAATTATAAAATTAACGCAAAACTATCGACTGACGAACTGTGCAAAATTAGCGGAAAGATTACGGCTGAAATTGCCGATATTTATCAAGGAATTATGCAAGTTCACTGGTCTAGAAACTTGCTTAAAAAACCTGAAACCATTCCTTTAGAAAATCAGGCTCTCGCTTACTATCGCTATTATTCAAGTCATCTAAATAAACGTTCAATGGCCAAAGCCATTCAAGCCTGTGAAGCTATTCTTATACAAAATCCGGGGGATTTGATAGCTAATACATTATTCGCTGAATATTGCCGTAGAGACTTTGTATATAATTACAAATTAATTAAACAGCCTTTGCAAAGAGGTAAACTTTGCGCAGAAAAAGCCATACGCATTAGACCTAATTCTCATGAAGCACATTACGCTCTGGGGCAAATTTTATTTTGTTTGAATGAGTGGCCACATGCTGCCGAAGAGTTTTCTAAAGCGCGTAATATTTGTAAAAATCATCCGGTTGTTGAATATGGCACAGGCTTTCATCTTTGCATGATGGGAAAGTGGGAAGAAGGGATGACGCTCGTTAATACGACAATGGAATTACCCTATATTCCAAGCTGGTTTCATACCACCCCTTTCCTCAACTACTTTAGACAGGAAAAGTATCAGGAAGCATTAGCAGAAGCTAAGAAGATTACTTCACCTGGCATCATCCATGGTCCTTTAGCTCGAAGTGTTGCTTTTGCTAAATTAGGATTCAAAGAAGAAGCAAAACTGGAACTTGATGAAGTAATTTCAAGATACCCGAATTTTTTGGAAAACGGTAAAAAAGGGTTAGTGCGTTTTTTGGGTTCCGATGAATTGGCAGAAAAAATTTGGGAGACAGTTAAACTGATCTAGCTATTCAACCAAGATCAATCAAACCCAAGCAATACTTTAAAATTCCCTGACCTCAAAATTATGCCGAGATAAGAACGAAAATTACTATTCATCTTCCGCTAATAAAGCACCTGCGAATTCATAAGCATCGAATTCTTGCAAATCATCAATAGACTCACCAACACCAATAAACCTGACGGGAATACCTGTCTTTTCCGCCATTGCAAACAAGATTCCGCCTTTCGCTGTGCCGTCTAACTTAGTAACTGTTATACCTGTCACGCCCAAAGCAGCATTAAACTCGGTAGCCTGTGCCAGTGCATTTTGCCCAATACTTGCATCAACGATTAACATGACTTCGTGCGGTGCATTTGCATCGATTTTTTGCATCACTCGTTTAACTTTCTTAAGCTCTTCCATCAAGTTAGTCTGAGTGTGTAATCTCCCCGCAGTATCAGCGAGGAGGATATCAATGTTTTTGGCTTTAGCGGATTCCATTGCATCATAGATTACCGATGCACTATCTGCTCCAGTACCTTGAGCAATTACTGGAATATCATTTCTCTGGCCCCAAACCTGCAATTGCTCTACGGCAGCCGCTCTAAAGGTATCACCCGCCGCCAGCATCACTGATTTTCCTTCATTCTGGAATTGTTTTGCCATTTTACCGATGGTTGTCGTTTTCCCTGCGCCATTAATTCCCACTAGCAAAATTACGGCTGGCCCATCAATATCTTCTACATCTAAAGGCTTGGCAACTGGGCGTAATATTTTCACCATCTCTTCATACAATGCGGTCATTAGTGCATCATAATCACTTAATTCATTGCGAGAAGTACGCTTGGTTAAGTCATCGATAATTCTTTGAGTGGCTTCGATACCCACGTCCGACATTAAAAGTCGGGTTTCTAATTCTTCAAGAACATCGTCATCGATTTTCTTTTTGCCTAAGACAAGTGCGCCCATTCCTTCTGTTAAGGTGTTACCTGTTTTAGATAAACCTGATTTTAGGCGATCAAATAACCCTTCTTTTTTAGGCTTTTCTTTAGGGGTTTCTAAAACTTTTTCTTCAGGCTTGGAAGCGACTTCATCAGGAATAGTGTTATCTATTTCCGCGACTACTTTTTCTTCGATAACTTGTTGTTGTTCAGGAACTTTTTCAGCAATTACTTGCTCTAAGTTTTCTGTTTCTTGTTGATTTTGGCTTATCGTTTCCGCAGCTTCAGCCGATAACGTTGAAGTATTTGGGTCCTGACCGGTTTCCTCTGCGTTTAAACTAGAGTCGACATTTGATTCTATGAGAGAATCTGTAGATTCTGGCTCAATTGGCTGATTTGCATTTTGCTGATCTTGCCCCTTGTCCTGATCAATTTTACTTTGATCACTAGAAGTTTCTTCAACTGGCTTTTTTTTCTTAAATAGTCGGAACATTGTTATACTTTAACTTTTTTGGGTTTATATGCGAAAAATAATGAATAGAAGTTTATCACCTGCGACACCAGCTCGTATTAGTTTTTTATCTATCCTATTGTTGTCATTCCTAAGTCTTGCTCAACCAGCGTTAGCAGAAAATGAAAACCCTGTTCATGAGTATGAACTCGATAACGGTTTAAAGGTTTTAGTTAAGCAAGATAAACGCGCCCCTGTTGCCGTTATCCAAGTCTGGTACAGAATTGGTACAAGCTATGAATACGAAGGGATTACCGGCTTATCTCATGCTCTTGAGCACATGATGTTTAAAGGCACTAAAAAGTATAAATCCGGCGAATTCGAAAAAATGGTATCTGCCATCGGTGCTCGTAACAACGCATTTACATCTCAGGATTACACTGCATATTACGAAGTTCTGGCTAACGACAAACTCGAAGATGCGATGGAAATTGAAGCAGACCGCATGAGAAACCTGGTTTTTGATCCAGCAGAATTCAAAAAAGAGATCGAAGTGGTCAAAGAAGAACGTCGTTGGAGAACCGATGACAAACCCAGCTCACTAACACGTGAACAGTTTAACGCAGTAGCATTCTTGAACAGCCCATACCGTGCACCTGTAATAGGTTGGATGGTAGACCTTGAAGGCATGAAACTGAAAGATGCCAAAGAATGGTATAAAAAGTGGTACACACCGAATAACGCAACATTAGTTGTTGTAGGTGATGTTGAACCTGAGAAAGTATTCAATATGGCGAAGAAGTATTTCAGCGTTTACGCCAGCAATGATTTACCTGAAGTTAAAGCCAGAACAGAAGTTGCACAGAAAGGTAAGAGAAACATCGAATTAAAGCTACCGGCAAAATTAGCAAGTTTGCGCATGGGCTTCAAAACACCCGGAATGATCAGTGCCAAAAAAGGCAAAGTCCCAGCCTGGGAGCCTTATGCACTGGAAGTACTTGCCAACATTCTTGACGGTGGCGACAGCGCAAGATTTGCCAAAAACCTGGTTCGTGGTAAAGAAATTGCCGCTTCTGCAGGCGCTGGATATTACGGCTACGGCAGATTAGACAATCTATTAGTGGTTTCAGGCGTTCCTGCCAATGGCGTCAAAACCAGCGATTTGAAAAAATCACTCTTGGATGAAATCAACATCTTAAAAACTGAATTAGTGAGCGAAGCAGAACTTAAACGCGTAAAAGCTCAAGTAATTGCTGGTGAGGTTTTTGAACGCGATTCAATTCAACATATGGCAACCTTACTAGGTTCTTTAGAATCAGTGGGGCTTGGTCATAAATACATCGACCAATACGTACCTGGTGTTCTTGCCGTGACCGCAAAACAAATTCAGGAAGTGGCAAATAAGTACTTGATTGAAGACACATTGACTGTCGCAGAGCTTATTCCACTTCCCTTAAATGCTGCTAAAAAATCTGCATTTAAAGTCAACTAACAAGTGAAAAATATTCAAGAGAGCAACAAGCTAATGACAATAAAAATCATGACTAAAATTCTTTTCACTGGGCTAGCACTGTTATTCGTACAGTTGAGTTTTGCTGCACCAAAGATTGAAAATTGGACAACAGATTCTGGATTACGTGTCTATTACGTTAATGTACCAGAATTACCAATGCTAGATTTACGCTTAACCTTCGCAGCTGGTAGCGGCTACGATGGCGAGAAAATGGGAATTTCAGGCATGACCACCAGCATGCTAAGCAAAGGAGCGGCAGGTTTAAATGCTGACCAGATTGCAGAAGCATTTGAAACCGTGGGCGCTGAGTTCTCAACCGGTAATGGTTTAGACTCTGCATGGATAAACTTACGTTCTTTAACCTTTGAAGAGCAATTAGAACCTGCTTTACAAAACTGGTTAAAGGTCATCCAGAAACCTAATTTTCCAGAAGCCGATTTCGCACGCTTAAAGAAACAGGCACTGGTTGGTTTAGAGGCTGAGAAACAAGACCCTGGCTCCATCGCCAGTAAAGCGTTTTACGCTAATCTGTTCGCGGGGCATCCATACTCTCAACCTCAAAATGGTAATGAGAAAACCATTGATGCTCTTACTATCGATGAACTAAAAGCATTTTTTAAGCAGTACTTTGTGAATAAAAACGGGCAACTGGCATTAGTCGGCTCAATCAGCAAAGAGCAAGCCAAGAAGATCGCACTACAAGTATCAAACGCACTTCTGGATGGTGACAGAGGCGTTGGCGAAAAAGCCGCTGATATCCCACCAGTTAAACCATTATCAGAAGCGAAAGTCGTGCATATTCCTTTCCCTTCATCACAAGCACACGTAATGATCGGTCAACCAGGCAATAAGCGTGGTGACAAAGATTACTTTTCGCTTTATTTAGGTAATCATGGTTTAGGTGGCAGTGGCTTTACATCACGTTTAATGAAAGAAATTCGCGTTAAACGCGGCCTTTCATACAGCGTATACAGTTACTTCATCCCGATGAAAGAGAATGGTCCATTCATGCTAGGGCTACAGACAAAACTTTCTCAAACAGATGAAGCCATTAAAGTCGCAAGAGACGTACTAAACACCTTTCAGAAAGATGGCCCATCTGAAGAAGATCTTGCTGCCTCTAAACTGAATATTACGGGTGGTTTTCCTTTACGCACCGCAAGCAATAGCGACATCATTGGCTATATTGATATGATTGGTTTCTATGGTTTACCGCTTGATTACTTAGATACGTTTACTAAAACCATCAACGACATCACTAGAGATCAGGTTGTCGATGCATTTAAACGCAGACTAGATACCGATAAACTGCTTACTGTTATTGTGGGTGGCGAAGCGAAAGATAAAGAATCTTCTGCAAGCAAAGATACCGCTGAAAAAGCACCTGATCTTACAAAAGCCCCAATCCAACTTGCTGCTAATAATGTAACTGCTGAAGAAAAAAGCAAAGATAAGGCCGAAGAAACAAGTGCTGAAGAAGATGAAGAGCCGGACTGCGACTAAAAAATCCGGCAACCGTAAATCTCCTCACTCTAATAAAAAAGGGCCTAACACCCTAAGAATTATTGGCGGAGAATGGCGCAGTAGAAAGCTTCAATTTCTAGATGCGCCGGGTTTACGCCCTACTCCTGATCGCATCCGTGAAACCTTGTTCAATTGGTTACAAGGCTCCATCTATGATTCCAACTGCCTCGATTTATTTGCAGGCAGTGGCGCTATTGGCTTAGAAGCACTTTCCCGAGGTGCGAAGTCAGTAGATTTTATTGAGAAAAACGCCGCAGCCAGCGAGCAGTTAAACGCGAATCTACAACTCTTAAAAAGTGATTCGAGCGTATTCAAAATGGATGCTTTAAGCTTTTTAGATAAACATTCGGCTGAACAACCCTATGATATTATTTTTCTAGACCCGCCTTATCGACAAGGCTTACTGGATAAGTCCTTAGAATTACTCATTGCTAAAGCGTTGATAAATAAAAATACGTTGATTTATCTAGAGCACGAATCTGAAGAGTCATTCGACTTTACCAAGTATGGCCTTGAAGAAATTAAACAAGCATCAGCAGGTCAAGTGCAAAGCTACCTATTACAAACCATTCAATAAAAAGTGCCCAAAAGGTGGGGGGTGACTTACAGTCTTACTCTATCAATCCACAGTACGATTAATGCGATAACTCTGGTCAATCACAATACGTTGCTTCAGTCCTTTTCCAACAATGGCAGGGATATTATTATATAAACTCTTATGCATCGCCTTTATCGCTGGGCTTTCAATTGATAAACCTAATTTTACCGCAACGTATTCAGCCTCTAGCGCAAACAGAATCTGTTCGAGACTGTCATTACTGGAATCTTCCAGTGCTTTCCAGTCACTGATAATTTTAGTCAATGGCTTTTCGAGATCACGGTTTTTGTACAAATGATCCTTCAATATTGCTTCCTGTTGTGCAGACAAACGAATCAACTGTTGAAGCGTTTCTACTTCATTTTTAAGACGTTCATCCAGGGTCGCCAAAAAATTCATCAACTCACTGATAGCAAAATTATTGAACGGTTTTATGCTCTCGCGTAGGGCTTCATTCAAGGCCATTTGTTTTTTGGATTTTGGCGGATTTCTATTCGCATCTAATAACTTTCGCGACTGATCGAGACTTTTAACCATCACATCCTGCACACTATAAATATGCGCCTGATAGTTTTGTTCTGCTTTTTTTAGCTGGGATTCTATCTGAACCGCCTGCTTGGAAAACTTAACCAGCACATCCTGACTATCCATCGTATTGTGCGCAATCCACGCGCGCCTAACTTCCTTATCGGATTCAAGATAGGCCTGATGAAGATTTTTATAGGCAACACCCCATTGATCTTTGACATGCCTGATAACATCCGCATGATTGGGGTGTTCAATCTCCATGTTTTCCACATTACGAATCAAACCATTCATTGAGGAAAGCTTATTCAATAAAGAATGTCTAGATTTGGTAAGTGGCTCGTAAACACTCGTCACGAAAGACTCTAATTTGATTTGATTATTTTCTTGCTGAATATCCGCACGCCAGCTTGATATCCCTTTAAAGATAAGCGCGAAAATAATGATGCTGGGGATGAATAAAATCCCCGCAAGTGTAGACATTTTATCCGGAGGTAAGCGACCATCCTTCTTGATTTGTCGCATTAGCATCACTAAAACGGCAAAAACCAAAAGCGATAACAGCAGGAAAATAACTAAAATGAAATTAGCAAATGTCAAAAAATAACACCCATATTTGTCGAATTACTAACGTGATGAATTACTGGCTAGAATAAGGCTATGAAAATTTGATCATAAGGTTATTCTTTAAATAACTCAAAGATTAATCATCGAACAAGACTAACGTTGCCAGTTTATGATTTTCCAGACTAAAGCATCCACTCTTTATTGATTTCATTATCTTTCAATGGCTTCACTTTAAACTCTCTTTCTTCTTCACCTATCAAGCCCACACCAAATGTAACTTCTTCAGCATCTTTGCCTTTTCCATATCGTGCCGCAATAGACGCAGCTAAATGGATATCTTCCGCAGAAATATCACTACCATCAATTAACGTTAATGGGCCACCATGGCTTAATGTAGAAAGGTAAGTGAACTGCTTTTTATAACCTTGCAAGAAGCGAGATTCGCCTTCTTCACGCGCTATGATGATTTTAAAATTATCACGCGGACGGAAATGACGACCAATCTTAAGCATCATCACATCATCAAGCTCATAGGTCTTGCCTTCTGCACGATGCCCTAATAAATCCTTCATCTTTTTAGAATAGTTTGGATCCGTAAGGAAACAACAACCACCCGCTGGTTGTGCGTAATCATCAAGCTTCCATGTTTGAGCAAGTGCAATTTGTGGTTTACGATTACGTCCGGAGAAGCCGAAGAGTTGTTCGCGGTCTACCCATCCTTCTTTTTCTGGCTTAGTTAGTGGTAGATTTTTTGCACACAGAGGACGCAGCAATAATTCATCAGCACCAGACTCATTAGCGATAATAGGCATAGTTTGTTTGCGCTGAGACATCGGGCGTTGCCCCATGACTTCACCCGTTATGATAAAGTCAAAGTCGTTTTCTTTAATCCATTCATGGGCTTTTTTAACCATGAAGATCTTACAATCCAGACAAGGGTTAATATGCGCGCCATAACCGTGCTTGGGATTGATCACAACATCTTTGTATTCTTCCACAATGTCAACGATATGCAGTTTTATACCTAATTGTTCTGCCACCCATAACGCATTGTTTCTTTTTGGCTTCGAGGTCTTCTTCTTGCGGATAGCATGAGTATGCCCTTCCACACAAAACCCGGTGAAGAAATTTACCCCTTCAACATGAATACCCTGTTCAATCATAGCTTTGGTCGCTAATAAAGAATCTAGACCACCAGAAATGAGTGATACTGCTTTGCGTTGTTCTGACATATCAATAAATATAGTGCATAAAACGCGGGATTATTACAGCGTTACCCCTATTTGTCACATTTACTCATTAAAAACCAAGTAATGTAGATAAAAATAGACTTCTCGCAGTAAAAACGGGACTTTAGTCTTCAGACTTTGATAGCGAGTGGTGGGTGTAGCAGAGGGCTTAACCTCAACCAAGCCAATGTCTTTCGCCATCATCATGGCGCGTTTGCTATGCAACGGGTCACTGACGATCAAAGTACTGGCTAACCCGGTTGTTATTAATAACTGTTGCGCCTCAAGTAAATTATCCCGTGTGGTGTCAGATTCGATTTCCGTCAATATATCTGTTTCCGGAATACCTAAGCTCATTGCATATTTTTTAGCGACTAACGATTCGGCGACTGTTTCACCTTCACCCAATCCACCGGTGAAAATTATTTTCTGGATATTCCCTGCCTGATATAAGTTTATCGCGTGATTAATGCGCTCCTTAAATACGGGAGAAGGCTTATCAGCATTTACCGCCGCACCTAAAACTATCGCTACATCGGCTTTATCAGTCAGCTTCCCCAATGGAAACGTAGCTATCTGAAAACCAAGAAATAATATCCATAATAAGAATAAGAAGGTTAACCACTGGGTGATTTTTAATAATCGAGAAAGAAACATGAGCGCTAGTTTAAACGAATTATTAACCCATAGAAAAAGTGCTTCGCAAAGCATAAATTCTATTTACGTTTTCAAAAAACAAAAACGTAATATCATTCAAAGGTAGGGGGTGACCTTCACATTTAACAAGGCACTATTGACAAGATACCAAAAGGTATCATATATTATAGTACCATTTGGTATTACATTAAGAATATGACTGACAACTTACAACAATCTTTTAAAGCACTTGCCGATCCTTCTCGACGTGAGATTTTGATGCATTTAAGCAAACAGGATATGACCATCAAAGAAGTTTCTGAGCACTTTGATATGACTCGTGCAGCGGTAAAAAAGCATTTAACGATTTTGCAACAGGGAAACCTTATAAACATTCAGAAAAATGGACGAGAACGAATCAACTCACTAAAACCTGAAGGTTTACAAACAATCACTGAATGGATGGATTACTTTAATAAGTTCTGGGATCAGAAACTCAATAACTTACAAACCGCAGTTGCGAACTATACCGAAAAAGATGATGTCAAAAATAAATAGAAGGAAAAAACAATGAGTAAAAGCACACTTCATAAAACAGCTTTTTTTGCTGCACCTCGAGAAACACTTTGGGCCTTCCTAACGGAAGCAGACAAGCTCGGTCATTGGTATCACCCTGCCCGTGAAGACTTAGAGGAAAACCAGGATTACGAGTTATTTGATGCCGAAGATGATGACGGTGAAACAGCGATGATCTGGGGTAGTGTTCTCGAATGGCAACCCGTTTCAAAACTCGTCTATACCTTCAATATATTTCCACTTGAAGGCGTTAGCACCACCGTGACCTGGCAACTGGAAGAAGCCTATGGCGGAACATTACTTACCCTCACACATGAAGGTGTCGGCGACATTACTGAAAACCCACTAAACTTATTAATGGCTCTCGATGATGGCTGGGATGAGCATATCGGTAAACTAAGAGCACAATTGAAAAACAAAGAGCATCAGACCCCGAGTTGCTCGGATCATTAAAGGATTCGATCATGAATAAAATTAACAGTGTTACTCGTGAAGAATGGCTAAAAGCCCGAAAAGACTTCCTGATTAAGGAAAAAGAATTCACTTACGCCCGCGAAAAGTTAAGCGAAGAGCGTCGCAATCTACCGATGGTGAAAATCGAAAAAGATTATCAATTTAACGCTGAAAGTGGCAGACAGACTTTGAGTGAGTTATTCGGCGATCACCAGCAACTCATTATTTACCATTTTATGTATGGTGCTGATTGGGAACAAGGTTGCCCGAGCTGTTCTTTCTGGGCAGATAATTTCGACGGAATAGATACTCATCTAGCTGCTAGAAATACATCTTTTGCCGTGACATCAAACGCGCCATTAGACGCTTTACTTAAATATAAAAAACGCCTTGGCTGGAACTTCAACTGGGTATCTTCAACAGACCTTGAGTTCGGTACAGATTTTGGCGTGAGCTTCTATGATGAGGAAAATGATGGAGGTTATAACTATAGCGACTGGACACCAGAAGGAGAAATGCCGGGAATAAGTGTTTTCATTAAGCAAGACGGCGATATCTATCATAGTTATTCCACGTATGGACGAGGACTAGACATGTTAAATGGCGCTTATCATTACCTAGATTTGACACCCATTGGGCGAAATGAAAAAGACCTTGAATATACTCAGGCGTGGGTCAAACGGCATGATGAGTACTAGAAAAACCATGAAATATAAGACACCCCCCTACTTTAGGGCACTTTTTTAAAAAAGTGCCCTAAAGTAGGGGGGTGTCAAATTAATGCTAAATGATTAACTAAACCCTTTCAAAGACCGTCGCAATACCCTGACCATGACCAATACACATTGTCGCTAAGCCAAAGGTTGCGTCTTTCTGCTGCATGACATTCATCAAGGTTGTGGAGATTCTTGAACCAGAACAACCCAGTGGATGCCCGAGTGCAATTGCGCCACCGTGGAGATTCACCTTCTCGTCCATCACATCCATAATGCCTAAGTCTTTCAGGACTGGCAGTGATTGCGCGGCGAATGCTTCATTGAGTTCGAACACGTCAATATCCGCTACCGTTAAACCTGCTCTTTTTAGTGCTTTGAGCGAGGCTGGTACTGGGCCGTAACCCATAATAGCTGGATCAACTCCTGCTAATCCCATTGAAACAACGCGTGCGATTGGCGTTAGCCCAGCCGCTTGTGCTGCTTCTGCCGACATAATCACCATTGCTGATGCGCCATCGGATAATGCGGAAGATGTTCCTGCCGTAACCGTTCCGCCTTTGGGATTAAACACTGGGCGTAGTGCAGAAAGTGTTTCTACTGTGGTTTCTGGACGAATGACTTCATCAGTATTAGCCATCATCGGTACGCCTAAAGCATCGTGGCCTGGTGTTGGGACGATTTCATTGGCGAATTTCCCGTCAAGCGTGGCTTGCTGTGCGAGCCTGTGCGATCTTGCGCCAAACTCATCTTGTGCTTCGCGCGTGATACCGTGTTGTACTGCCAGCATTTCAGCGGTCATGCCCATCATATTCGATGCCATTGCTGCGTGCTTTGCAAAACCGGGATTGATATCGATACCGTGATTCATCGGTACATGACCCATGTGCTCTACGCCGCCAATAATGTAACAATCACCCTGCCCTGACATAATGCTTTGAGCCGCTGTTTGTAATGCCTGCATTGATGAGCCACAAAGACGATTGACTGTTTGCGCCGGTACTTCATGAGGCAAACGCGTTAACAAGGCCATGGTTCTGGCAATATTTAAACCTTGTTCCATGGTTTGATAAACACAGCCCCAGATCACATCATCTACTTTTGCCGGATTGAGGTTTTCATTGCGATCGAATAAGGCTTCAACCAAATGCGCGGATAGCGTTTCGGCGCGTGTGACTTTATATATACCGTTTTTAGATTTGCCCATTGGCGTTCTAACGCAATCGACGATTACGGCATCTCTCGGATTACATTTATTACTCAAAGTACTCATGCTTCACCTCCAAAGAACTGGACATTATTAACAGCCATATCGGCCAATAGTTTTGGTACTTCGTAAGCCGCACCTAAATCAGAATATTTATTTGCCATTGCGACAAACTCTGCGGTTCCGATCGAATCGATATAGCGCAACGCACCTCCTCTGAATGGTGGGAAGCCGATACCCCAGATCAAGCTCATGTCTGCCGCTTCTGGTGAATCAACAATCTTATCTTCAAGACAACGAACCACTTCTAAACACAATGACAGCATCATGCGTTCGGTGATTTCTTCATCGCTGAAGTCATCTGCGGCACGTTTGTTGGTGGAGGACTTTGCTACCAGCGCAATCGCCTCTTTATCCACTTTCTTTTTCGGTTTACCACGTTTATCAGGTTCGTATTGATAGTAACCACTGCCAGATTTTTGACCTAAGCGACCTAGTTTGTACATTTCTTCTGTGGCAGCTTCAAAATCGATTTTCATGCGATCGGGGAAACCTTCTGCCATTACCGCAGAACCATGACAAGCAACATCCAGTCCCACAACATCCAGCAAATACGCAGGACCCATTGGCCAACCGAAACGTTCCATGACTTTATCGATATGCATAAAGTCTGCACCATCGCTAACCAGTTTTTCAAACGCATTTAAATACGGGAATAATACGCGGTTTACCATGAAGCCCGGGCAGTCATTAACCACAATCGGCTTTTTACCAATCGCCAATGCATACGCGACTGTTGTTGCGATGGTTTCATCAGAGGTTTTTTCGCCACGGATGATTTCAACCAACGGCATTAACGGCACAGGGTTGAAAAAGTGCATGCCACAAACGCGTTCTGGTTTTTTCGTTGCTGTTGCAAGTTCTGTAATGGAGATAGTGGAAGTGTTTGATGCGAGAACGGTATCTTCATCGACGATATCTTCCAGCTCTGCGAGTACCATTTTCTTGATTTTTACGTTTTCGACAACGGCTTCAACCACGATATCGGTATTCGCTACATCACCATAAGTCAGCGTTGTATTGATGCGAGCTAGCGTATCTGCCATCACGTCAGTCGTCATAATGCCGCGACCCACACGTTTAGCCAGAAGCTTTTTCGCTTCTTTCATGCCTAATTCCAGGGCTTCGTTGTTGATGTCTTTCATGATAATCGGCGTGCCTTTCAGCGCACTTTGGTAAGCGATACCGCCACCCATAACGCCTGCACCCAAGACAGCTGCGGATTCAATTTTTGCCGCAGTTTTTGTGAGTTTTCTCGCCTGGCGATTCAACGCCTGATCATTCAGGAATAAACCAACCAGATTCGCCGCAACTTCGGTTTTGGCTGCTTTAACAAAGCCTTTAACTTCGACAACCATCGCTTCGTCACGATGCATATTGGCGTGAGTTTGCATCGCATCTAGTGCAATTTTTGGTGCAGGATAATGGGGTCCTGCTTTTGCCAGAATCATGCCTCTCGCTGTTTCGAATGACATGAGTTGTTCGATTTTATTCAGTTTTATACCGTTACGTTTTTCTTCGCGACGCGCTTCATAATCCATCGAACCATCAATGCATCGTTTCAATAAGGTCATCGCTGCATCATGTAACTGATCAGGCTCTACAACGGCATCAACCGCCCCTTTTTTCAGTGCATCATCAGGGCGTTGTGGCTTACCTGTCGCAATCCATTCCAGTGCATTATCCAAACCAATCAAACGCGGCAGGCGGAAACTGCCACCCCAGCCCGGGAATATGCCCAAACTAATTTCTGGCAGACCGACTTTGGATTTAGTGGTGATTACGCGATAGTCTGTTGATAGTGGTAATTCAAACCCACCACCTAATGCTACGCCATTAATGGCACAGACTGTTGGGAACGGTAAGTCTTCAATCTCTGCGAATGCTTTTTGTATATCGAGCAAGCGCTGTTCGAAATCTTCATCTGGCAGGGCGAACCAACCTAGGAATTCAAAGATATCTGCGCCGACAATAAAGTCTCTTTTACTACTGGTAAACAGTAAGCCTTTGATTTCAGATGCTTTCGCCGTAATAGTGGCAACCGCTTCGATCACTTCAGAAATGGTGGCGAGATTTAGTTTATTAACCGACGAATCTTGCAGATCAAAATTTAGCTCTGCTATTCCATCGGTATTTAGTTTAACGGTTAGGCATTTGCCTTCGTAAATCATGCTTGCTCCTTTTTTTGTTATAACGTGCAATGCGTTTTAGATTAGAAACCACACCCCCTACCTTTACGCTCTTTTTTATTAGATAAATAGGTAGAGAAGTTGAATTTAATTTAACCTCTGAGTGTAGTTCATCTGAGGAAATAGTTATGTAAGATAAATGAAATTTAATGTTACTCTTTCTCAAAAAAATATAATTCATATACAAAAGACGAGGTAAAAATGACAGATACAGCTTTTCAAGATGCATACCCAGAGCCACTCAAACATTGTTATGGTTGCGGCAGTAATAATGATCACGGTTTACAACTAAAAAGTTATTGGGATGGTGATGAGACTATCGCTAGATACAATCCACGCCCTGAACACACTGCGATTCCTAATTTTGTCTATGGTGGCTTGTTAGCATCTATTATTGATTGTCACGGCACCGGCTCTGCATCGGCTGCGGCAACCAAAGAATACGGCAGCGAAGGCGAACCTGCTTTGCGTTTTGTGACGGCTAATTTGAATGTGGATTTCCTCGCACCGACACCAATGGGGGTTGAATTAGAAGCACGCGGAACTATTCGTGAACTCAAGGAAAAGAAAGTAATTGTGGATATCGTGGTTTCTGCAGATGGCAAACCTTGCGCAAAGGGATCTGTGATTGCGGTGAGAATGCCAGATTCGATGATGCCAGATTAAAGAATTTCAGATCAAGACTGGAATTTTCGGTGGCACTTAATAGCACTTAATAGCAGTCATCGAACATAGTCCCATATAGAGTTGCATAATACTTCAACTGTACTTTAAAAGTGACCACTGAGTATTAGGGTTTTGCCTAATAACAAACACCCTAATCTCTTCAGAACCTTTCTATACTGTAGTCAGTAATATACTCGTTTCACTATTTAGTACGCCATCAATGATACGCACACTACCTAGTACACGATCAAATTCGGCCAAGCTGGAGGTTTGTATCTCTGCCACCAAATCCCAAGCACCATTCGTCGAGTGCAAAGCCACCAACTCCGGAAATCCTCTTAATTCTCGAATAACTTGAGATGCTGACTTACCAACCACCTCAATCATCATGATCGCGCGGATAGTATCTAGACCTTGGTCTTCCCTTATTCTTACGGTAAACCCCAACAATACTCCTGAGGCCTGTAATCTATCCAATCTATTTTGCACGGTTCCACGAGATACTTTCAGTTTTTCCGCCAGATGCGTTAACGAAGCTCGACCATCCTTGCGCAGCAAAGAAATAAGTTCTCTATCAAGGTTGTCATAAGTATGTGTATTTGTTGGTGTCATATTTCTCACTAAATTGTCATTTTGTACAATAACAGCTAGCACTATGATAATTCATTGCTAAATATTTGTATACTTTTGCTATTTTGATTGAAATTTCTTTTCTTTATACTTTTTCTATACCGAAGAACTATCCCTACTTGAAAGAAATTGGAGAGCATTAAAATGTCTGACAACGAATTACAACTTAATAAAGATTTGAATATTGTCCCTTTTGTTAGTGTTGATCACATGATGAAAATAGTTGGACGTCTTGGCATGGAAAACATGCTTGAAGGAATGGCTGCGTATATTGAAGAGGACTTCAAACGCTGGGAGTTATTTGATAAAACCCCTCGCGTTGCGGCACATTCTGATGAAGGTGTTATTGAATTAATGCCAACTAGCGATGGTGAACATTATGGATTCAAATATGTAAATGGCCACCCTAAGAACATGAAAGAGGGCTTACAAACTGTAACAGCGTTTGGCGTACTATCAAAAGTGTATACCGGTTACCCTATTTTATTCTCAGAGATGACTATCTTGACAGCATTGCGCACCGCTGCCACTTCAGTGGTAGCGGCCAGATACCTTGCTCGTAAAAATTCACGCTGCATGGCGCTCATTGGAAATGGCGCACAATCTGAATTTCAGGCACTGGCGTTCAAAACCATGCTGGGTATTGATCAATTAAGACTTTACGATATTGATCCTGTCGCTACTGAAAAATTTATAGGCAATATGCAAGGTTACGGCTTTGAGATCGTTACTTGCAACTCAGCTCGTGAAGCAGCCAAGGGCGCAGATATCATTACAACCGCTACTGCAGACAAACAAAATGCCACAATCCTGACTGATGATATGGTCGAAGCGGGTGTTCATATAAATGCTGTGGGTGGTGATTGCCCTGGCAAAACAGAGTTGGAAAAAGCACTCGTTTTACGCTCTAGCCTTTTTGTCGAGTACCCACCACAAACACGTATCGAAGGTGAGTTGCAGCAATTAGATGCTGATTACCCAGTGAATGAAATGTGGCGGGTGATTCGCGGTGAACTAGTAGGCCGTAAAAATGATGAGGAAGTCACATTGTTCGACAGTGTTGGCTTCGCCACAGAAGATTTTTCGGCGTTACGTTATATCCGTGATATGTTGGATCGCCCGGGAATGACTGGCATGTATGAAAATCTCGACATGATTGCCGACCCTGATGAGCCACGCGATCTTTTTGGTATGGTTCGCCGTTCTGGTGCTATGTCTAAAGTAGCTGCCTAAAATGTCTACATCAAGTATTCAAGCTCCTGCTGCGGTCGTGATGATTCGGCCTCACCATTTTAGAGTTAATCCGGAAACCGCTGGTGATAATGTATATCAACAAGATACTGTCGCTATGGATCAAACCAAACTTGCACGGTTAGCTTTTCAAGAGCTAACCGTTGCAGCGAAGCTTTTAGAAGAGGCTGGTATTCGCGTTCATATATTTGAAGACGAGGGGACCGATACACCAGATTCCGTTTTCCCCAATAACTGGTTTTCAACACATTCAGGTGGACACATAGCACTGTACCCAATGTTCTCTGAGGCACGTCGTAAAGAGCGCCGCCCAGATGTAATTAACATGCTGAAAAGCAGCTATAGGGTACAGGATGTTATTGATTATTCAGGACTAGAACCTGACGGATTATTCCTTGAAGGCACAGGAGCTATGGTTCTGGACCATATAGATCGAGTCGCTTATGCGGTCAAATCGAATCGTACTGATCCAATTGCACTGGAACGGTTTTGTACTCACTTTAATTATGAACCGATGGTATTTGAAGCCGAAGATGAAAATGGTGTCCCCGTTTATCACACCAATGTATTAATGTGTATCGCTACATCGTTTGTAATGATCAGCCTGGACATGATAAAAAACCTGCAGCGCCGGAATGAAATCGTCAAACGCTTTGAAGCTTCAGGCCGCACGGTGATTGATTTAAGTCCTTCACAAATTGCAGATTTCGCCGGCAACGCAATAGAATTACATGGCGCAGAGCAAAATATTCTTGCATTATCGTCTAGGGCATTAGCCGCGCTAACTACCGAACAAATCAATATAATTGAGCAATCTGTAAACATCTTAGGGTTGGATATTCCCAGTATAGAATTAGCAGGTGGATCTGTTAGATGCACACTTGCCGGAATTCATCTTACGCCGCGCTAACTTTAGTATGACTAAAATTAACCTATAAATATTACAAACCCAGATTCATCAGTGATCAGCACAGATAATAAAAAACAGGGAGTTGTATCGTGAAAATTATTTATTCAGACAAACATTATCATCAAAGTCCAAAGCTAGAGTTAGCAGGCGGTGACTTAGTTCCTTCTTTTGAAAATCCTTCACGCGCTGAACACGTTTTAGAACGTGCTAGAACTGTTGGTTTAGATGAAATTATTTCACCAGACGAGTTTGGCATAGAACCTCTTTTAGCTGTGCATGATTCTGGGTATATCCAGTTTTTACAAACAGCTTGGCAGCAATGGATAGAAGCTGGATTTAAGGGAGAGATAATTCCATTGTGTTGGCCTGCTGGAAAAGCATCCGATATTTTACCTCAACATATTAAAGGAAAGGTAGGTTATTACGCTCAAGGTACCGACAGCAATATTACAGAAGGTACCTGGACTGCCGCGTTGGCTGCTGCACAATCTGCATTAACGGGTGCTTCTCTAATTTGCAAATCAGTAAAAAGTGGTAATAAGGCCAGAGCATTTTCACTAGGTCGACCACCAGGGCACCATGCCGCAAAAGCTTCTTACGGTGGCTATTCGTTCTTAAATAATGCCGCCATTACTGCACAATATTGCCGCGATCAAGGTATTGCTAAAGTGGCTGTGCTGGATGTCGATTTTCATCACGGGAATGGCACTCAGGATATATTCTATGATCGTGATGATGTGTTTTTTGCTTCCATCCATGGTGATCCAATGGATAACTTTCCATACTTTTGGGGACATGCATCAGAACAAGGTGAAGGGATCGGTGAAGGTTTTAATTTGAATTTTCCATTAAGCAATGGCACAACATTCGCGGTATGGAGAGAAGCGTTAAAATCCAGTCTTTCTGCAATTAATGAGTTTGGAGCTGAAGTATTAATTGTTTCTTTAGGCGTAGACACATTTGAAGATGACCCGATCAGCTCTTTTAAGTTAAAAACTCCGGATTATCTGGTCATGGGCGCAGACATTGCCGACTTAGGCATCCCCACACTATTCGTGATGGAAGGTGGGTATAACGTAGAAGCACTTGGCATAAATATGGTAAATGTATTACAAGGCTATGAAGCCTCTTTATAACTAAGCCAAACGACTCACCATTACTGAAATACTTAATGTTAGTGGATCTGATTTAAGTATCTATAGTCTTGGTAAAGGCAACCCAGTTCCTGCTATAGAGAGACTATTACTTAATTGAGCAAAAACAGAATGAGGTGTTAAGGGTGAAGGGCTGCGTTTAATCTATGAACCAATCAAATTACACTATGATTTGGTAGTGCAAGTCATCGCGCTATTACAGTATACTTTCCGCCTTTAAATAATCACTACTTATAGGCGTTCGTAGAACATGTCGCAGCAAAATATACAACAGTACGACACATCAACATTCCAAGGTTTAATTTTTGCCCTACAGGATTACTGGGCAAAGCAAGGCTGTGCGATTTTACAGCCTTACGATATGCCGATGGGTGCGGGCACTGATAACCCAAATACGTTTTTACGTGCGATTGGCCCTGAGCCATGGAATGCAGCGTTCGTTCAACCTTCGCGACGCCCTACTGATGGTCGCTATGGTGAAAACCCAAACCGCCTGCAACGCTATTACCAATTTCAGGTATTGATGAAGCCATCTCCACTAGAGATTCAGGATTTATATCTGGGTTCTTTAAAAGCATTAGGCTTCGATCCGCTAGAGCACGATATTCGTTTCGTTGAAGACAACTGGGAATCACCCACACTTGGCGCTTGGGGTTTAGGCTGGGAAGTTTGGCTAAATGGTATGGAGGTGACTCAGTTCACCTACTTCCAACAGCTCGGTGGTTTGGATTGTAAGCCAGTTACGGGCGAGATTGCTTACGGTTTAGAACGCCTTGCGATGTATTTGCAGGATGTTGAAGTGGTTTACGATTTGGTTTGGACGATCGATCCTGCTGGTAACAAAGTCACTTATGGTGATGTTTATCATCGTAATGAAGTTGAGCAATCAACCTACAACTTTGAAGTGGCAAATGTTGAAGAGTTATTCCATCACTTTGACGCGGCAGAAAAAGAAAGTCAGGTACTTATCGAAAAAGGATTGCCATTACCGGCATACGAACAAATGCTAACGGCTTCGCACGCGTTTAATCTACTGGATTCTCGTAATGCGATTTCGGTAACAGAGCGTCAGCGTTATATGCTGCGCGTTAGATCATTATCACGTGCTATTGCAGAAGCTTATTATGCGTCTCGTGAGGCATTAGGTTTCCCTCTGGTGAAAGACAAACCTGATTCAGATGCTGCAAACGATGTCGAACAAAAGGAGGGCGCGTAATGTCAGATACAGCAAATCTACTGATTGAAATCGGTACTGAAGAACTTCCTCCAAAAGCACTGAAAAAATTATCAGAAGCATTCACTTCTGGCGTAGTTGCTGGTCTAAAAGAAGCCTCTTTAGAAGCTAGCGAAGTAATTTCCTATGCTGCGCCTAGACGTCTAGCGGTATTACTAAAAAATATTCCGGTTAAACAGGAAGATCAATCGGTTGAACGCAAAGGCCCTGCGAAAAAAGCCGCATTCGATGCCGATGGCAACCCGACTAAAGCCGTTGAAGGTTTCGCACGATCTTGTGGCATCAGCCCACATGACCTAGAAGAGATTGAAACACCTAAAGGCATCTGGCTAGTATTCCGCCAAGATGTTGCGGGCAAAACAACCAGCGAATTAGTACCAGAAATCGTCAGTAAATCACTGGCTAAACTGCCTATTCCAAAGCGTATGCGTTGGGGTAGTAGTGATATCGAATTCGTTCGTCCGGTACACTGGATTGTGATGATGCTCGGTAGCGATGTTATCAACGGTGAAGTGCTTGGCATTCAATCAGGCAAGCAAACCTTCGGCCATCGTTTCCATCACCCTGAAGCTATTACGATTAATTCTGCCGAAAGCTACGCGCAACAGTTACACGATGAAGGTTATGTGATTGCGTCGTTCGAAGATCGTCGCGCTGAAGTGCGTAAACAAGCCGAAGAAAGTGCTCAAAAGTTGGGGGGTGTCGCGCATATTGAAGATGGATTACTCGACGAAGTCACGGCTTTGATCGAATTACCTATTGCAGTCAGCGGCAGCTTTGGCGAAGAGTTCTTGGAAGTGCCTCAGGAATGTTTGATCACCAGCATGCAAGATCATCAGAAATACTTCCCTGTGGTTGATAGTAACGGCACATTGATGCCTTACTTTATAACAACCAGTAATATCAAAAGCTCGAATCCAGCTGCGGTTAGTCAGGGTAATGAGCGTGTCATACGTCCCCGTTTTGCAGATGCTAAATTCTTCTGGGATCAGGACTTAAAAGTAAAACTTGAATCACGCAGAGATGCGACCAAGAAAATCGTGTTCCAGCAAAAATTGGGAACGCTTTATGAAAAAACCGATCGTGTCTCTAAACTTGCGGGCTATATCGCTGGAGAAATCGGTACTGATCAGCAACTAGCAATGCGCGCTGCTGAATTATCTAAATGTGATCTACTCAGCAATATGGTTCAGGAATTCGCTGAACTTCAAGGCATTATGGGCAGCTACTATGCAAAACACGATGGTGAAGATGCTGGCGTGGCTGCGGCAATGCAGGAGCAATACCAGCCCGGTTTCGCGGGAGATGTGATTCCAGCAGGCGAAGTCGGCAAAGTGCTGTCACTGGCCGATAGAACAGATACATTGATGGGTATATTCGCTATCGACATGAAGCCAACGGGCAGTAAAGATCCGTTCTCTTTACGTCGTGCGGCGTTGGGTTTGCTTAGAATCATTATCGAAGGTGATCTAAATCTAGACCTGAAATCGATGCTGACTGAAGCGGCTAAAGGCCTGTCGGATAAAGTCGATGCAACACTAGCAATTGACGATACCTTTGCCTTCATCATGGAGCGTTTGAAAGCGTATTATCAGGATCAGGGGATTAGCGCCGATACAGTAAACGCGGTTGCCAGCTTGAGCCCAAGTCATCCATTAGATTTTGATCAGCGCGTTAAAGCAGTTGCTGAATTTGCGAAAATGCCAGAATCAGAATCGTTGGCTGCGGCAAACAAACGTATCAGTAACATCTTGAAGAAAGTTGAAACAGAGATACCTGCTGAAGTCGATCAGTCATTACTCAACGAACCGCAGGAAAAGGCATTGTTTGATGCTATCAGCGCACAGCAAATGATCGTACAGCCATTATTTGCCAATGGTGATTACTCAGAAGCACTGTCATCGCTTGCGGTATTGCGCGAAGACGTCGATAACTTCTTCGACAACATTATGGTTATGGATGATAACGAAGCGCTAAAGAAAAACCGATTAGCGTTGTTATCGCAGTTACGTAATTTGTTTTTAGACGTTGCCGATCTGTCTAGACTTTAATTAGAGAAGAAATTTCTAACGCTGTTTTGAAGAATCTACATAAGTCATAATCATTACTTATGTAGATTCTGATTTATTCGGTCGATGATTTTTGACCGTTCATTTCAAATCGACACTTTATAGCCTAGATCGCACGCACTATCTTTTTGGTGTTGGCAAATTTCTGATTGAGTTGCTATGATTCTTCCAAGTTAAGATAATAATTAAAATTAAGACAGATACTCTACACCTCAGGATTACCTTGCTAAGTTAACTGAACTAGCGTCTTATAAATTAATTAAGTTTTTTTAAATATCTTACTGAAATGTTTGTCAGGTTTTGTACGTTTGGGGAAATGTATTTTGACTGGATGAACGCTTATGCAGAAAAACGCATAGGCCAAATAAAGTTGTACCCCTCTGCCGGGGAAAGCAGAGAGGTACGGGGTAGAGACTGGTAGTTATTTTATTTTTATTTATTAACTAAACTACTCTTCGCCTCAGGGGCTTGCTAAAAAATTCCATTCGAGCTTTATTAAGCTTCTTTGTTTTCTGTTTGAATTATTATTAATCCATTTTGTTATGCCTAATATAATGCAAACACAATGCCAACTTTTCAAAAAAACACCTAAGTAACTGTTTTAATTACAAACAATTAATTATAATTTGCGCGCAATATTATATTTTAGATGCCAAAGCACTGTCACATGCTGACAATTTAACGGCATAAATGTCACTAATGTCATGTTTAAACGTGTCACTTGAATCAAGTATCAGCATCGTAGGAAAACAATTAAAAAATAACGATTTGCAATTCATACCAAACTCATTTAAAACGCAGTTGTCTAAACGATAAACAGAGGGCCAAAAATATGAAGAAATTATTAGTAGTGACGCTTATCACAGCATTTAGTTTATTAACGTTAAATGCCTGTAGCACCATAGCCGGGGCTGGCAAAGATATTCAGGATGTAGGCGGAGCGATTACAGATAAAGCTGAGAAAGCCAAAAAGAAAGACAAAGAATAACGATTTAGCATTTATTTCACGCATAAAAAAAGCCCTTTTATAAAGGGCTTTTTTTATGCGTTTAAACTGGTCTTAGATTATTTATCGAATCAAAAATTAGTGCATAACTCTCGCTTCAGCCGTATAGAAAGGCACGATGTTCTCAACCATAAACTGACTGATATCTGGGTCATCCTGATCTACCACATAGAAGTCGACAGTCTCGTACATCATGTCATCTTCAAGTAATGATATTTTCTGGATAGCGGTATCGATGATTTTATCGAACTTACCTTTACCTTGAATACCCACCATTAAATGCTCTTTGTCATCGTCATCTGGAATTTGAATGGTTCCCAGGTAAGCAGCTTCCACTTCTTTTTGACGCGAGAAGTATTCTGTCAAAACACCTGTAAAGCTATCAGAGACATTCTCAGGCACTCCCAGTAGCACTTCTGTATGCTCATCCAGCGTCAATTCATTATTCTGCATTAGATCGGTATCCAGCAACACAGCGATATCTTCAGGATCAAACTCCATGCCAAATTCAGAATTAGGATTCAAAACCAAGGGTGCACCCATAGTTAACTGAAACAAATCAACCGTTGTTAATTCAAGATATGGCTCATCGGTGTCGATTGCCTGTTGCAACATCTGTAACGATGTAAAGAAGGGTACAACGGGGCTTTGGTCCGTTTCACGCTCCCAATGCTGGATGATGACGGCTTGTTCTTCTTCTAAAGTGAAGTTACCCGTGTCTTCCTCTTCTGGTTTACCCAAAACGAATATTTTAGATTCCATAAGTGCTTCGTAAAAAGCAGGAGCTTCATTATGATCTGCAGCTGCTTTATGTAATGCTTTTTCAAGATCGTTAGTTGGAAGTAACATCTATTTTCTCTTTTATTAGTAGTGTTTCAGTCAAAATTATACAGTTAAATAGCAAGAGTCAACCGATTCAAGATAAATGCTCAGAGCAATCTGATCATAGTCATGAGCGGGCTATTAATTGCATGCAAAGATTATTCTGTAGGGCATTTTGATAACTCTGCTTATTTATTATACACCCCCCTACTTTAAGTGACTTTTCATTTTGTTGTTTAAAATGAGCTAAGGAACTTATGCAGAGCTCAGTCACTTTTTTTAATCACAGTAACCGAAAGTAAATTTTTTATAAAGTTCTCTGTCATTACACTTCTCTTATTATCTATCTCTTATAAACAGTCGATCAGCACTGCTTTAATTTTTAGCTTTTGATATGATCTAGTTTTACGCATTATGGAGCAATGAATGACTTATCAAACTGGTATTATCGATGAAATCCCTCTACTTGCCCGTTATCAATACTATCGTTTGAAACCAGGCGCAAACGCCAAAGAGGTTTTACAAGAGCTTGCCGATATTGCGGTCGAAAAGAATATTGTCGTTGGTTTAGGCCAGTCATTAATTTTAGCCATCGATGCTGAAATTCCTAATATGAGAAAAATGCCTGAATTTAGCGGCAAGGGCATTGAAATCCCAACCACACCTCACGCTTTATGGTGCTGGATTCGTGGAGAAGATCGTGGTGATCTATTACACAAAGCCCGCTTGATAAGAAACACGCTGGCACCAGCTTTTGTACTCGATAAAGTAACCGATGCCTTTAGATACGATAAATTCCGTGATTTATCAGGCTATGAAGATGGCACTGAAAACCCACAAGGCGATGATGCACTGGCAGCAGCAATCTTAGAATCAGACCAAGCCAATTTAAACGGGTCGAGCTTTGTTGCGGTTCAACAATGGACACACGATCTGGATACATTTCAGGGGATGTCTCGTCTGCAGCAAGACCATACCTTCGGTAGAGATCAGGTCAGCAATGAAGAGCTTGATGACGCGCCAGAATCAGCACATGTAAAACGCACGGCACAGGAAGATTTCGAGCCAGAAGCATTTGTCATTAGACGTTCAATGCCGTGGGCTAATGAAACGGAAGAAGGCTTAGTATTCGTCGCTTTCGGAAAATCCTTCGATGCTTATGAAGCGTTGATGCACCGTATGATTGGCAATGACGACGGCATTATTGATGGATTATTTAGTTTCACCAGACCCGTCACTGGAAGTTATTTTTGGTGTCCACCAGTGACTGATGGAAAACTTGATTTAAGCGCTGTATTAAAAGACTAGACTTACCCTATTAAAGGTAAGTTTCCTAGTTAGACAAGTAGCTAGCCGAGGTTACCCAAGAGGCTAACTACTTGTCTAAATTACGCTGCGAAAAAAGAGCATCTAGCGATTAGAGGACTAGCTTGGTAATTTCCAATCTGGTCTGATCGCATGGCAAGTGTAGCCAGTCGGGTAACGCTCTAGATAATCCTGATGATCTGCTTCTGCCTCCCAGAAATCTCCCGCTGGCTTAAGTTCTGTAACAACCGTACCTGGCCATATTCCTGAGTTATTCACATCTGCAATAGTCTGTTCTGCCACCGCTTTTTGTTCATCGCTGGTGTAGTAAATGCCCGAACGATAGGATGTGCCACGATCATTACCTTGTTGATTTAAGGTCGATGGATCGTGAATCTGAAAGAAGAATTCCAATAGAGTGCGATAACTAATCACTTCGGGATCAAATTCAATTTCAATACCTTCTGCATGTGTTCCATGATTGCGGTAAGTCGCGTTCTCTACATCACCGCCGGTATAACCAACGCGTGTAGCGATAACACCTGGACGTTTACGGATAAGATCCTGCATTCCCCAAAAACACCCACCTGCTAGTATTGCTAATTCTGTACTCATGGTTCACTCCTGTTATTCTAGTCTGTTATTCCTAGTCTCTATTTCCAAGAAATGTTTCTAAGAAATAATAATATGGTTAAGTCACCCCCCTACTTATAGGCTATTTTTTCTATATCAATGACGCTGGGGGCTATTGATAATTACAAGCACATCATATCCAAATTAATAATCAACGCGTAATACAGTTGATACGCAGCTAGATTACAAAAAGATGAAATAAATTTGATAAACAATAGTGCTAATATAAAACACCTCTATAAAACGTTAAAAACATTTACACTAGTCTCATTTAGCTGAAATAAGACACTTCACTGTAATAAGATATTTAACTCATTCTGGATATATAACGATGAAAAAAACAACCATTAAACACAGCGTAGCAGAAGCTGCAGATCTCGTAGTAAACTCCTTAAAAGAAAAAGGTTTTACCATTTTTGCCGATATCGACCATCAAGCGAATGCTAAATCTGTTGATCTTGAAATGCCTGCATCACGAGCAATTATTTTCGGCAACCCACTGTCTGGTACAAAGCTGATGCAGACGGATATTATGATGAGTCTGGATTTGCCTTTACGGCTGGCGATCGTCGAGAACGAGGGTGAAACACAACTCATTCATCAAACTCTGGATGATTATACGCCGAATTATCAAGTCAAAGATCATCCGGTTCTGATAAAGATTAAAGGCTTATTCGCGACGCTTGCCGCTGAATTAAATGTGTAAGTATTATTATTTTGACTAAAAATATGACTAACTTATATGGCAATCGATAAAGCGACACGAACCTCGGATACAAAAATAGCGCTTGAGAAAAAACTGCTAGAGCAACAAGCCATTCTACAAACTGCACAAGCGGATGCGGATTTTATACGTCGTCCACATTGTAGAGATGCCGGCGAAATTGCCGAAGAAAGAGATCGCGCGGTGATTATCGATAATACCTTGCAACAAGCCCAGCAAAGTATCCGCCAGATTAAGATTGCTCTGGCTAAAATCGCAACCAATGAATATGGTTATTGCGATCGTTGCGGTGATGAGATTTCCCCGCAACGATTAAGTATTACCCCCGAAGTGGCGTTTTGCCTGGATTGTCAGGAAAAAAGCGATAACTGATCCATCTAAAATATAACAAAGTCACCCCCCTACTTTAAGTGACTTTTTTATTTGGTTGTTTAAAATGACCTAAGGAACTTATGCAGAGCTGGGGCTGTTTTTTTAAACTAACCAAGGTGTTGATATAGCATGCACAAATACTTTTTCATTTTATTATTGATCACCATTAGCATGCCTTCAGCCGCTTACGATAAAAGTAAACTCACAAAAAAATGGCAACACACACCTTATGATTTATATCTCAGTGCGAAAGAAGCTTATGAGATGAAAACCAGTAATCCTGAAGCGGTATTGTTGCTGGATGTCAGGAATGAAGCAGAAATACACTACACCGGAATCCCCGATACCGTTGATGCCAACATTCCCTACCGCTTCGATTCCAATCAATGGAAGATGAAGAAAAAAGGTAAATTTGGCACCTTTAAAATGCCTAAAAATAAACACTTTGTTGCCGCCATTAAAAATGTATTAAAGGCAAAAAACATGAGCACCGATCATCCCGTGATTATTATGTGTGCTTCGGGTAATCGTGCCCCATTTGCAGTGAAAGCATTGCATGAAGCTGGCTTCAAAGAAGTCTATTCTCAGGTTGAAGGCTTTGAAGGTATAAGAGCTAAAGATGGAAAAGATAAAGGAACACGCACCGTCAGTGGCTGGAAAGTCAGTGGACTGCCCTGGTCTTACGATCTTGTACCCCAGAAAATGTATTTCAATTTTGCGCCCGCTAAGACTAAATAAATCAGAATCACCCTAACAAACGACAAAGTAAGATAAATCTATCCCATAAAAGGATTGATAGAAAAACTAACCTAGATTAAGAACTGCCATTTTAGAGCTGTTAGGATCGATCACTTTATATAGCAACCATTGATTAATCTTATGTCAAAACTCTTAACCATCCTAATCTCTATGATTGTTGGAGCTGCACTTGCAGCATTCATCGGCGCTAAAATGTTGCCCGGATTCATGATTAAGGAAGTCCAAAGTCCTCTGGGTTTTGAAGCAAGTATTGAAAAAGTCATAGAAAACGCAAAGTCCATGGGATGGAAAGTCCCCAAGACCTGGAAGATTAACTTCCAAAAAAACCTACTTAAAGTCGTTAAAGTTGATGTTGGACCTAATCAGGTTATAGGCATGTGTGACCCTGATGCCGCCGCTAAAATTCTGGTTCATGATGAGCTTAAGCAACTCTCAGTGATGATGCCATGTAGCATTGCCTTTTATGAAAAAAGTGATGGAAAAACATATATTTCGATTATGAATATGACGATGCTGGGGACTTTATTTGGTGAAAAAATTAGTGGCATTACTTCAGAATTAGCGCCACAAATGGAAAAAATGGTGACCCTTGAACCGATAACCTCGAACTAAGCGTTTTTTGTAAAACACGCAAACAGACCATAAAAATTAAGTAATAAGACATACATCTATAGTGGTATTGCGCAAATTTCATTTGTTTAACTATACTCATTACTATAATAAGTTATAAACATAGATTAATTTTTGCGTTGCGAGCGCCTAAATAAAAATGAAATCGATAACCCAGAATTTACCTAAATGCCAGGATTGCGCGGTACGTAAGTCTGCATTATTTGGTGAACTGGAAACCGATCATTTAAACAAAGCTCGTGAATTGAGATCCCACCAAATTGTAATCCCCGCAGGCGAGCATCTCTATCACGAAGGTGATGAATCAGATAAAGCATTTACCATTTATTCCGGCTGGGTAAGTCTGTTCAAAAATCTTGAAGACGGTAATCGCCAGATTCTACGTTTCGCCTTACCCGGTGATTTTCTCTGTTACAAAATGGGCAAAAATAAAACACTGGACCACAGTGCTATTGCCTTATCAGAGGTCACGCTTTGTGCTTTCCCCATTGATCGTTTTCATACGGTCATTTCTGAATTACCCGAATTAGCTTTTGCCATCAGCGCGATGACTGAGCTGGTTACAGAGCGTTGCCATACTGTTTTAACCTCAATCGCCAGCCACACCGCCGAAGCCAAAGTGGCTTATTTATTGTTGAGCTTGTATTTAAGAGAGCGCGTTCTTAATAAAACTGAAGAAAAATGCGTGCAATTTCCTATCACTCAGGAAGATATTGGGGATGCCCTCGGCCTAACCTCAATTCACGTAAACCGTGTATTTCAAAGCTTGCGCAAACAAGGCCTGATTGAATGTAAAAGTAAATGCCTGTGGGTACCTGATAAGGCGAAACTAGCCGTAGTTGCGAAAGTCAGCTTGCCTGAACTTGAAAGACTAATGTGCAAATAGCTCGGGCAAAAACTAACATACGTTAAGTCACCCACGACCTCTTCAATCTATCATGCGAGACAGGATAAAGAAGGTAGGTCTTTATTCTATCCTCCTTAATACCCTTAAGCCATGATTTAACTCCTTGGTTTAAGGGTATTTTTTATCATTATATATCCTGTATTATTAGCTTTTGTAAAATTCAATACGCGTTGTTATCAATCCGGCAAGTAAAGGAAAACAGCCATGGATACGAATAAACAAGTACATTCTTTCTTACATTTTGTTGAGCAAGTCGGCTTATTCATCATACTCATTGCAACCATAATTGCAGTGGGTCAGGAAGTTATGGTGATGATCGACAAGATGAAAGTTGAACTCAAGGATCTGTTGTTATTATTTATCTATCTTGAAATTATAGCGATGGTTCAAATTTATTATGAAGAACACCGCTTACCCATTCGTTATCCTATTTATATCGCCATAGTCGCCCTAGCCCGATTCATAATTCTCGATTCTAAATCGTTTGAAATGTGGCACTTATTAGAAATAGGCCTGACTATATTAATACTCACAATTGCCGTGTATGTCGTTCGCTACGGTCATGTAAATTTACCTTATTCATCCAGCAAGTCAGATGATAAGAAAAAAAATGAATAATCATGACTGAATCAGATAAGACGAGCATGGTTGATAAGACAGTTACAACAGACAAAGTAGTAGCAACAGATACTACGAGTGAAGCTAAACCTAAGCTTAAAAAGAAATCCAAAAACAAAAAAACATCGGGTTCTGCCAAGGGTATAGAAACCATGTTCCGGAATGCCTATCGGGCACAGCTTGATATGCTTTCTTTGGCCGCTACCAAAGCTAATATTATGATTTCATTGAATGGTGTGATTGTATCTATTCTGATGGTTACGGGTGGATTCATTTACGCGAGCACACCCATTTTCTTACTGCCTGCGATCGTCTTTCTTATCACTTCGGCAATCTCAATTTACTTTGCTTTATCTGCCGCATCTCCAGCACCTGCGCCAGCACATACCCGCGTACTTTGTTGCTTTCGTGATGTTATTAAAGGAAAAGCCAAAATTAGAGATTTAAGAAACTACGTAAAGTTACCGGAAGCGCGTTTTAACAATCAGTCATCTAATATTTTGATCTTCGAAGACTTTGCCACTTTACCCAGAGAAACGTATCTCAAGCACATGTCTGATTTATTAAAAGACCCGGATGAAATCTATAGAAAGATGAGCGATCAATTATATCGTTTAGGCCTTGAGGCCAATACTAAATACGCCATGTTGCGTTATTCGTATTCGGTTTTTCGCTGGGGACTGATTCTTTCTATTTTACTTTTCTTGTCACTCAAAGTACTGCAATTCAAGTACCCTGATTCTATTGAAAGCGGCAGTTTTAGTGACATTCCCAAGAACTCATTGATATTGGATAAAAGCACTAAATAAAAAACCAAATCTAAGGTCACCCCCCTACTTTAAGTGACTTTTATGCGGCTGCGCCTTCCCTACGGGTAAGCATTAAACAGCAATGCTTTTGTCACGATAAATCTCGACTCATGTTGTTGTTTAAAGTGATCATAGGAATTTATGCAGAGCTAATGCTTTTTTTAAAACTATTTCAGTCTTAATGAATTTAACACTACCAATAACGAACTTAAAGACATACCAATTGCTGCCATCCATGGCGTAACGAATCCCATCACAGCTGCCGGAACGGCAATAATATTATAAGCAATCGCCCAGCCTAAATTTTGTAATATGATTTTACGTGTCTTTCTCATTAGCTTGAAAGCGGGTGCAAGTTGCTTAAACCCTTTCGACAGCAATATAAAATCACTGTGATTCTTTGCCAGATCGGTCGCATTTGAAAACGTCATAGAAACGTCTGTGGCAGCCAAAGTAGGCGCATCATTGATACCATCACCAAACATCATAATTTGGCAATCAGGAAAAAGCTGGCGCTGCTGTTGCAGCCATTCCAACTTATATTCAGGGCTTAGGTTTCCGTATGCTTCTGTAATACCCAGTTGCTCGGCAATCGCCTTAACACTTTGTTGATGATCACCGCTGATAATCGCTGTTTTTTTAATCCCTAACTTGATAGCTGATTGAAGAAATTCAGCAATTCCTTCTCTCAATGGATCAACAATTCTAAACACCGCTTGCAAGCCTTGTTCATTGCTCAAATACAGCACTGAATTGCCCTGGTTTCTCCATTGCTCAATATTATGTTTTAGCGCTTTATCCAGCGATGCTTCCTCAACCTTGGTGAAAGACATATTCCCTAAAAACCAATTTCCTGACGGACCATGTTTATCTGTCTCCAATTGATTGAATTCAGCTTTAACACCCGAGCCTGAAACGTGCTCAATATTGCCAGCGATATATGAATGACTGAAAGAAGACTTTTCACTGACCGCATGAATAATCGCCTTTCCAAAAGGATGATGAGAACCGTGCTCCATGGCTGCTGCGATACCGAGACACTCATCCGCTGATAGATCAGCCGTGGGAATAATTTCCTCCAACGTTGGTATACCAGAAGTCAGCGTTCCGGTTTTATCAAAAACCAGCGTATCGATATGACTCAGCTTTTCGATGGATGACATGCGCAACGGCAGCAAATGAAATTTACTCAAACCCGCAGCGCCCAGCGATAAAGAAACCGGTGCCGCAAGTGCCAAAGCGCAAGGACAGGTAACAATAAGTACCGCAATGGTATTGGCCAATGCATCGCCAGAACCTTTCGAGGCCCAAAATGCCCAGAAAATATAAGTCAGGACAGCGATGGTTATAATCACCGCTACAAACTTAGTCGCTACCTGCTCGGCAATATCCACATAATAAGGACGATGACTGACGCTCCTCTGGGTTAACTGATGGATTTCATTGATAGTTGATTCTGATCTGCCAGAGGTGACTTCAACCTCAATCACCTGATCGATATTGATCGATCCACCCATCAACAAATCGCCTTTGTGGTGAATGACGGGTTTTGATTCACCCGTTATTAATGATTCATCAAAGCTACTGCTTGAAGATTGCATAATGCCATCTACCGGCAAGGTTTCTCCGGGAGATATTTGTATAAGATCACCCGGATTAAGCTCAATGACTGGTATTTCTTCTACAGGTACCTCTGTTAAAGGTCCTTTAGTCACCCCCCCACTTTTATGAGGTTTTTTATTCTTTGTTAAGCAAGCCTCACCCTTCGAGCTGTCGTCGCTACGCTCCAACATTGACTCGGCTGCGCCTCGGCTAGCCAATAATATTGCTGTTTGGGGAATGATTTTGGCAGCGCGATCGAGTAATGCCGTCGCTGTAATTCGTGTTCTTAGTTCGATGTATCGAGCTATCAATAAAAAGATTACAAACATTGCGATGGATTCGAAATACACATCATCCTGCTGTTTGATGGTACTTAACAAACTGCCGAACCACGCTACCGATAAACCCAGAGCAACAGGAACATCCATGCCCAAGGTCTTGTTTTTTAAATCACGCCAGGCATTGAGAAAGAATAATTGCCCGGGATAAGCCAGCAGTAAGAAGGTGCTACAAACATTGACCCAGCGTGATATTTTTATCCATAGAGGAAATTCACCAGCGCTATCTGGACCGCCATAAAAATAGCCACCAATAGCGGATTGCATAACCCCCATACCCAGGATCAATGCAAAAATAATACGCTGCAAGCTGCGATGCTTTTGTTCTTCGTTAAGCGCTTCTCGCTGAGTCGGATCAAACGGGTGAGCGTGATAACCGATGTTTGTAATCGCCGTTAAAATATCGCTAAGTTTGACCTGTTCAGGATTCCATCTGACCCTGACTTGCTGGCCGGTATAATCCATCTGTACATCAATCACGCCGGTTAGCGCACGCAGGGTTCTTTCATTGAGCCAGAGACAAGCTGCACAGCGAATCTCTTCTAATATCAGCCACGCTTCTTTCCAGTTATCGGTTTTATTAGTAGAGACAAACTCGCGCTGAATTTCTTCGTTGTCATAAATTTTGAGTTTATCCAGTAGCTCCGGCAAGGCAGTATTATTTAACGAAGCCGCATTGCCTTCGCGGTGTTTATAGTAATCAGCATTACCCGACTCAACAATGACACGACAAACAGACAAGCAGCCATGACAACAAAACTCACGCTTTTCCCCTAAAACCTCGTAAAAGTGGGGGGGTGTCGTTTTAGTGGATAAACCACAATGGAAACAACTTTTATCTGGCATTTATCACTTCTATATTAGAGTTAATAAATCATAAACGAATAAACATAAAAAAGCCCTTCTAATGGAAGACCAGAAGGGCTACTAAAAAATATGATTAGGTTATTAGGAAGACGGTTCTGCTGGAGCTTTTGGTTCCTCTGGCTCTACAGGCGATACTTCTTCTTCGTCTGATTCAACCATAAGGAGTTCGGTCCCTGTACCTGTAGACGCATAGTAATCAGCCAGTTCTTCGATTTCTTTTTCAGTCAAAATACTGGCGATGAATCGCATACGACTATAAATATCGTTTTCGCGATCTTCATCCTTATAAGCTGTCATTGTAGTGATAAAGTAAGAGGTATTCTGACCAGCCAACGCCGGCACATCAACAATAGATCCTTCTCCATTCAGACCATGACAACCCGCGCATGGAGGTAGAAAACGATCGCCATCACCTCGTGTCACTAGCCTGATTGCTTCGGGTGTCACTTTGGCTGCATCTACACTTGGCATCGGTAAGGCCTGAGTGGCATAAAATGCTGACACATCGGCAACATCTTGCTTCGAAAGGCTTTTCACCTTCTTCAGCATCATCTTGTCATCGCGTTTCTTATCCTGATAATCAATAATTTGCTTGTAGGTTGCATGTGCGATCTGACCAGCAAGAAATGGTGTATCTTCTTCCTCTATCGGGGTTGCATCGGTTCCATCTTCGCCATGACACGAGCCACATTTATTGGCAATTTTTTCTCCATTTGCAATGTCAGCATTCTTCAACAAATTACGTGTCTCAGATGTCCACGCCACATTTGATGAAGGCTCCGCATTAGCCGAAGAAATACCTACAACGACAAGAGCCAGCACGCCAAATAAAGCAATAATAGTTTTTAGCTGATTATTTAATGTCTTCTGCATGATTATATACTCCATGGGAATGTGCCATTCGTTTCCATCAGGAAGAACTGCAAAATCGGATAGCCGTAACTCGCAATCATGTAAACCACGATGACCGCCGTCCAGAAGCCAAAACCATTCAGCAGCTTTGGTATATTCAGCACCGGATGCATTGGTTCCGCATACTCCATAACTGGCATAATAGCTGCCTTAGCGGTGAAGTGTGAGAACAGCAAATTCACAACAAATATAACTGCCGAGAAGAACAAAATCACACCGCCTACAAACATCAAGAACTCATAAGGTCCCCAAGCGGCAGTAAACTCTTCTGAGTAAGGTGCAACACCAATTCTACGTGGCTGACCAAGGAGACCAAGGATGTGCCATGGAAGAGTAAGCACCAACATACCGATAAACCATGTCCATAATTGCAACAAAGCTAGTTTAGTTGAGAAAAGGGGTCTACCCGTCATGCTTGGCCACATGTAATAAGCCGTCGACATATACATGATGACTGTTGTTCCAGCAAAAATCAGATGGAAATGACCAGTGATCCACTGGGTATTATGTACAGCGACATCCATTGAGTAACTGGCATTCACCATGCCACCCCAACCACCAACTGTAAGCATTAATAGAGAAAGACCACCGGAAAGCACCATTGGATTGCTCCAGTTTAGCGCTGTAATCCAGCCAAACAGACCTTTACCGCCGCGCAATCGACCTGCAACTTCCATCGATGCAATAACGGTGAAACCGGTAATCAACGTTGGAATCGCAACCATAAAGGTTCCAATCATGTGAACGAATTTCCATCCAGCATCCTGGAAAGGATCGACATAAAGATGATGCATACCAATAGGAACACTGAAAACTAATAGCATTAGTATCGATATACGTGAGAACTCATCACTGAATAGCTTTCCATTGGCGGCTTTCGGCACTAATGTATAGAAAGCGATGTAAGCAGGTATCAACCAGAAATATACGATTGCATGCAAGGTCCAAGAGAACAAGGTTCTTGCTAAGCCAACATCAATCTTATCAATCCAACCCATTGACCAGGGAATTAACTGAAACAGAACTTCCGAAGCTACACCGAGACTAGTAATAAACCATAAAATAGCATTCGCCGTCATAGCGTACATGGCTAATGGAACCGCAGCCCCAACGTTCAGTTTTTTCCAGGCATTCATGGTCATGACCATTTGCAAACACCAAACCCATGAGCCTACAACAAGAAATGTTGCGCCAAAGTAAAATATTGGATTCGCTTTCAATGGCGGATAGAACGTATACATCACCGATGCTTCGCCCATGAACAACATGACTGCTGCGGCGGCTGTACCACCTAGACTAATCAGAAATCCTAACCAACCGAGACTTTTACCACCCCATAGCGGTATTTTGAGTGTGGTATGAGATATCCAGTAACCAAAACCCATGATGAAGAATGTGGTTAAAACAAACCCCATAATCACACCATGACTTGATACAGATCGGTAATACAATTCGATAAATTCGATTTTCGGGAACAAGCCACTACGTTCTGCGACCTGATACAAACCCATGAAAGCGGCAAGCGCGAATGTGATAAAAGCAATCCACAGATTCGCCAGACAAAGACCACTAACACTTTCAGTGTAAGTGCTCTTACTCGACTCAGAGGTGGACATATTTAAGGTACTAGCTTCTACTTGAGCGTGCATTAGTCAGCCTCCTTTAAACTTTTTTCAAAATCTTCCATAGATACAACGTTTAATCGAGACCACATATAGTCATGGCCCAAGCCACAATATTCATTACAGTACATTGGGAAACGCCCGACCTTGGGAAACGTTGTGTTCACTTCTGAGATATAACCAGGTACCACCATGGTATTCATATTAGTGTTTGCAGTATGAACCCCATGAAGAACGTCAGCGCTGGCAATACGAAATTTGATTGGCTGACCTACAGGGACTTTCAAATCATGAGGGAAGAAACCATAACGAGCGGCAACCATCGTCACCCGATAGCTACCATCGTTTTCTTTTTCGATGCCAAGATTATCCTCGTTAAACTCTTCGGATAAGTGCAACGTGGTGGAATCTATGGTTTCAACATTACTTGGAGGATGAATGTTTTTGTTAATTGCGTAAGCGGCGAGTATTCCCATCATGGCGAATGCCATCATAAATGAGAGTATCACCCACTTTTTTTCTGTGCCATCTACATGCATTTCGATTTCCTCCTAGTTCACAGGGCCGTGAGGCAGGAAGAAGCCATAAAACATATATAGCCAGCCTAATACCATAAATACAGCGTATACCAATAAAATTGCCCAGGTTCCTTTAGGCGCTTCTGCTATCGCCTTTTCTTGTTCTTCCGGAGTTAATTCAACCATTGATACTCTCCTTTATCAGGTTGTTATTCGAAGAAGAATCCCTCTAGAGTCCTCTTTAGAGTGAAACTCGTTCGATAGATAATTACACTTATTGATAAGCTAATAATTAACATAAGTTAGTTAGCGGATTAGATTACAGATAAGTAAATCGATTTTTTAACCGCTTTGATAAACAGATCGTTATCAAAATAACGCGACCCAACAAAACGTTTTAATGTTAAAAACTAACCAAGCAAAAAAACTGCCTATAAGTGGGGGGGTGTGTTTTCAATCTAAAAAACACTGAGAAATGAATGATAAGGTTTGCTGGAAAAAGAGGAGACCCACGAAGGCCTCCCCAAACCACCTACACAAACTTTATACGTTTAAATTAACCACCCGCGAAAATGTCGCTAGTAATATTATTCAACCAACTGTATGCATTCTCAACGGCACGTCTATGTGCTTCATCAGAGGCATCCATTGGTGTCAAACCACCAGACATGGAAACAATTTTGGAACGATCTTCCGCAAGGCGATAAACAGCAGCAACCGAAATACCCCAATCTTCAGCAATAACTGAATAACAGGTATTTACGAAAGCTGGAGTTCCAGGTTCTTTACCATTGAGCATTGCTGCAACCGCTGCTGCACAAACTTTCGCTTGTGAGTTGGCTGAATAGCCTGACTTTGGCATTCCGGTCGCAATACTTGCATCTCCAATTACATGGATGTCTTTATGAATGGTTGATTCAAATGTACCAAGATCAATGGGACACCAGTCACCATCACCGGTAAGGCCTGCATCAAAAGCAATTTGTCCAGCTTTTTGCGCAGGGATAATATTGAGTACATCCGCTTTTACTGACTCACCAGTGGTGGTAGAGACGGTCATTGCCGCTAAATCTAACTCTTCAACACCATCGCTTTTGATGTATTCAATTAAAGAATTATCTGTTTCATACCCGTAAAATTTCTTCCAACCTTGCACGAACAGACCATACTTAGAGAATTTGGCTTTAGGATCGACATAAACCACTTTTGATTTAGGCTTCTCTTTCTTTAAATACTGCGCTATCTGACATACGCGTTCTGGTGGACCCGGAGGGCAACGGAAAGGATTTGGTGGAGCAGCAATTACCACAGTTCCGCCATCTTTCATGTCGGTTAACTGCTTACGTAATATGGTTGTTTGTTCTCCCGCTTTCCACGCATGTGGAACTTTGGCTATCATGGATTCATCGTAACCTTCGATGCCATCATATTTAAAGCTGATACCTGGCGCTACAATACAACGATCATAATCAAAACTAGAGCCACCTTTAACGGTAACTTTTTTCGCTTTTGCATCAATACCAGTCACATAATCATGAACGACTGTAATACCTTCTTTTTCTAGGCCAGAATATCCATGTTTAAGTGAGTCCAATGTACGAGCACCACCTAAAACCTCGTTACTTAGATAACAAGTGTAGTAATCTTTATTAGCTTCTATGAGTGTTACTTCAACACTAGGGTCAGCCATCTTTAAGTATCTAGCAGCTGTTGCGCCAGAAGTTCCACCACCCACTACTACTACTTTTTTAGCGGCACCTAATGCGATAGATGGAATGCCAACGACTCCAACTGCTGTTGCTGCACCAAGGCCTTGAACAAATCTTCTACGGCTTTTATTTGTATTCATTTTACTTCTCCTTGATGTCAGTTATTCGCCACTACTATAGTATTCGATTAACTCTTCGATACCTGAGGGGCCATGTTTCTTATGCATTTTGGTCAGTTGTTTTGCCATTTTCTTGGTCGCTTTACGGTCTTTATTTTGATAGTCCATCATTTGCGCCGCAAGGTATGACTTCCACTGTCCTTTTAAGAAACCAGAATCATCTTCTGCTGCCATTCCACTCTCGCTATGACATTTTTCACAGTACTTCTCATGAAGTTCAGCACCTTTCGCAGCTTTATCAGCATCAACTTTTTGTCCCTTTGCGGCGACAAATTTCTGTTTAGCAAAGTACTCACCCATAAGGTTTATTTCATCATCGGTATAACCTTTCGCTAAACGACCCATGATGGTAGATGGAATTTCACCACTCTTATAACCCAACATCGTTTCAACTAGATAAGCCGATGACATTCCGGCTAGTGTCGGAATTGATGGTCCATTACTGGCGCCATAAGTCCCATGACACCCGGCACAGGTATTTGAAAGCATAGATGCACTTGCACCAGCTATAGTCTTGGGTTTTTCATCAGCAGCCATGGCTGTTTGAGATAGAAACATTGCTAAACTGCCAATAGCAATGATTCTTAGCGGGAATCTCTTCATTTTACTCTCCTATGTTTAATGACATGCTTGCATCCAGTTTCCTTATGTTTTTTTGAATTTTCTTAACGAAAGAATTATCAAGGATAATGTCATTTACTGAGAAATAGACATTGGACGATTTTTTTTAGCCATTCGACTATATGTGGAATTCAAAAAAATAAAACTAACATAAGTTAATTTTAGATTATTGCCTGCAGAGAGACTTTTAACTGTTATCCAAGTGGGTGAGCAATGACCATATCGGGATTGAACTCAGCGATTTGACTAAGCTTTTCTTTATTTAGAATTGTTAGGCGCTTTTTATTGCAGTGAATTAATCCTTCACTCATTAATTCTTTGATGACTCTATTTACATGGACATTGGTTAAACCAATAGCGTCTCCAATGTCTTCCTGTGTAATGGGAAAATCAAACGCATCATTAGTGTTTTTAGAGCTACTGGGTACTTGTTGTTGCACCCGATAAAACAATTCAAGAATAATGAATGCGATACTTTCTTTTGCTGTTTTTCTACCTGCCGCCATTAGATGATTCTGGCATAAAGTAACATCACGAGAACGCATATCTACCATTTGCACGGCAACTTCAGGGTTCTTTTGAAGCATTGGCTTAAGATGATTACGAGGATATGCACAAAGTATTAATTCAGTCACCGAACCTGCCGAATGCGGCATTACTCCACTTGCGCTAGTCTGAAAACCGATTAAATCTCCTGGTAGTAGAAATTGTAAGATCTGGCGCTTACCGGTATTACTTGCGGTTTTATAAATTAATCCCCAGCCACTGAAAACGGTATACAGATAGTCATGTTGATCGCCTTCCTGAAAAATTCTAGTTCGAGGTGGAATGATCAATTGCTCTTTACGAAAGCCTTCCGCTTCACCCAGAGAACTATCAGATAACTTTTTAAATAACGATGAATGCCTGACTTCGCACTCGCTACATTTCGTCATCGAAGATTGAACTTTTTCTATCGCATTAAAATTCATAATAGGCTCATAGATTTTTTAGTATCCCTATCAGTCTAAACTTTTTTAAAAAATAATAATTAACCTAGATCAGTTAATAAAAGTTAAATTTTAGTTGTTTTAACTTCCATCTACGCGCAAAAAATCCTCAGTTTTATTTTTTTCTTATTAATCTAAGTTAAAAAGAAATAAGAATTGTCTGGGATACACTCGGTCGAATCTCGTGGAAAAGAATCAAAAACCATGAGCATAAACGTCTCTCACCGCTAGGGAGATTTATATAAAAAAATGAGGAGATTAAAGCCATGACACCAAGTCAATTATGGAAGATTATCCTTGCTACATTAGTTTTGATGATTTCAGCTAACAGCTCTGCCGCAGTTAAATCCCCACCCGCTGAAATGTCAAAAGAAACCAAGCAATGTGTAACTTGTCACAAGAAAAATAACCCCGGAATTACCCAACAATGGGGCGCTAGTAAACACTATAGAGCCAATGTCGGCTGTTACGAATGTCACCAGGCTGACGAAGGTGACGTAGACGCATACATGCATGATGATAAGAAAGTTAAGAAATTAATTTCAATCATCGTTTCCCCTAAAGATTGTGCTAACTGTCATGAAAAAGAAGTAAAACAGAACAGCGAATCACACCACGTTAAAGCCGGTCGAATTCTTGGCTCACTGGATAATTTGCTCGCAGAAGTTGTTGAAGGAAACAGTGATATGATCACTGAAGGCTTCCCTCAAGGCAACTCAGCAGCTGCTGTAAACGGATGTTGGCAGTGTCATGGTTCACAAGTTAAAGTGAACGAAGATGGACAATTAGATCCAGCCACGTGGCCAAACACAGGTATTGGAAGAATCAACCCTGATGGTTCAGAAGGTGCTTGTTCCGCATGTCACTCACGCCATATGTTCTCAGTTGCGCAAGCACGTGAGCCCGATACTTGTGGCAAGTGTCATTTAGGCCCAGATCATCCGCAAAAAGAGATCTATGAAGAGTCTAAACACGGTATCGCGTTCAAGGCAGCAAACCATGCTGGCAAGATGAACCTAGACAACCCAAAATGGATTCCGGGCGAGGATTATTACACTGGCCCTACCTGTGCAACATGTCACATGAGCGCTACTCGAAAACAGGATGTTAACCATAATGTCGGTTTACGCATCTCCTGGAATAACCGCCCACCGGTTTCTGTAAGGCCTGAAATTACCGATAAGAAGATGGGATCTCCTACCGCTGCTATCGGATGGGAAGAGCGTCGTGACAATATGAAAGATGTATGTTCTGCCTGTCATACCGAAAACTATATCGATAATTTCTACGTTCAATACGATGGCATGATTGAGCTTTATGGTAAGAAGTTTGCCAAGCCGGGACTGGCTCTAATGGCGGCAGCTAAGCCATTACTCAAGCCTGCT
Source organism: uncultured Cocleimonas sp. (assembly GCF_947495625.1). Lineage (GTDB taxonomy): Bacteria > Pseudomonadota > Gammaproteobacteria > Thiotrichales > Thiotrichaceae > Cocleimonas. Next base: position 42,251 of record NZ_CANLZW010000027.1, read on the forward strand.
AAATTCAGTAATAAACTGGACTGGATCTGGTTCGAGTTATGGCATCACGAAGGTCGTCGTGCTCGTATGGCTGCATCTATGATGGCGCCAGATTACACACATTGGCACGGTACATACGACCTTGCGAAACACTTTTACACCAAGTTTGTTCCAGAAATGGAAAAGCTTATTCATAAAGGTGAAGCTTCACCAGACACTAAAATGAAAGATGCGTCCAAAGCATTACAAGCCAAACTTGATGAGGTTTTGAACTCCTCAGATCATATGTGGTATCTGGATAAGATGACTGACAAGCAAAAAGCGATTCGTAAAGCTGCGACAGAAGAGTTTAAGAAGAAATACTCTAAGTAATTACTTTTAGCTTTTTAGTTAACGCCTCGTCCATTCAGTGGACGAGGTGTTGCTTCCCTACAAATTAATACACTGTGAAATATTATGAATAAAAAACTAATCGTTCTAATTATCATGCTCTTATCACCACTATGGTTGAACGCTCAAGAAGCGAATACAAAAGCACCCCAACCATTCTGGTCAGATCAACAAACCAAACAGGCTGGACTTGAAAAAAAGTATTTGCAGGCAATTTCTGCTGAACCAGAAAACAAGAAAAATTATGCCTATCTAGCGGGTTTATATTTAACCAACAATAAAACAGCTAAAGCCATTGATGCCTATCAGGATGCAATTACACATGATGCTGACAACCCAAAACTATTTGCAGGAATCAGCATTGCTTACCTGCATCAATCAAAATACGATATGGCAAAAGCCATGGCAGATTACGCGATCGTATTAGACCCAGAGTTAAAACAAGTTAAAAAGATCAACGAATACATCACTGTTAAGCAAGAAGCATTGAAAGCTGCTCAAAGCGCACCGCTTTCAAAAAATAGCAAACAGATGGGGCATTCAGCTGTTAATCTAAACCTGTCGGCTGGCAAACCTAATGATGCAATTCATGGAAAAACCAAATGAAGCTAAGGATTATTTTTACTTTCGTGAGCGCTTTTTTCCTCACTTCTTGTGGGGAACATTCTGATTATACGGTTAGTGAATTCTCAGGGGATTACCGATTCTATTCTGGAATCGGGGAATTCTTTGACTGTAATAAGAAGAAGAAATTCTATGTGGCTGATGCAGGAATATCATCCAAACTTCAAGAAACTTATCTCAAACTTCAAGTAAAACCCAAAGAAGATGTCTTTATAAAAATAAAGGGTTACCTAAAAGAAGAAGCCCAAAAAGTAGAAGGTATTAATCCAAATTTAGTTTTCGTTCCGGTAAAACTAATCAGTGTCGATGAAGACAGAGGATGCACATATCCCATTCGTGAAGGCGAATAGCTCTGAAATGGTTTTGAAATAACTCTCATAGATAGTTCTAATACGTCTTTCTGATTTTTGTATTCTAATCCTTCCCCAAACCCTTTAGTATAAGCCTCAGGCTGTTATCACAGGCCATTTACTGACAAATATCAGCTTTTACTGTTTGAATAACCCCTCTCATTATAAAAGTTAGTACTATAATTAACGAGATAGAAATAAATATTGAGCATTTGATTATGACAAAACTAAAACACTTCTGGTTTCTGGGCATTATGCTAATGCTTTTGAGTTTCAATATTAACTCCTTGTCAGCTGCTGAAAATGTACAAGACTCTAATGCTAATTTAGTTAATGCCGTTTCTGCACAACAGGATGGCGTTAAAAGTCCGGGTAGCGATTTGTGGCGTAACGTTCGTCAAAGAAATGCGACCATATCGGGACGTACTCAAGTAAAAGGGGCTAAATCTGGCACGCTGATTGATACGAAGGGTAACGAATGGCGAAAAGTCCGAAGAGAGATGCTAGTACCTTATGGTGGATACTTTCTTTTGGGGGCATTAGGCGTAATAGCACTACTATTCATCTTTATAAAACGCCAAAGAATACCCAACGGCAAAAGCGGTAAAACCGTCACCCGAATGTCCAGTATGCAAATGATTACACACTGGTTTTTAGTTGTAATCGTTGGTTTTATGTCCATTACTGGATTGCTGTTATTGTTTGGACGCTTTGTGATAATCCCTATAATGGGTTTGGAGGCATTTTCACCTATCGCTTCCGCAAGCAAGGAAGGACACAACCTTATGGGTCCATTGCTAATTATCTCACTACTGATGATGCTATTTTATTACCTGCGCCATAATTTTCCTGCCAAAGGTGACCTCAAATGGTTATTTACCCTTGGAGGCATATTCAGCAAAAAGCATTTAGAAGTTGGCTATTTTAATGCCGGCGAAAAGATTCTGTTTTGGGCAACTATCATTCTCTGCACATTGTTATCAATTTCAGGCTTATTACTCCTTTTCCCCTATTATGAGCCCACCATCGAGCGTACCCAATTAGCCTTACTGATTCATGCAATTGCTGCTCTGGCAATTATTGCTATGGTTTTTGGCCACATCTGGATGGTTTACACAGTAGAAGGAACTTTTGATGCGATGAATACAGGTGAAGTTGATGAGAACTGGGCTAAAAGTCATCATTCTCGCTGGTATAAAGAAAAAACAAATACTGCGGAGGTAGAAGACACTGATGCTATCTCAACAAGTGAAAACGACGCTGGTGGTAAACCATCAAGTAAAAACGAAGAAGGAGCATACTCATGATTGCCAATTTTATTGATGGGCCTTTATGGTACTTCTCATTATTCGTTTTCTTTGCTGGTGTGATGTTAAGATTAGGTAGCATCATATTTAGCAAACACAAAGTTGATTTATCGGTTGCCAGAGGTCCAGAAGCACCCGGTGCTTTTAGAACAATTTTTAGTCGCTTTCTCCCCGATAAAGGCATGTATCCTCATATCAAATTACAAGTGATTGCAGGTTATATATTTCATTTAGGTTTATTTGCTGTGATATTTTTTGCAGCACCACATATTAAATTCTTCGATGAACACTTTCTCGGATTTTCATGGACAGCATTACCCCATTGGGGCTTTATCTTTGCTGCTCAATTAGCTTTTCTTGGATTAATCTTGTTGTGGCTACAACGCGTTATCAATCCTGTTAGTCGTTTAATTTCTAAAACGGGAGATCATATCTCCTCAATTCTTACCTTTATCGTACTGTTAACCGGTTGCCTGGCGTTACTTGAGTCTTTTAGCTCATTACGATTACTGCACCGATTTAGTGTTGAATTGTTTCTGATTTATTTTCCATTTAGCAGCTTAATGCATGCTTTCACCTTCATTCCGAGTCGAGCGTTTACGGGCGCATGGTTTGGTCGTCGTGGAATTAAATCCTAATCACAAAAATAAGAGGTCATTATGAGCGAAAGACTTGAAAAGGGATTAACAGCACTTCGTGGACAAATGGATTCTAAAGTCGAATCTTTCTTTTCCAGCTGTGTAAATTGCGGCATTTGTGCTGAGTCTTGCCTGTTTTACACAGAAACCAAAGACCCTCGTTATACCCCAATTTATAAAACAGAACCTCTGCGTAAGTTATGGAAGCAGGAGTATTCGTTCTGGGGAAAATTCTCAAGTAAATTAGGATTCACCAAAACATTCAAGGAATCTGATTTAGCGGATTGGGAAGAGTTAGTCTACGACGGTTGCTCAATGTGTGGACGTTGCAGCATGGTCTGCCCTATGGGTATTGATATTGCTGATATCATCGCCAGAGTTAAGCAAGGCTTGTCAGCGGCAGGTTATACACCGCAAGATTTGGTTGGTGCTGCTAATAGAACACTCGAGTTCGGCAGTCCTATGGGGAATATCCTTCCCGCACTTAAAGCGCATATCAAACATATCGAAGCAGATACGGGTCTTACCGTTCCATTTGACATTGAAGGCGCGGATTATATGGTTACTATTTCTGCCAATGAAGTGGTGACTTTTCCTGAATACATTGGTGCGATAACTCGTATTTTTGCTCACGCAAATGTTAGCTGGACGATTTCATCCGAAGCTTTCGAAGCAACCAACTCTGGTTTGCAAATGGGTAATAACACTATAGCTACTGAATTAGTGGGAAGAATTGTTGCTGCAGCAGAAAAGCTCAAAGTAAAAAATGTAGTGAGTCCCGAATGCGGTCATGCCTACGCTGCTATCCGTTGGAATGGACCTAACTACTTAGGCAAAAAATATACCTTTGGCGTGGTGCATATACTGGAATTACTGGATGAGCTTTATCGTAGCGGAAGAATCAAAACGTCTGGCATGGAAACCTCACGAATGACTTTCCACGATCCTTGTCAAATTGTTCGTCGTGGTGGTGTAGCAGCTCAACCAAGAGAATTACTTGCTTCTGTAGCATCAGATGTGACAGAAATGTCAGATCATGGTCGTATGAATTGGTGTTGCGGCGGGGGTGGCGGTGTAAGTGCCAATGAACGCGCTGAAGAGCTTAGAATTCAAGTATTCAACCGCAAGAAATCTCAACTCGATGAAATAAAAGTAGAGACTATGGTTACTGCCTGTTCAAATTGCCGAACGGTTCTTGAAGATGGCCTTGATGCCAATGATATGGACATGGAAGTACTAGGTCTAACTGAGCTTATTGCTGATCATTTAGTGGAAAATGAGGCATTGGTTGGTTCTTAATAGAATTTTATTGTATTAAGGTCACCCCCCACCTTTCGGGCACTTTTTTAAAACATAAAAAAAGGCGGATCTAATGATTCGCCTTTTTCTTTTGTACTTCTAATTTTTCAATTTATTCAGCATACTTTCTTTTCTTACCGTGTCTGGATTTACGATTTTCATGCATTGCTTTTTTCGTAGCTTGTTGTTCTGGAGTAAGGATTCCAGCCATTTGCTTGCGTTTGTTTGCTTTTGCAATCGTTGTTGCTCGAACGTTATCAGACTCTCTATTTGCTATGCCTGCCACTTTTGCATCGTAATCATCAGCAGTTGGATCAAGATTCATCATCTCAGTACGTAATGCGCGTTTTTCATCTCTGAGCGGCTTCATCACATTTCTATGATTCTGCATGAGTTCTTGAACTTTAGTCTTCTGCTCAGCAGTTAGACCCAGCTTGGTAGACATTCTGTCAAAACGCTTCTGCATAAATTCTGATTTATCCATGCCTTTCTTGCCATGCTTTCCACTTTTATTACACATGGAATCAGCATTTGCCATTGTGCCCATCGCTAATGCGCCTGCAACTATTGAGCTTAAAAATACTCTTTTTGTCATTCTGTTTTTCATGTTTTCTCCATTTAAATAACGCTGAACTTATTAGTACTAAAATTAGTAACGTTAATTACTCGTCAGCTATTAGTTTATTCGTTGTTTATTCGTAGTTTGTTTCGATGAATTAATTATGCGATTAAATGGTGTAAATAAGGGTTTAGTCTTTGTAAATTTGTGTAAATTATATTTGCACAAATTGTTAATCTTCTACGGGTAAGATCACATCAATACACAAACCACCCTGTTCGCGGTTACTGGCAACAATCTCCCCTTGATGAAATACAATAGAACGTTGTGCTATCGCTAAACCTAAACCATACCCGCCACTATCCCTATCTCTTGCTTGTGAAAGCCTTACAAAAGGTTCGAATAGACGCTCTAACTTATCTTCTGGAACACCAGGGCCTCGATCACAAATAGAGATTTTTATTTGAGACTTATTCTTGCTAGTTATCGACACCGAAACTTCTGTGCCTTCCTTTGTGTATCGGATCGCATTTCTAATGATATTTTCTAAAGCACGGTGCAAAAGCTCTACATTGGCATTTAAAGTCCATGATTGTGAATGCTCGAAAACTACTTTCTTATTTTTACTGCTCGCTTCAAAATCACAGTCGTTGATAATTGCATCCAATAACTCAGCAATATCAATGAAGTCATCTTTTGGATATTGTGCTCCGGCATCTAATCTTGAAAGTGTCAGTGATAGCCCAACCAGTTCATTGAGACGATCCGTTTCGTACTCAATTCTCTGCATTTCAGTCTCTACTTCTGAACCGGTTTTCTTACGAGCCAACGCTAATGCAACATGCATACGTGCTAAAGGGGAACGCAATTCATGAGAGATATCACTGAGCAATTGTTTTTGATTGGTAATTAAGCTTTGAAGCCGTGCAGCCATTTGATCAAAGTCTCTGCCAAGATCGGCAATTTCGTCACGACGACCACCCATTTCCTGGGCTACACGCGTATCTAACTTGCCCTGCGAAAATTCTTTTGCGGCTGATTGTAATTTCTTAATTGGTTTAGTTAAGTACCAGGCTAACCAGAAACATACTAGGCTACTCAGTAATACTGCGATACCAAACCACAAAATGAAAACGCCTTTTGAGCCACGAAATTCTTTATACATTCGCGAGACAGTACTCTGATTTTGAAGTTTTTTCGGCGCAGCTGTAAATATTCTGTAAGTAACACCATCAATAGATTCAACGGATTCAAACTCAGTTAAGTCTGGAGCATCGACTGAAAATGAACGACCTAAAACATCATTGCCAAAACCATCTACAACAAAAAAATCAAGGCGGCGTGATGTGAGTTTTTTATTTTCGAGGAATTCAATCGCAGCTTCTTCCCCACCGTAATACAGAATTTGCCGCAACGACTCAACACGGTTATCAATAAAACGGGAACGGTATTCCTGTTGCGTATTGTCATCTGAGTTTTTGATATAAATGGCTGTGCCCCAAGACGCACCGACACCAATCAAAATCAGTGTTAGCCAAAACCACAGAAAAATTTTCCAGAATAAACGACCCATTACTGGCTTACGATTGAACCGTTAATTGATAACCGATGCCGCGAACGGTTTGAATCATATCCTGATCTTCATCACCCAGTTTCTGGCGTAACTTACTCATGTGCATATCGATACTACGATCGTAGGCAGTCAGCTTTTTACCTAAGGCTTGCTCTGAAAGTGTTTCTTTATCAACCACTTGACCGACCTGGCGAGCGAGCGCCTCTAATAAATTATATTCGCTACTGGTTAACGGCAAAGGCTCTGATTTGTAAAAGGCTTTTCGTGATTTAGGGTGTACTTCCAATTCACCTGTTTTAATTTCTTCTTGTACTTGCGGGGCAAATTGAGTTCTACGCAACACGGCTTTTAGTCGAGCGACAAGCTCTCTTGGATTACACGGCTTAGGTAAATAATCATCAGCGCCCATTTCAAGGCCAACGATTCTATCTACATCTTCGCCTTTAGCGGTTAGCATAATCACCGGCGTTGACTGGCTTTGACGTAATTCACGTAACACTGAAAAACCATCCATTTCTGGCATCATCACATCTAACACAATCGCATCGTAGTTTTTGCTACGCGCCTGATTCAAACCTGCTAAACCATCATTAGCCTGATCGACATTAAACGATTCAGAAGTGAGGTATTCACTTAACATACTCGTTAATTCTGTGTCGTCATCTACAAGTAATATATCAGCCATAATTATTATCTAATTTGAAAAGAAGTTGTATTTTGCCATAGGATGAGGCTTTAACGCTTTCTTTTACATAAAATTACAACGTAACTAGATAACTTTGATAGTTGATAGTTGATAGTTGATAGTTATAAACTAGAAAGGTCACCCCCCACCTTTAGGGCACTTTTTATCATTTAGAAAAATAGCCTATAAGTGGGGGGGTGTATCAAATATATGAATTCAAAAAGAATATTTTATTAGAATAATTAAAGTGATCTTATGAATTAAATACACTTTATCGCCTTATGCTGCAGCCCAGATTTGATGACCTTCTTCTATGGGTAATTCTGGATCTCTTGACCACTCATTCCATGAACCAAAATAAATCCTAACATCTTTAACACCCGCTTCCTTTAAAGCGATATAAGTATTTGAGGCCCTGGCGCCTTTGAAACAATACACATAGACGGTAGAGTCTGGGCCTATACCAACCGTTGCACTTTCTGCTTGTAACTCTTCTTTAGATTTAAATACCGGTACTTCTTCACCCGGTTTCATCATGCGATACCACTCTAACCATACTGCGCCTGGAATACGTCCTTTTCTTGGGCAAAAATCGATTCCATATGGAGATGAACTTGTAGCTACCCATTCATCAACATCTCTGACGTCTAATTTTATAATCTCAGGTTTATTAAGGGATTCAAGCATGTCATCTTTTGTAAGCATGACATTTGCAGCAGAGGTATCTACCGGAAACGTTTTGGCTTCTGGAGTTGAAGTAACATCTGAAATAGGTAACTTTTCTGCCAGCCAGCCCTTATAGCCACCGTGTAAAATTGCTGCTTTTGGATAACCAAGAAACTCTAGTAAAAAATAACCTCGGCAAGATTGACCAAATCCTGTGTCCATCGAATCTTCATAAATGACGGCTACCTCTTCACCGGATAATCCAGCATCACCAAAAGCTGAAGCAAACTTTCCACGTAATTCCTCAAGTCCCTCTTTTGTAGAAGTGGCTAGGAATGTAAAAATATCATGCAGGTTTACGGCACCCGGAATGTGACCAGCAGCATAAGCTTCAGGTGATCGGGTATCAATGATTACTGTGGGTAATGATTCCGCCATTTGTTGCAACTGGTGAGGCGAAATTAATATTTTATCTGTCATAATGTTATTCTCCTGAGACTGTTTGTGAGTAAAGTTATGGTCTAAAACATTGGTTCACCAAGACTTATACGGGAGGAATTTTCCATTCATGGTTATTACTACGCGATCACCCATTGGGTTCTCTTCTTTATCGATATGCATTGAATAATCAATTGCACTCATAATTCCGTCACCAAACTTTTCATGGATAATTTCTTTGATAGTTTCACCGTATACACCCACTATTTCATAGAAACGATAAATAACAGGGTCTGTCGGAACCAACTTATCCCAACTCTTGTGGGGGAACTCTTGTAAGGTTTCAGCAACATCTTCTGAGAGTCCAAGTATTTCGGTGACTTTATATGCTGCTTCTTCACTTAATGAATTCATACCTAGACAGGCTGAAGTAAGAAATACCGGAGAAATTCCAACTTTTTCACTCAAGGTTTCCCAACTTGTATTCGTAGATTTTTTAGCTGCCATTATTTCTTCAGTCATTTCAATTTTTTTCATGTTAACTCCTGTTTTTTTTAAAATTAAATAGCTACCAATCCATCAAAACATCGTACTTTCAATTGAAGTTCTTCCGGCTTGCTACCTATTGCATATTCCTGATTTATCTCATGCGTCTTCGATTTTGAGGGAGCAATTTGCATGCCAAAATAGATAAGTTATTGTTTTTCATATATTAAATTAGGTATTCTGAATATAAAGCCAGAATGATATTGAAATAGTGTCCGACATTGTCGTCAATGTCGGCACAAAAACTGCGCTAATTGATAAAGAAAATTAGATTGGCCCCTTTAAACAAGCTGTTACAGGTTTTGGCACAGTGATTGCAAGATAACTCAGTAATTGAACATGAGTTATTCACTATGAGCGCTAATATAAATATTGATTTCATTTCGCATACTTTTAAAGGTCAGGAAAAACCAACCCTCAAAGATATCGCGTTAAATATCGCTGCAGGTGAGAGAGTAGCCTTAATTGGCCGGAGTGGATGCGGCAAATCCACCCTGCTTCATATGCTCGCGGGTTTGTTGATACCCAGTGAAGGTTGTGTGCGAATTAAGAGTCACCAGGTTACAAAACCAAGCGCTAAATGGAATATGATGTTTCAGAAACCATCACTATATCCATGGATGAATGTCAGAAAAAATATAGAGCTTGGCTTAACCTTTGCGGGTGTGAAAGACCCAGAAAAAATCGACTATCTCCTAGATCTGGTTGATTTAAGTGATAAGGCCGATGCTCACGTACAAAGCTTATCAGGTGGACAACAACAACGTGTAGCGCTCGCTAGATCGTTAGCAACATCTCCAGAAGTACTATTACTCGATGAACCTTTTTCAGCGCTTGATGCTTTTACCCGAGCCAGTCTTCAAGATGAAGTAGCGGGTATAACAGAAAAAGAAGACCTCACAATGGTTCTTGTTACCCATGACATCGATGAAGCTGTCGCCATGGGAGATAGAGTATTAATCATGTCTGCCAACCCTGGAAGTATCGTTGGAGAAGTTAAAGTCGACCTACCATTTCCTAGAGAAAGAAGCAGCAGTGAATTCAATCTTGTGAAAGAGCAATTGATGAAGACTTTCGAATCTCTTGTTGGAGATTCTGCCCCAGTTAATATTTCTCCCATAGAGTCGCATGCAACTGAACCTGAAGATAAAGCAGATGCTGCTTAAATATTTTTGTAGTCACTTACGCTAATTAATCTAGCCCACTTACCTAATACGAAACTAGACAAACCATAAATCAGGAGTTAACCATGAGCAAATACGAAGATGATAAATTAGATTTAGATTATTTGAATAAATATGAAATGAGTCGCCGTGATTTCATGATGGATATGATGGCGATGGGAGGACTGGCTGCAGGAATGACTATGCCAGGACTTGGTTTTGCCAATGCTACACCGCCTGATGATGAAGTAGTTAGAATTGGTTATCTTCCTATTACTGATGCAACCGCATTATTAGTTGCTCATGGAATGGGATTCTTTGAAGATGAAGGCCTTAAATCAGAAAAACCTACATTAATAAGAGGCTGGTCTCCATTAGTGGAAGGATTTGCCGCTGGAAAATTCAATTTGGTGCATTTTCTAAAACCTATCCCTGTTTGGATGCGTTATAACAACGATTTTCCTGTAAAAATTATGTCATGGGCTCATATTAATGGTTCCGCTTTAGTCGTTGGTAAGCACACTGGCGCAGAAGACTTTAAAGATCTGGGTGGTATGCAAGTTGCAGTGCCTTATTGGTACTCTATGCACAATATTGTTCTGCAGATGGGTTTACGAAATGCTGGATTAAAACCTGTAATTAAAGACCAAAGCGAAAAACTGGCTAAAGATGAAGTCAATCTCACTATCATGCCACCTCCTGATATGCCACCCGCATTAGCAGCGAAAAAAATTGATGCATTTATCGTCGCAGAACCATTCAATGCATTCGGAGAGATGAAAGCAGGCGGAAAAATATTGCGCTTCACTGGTGACATGTGGAAAAACCACCCATGTTGTGTCATTTGCATGAATGAAAATACGGTGAAAGCCAAACCTGAATGGACACAGAAAGTTATGAACGCCATTGTTAGGGCAGAAGTCTATGCACAAGAAAACAAAGAAGAAGTAGCAATGATGATGTCCAGAGACGGCAAGAAATATTTACCTATGCCGGGTAAGGCAGTAGTTCGTGCAATGACTGCTTATGATGAAGCTAGCTACGAAACGCCCAATGCAATTCGTAATAAAACCGAGTTTGAAAATGGAAGAATCGACTTTTCACCCTACCCTTATCCTTCAGCGACAAAGTTAATTATTGAATCGATGAATGAGACGCTTGTCGGTGGAGATAAAACCTTCCTCAAAAAACTGGATCCTCAGTTTGTTGCAGATGATCTGGTTGACTATAAACATGTAAAAGTGGCTATGGAAAAATATAAAGGCTGGGAAAAAGCACCGGGAGTTGATCCCGCCAATCCTTTTGAAAGAGAAGAAGTGGTGAAGATATGAGTTCTGCACAGCCATTCAGTACTACCACATTTGATATTGCAGAAAGTGGCATAGATTGGAAAAAATTTGGTTCTACTTTACTTTCTCAAGTCGGATACCCAATAGCAGGAATAGTAATTTTAATATCCATTTGGTGGCTCGGTGGCTGGGCAATTGCCAGCAACCCAGATACAGAGTCATTTGCAGATTTTGCACCTGCTCCAGCATTTAGTAAATTACTTGAACTGTTTACCAATGGTTATATTTGGGAAGCCGCAATTCCAAGCCTTGAACGTATAGGCCTGGGTCTGTTGTGGGCAGTAGTAATTGGTGTTCCAGTTGGTGTTGCAGTTGGCTTGTACAGTAATCTTCAAAAGCTAACGAATATCCCTTTTCAATTATTACGTATGATTAGTCCATTGGCATGGATGCCTATAGCCGTTCTCGCTTTTTCAACATGGAGTGGAGCGATTGTTTTTCTAATTGCTATAGCAGCTGTGTGGCCAATTCTATTTTCAACAGCTCAGGGAGTACGCCGTATGGATCCTCTCTGGTTTAAAATAGCCAAGAATCTTGGAGCAGATAGTTTAAAGATGTTAATCAAAGTTATCCTTCCTGCAATCGGTCAGGATATTTTTGCAGGTATTCGATTAGCCGTTGGTGTCGCCTGGATTGTTCTTGTACCGGCAGAATATCTTGGTGTAACGAGTGGTCTTGGATATGCAATAAATGATGCACGTGACACACTTGAATACGACACCTTGGCAGCCATGGTAGTAGTAATAGGTGTCATAGGTTTCTTTCTAGATGGAATATGTGTTTTCCTGATAAAGAAATTTAGCTGGCATCAGGAAGGCTAAAATTCTAAATACCTTGTTTAAACTGAAACACTTCTACAACAATGATTAAATCCAAGTAAACATAAAACTAACAGTTCCAAAGCGCTTGTAACCAATTTAATTTTAAGTAAGCGCTTTGGACTACTTGGCTTAAATCTTGCTTTGTCCTTTTTACACAGTAATAGAATTGGATATCAAGCATGATTCAAAAAACCCCAAACACTTCAACAGAATCAGAATTATTAGTCATAAGTCAGGCAGCAAAATTGATAACTGATGCCTCGAATCCCCGACCTGCCATTGAAGGAATATTAAGATTACTCTCTGAGTTACTGGGACTTAATCGCGGACGAGTCGTTTTACCTTCTGAAAATTCTGAACATCTATCTATTACTTATTCCTATGGTTTGACTGAGGATGAAAGGACAAAAGGTAATTATGTTATTGGAGAAGGTATAACCGGTAGAGTATTCAAATCCGCTCAGATTGCACTGATTCAAGATATTGATGATGAACCTATTTATTTAACTCGAGCTGTAGATCGAATAAATTTACCAGAGGAAGCTGTTGCATTCTTAGCTGTACCTATCATCCTTGACGAACTCCCTATTGGCGTATTGGCTACACATCGATTAAGAAATAGAAATCGACCCTTTCAACGTGATCTAACTCTTTTACAAATAATTGCCACATTGATTGGTCAAGTACTTCAAGTTAAAAGCTTGATAGAAGAGCGAACTGCAAATTTACTATCTGAAAACAAATTATTGCGTAATCAGCTAGAAAGCAAAGCTGCAAAGTACGGAATCATTGGAGAAAGTCAGGCACTTCAACAGGTTGTACAACAGGCATTACAAGTCTCAAAAACTAACGCTACCGTTTTATTACTAGGAGAATCTGGAACAGGTAAAGAAAGATTTGCTCGTCTGCAACACCTGGCTAGCGATAGAGCTGATGGACCATTTATTGGAATCAATTGTGCCGCCATTCCAGCTACATTAATAGAATCAGAATTATTTGGTCATGAAAAAGGCGCTTTTACGGGAGCGACTTCGATGAAAAAAGGTAAAATAGAAATGGCGAATGGAGGCACTCTTTTTCTTGATGAAATTGGTGACCTTGAACTTGATTTGCAAGTTAAACTTCTTAAAGTCCTTGAAACGCGCTCGATTCAAAGGGTCGGCAGCAGTAAGGATTTTCCGATAGATGTTAGAATTTTGGCGGCGACTCACCAAAATTTACAAGAAGCTGTAAACGAACAACGTTTTAGACTCGATTTATTTTATCGTTTAAATGTCTTTCCTATTCGACTACCTCCTTTACGTGCGCGACATGGTGATGTGCCACTATTGGCACAACACTTTTTAATTGCGGCAAATGAAGAATACGGAAAACAATTAAACTTCTCCATCAGCGCATTAGACTTATTAGAAAATTACTCCTGGCCAGGAAATATCCGTCAACTAGAAAACCTAACAAAACGAGCAGTATTACTATCCACAAAAAACACAATTGACGGTGGGTTAATAAAAAAAATATTACAAGAGGAACAAGGAATTGTATCGCCAGCTTCAGACAAAAGAATAAAAGTAGATAGCTATGAGCATATGAATAATCTTAGCTCAAATAATTCTACAGAGATGAGCGCCTTACGTCCTTATTCTCGTATTCGGAAAGATGAAATTGGGGAAATTCAAGATGCTTTGCGTCACAATCGTGGGAATAAAACTAGAGCTGCAATTTCATTAGGACTAACTCCCCGTCAGTTAAGGTACAGAATGCAAAAACTCAAAATATCATCTAATCTTTGAATAAACTAGTATGGACAAAATGTCAGCATTCGAATTGACATTGTCGACAATTGATTTGCAAATAGAAAATACAATAGAGTAAAAAACACATAAGCTACTGATTTTTATTAACTTATGTTTTTTGGCACGTTAGTTGCAATTTCCAGTTTAAGAATTTTTTATTAATCTGGAGATCAAAAAACATGTCAACTTCACCACAAACAATCGCAAAATCAATGAGCTGCCTACGCCCTTTAGATGCAGAAGGTCTAAAAGAGTTAGGGGAAAAAGGTAAAGCTAACCCTCAATCAATAGTCACCCTAAAAGCCAAAACAGTCTGTGAAGGTCAGTTTCGTATGCAAACCTATGTCCGCGATCTTGAGCCAATGTTGATTGATGAACCACCACACTTATTGGGTGAAAATAATGCCCCAAACCCATCAGAAGCCGTACTCGCTACATTGGGAGCCTGTCTTGCTGTTGGCGTACATGCAAATGCGACGGCTCAAGGCGTATCTCTTTCAAAATTAGAACTTGAATTAGAAGGCGATATAAATGTAACAGCGGTTTGGGGGACGGGAGATCTTGATGAAGCTAAAACACTAGGATTTTCTGCAGTACGCGTCAAAATTGATGCTGAAGGTGATGGGAGCAAAGAGCAAATTGATGAAATTATTTCGCACGCAAATGTATGGTCACCCGTTGCTAATACATTAAGAAATAATGTTGAAATTGAAGTGGTTCCTGCATAACAAAACTAGGAGTTTGATATGAATAGTATAGCCTCAAATCTATTGAACACAGATACCCCCTTAGATGAACTACTTGATGCGACTCGAAAAATAGTCGATACAGATTTGAAACCCTTAACCGTAAAAATCGATTTAGAAGGTTATTACCCCGAATCTGTAATGCGCAAATTAGGTAGTGAAGGTGTCTATAGACAGCATTTATCAGATATGCGATCCAGCGGCATACCAGACATGGGAGCAGCGATCCAGGCAATGGGTGTTGTTTCGCATGAATGTATGTCTACAGGATTTGCCATATGGTGTCAGGACACCTGTGGCTGGTATATTCAAAATGCTGCTAATTCAACCGTTCGAGACAATTGGTTAGGCAAAGTATCGAGTGGAAACGTTTTAGGTGGAACCGGCATGTCTAATACCATGAAAGCATTTGCTGGCATTGAAGATTTACGCCTAAAAGGAAAAAGAGTTGATGGCGGTTACATTGTTAATGGCAATCTTCCCTGGGTCTCCAACTTAGGAAAAGATCACGTTTTTGGCACTCTTTTTGAACTTGAAGGACGCCTAGGTGGTTCCGTAATGGCACTTGTGGATTGTAATGCAGAAGGTTTTGAGCTTCGATTATCAGCCCATTTCGTAGCACTTGAAGGGACACGAACATTCGCTTGTATTTTTAAAGATGTATTTATCCCAGATGAGATGATCATTGATGATGATGGTGCTGCGTTTTTAAGAAGATCACGCACTGGCATCGTTCTTTTACAGTTCGGCATGGGAATTGGAAATATACAATCCTGTATCGATATTTGCAGATCTGTTGAACCGTTACTGGGTCATGTGAATGGCTATCTTGATGATAGACCTGATGAATTACAAGAAGAGTTAGATGACGCCGTAGAAGCGGCTTTAATTCTTGCTGAAGAACCTTATGAGACTGACGATGATTACTTCCGTGAGGTGTTGCAGCTTCGCTTGACTGCTGGTGAGCTTGCTCTTAAGGCCTCACAGTCCGCTATGCTTCACACCGGGGCACAAGGTTATCTTCAGACAGCCCCTGCACAGCGTAAATTACGTGAGTCTTATTTTGTTGCGATTGTAACGCCTGCAATAAAGCACTTGAGGAAAGAGCTCGATACTTTGGCGCAAGCCGCTTAGAAAAAATAATACGAAGGTACTGTGAAACACTTTTCAGTACGTTACGATTTGATGATGTTATCGCTAAATTACAGGAAGTACCCGGAGACTTAAGAATGAGTACGGAAGAATTTCAACGTTACGTATGTGACGCATGTGGATTTATTTATGATGAAGCTAAAGGAGACCCTGATTCTGGACTAATCCCAGGCACGCGATATATTGATATACCAGAAGATTGGGAGTGCCCTTTATGTGGCTTAACTAAAAGTGATCTTCGTCTTTTACCTGAAGTAGCGGCACTCCCTCAAATAAATCGAACTTCTTCACGATCACAAAAAATCAATAAAGGCAGTGAATACACTACTGTTATTGTGGGTGCAGGTATTGCAGGCTGGTCAGTAGCGGAAGCTTTACGAAGGCGAGACCCAGAAAGACCCATTCTCTTAGTTAGCGCATGTAAAGGTTATGTTTACCCAAAACCTGCAATTTCATTGGCATTGAGTCAGGGTAAAAAAGCAGAAGATTTGATCAGTATGGATGCCGAAGCAAAAGCACTCGAACTTGGTATTGATGTGCGTACAGAAACCCGAATTATGCGTGTTGATACCAACAAGAAACGATTAGTAACAGTTAAAGGTGGAATCGAATACGATAAACTCATATTGGCAATGGGCGCTCATCAAAAAGAATTGCCAATTACAGGGGATGCGGCAAGTAATATTTTAAGTGTCAATGACTTACAAACGTATAAGAAACTCTGTGAAAAATTGGAAAATGAGATTAAACACATCACAATTCTTGGTGCTGGTCTTATTGGGTGTGAATTTGCAGACGATATAACTAAGGCAGGTTACAAAGTCACTGTTATTGATCCACAACAACAACCTCTTTCTGCTTTACTGCCTGAAGCTATGAGCAACGAACTTGTACAGAAGTTAAGTAATAATGGCGTTGAATGGAAATTTGGCGCTACGCTTGATAGCTTGAATAATGACGTTGATGGCGCTTATGTTGCAAGATTATCAGACGATAGCATTTTAAAAACTGATCTTGTCTTGTCAGCTGCCGGTCTGGTTGCAAATACCAAGCTAGCAACAAAGATGGGCTTAAAAACCGACAACGGAATTTGTGTAAATGATGATATGCAAACAAGTAACCCTGATATTTATGCAATAGGAGACTGCGCATCTTTAGAAGGAGAAATTTTTGCCTTTATCGAGCCTATTAAACGTCAAGCTGAGACAATCTCTGCAGATATAACTGGTATACATGAAAAATTCATGCCATTACCACCATTGGTAAAAGTAAAAACACCTTCGCTTCCGCTAAGTATTTGTCGACCAGCTGGGGCAAACGATATTGAATGGAGTACGGTTTCTGAGCAAACTAAAGGTGGGTATTTTGAACTTCGTGACGGTGAAAATATGATAGGGTTTGCATTAAGTGGCGATTTGGCATCAGGAGCAGGTTCTATCTATAAACAACTGAGTCACTGAGTCTTAAAATAGCTAAATGTCTATTTTTTTACTGTGCCCCAAATGGCATAAACAGGATCAGACGTTTTTATTTCCTCAAAGTACTGATCATCCTCAGGCCTTGGTAAACCGCGTTTGGAATAGGTATTTAGTTCACTAAATAATCCAGAGTCGCTAAAGTACTCCAATACCAGTTGCATTCTCTCGAATGGGTGGAGTTGCGACCAAAGTGTAATTGCTTTCGTAGGAAACCAGCGCTCAGAAAATGTCACCACAAACTTCCCACCTGGTTTAATAACGCGCGCGGCTTCTGTCATGATTTTAAGTGGATAGGTTAAATATTCGATAGAGGCAGTGCAGATTGCTGCATCGAAATGATCATCTGCATAAGGCAGTATCTGATGCAGATTTAAATCCTGGACTGTAAAATCATTGAGTTGCTTATTCGCTTCTAGCTCCTGTTGATTCATCCCCAGACCAGTCACATGGCTTAATGAAAGATCATCGCTCAGATGTGAGTTCCAACTACTCATTAAATCGAGTACTTTGGCGTTTTTATCCAGTAGTTTTGAATACAACTGAGTAATTTCAGAAGTCGCGGTAGCATCCAAATGATGAACCATACGAGGCTCTTTATAAAAAGTAGCATCTTCTGCTTCATCTTCACGTTTAAAAGGATAATCGGAAAAGTAAGAAGCCCTGCCAAATTCAAACGGCACCTGCATACCCGGGCCTCTATTAGCCACTATTTGACCTATGTGCTTTTTTCTTGTTTCTTCCTGATCTTCTGTATTTTTAGGCTCTAACCATTCAATAATAGTTGCGGACAAGGTCAAAAAATATTTTGCCAACGGATGATTGCAGTCACCTGTCATATTGTCGCCTTCCATAGACATTATGCGAAAGGGTTTAAAATCACGGGGATCAGTTCCAAGTCCCTTACTAGCAACGGCACTTGGAAAATAACGGTATAACATAGGAATAATATTTTGGCCTCGAAAGCCTTTATCAAAATCTTTAGCAGCAAAGGTTTTAACTTTGGCAGGGTCAAAACTCATCCTCAATAAAGCATTCGCTGGAAAGGTTTCTGTGTAACTTTCACCTACGGCTAACTCAGCTAGATTTTCAGAAAATCCAGTAGGAAAAACATCTTTTTCCAGATCTATATCTTCCGCATGAAAAACATCGCAATGCTCAGCACTGGCACTTACCCAACTTAATGAGAAATCTATTTTCGCGCGGGTATTTTTTGTCATCTGAAAGCTGTCTTTGAAGTTTATTGATATGTCGAAAAGAGCCAGAAACTCATCGATACATTGTTACAATATATACTAGGAATTATCTTTATTTGATATATTTTTCTGGAACCTGGTAAACCAGATTATGTACTTTGTAATCTGTTAATTTACTGCGATGTTCCTTTTTACGATCAGCAAAATAACACTGTAAGGTTTGGGTAATGACATTAAACGCCATCTCAGACCATGGGATATCTTCCTCATCAAACAATGCTGTTTCCAGACTTTCGATGCCGGGCGAAAAACTATCTCCAACAATATCGCCCTTGAAAATCATATAGACTTGATTGATTTGCGGCATGCTCATCACCGAATAAAGCCTCAGATCATCGAGCTCAACATTTGCTTCTTCCTGTGATTCTCGCAGTGCAGCTTCTTCTACTGTTTCACCGTTTTCCATGAAGCCAGCAGGCAAGGTCCACAAACCATAACGTGGTTCAATGGCTCGTTTGCAAAGTAAGACTTTTTCTCTGCCGTCATCGCCCATAATTAATGGCAGTGTACCGGCAACGATATTAGGATTTTGATAATGAATTGTCTCGCAGGAAACGCAGACAAAACGAAGTCGGTTATCGTTATCAGGAATTGCCTGTTCTACTTTTTCGCCACACTGATTGCAGTACTTCATCCGTCAATTAACCTCAATGGAATTTATCAGCAGAATAACGAGACTTGAGGAGAAATTGCAAATTTCCTGTTAACTTCTTGCTAAAATTTTATTGTAGCACAGCGAATTTTAGCGACCTTGTATTTAGATTCGTTTTTCAAGCAAAGACTTCAATACTACTAACGATTAGCAGGGAATAGATTCATTTAAGTCACCCCCCTACTTATAGGCGTTTTTTTATTGATTCGGGTTTGCGTTAACCACGTTAGTATTTGCAGTAGCATTTTGGGTGACTGGTTTTTTATTAAATAGTTTTGATACACGCAGAACCGTAAAGCTGACCGATTGGCTCTTCAATACTTTACCTGTCTTATCCATTACTTTAACGCTTACTGTGTGCTCGCCGCGCGCTAGATTACTGAAATTCTGGGTACGAGAACTACCCTTAGCCACTTCTTTGCCGTCGATAGAGAAAGAAATAACATGGCCCGCTTTAAGTTTTGGTTTAAGGCTGATTATTGCAGATACATCGCCATCATTTGCGCGAATAGGTTGATTAGCCTTTGGCGCAATAAATGTTAAAGATGTGTAAGCTCCAGCAGTTGCTTTCGGAGTTGCTTGCTGCTGATAGGGATCAGCTTCTTTTGGAAAACTCACAGGCTTCCATTGCTCACCATAGTTTTCAATCACGGTTAGTTTTGGCATATCCATCTGTTGTGCCTTAGCATTTGCCGGCGGTCGGTCACCATATTGTATGTTGCCGCGAGCGTCTTTCCACTTATAAAAGCCTTCTGCCATTGCAGAAGATGTGAAAGTTGCGAAAGCACATGAAAGAATAAGTAGCCAATGTGATAAGGTTTTCATCTGTTTTACCTTGAAAAACATGAATTTGGCTTGATTATAACAAAATAGAGAGCGGTATTAGAAAAATTCCGATAACCGCGCAATGATCTAACATTATCGTGCATCATCGTTACTTAGATGACTGATAGCTCTTAAAAACTGATTAGCAATAAATGACTAAACCAAAGGAACAAAAATGAGTAATGATTTACTACCGCAGACCCCAGAAGATCGCAAATGGGCTAGCGCTATGCATGCGGCAGCTTTAATCGGTTTATTATTAGCCCCTGGTTTGGTGCTTGGCCCATTGATAGTATGGTTTCTAAAAAAGGGTGACAGCGAATACCTCTATGAACAAGGCAAAAAAGCGATCAATTTTCAGCTCACTATATTGCTTATAGTGTTTGTTTTCGCATTGTTATCAGCCATTATCAAACCACTGCTCGCGATCGCTTTTATGACAGGAATAGGCGGCATTATTTTTGCTGCGATGGCAGCATTTTCTGTATACAAAGATGGTGATTTTCAATACCCATTCTCACTTTCAATTATAAAATAAGACACAAATTACTGACATAAAGAGGCGCACCCTGCATGAGTGAGATTACCTTTTCATCTGAAGAAAAATCTGAAATCATCCAGAAGGTGCAAAAATACTTCAACCAAGAACTGGATCAAGAAATCGGCAGTTTTGATGCTGAATTCTTAATCGATTTTTTTGCTAAAGAGGTCGGACCTTACTTTTACAACCGCGGTCTATACGACGCTCAGCAACTTGTTACCGAGAGGGTAGAAGAAATCGGATACCTCATTCAGGAATTAGAAAAAACGACCAAACTCTAGTAGCCTCTACACTAATCACCAAACTCATAAAGTTTAGTCACTTAAAATTAAGAGTTTCGTTATCCAACCTAAGGAACCAATATGAATCTAAGCTTTAACTTAGAAGATGCCAGTCAGGTCGCCATTGGATCTTTTGCCTTAGCGGTACCTATTTCATTCTCTGAAGAAGCCTGGAGAATCGGTGAAAAGTTGCCCTTATCAAATCTTTTATTAGTGTTCGTTTTATCAATAGCATTCTTAAGCTTTTTCGCTTACGGAAGTGTGTTCCAGTCAAACATCAAATATAGAGTTCCGGTATTTGTTATACGCATTATTATCGCTTATTTGATAGCAGCGTTTGTGGTCGCACTGGTGTTGTCATCGCTCGACAAATTTCCATTACTGACAGAACCAAACATCGCATTAAGACGTCTGATAGTCATAACCATGCCGGCATCTATGGGCGCTATAATTGTGGATAGTTTCGACAAAGAGTAAGTGAAAATTAGGTCGCAACTGCATGTATAAATAGCGTGACCACTCTGTAAAGTTAGCGTTAGTCATTTCAAACGACGAAATGAAAAATCACCTCGCAAAGCATAAATTCTATTTACGTTTTCAAATTGCAAAAACGTAATATCATTCAAAAGATACTCTGTTCGCCGTCAAGTGAATAATCCCATTACGAATAGAAAAAACTAATGAATCACGATGCTACTAAA
>NZ_CANLZW010000028.1 GCF_947495625.1 uncultured Cocleimonas sp.
AAGCGCAGCGATGAGCCTCCGCCTCCCCGATGCCCTAACTATGATCGTAGATTAAGGCAGAAACAACCATACAAGCGCGAGCGAGTAGTTTTTCCAATGCTGTAACTTGTTATGTAGTATTTATTTCATTGATCATTAGATGAATTGTTTTTAGTGAAAAACTGAATTACCCAAAGAATAATAGTAATTACTAGGCAAGAAATACCTATGCCCGGTCCAACAAGTATAAGACCTATACCTCCTTGCTCTCCACTATAACCAACAGTATAAATAGAAAAAGCTATAGCTAACAAAATTACAATCAAACAAAGTTTACTATGTATTTTATTTAACTTTTTATTTAAGCCAGCTCCAGATACTGAGAAAAGGGCAACAATAACAACTATGATTAAACCAACAATTTCCACTGCTATTCCTATTTAATTAAAAAGTGCCTAAAAGTGGGGGGGTGTCAAAATAAACCACACAAACGTCCAATATAGGTTTTAGCGTCGCAGACACATAAAGTTTGCTGTTAAGCGGATTGAGGTTAGAGCATATCACTTGAGCGTAGCGAATGTGATCTGGTCTTGCCTTAATTCCGTCTTCAACGCCTTGATATACCGTGCTATGAACACGAGCGAAGCGAGTAGTGAATGCCGGTATAGAAAGGTGTTCGAAGCGGTAGCTGAACAGCAAACTATATATCCGCATGCCATTCTCCTGAAGCATCAGCGGAAGGTGAATGGCGTGCGGATATATCGCCCCACTAATGGGACGCCGATTAATTAATTTGCATGCCATCATAAGCTAGGATAACCCAGAACTGCAAACGCCAATAAAAAACCCTGCTTAGGCGTTCCAAATTAAGTGGCTTGTTATGTTAAGTTCTCACTACTCATTCAATAAGTACAAGCTGTTCACCAGTTTGAGGGTCATAAGCAGACAACTTTATTTTTTTTGCGATATCGATTGCTTGTAATTGCGAGCAACCTCGTAATGAAATTATATTATTACTTTTTTGGACACTTATTTCGAATCCGTGGTCTGTAAAACAACCCTGTGACCAATAATTACCATCTTCTGATTCATTCCATTTAAGCTTGCCTAATATGTTTTCGAACATAGCTTTAATTACATCTTTATCGCCAATAGGCAATGAAAGGTCAGTAGTCCATTCATTTATAGATGGTGTTTCTGGATTGCATTTATAAAGAAATTGATCGTAACTCATATATTTATTTTAAAAAGTGCCCAACAGTAGGGGGGTGTTAAAATTAACTACTTAAACGTTCCAATATGGTTTTAGCGTCACAGACACATAACGCCGCAATAAACGGCGAGCGTTAGCGAGTCCAGCACAACGTGTTTTTGTTGTGCGTTTGTTTAATTGCCTTGTTATGTTGTTATTTACTATGATTTTTAACCAAAATAATTAATTGTATTAAAGCAATGCAGCCTAACAAAAAAGCTAAAGAAGAATAAACAGTATTTAAATTTTTAGATGCTTTAATTAATGAAATATCTGATCTTTGGTTTGATGAAATAACACCTAAAAAGTTTTCTGTTGTTAACTCAATCTTTCCAGATTTTATTCCGCTAATTAATTGTTTCCTTTTTTCAACTAATTCTACTGCTGGAGATACAAATTTATTTTGAAGTTGATTTAAATATATAACCCCAAGAGCAAGACTAAATAACAAAGTTGTTGTTAACATTAATATTACTAAATATGATTTTCTCATATACAACCCTTGTTTAAATTAAAGTACACCCCCGTACTTTTAGGCACTTTTTTATTCTTTTGAAACATAACAGCTTATTATACAGACGAAGATAATATCTTACTATACGGATTAACTCAATTTATCATCTGAAACCACGGCATACAAAGGTGGTTAGATTTTACGCGCACTTAATATCTTACTATACAGAATTAAACTGATGTCGTATTATTTCAGAATGTCTATTGATTTAACGCTTCCTAAATATAAGTCTCATAACTGGGCGACCTACCTGAATGTGTTACGTCAGCAAAAGGTTTATTCTCAATCACATCCTTATTACGTTATGGCGGTTGAGGCGTTTATTGGATCTTTCCCTAAACGGAATATTCAGGATATATCTCAACAAGAAATTGAAACGTATTTGGAACGTACATTAGCGACTCGTCTTGAGTCGTGGCAAAAAATGCAGTTGATTGAAGCGTTACGATTATTGTTGATTGAGGTGGCTGATACGCGTCCAGCTCGATTCGTAGATTGGGCTTTTTGGCGTGAGTCAGTAATGGGCGAGGGGGAGCAGGAAGGACCAGATAATCGACCTTTGCATCAAAAACAATCTGGTATTAATGGGTTATGGTTAAATGAGCTCGCACGTAAAATTCAGGCTAAAAACTATTCGATTAGAACTGAAAAAACCTATGTGAATTGGGTTAAACAGTTTGACTTCTTCTTGCAAGGTCGAAAATTTGATGAGGTTAAACCGCAAGATGTTGAAGCTTTTTTAAGTTATTTATCGGTCGATCGAAAAGTCTCTAAAAGTACTCAAAATGTGGCGTTAAACGCTGTGGTGTTCTTAATGAGAGAGATTCTAAATAAGAATCCCGAAGAATATCGTTTTACGCATGCCAAACGTGGCAAACGATTGCCTACGGTACTTTCTAAAAATGAAGTGAAAAATTTGTTATCTCACAGTGATGAGAATTATGCACTGCTAATCGGCTTAATGTATGGCACAGGTATGCGTTTGATGGAGTGTGTCCGTTTGCGCGTAAAGGATATAGATTTTGATTACGGACAAATTATGGTGCGTGAAGCTAAAGGCGATAAGGACAGGGTGGTGCCGTTGCCAGAGCGATATAAGCAACAGCTAAAAGATCAAATTAAGAAAGTTGAAGTACAGCACGCTATGGATACAAAAAAAGGAGCAGGAACGGTTTATTTACCTATTGCTTTAGCTAAAAAGTACCCGAGCGCACAATCAGAGTTGATATGGCAGTATGTTTTTCCCGCTAGCAAGATTAGCCTAGACCCTCATTCTGGGGTTAAACGTCGACATCATTTGCATGAAACTAGCCTGCAAAAAGCAGTCAAACGCGCTTCAATAAAAGCGAATATAAAGAAGAAGGTCAGTAGTCATGTATTACGTCATAGTTTTGCTACCCATATGCTGGAAGCGGGCTATGACATTCGTACGGTTCAAGAATTATTGGGGCATAATGATGTGGAGACCACGATGATTTATACCCATGTGTTAAATAAACCTGGCTTAAGTGTTAAGAGTCCGGTGGATTTTTAGGCAGATTAGATAAAGTAAATTAACAGGCATTCTAAATGTTCATAATCACTTCTAAAGGAACGGGTATGGTTCCTTTAGAATGCGATGTTATAGAAAGTTACTTGGTTTTATAGGATTTAAGCAAAAAATTCTCTTTATCAATATTAACCTTAATCAATATTTACCAAAGAATCTCGACTCAAATCATTGATGCTTTTAGCGCCTGTCAGCGTCATTGCGACACGCATTTCTTTTTCATACAAATCTAATAAATTTTCTACACCTGCTTGCCCTTGTGCTGCTAAGGCATAAATGAAAGATCGACCAAGTAGTGTGCAATCTGCACCTAATGCCATCATTCTGACTACATCTAAGCCAGATCGAATGCCTGAATCTGCAAAAATTTTAAGATCACCTTTTACGGCATCTGCTATATCGGGCAGGGCTCTCGCGGATGACATCACACCATCTAGTTGGCGTCCACCATGGTTGGAAACAATAATGCCATCAGCCCCAAAACTAACCGCGTCTTTAGCGTCATCTACATCAAGGATGCCTTTAATAATCATAGGGCCATCCCAATAATCTCTAATCCATTCCAGGTCTTTCCATGATATTGAAGGGTCAAAGTTATTACCTAACCAGCCAATATAGTCTTCTAATTTGGTGGGTTCGCCACGGTAAGTTGAGATATTGCCAAGATCATGGGGCTTGCCAAAAACGCCGACATC
Source organism: uncultured Cocleimonas sp. (assembly GCF_947495625.1). Classification (GTDB taxonomy): domain Bacteria; phylum Pseudomonadota; class Gammaproteobacteria; order Thiotrichales; family Thiotrichaceae; genus Cocleimonas. The sequence goes on from NZ_CANLZW010000028.1 coordinate 3,990, forward strand.
AAACGCCCATTGTGGGTGGCGCATAGATTGAAAAACTCGACGAGCAGCAGCATTGGGGCCACTCATACCGGAATGCATATCACGATAACGAGCGCCAGGCACAGGCATATCAACAGTAAAAACTAAAGTGGTTACACCTGCTGCTTTAGCGCGTTGCAGTGCATTCTCCATAAATCCACGATCTTTAAGTACGTAGAGTTGGAACCACATCGGCCGTTCTATTGCTGGTGTTACTTCCTCTATTGGGCAAACAGATACGGTAGACATGGTAAATGGAATGCCTTTTTTATCGGCTGCTTTTGCTGCGAGTACTTCCCCTCGACGAGCAAACATGCCTAAAAGACCTACCGGCGCAAGTACTATCGGCATCGCTAGCTTTTCACCAAAGATTTCTGTTTCCAGGTTTAGGTCTGACATATTATTCAAAATACGCTGTCTTAAGGCAACATCCGCTAAATCTTCAGTATTATGTTTTAACGTGTGTTCACCGTAGGAACCGCCGTCTATATAATGAAATAAAAATGGGGGGAGCTTTGCTTTTGCAGCCTTACGATAATCAGTTGGTGCAGAAATAATCATGTTAACAATCCTACTTTGTGTAACGTTATTTATAGGGCTATGTAACTAATACATAGTGTTTGTGTTTATACCTGGTAAAACTCACCAGATTCTTTTGTTGAAATAATCTTCTTTATTTGTGAGTCAAATATGCAGCGTCATAAGTTGTTGGTTTTTTAAACTAGGTTTGATCTTGGCTGAATTTTTGAGCCTTGTTTTTGTTCGGCTCAGTTTGTAACGCGTTTAATGTCGTTAAACGACGCAACGAACGCGTTTTACGAACTTCTTCTTTATCGATTTCTTGTAACGAGTCTTCTACAAATGCCAAATGATCTTGAGCTGCCTGTCGGGCTTTTTCCGGATCTCCTGCGATAACGGCTTCCATTAACGCTTTATGCTGATTACTCAGTGGTTCAAATACTCGTGGTAAGGTATAGAGCTTGTCCAGATTATGCGAAATACTATTTTGTAATAAGGTGAACAAACCGCGCATCATGTGCAATAAAACAAGGTTGTGTGATGCTTCGACAATACTTAAATGAAACTCTGCATCCGACTGTGCTTCTGCCAATGGGTCGTCGCCATTGTGCTGTAAAATCATTTTTTCATAACAGGCTTTGATGTTTTCTTTATCTTCGTCTGTTGCGCGGATAGCGGCATGCCACGCTGCATTCCCTTCTAAAGAGTGCCTGACTTCGAGTACATCAAAGCGTGATTCCGGGTGTTCTTGAAAAAAGCTGATCAGTGGATCAACGAATTCAGGATTCAAACTCGATTCGACCGTTGTACCGCCACCAGGTCGAGTTTTAAGTAAGCCACGACTTTGTAATTTTTGAATGGCCTCCCGCAATGATGGGCGCGATACGCCGAAGCTTTCAGCGAGTGTTCTTTCTGCAGGTAGGCGATCACCTGGTTTAAGACTGCCTTCAACAATCAGGGTCTGTAGTTTATCTGCAATGGTATCTGCAATTCGTTTTTTGTGCATGATGGTCTCTGGTCTTACCAATTATTTATTATTGTAGTCGATAAAAGCAAGAAATCAAGAAAGTTTATAAGTGTCTGAAGCCCTTATAAATAGGCAAATAGTATGAGAAATAATTTGATTTTTTCAGAAAATTAACTACTCTTCTTTTGAATTGGTAAAATAATTGGTAAATTGGTAATACCAATTATTTAAAAAGTATTGGTAATACTCGCTCTACACCTGCCATAAAATTTTAAGAGAAAAACTATGTCTAATAATGAATTGATAACAGCACTCAAAAATATTCTGGGTCAGGAAAAAGTAGCCACAGATGAAAAGAAAACGGAGTATTACCGTAAAGGATTCCGTGCGGGTAGTGGTGGTGCATTAGCAGTGTTGTTTCCTGATTCATTATTGACGTTATGGCAAGTTTTAAAAGTCTGTGTTGAAGCCAATACCGTCATTATTATGCAAGCTGCCAATACGGGTTTGACGGCGGGTTCTGTACCAAATAATGACGATTATGATCGTGAAGTGGTCATCATTAATACCTTACGCATCAATAATATCGTGCTGTTAAATGGTGGAGAGCAGGTCTTGGGTTTTGCTGGTGCAACCTTGCACGCACTTGAAAAGAAGCTTAAACCGTTGAAACGAGCACCGCATTCGGTCATCGGTTCGTCGAGCATTGGTGCATCGATCGTTGGTGGTGTATCTAATAATTCTGGTGGTTCTCTGGTAAAGCGTGGTCCGGCATATACTGAGCTGGCTTTGTACGCTCGCGTCAATGAGAAAGGCGAGTTAGAACTCGTGAATCACCTTGGTATTGATTTAGGTGACTCAGCAGATGCAACACCCGAAGAGATAATCGCCCGATTAGAACGACAAGATTTTTCCACTGATGATCTCGATGATGGCGGAAAGTTAGCCTCAGATAGAGAGTATGTGGAACGCATTCGGGATGTCGATGCAGTCACGCCAGCCCGATTTAATGCGGATAAACGTCGCTTATTCGAAGCCAGCGGTTGTGCCGGTAAATTAGCCGTATTTGCGGTTAGACTCGACACCTTTGAAGTGGCGAAGAAAGAACAAACGTTTTACATCGGAACCAATGACGCGCAGGTATTAACCAAACTGCGGAGACATATCTTAAGCGAGTTCGAGAATGTGCCCGATGTGGGTGAGTACCTTCATGGTGATATGTTCGATATTGGTGAAAAGTACGGTAAAGATACATTCTTAACGATCCAGCATCTGGGCACAGATAGTTTGCCAAAGATGTTCGCGTGGAAAGGGCGTATTGATGCAACCCTCAATAAAATTCCGCTACTTCCAAAATTCTTAACAGATCATGTGATGCAGTTTGCGAGTCATTTTTGGCCGAAGCATTTGCCAAAACGTATGGTTCAGTTCCGTGATAAATACGAACACCATCTTATTCTTAAAATGAGTGATGAGGGTATCGCAGAAGCCCAAAGCTTTTTAACTGATTTCTTTGCTTCAGATAATTCTGATGGGCTTGCCAACGATGGTGATTTCTTTGTTTGTACCGACGATGAAGCAAGTAAGGCGATGTTACTTCGTTTTGCCGCAGCAGGAGCCGCCATTCGTTATCAAACGGTCAAGAGTCATAAAGTTGGGGATATTCTGGCTTTGGATATCGCATTGCGCAGAAATGATCTGAACTGGGTCGAAGACCTGCCTCGTGAAATTAGCGATCAAATTGATTCTGCTTTGTATTACGGCCATTTCATGTGTCATGTTTTTCATCAGGATTATATCTTGAAGAAAGGTGCAGACACCGAAGCCGTGAAAAAAGCCATGCTTGCCGTTCTTGATGAAAGAGGGGCGAAATATCCTGCAGAACATAATGTGGGTCATTTATATGAAGCGGAGCAGGATTTAAAAGCATTTTATCGTGAGCTAGATCCTACCAATACATTTAATCCAGGCATCGGAAAAATGAGTAAGCACAAAAGAAATTGTAGCTGCTGTTTATAGTCATTAAACACAGTTTTCGAATATCAATACGATAATGTGTTTTTTGTTCATTTTTTATGATTATTTTGGATAAGAAGTATCTATTTTTATAGAAAAATATTCTATTTTAAATCTAATACACACCCCCCCACTTATAGGCCATTTTTTTTTATTCCGTCATAACAATAATTGATTAGTACTTATAGTTATTCCCTCAATAACTTTATCTAAAATATGAACTATAACTCTGATAAGAAAGTAGTTAAACGCCGTTTAATTAGGTTTGATTAAAAACTTACAAAACTAATAAATATTCCACCGCAGGAGTTCAAACATATGAGTAGTGAAGATGTAACCGATTTAGATCCTCAGGAAACGAGTGAATGGCAAGAAGCCATTGACGTTGTTATAGAAAGAGAAGGGCCCGAACGTGCTCGATATCTTTTAAATGAAGCAATAAATGCCGCTTTTGAAGCTGGTGTTGAACCACCCAAAAATAATACACCCTATATAAATACAATTCGGCGTGATCAGCAGCCGGAATATCCTGGAGATTTAGAAACGGAGCGAAAGATTCTTCGTGCTCTTCGTTGGAATGCAACGGCTATGGTTGTTAAGGCTAATAGAAAACCAGCCGAACCTGGCGGACACATAGCGTCATATCAGTCTTCTGCAATCATGTATGAAGTGGGATATAACCATGTCTGGAAAGGGGCAAACCACCCCAGCGGTGGCGACATGTTGTTCATACAAGGTCACACTGCACCCGGTACGTATGCACGGGCGTATTTAGAAGGTCGTTTGACTGATGAGCAACTGGATAACTTCAGAATAGAGGCGGGCGGCAAAGGTCTTTCTTCTTATCCGCATCCTTACTTGATGCCGGACTTCTGGCAGTTTTCTACGGTATCCATGGGCCTTGGTCCAATCATGGCTATTTATCAAGCGCGATTCCTTAAATATCTACAACATAGAGGCCTATCTCCCAAAGCTGAAGAACTTTCGGAACAACGTAAAGTCTGGGCATTTCTGGGTGATGGTGAGATGGATGAGCCTGAATCACAGGGTGCTATTTCTCTAGCTTATCGTGAAAAACTCGATAACCTTATTTTCGTCGTTAATTGTAATCTTCAACGATTAGATGGTCCGGTACGAGGCAACGGAAAAATAGTACAAGAGTTAGAAGGTAACTTTAGAGGCGCTGGCTGGAATGTTATCAAAGTTCTATGGGGGTCTGCCTGGTATCCACTGATAAATGATCCTCAGCATGGTGACACCTTGAAAAGAGCATTGATGGAAACCGTTGACGGTGAATATCAAAACTTCAAAAATAAAGGGGGTGCTTATGTTCGTGAGCATCTGTTTGTGAAATATGGAATCGAAGAACTCGTCAACGATTGGACCGATGATCAAATCTATCTTGATTTGCTTCGTGGTGGTCACGATCAGGAAAAAGTATTTGCTGCATATCACAGAGCGATAAATACACCAGATCGACCTACCGTGATACTTATGCATACCGTAAAAGGGTATGGCATGGGTGAAGCGGGTGAGGGAATGAATATCAGTCACTCTCAGAAGAAGTTAAGTGCCAGCCAGCTTGGTAAATTACGCGATAGATTTTCTATCCCTGTCTCTGATGAGCAGGTAGACGCGGCTGATTTCTACAAGCCAGCAGCTGACTCTCCTGAGATGATATATCTACATGAAAAACGTAAAGCCTTAGGAGGCTATTTACCAAGTAGATCACAAGAATATGAAACACTAAATATTCCGGATTTATCAATATTTGATGCACTGTTAAAAGATACAGGCGAACGTACCATGTCGACCACCATGGCAATGGTTAGGATTCTGGTTGCTATCGCACGTAATAAAGAGATTGGTCCTCGTTTAGTGCCGATTGTACCGGATGAAGCGCGTACCTTTGGTATGGAAGGTATGTTCCGCCAAGTCGGTATTTATGCGCATGAAGGCCAGAAATATGTACCAATGGATTCTAAGGACATCATGCCTTATAAAGAATCACAAAATGGTCAGATGTTACAAGAAGGCATCAACGAGGATGGCGCTATGTCCTCATGGATTGCGGCTTCAACGTCTTATGCTAATAATGATGTAATGACCATTCCGGTTTATATTTTCTATTCAATGTTCGGTTTCCAGCGTGTAGGTGATCTTGCCTGGGCTGCCGGTGATATGTTGGCAAGAGGATTCTTGATAGGAGCGACATCTGGGCGTACCACACTGAATGGTGAAGGTCTTCAGCACCAGGATGGACACAGTCAGTTATTTGCACAATTCATTCCAAACTGTATGTCATACGATCCTACATTTGCTTATGAGCTTGCGGTGATTTATCACGATGGTTTAAAGCGCATGTATCAGAACAATGAGAATGTTTATTACTACATTACCACGCTAAATGAAAACTACAGCATGCCAGCAATGTCAAAAGGTGCGGAAGAAGGCATCATTAAAGGTATGTACCAATTCCAAAAAGCGAAGGGTAAAGCAAAACATACTGTTCAGTTATTAGGTTGTGGTTCAATCTTGCGTGAAGTTATTGCAGCAGCAGAGCTGTTGAAGAATGATTGGGATATTGCAGCTGATATCTGGTCTACACCAAGTCTTAATGAATTAACTCGCGACGGGCAAGATGTGCAGCGTTGGAATTTGTTACATCCGGATAAAAAACCGCGTAAGAGCTGGGTGGAAACCTGTTTAGATGGGACTAAAGGGCCTGTTATAGCCGCTACTGATTATATGAAAATGTATGCAGAGCAAATTCGCCCATTCATTGCTAATGATTACCATGTACTTGGAACCGATGGCTTTGGTCGTTCTGATAGTCGCGAAGCATTGCGTGAGCACTTTGAGGTAGATAGTCGTTATGTGGCAATCACCGCGCTGAAAGCATTGGCTGATCAAAAGGCGAAAGGTATTACCAATAAAATAGTGTTAGAAGCTATCAAAAAATATGGCATCGATCCTGATAAAACTAATCCGCTACACGCATAATTCGGAGAAATAATAATGAATAAAGAAATGTTAGTTCCTGATATCGGTGATTTCTCTGAAGTCGATGTCATTGAAGTTCTAGTAAACGTTGGCGATACCATCTCAATTGATGATGAGCTAATAACTCTGGAGTCTGATAAAGCCTCTATGGATATACCTGCTACCGCAGGTGGTGTAATCAAAGAAATTAAAGTGGCTGTCGGTGATAAAGTGGCGGAAGGCAGTTTGATTTTGATTCTGGAATCTTCAGATGAATCAAGTGTTAATGTGGCTTCAGATCCTGCGCAACCAAAAGTAAGTGGAAGTTCAGCAGCATCTAGTGCTGCGCCAAGTGCTGGTGGAAGCGGTTATGGTGGAGGAGGGCTGGAAGAAATTCTAGTGCCTGATATTGGCGATTTTGACAGTGTCGATGTGATTGAAGTTTTGGTCTCTGAAGGTGATACCGTTCAAGAAGAAGACTCTCTGATCACCCTTGAATCTGATAAAGCTTCGATGGATATCCCTGCGCCAAAAGCGGGTGTGGTTAAACAATTAAAGATTGCAGTTGGCGATAAAGTTTCTCAAGGCAGTTTAATTATGCTGCTCGAAACGAAAGGTGGCACTAAAGCCGCCGCAGATTCAAATCCAGTGCCTGATGCAAGCAGCAGTGGTGCAGCAAAAGCACCGGCACGAGTTCCTGCGGCTTCTAATGTAAAAGATTCTGAAGCATTCCGCAGAGCTCACGCCAGTCCATCAATACGTCGCAAAGCGCGAGAACAAGGAATTGATCTAACACAGGTTACGGGCACTGGTCGCCAAGGCAGAATTACAGAAGATGACCTCAAGAGCTTCAGTGCAAATGGTGGTCAACCGGCTGCTGCAGCTGCTTCAAGTTCACCAGGTGCCGCACCTGCTAAAGCTGCTGGTGGAGAAATGGGTATTCCTCTGATTACTCAGCCAGACTGGTCTAAATTTGGTGAAATTGAAACGGTTCCAATGTCTCGCATTGGAAAGCTTTCTGCCAAGCATTTACATAAAGCCTGGTTGAATGTTCCGCAAGTGACGCATTTTGATGAAGCTGATATTACAGAGTTGGAAGCTTACCGTGGCACTATCAAAGGCAAAGCCAAAGAAATGGGCTTCAACTTCACGCCGCTTGTATTCATGTTGAAAGCGGTTGCGTCAGGTTTAAAAGAATTCCCTAAATTCAATTCAGCAATGGATGATGCGGGTGAGAATTTGATCATGCGCAAGTTCTACAACATCGGTGTTGCAGTCGATACGCCTGATGGATTAGTCGTTCCTGTGATTAAAGATGTTGATCGCAAAGGCATGTTTGAACTGGCGCGCGAGCTGGGAGAAATCTCGGTTAAAGCACGTGATGGTAAATTGAAAGCGGCTGATATGTCAGGTGGTTGTTTCTCAATCTCTAGCCTAGGCGGTATCGGTGGAACGAATTTTACTCCAATCGTAAATGCGCCAGAGGTTGCGATACTTGGTATCACTCGATCTCAGGAACGTTTGGTGCGTAAAGACGGTGAAATTGTTGATCGTTTAATTCAGCCGCTAGCTGTTTCATACGATCATAGAGTGATCGATGGGGCTTATGCGGCACGTTTCGCTAGTCACCTATCATTCGTATTGTCTGATGTTCGTAACTTAATGCTTTAAACAGGGAGTTTTAAATGAGTAATGTAATTGAAATAAAAGTCCCTGATATCGGCGACTTTGATGAAGTAGATGTGATTGAAGTTTTGGTAGGGCCTGGAGATGTTGTCGCTGAAGAAGATGCATTGTTAACGTTAGAGTCTGACAAAGCCTCAATGGATGTGCCATCTTCGCATGCCGGTACGATCAAAGAGATGAAGTTAAAGGTTGGCGATAAAGCCGGCGAAGGTTCTGTAGTTTGTCTTATGGAAGTAGAAGAAGGGGCGGCGGCAGCTGAACCAGAATCTGCTCCAGCCCCTGCAAAAGATGCTTCGACACAACAAGCGGCACCAGCGCCTGCATCTGTTAGCGCACCAAGCGCTTCCAGTCATTCAGGTGGTGCAGATGTAACGTGTGAAATGTTGGTATTGGGTGCAGGTCCAGGTGGTTACACCGCGGCTTTCCGTGCTGCAGATTTAGGTATGCAAACAGTGTTAATCGAGCGCTGGTCAACATTGGGCGGTGTCTGTCTGAATGTAGGGTGTATTCCTTCTAAAGCATTGTTGCATGCAGCCAAAGTACTCGATGAGTCTGAAGAGGTTAATGAGATCGGTATTGATTTCAAAAAGCCTAAAGTCGATATCGATAAACTACGTACCTGGAAAGAGAAAATCGTCGGACGTTTAACGGGCGGCCTTAGTGGTTTAGCCAAGCAACGTAAAGTACAGGTTGTAAGCGGGGTAGGTAAATTCCTCGATCCGAATCATGTAGAAGTCACTGCTGAAGACGGTAAAAAGACTGTCGTTAAATTCGATAAAGCCGTTATCGCGGCAGGTTCTGAGGCGGTTCATTTACCGTTTATTCCAGAAGATCCGCGTGTCATTGATTCAACGGGTGCACTGGAACTTGCTGATGTACCAAAGCGTATGTTGGTTATTGGTGGCGGAATTATTGGTCTTGAAATGGCGACGGTTTATTCAGCATTAGGCTCAAAGATAACCGTTGTTGAAATGCTACCAAATCTGGTTGCAGGTGCTGATAAAGATATCGTTAAGCCCTATAGCAATCGCATCAAAAAGAAATATGAAGCCATTTTGATGGAAACCCGAGTGACTGCTGTTGAAGCAACTAAGTCAGGCATGAAAGTGACTTTTGAAGGCAAGCAAGCACCTGAGAAACCTCAAGTTTATGATCGTGTTCTAGTAGCTGTGGGTCGTACACCTAATGGAAAATTAATTGGTGCTGAGAACGCGGGTGTTGCTGTCGATAAAAGTGGCTTTGTTCAAGTGGTCGATAGTCAGATGCGCACCACTCAGCCGCATATTTTTGCAATTGGAGATATTATTGGTCAGCCTATGCTCGCGCATAAAGCGGTTCATGAAGGCAAGACAGCAGCAGAAGCCGCATCAGGTTTGCCGAGTCATTTCGATGCCAGAGTTATTCCATCGGTTGCTTACACTGATCCAGAAATTGCGTGGGTAGGTGTTACTGAAGAAGAAGCGAAAGCACAAGGTCTCAAATACGGTAAAGGCGTTTTCCCATGGGCGGCCAGTGGTCGTGCATTATCAATGGGGCGTGAAGAAGGCATGACTAAACTTATTTTTGATGAAAAGAATGAGCGAGTTATAGGTGCTGGAATTGTTGGGATTAATGCAGGTGAATTAATTGCAGAAGTAGCGCATGCGATAGAAATGGGTTCAAATGCAGCGGATATCGGTTTGACTGTGCATCCGCATCCGACCTTATCTGAGACTGTGGCTATGGCGGCGGAAATGTTTGAAGGGACGATTACAGACCTTTACGCGCCAAAAAAGAAGAAGTAATAAGATTATGTCATATACAAAACCAGAACCTGGAGTTCCATTACGGCGGGCAGATAAAGTTGCCCGCATTCCAATTAAAGTAGTTCCCAAAGATGAGCCGTTGAAGAAACCTGCGTGGTTGAAAATTAAATTGCCATCGGCATCTCAAGCGGCACATATACGAGGAATGTTGCGCAATAAAAAACTGTATACGGTGTGTGAAGAAGCTTCTTGTCCTAATCTGCCGGAATGTTTTGGTAATGGTACGGCAACCTTTATGATTCTGGGTCAGGTGTGCACGCGCCGTTGTCCATTTTGCGAAGTAGGGCATGGGCGTCCACTGGCAGTTGATGAAGATGAGCCGCGTCACTTAGCGGAAGCGATTCAGCAAATGGGTCTCAAGTATGTGGTAATCACTTCGGTAGATCGCGATGATTTAAGAGATGGTGGTGCTAAACATTTTGCCGATTGTGTTCGCGCAGCGCGTGAAGCCCAGCCGGGTATTAGTGTTGAAGTGCTTACGCCGGATTTCAGAGGACGAATGGATATTGCGATTGCAGAAATGTCCGTAGAGGCGCCTGATGTATTCAACCATAATATCGAAACCGTACCAAGACTGTATAAACAAGCCCGACCTGGTGCTGATTATCAGTGGTCTCTGGATTTACTCAAAAAGTTCGGAGAACGTCATCAAAACATCCCAACTAAGTCTGGATTAATGGTGGGTTTGGGTGAGACCATGGACGAGATAAAACAAACGGCGAAGGATTTGTATGATCACGGTTGCCGAATGCTTACAGTGGGTCAATACCTTGCGCCTTCTGATTCTCATCTACCCGTAGAGCGTTATTATTCGCCGGATGAGTTTGAAGAAATAAGAATCTATGCGGAAGACTTAGGGTTTAAGCACGTTGCAAGTGGTCCATTGGTGCGTTCTTCTTACCACGCGGATCTGCAAGCAAAAACAGTGATTGGCAATACTGGTACTTAAGAACACCAAAAAAGTGCCTCAAAGTAGGGGGGTGACCTATAAAGTCATCTCCCTAGTTGTTTAATCATCTCCCCAAACCAATTCACCACAGGACGTTAAATCGTATCCTGTTAGTGCCTCGGCCATCTGTTGGCTAGGTAATGATTTCAATTCATTGATAAATTCTTGAAACAAATGCCTGAACCAGATATTTCTGGGGAGCGCTAAATCAAAAGATTCCCAACCTAAACTAATAAAACCTAAACCGAACTCTGTCGCTACCGAGCGTGCTCCAGGTGCGATGTCTGCCATATCCATCGCAATTGCGGCTGCGGCTTCGCGTTCTGAATTGGCTTCTACTTCACAATTTAGAAGATCAGTGGTTTTGTGATAATGGCTGAGAATTTCCAGTAAGAAACGTTGTGCACCTGAGCCTTTCTGACGCATTGCCCAGCGATATTGAGTGTCAAAAAATGCATCAGGGCTTTCAGATAACTGTAAAAGTTTAGGGCTGACTATTAGGCCTTGTTCACGCTGAAAGGCTCTAATCAATACCCAGTTTTTGTATTGTGTGTGCTGTTGTAAAAGTGCAGGGTGGCGCATTCTGCTTTCTGCAGTTGGGCCCCAATGCATACCGCAAACGTCAATACGTTGAGATTGTAAGAGTTTTAATCCGATGCCTGTTCCAGTCGGTGAATAACTAACGAGAGCGTGCGAACCCATTTGTGCGGCATAGTTATTAACTACGCGATACAGTAATGGATCATCGCTGCCAGCGATTATGAGTCTATCTTTTAATAGTCCGCTGTGTGATGAATCAAGCATCCAGCGATCGATAAGCTCTCTGGGAAACATCCATTTTCCGGTTACTTTAGTAGCTGGAATATGACCCTCATTAGCAAGTGAATAAACCTTCTTCTCGTTTAATTGCAGATATTCTGCAACCTGTTTCACGCTAAGAAATGGGGTGTTGCTATCGAAAGTAACTGGTTTGCTCATTTAGTTCTTTTTAGTTTTAGATGTTATTGATGTCGGAATAGCGTCAAATTCTATATTTTCAGCGCCGTTATAAACCAGAAAATGCTTACCCTTTGCGCGAGAAATTAGAACTACGCCGAGTTGTTTTGCGATTTCATAGCCCATTTGCGTAGCGCCAGAACGAGACAGTAAAACAGGGATGCCCATTTGTGCGACTTTGATTACCATTTCAGAAGTAAGTCTTCCAGTGGTGTAGAAGATTTTATCTTCACCCGTAATATCGTGAAGCCACATGTATCCAGCTATTGCATCTACCGCATTGTGACGTCCAACATCTTCGACAAAGCGTTGATTTTCGGTATCTCGACACAAAGCACAGCCATGTACAGCGCCGGCTTTTTTGTAAATTTCGTTATGCTTATTTAGCGTTGCGAGTAGCTCGTAGATTTTTGATTGGAGTAGAGATACTTTGGGTAATTCTATCTGGCTAAGGCCATCCATCATGTCGCCGTATACCGTGCCTTGTCCGCAACCTGTGGTTACTGTTTTTTTGCTGAGTTTCTCATCAATGCCGTCTAAAACTTCGTGGGTTGTTACAGCAACGGATTCGGTTTCCCAATCAACTTGAATCGCGCGTATGTCGCTGGCATTTTTTACCAGACGTTGATTGCGCAACCAGCCAAGCACTAATAATTCAGGCTGAGTGCCCAGTGTCATTAAGGTAACGATTTCACGTTTATTGAGGTAGATAGTTAGGGCGCGTTCGGCGGCGATGTGTCCATCGATTGTTTCGCCGAATTCATTGATACCACTTACAGCGAATGCCGCACCGAGTCCTTCGTCCGTGAGTTCAGGTTTTCGTGTAGAAGTGCTGAGTGTGGATTCGATCTCTGATTTAGGAGTCAAGGTGTTAACCTCCCGTGGCACTCATGTGACGCATAATAATAGGCTGTCCATTAAGATTGAAATCATGCCCTTTCGGTTTTAATTGCATCGACTCTATTATAGCGGCACGTAACGCATCATCATCGCTAGGGTTTGCTCTAACGATTTTGCGTAAGTCCATTGAATGTTCCTGACCAAGGCACAGTAAAAGCATGCCTTCAGCAGTGACACGTACACGGTTACAATCTTCACAGAAATTATGGCTGTGTGGAGAAATAAACCCAATGCGGCTTTCAGAGTCATTGAAACGGAAATATTTTGCAGGGCCGCCAGTGGTTTCTTCAGTCGCTGTTAGCTCGTATGTTTCTTGTAGCTTACTGAGTATTTTGTCACTAGAGTAATAAGTATCAGCACGATCGTGATCGCCAATTTCACCTAATGGCATTTCCTCAATAAAGCTGATGTCCATACCGCGACCACGAACAAATTCTACCAGCGCATTAATCTCATCATCGTTGTAATCTTTCATGATGACGCTGTTGAGTTTTACTTTTTGGAAGCCGACTTTTAATGCTGCATCAATACCAGACATGGTTTTTTCAAGCTTGCCGATGCGTGTGATTTTTTTGAAGCGCGCTTCATCTAGGGTATCAAGACTTACATTGATTCGAGTGACGCCAGCATCTTTCAATGGCTGTGCGTATTTTTCGAGTAGGGTGGCATTAGTCGTAATAGTGAGATCATTCAGGCCATCTAATTGTCCCAATGATTCAAATACACTGATAATGTTTCGACGTGTCAGTGGTTCGCCACCAGAAATACGAATTTTATTTACACCTAATTCAACAAAGGCTTTGCCAATACGACTCATTTCTTCAAGTGTGAGTAGTTGTTCGCGAGGCACAAATGTCATGTCTTCAGACATACAGTAAACACATCGAAGATCACATCGGTCAGTGACAGATAGACGCACATAAGTCACCTGTCGGCCAAATCGGTCAACGAGTTGTGGCTTTGTATTTGCCGGGTCTTGTTTCTCTATCGAATTTTGCTCAGATTTATCAGTCATTGTGGCCTGTGGTATTTTTTACGCATCCTGTTTTTAAGTGTGTCAGTTTTAAAGTTAGGATTTCGCGTAATTAGCGGGAAATATAATGTAACTATAGCGTATAGATCGTCTTTTAGCATCTTAGCTATAGTAATCCAAAGCAATTTTTGTACCACTTTATTTAGAGTTAGCCTAATCGAGACCTAAGTCATGTTTTATTTGATTTTTTGGTGTTTAATGTCCTTAAATGTTATGGCTAATGGTACAAATTATACCGTTGTTATTTTATCGAATTGTTATTAGGGTTAGCGTTCTTGAGAGATGAGTGCTGGTAATAAAAAGTATCAGTGAAAAGATCTTTTGTCTTATATCGTTTACCTAGCTTTAATGGTATTTGGGTAAGAAGCTGTAAAGTCGGATTTAAAAAAGTGCTTAGCCGTAGCGCAGCGAAGACAACGTTGGAACGAAGTGACGACGACCTGAAGGGTGAGGTTTTTATTTTGTTATGCAAATAAAAACCTCAAATAAGTAGGGGGGTGACCTTTATTTAAATATAAAAACACTTAAAAAGACTAAATGGCATATAACTTGCTAATCCAAACTAATGGGGAAATCTAAACTATAATTACATCTATGAATACACCAGAGAGCGGTTTTAAAAAAGAGCCTGCAAATAGCAGTGCGGAATTAACGACGACTAATTCTGAAAAGTTAAAAAATAGTTTTACAGTGTCAGTTATTATGGAAAGTCGACCTTCTCAAAACCAATGGGTTGATGAGGTTTGGGATGCTGTAGGTATTGTGGCGTTGTCCGACCCAGATGATGGTTCTAATAAAGACTCTGATAACAACAATGAAATCAAGGTAGTTGAGCAAGGTGATATCAAACAGCTTATCTATAGTGGCATGAAAGTTCGTCTATATAAGGATGAGTGCGAAAGTTATTACCATAACCTGATGTCACCAGAGCCAGGTTGTTTCATTATAGCTCGTGAGGAAGATGCCGAAGGTAACGATACAGGTATACCTATCCCATTTTTGGTCTCACTAAGTTTTGATGAGGCGCATGCTTATCTTGAGGGAGAAGCTACGATCTATGCTGTACCCATTCCCGCTGAGCTTTACCTTTGGGCAGAGGCTTACATAATAGATAATTATATAGCAGAGAAGCGTATTAAGCGTAAACGCACAGACTGGAAAGTAGATACTCGAGAAGGTAATCAACAAAACAAGCCACAAAATAAGCCACAAGATAAGTCGTCAGGTAATTAATCATGCCAACAGAAAAAGAAAGTCTTGGATCCCGCTGGTCGCGTCGTAAGCAGTTAGTTGCTGAAGAGGCCGCTAAAGATAAAAAAATAGCATCAGGTGAAATATCTTTAGAAGACGATGAGGATGTAGTTGTCGACCCTGAAGTGCTTCGTGAGCAGAAGCAAGCTGAGCTAAATGCATTAACCGATGAAGATATGCCAGATATAGAAACACTTGATGAAAATTCGGATTATGCTGGGTTTATGTCTACAGGTGTTAGTGAAAGCGTGCGCAAAATGGCGCTGCGTAAATTGTTTCATGGCGAAACATACAATGTTCGTGATGGACTGGATGATTATGACGGGGATTACACCTTTTTTGAAAAATTAGATCCATCAACAGTTACTTCTGATATGAAGCATATGATTGAGGTTGAAGCTAAAAGGGCGCTTGCCAAGAAAGAGCAGGAAGAGGAAGAAAGACGATTGGCGGAAGCTGAAAATGTTGATGGCTTAGATGAAGTTGTCGATGATGAAATAGAGGCTGATGATCTGGCGCTAGCTGATGATTCGTCTGAAGCTAATAGTTTATCGGAAGCAAATGGCTCATTGCTAGAAAAAGAAAGTTTAGAAAGCACGGTTGAAGTGCCTAGAGTAATAAATAAAAACAGCAATAATAACGCTGATAACAGTAATAATGAGGACGTTGCATGACAGATTTATTTGTCTCAGAGAGTAAAATACAAGCTAGAGAAGCAGCTTATGCTGCCGTTGAAAAATTAAAGCCACAACCTACATCTGTAGTTGAATATAAGTCGCGTGGTCATGTGATTGTCATTGCTAATTCACAGGCGGTGGTAACGAACCTGGATGCTCTGGAGTCTTTAGGTGACTCAAGCGGAGTAATTACAAGCGAGATTATTCAATTTGAAGGTAGCTCTCCAAATTCCCCGGTAGGGCAGCAAATATCAATCAAAGGCGCTTTGGGACAATTCGAGGTCAGTGTTGGAGAGAAAGAGTTTAAGGCTGACTTGATCCTCGATTTAAGCCCTAAACCTATTCTTGAAATGGCTTATAAACCACCTGGTTATATATCTACCGGCACAGAACTGGTAGATATGGATAAATTAAAGGGTGAGCTTGAAGATTTAGTAGGTGTATTTGAAAAGCCACGTTACTTTGATTACAACGAAAGTTTATGTGCGCATGGTCGATCGGGAAAAGCAGGATGTACTCGTTGTATTGATGCCTGTCCTGCAGAAGCAATTACTTCTTTGGTAGAAAAAATCAAGGTAGATCCTTTTCGTTGCCAGGGTGGTGGAATTTGTACCACTGTATGTCCATCAAGCGCAATCACTTACGCATATCCTAAACCCAAGGATTTGTTGACGCATATAAGAACGCTGATTCTAACGTATTCTAAACAGACCGATGAAAGTCCGGATCTCGTTTTTGCAACAGAAGATGAGCAGCAACGAGTTGAGCAGATGTTGCCTGCTGCATTAATTATCACTGTGGAAGAGGTGGCTAGTGTAGGTCCAGAGATGTGGTTTTCTGCGCTGGCCTGGGGTGCAAGATCTCTAAGGCTTTTTAATTTGGATGGAATGCCGGAGACTGCAGAAAGTGCTTTAAATCTTCATTTGAGTATGGCTCACAATATTCTGGATGCCATGTCATATCCTAAAAATTGTGTATCGGTAGTTGCTGATCAAAATGAATTAATAAGTAGTCAAAATTTACCAAAAATTACGGCTGCTACTCATGCTCCGTTAGGTGATAAGCGAACGTCATTTTATATGGCTCTTGATCATTTAGTCTCACAGGCTGAAAAGGTGGAGCCTGTAGTTTCATTACCTGCAGGTTCTATTTTTGGTGAAGCAGTAATAGATCAGAGTAAATGTACTTTATGTATGTCTTGCGTTGGTGCTTGTCCCGGAAATGCATTGCAAGATGGAAGGGAAATGCCTCAAGTGAGTTTGATTGAGGAAAAGTGTCTTCAGTGTAATGTGTGCGTTAATACCTGTCCTGAGAATGCAATTACAATTACTCCGCGATTTTTGTTTGATAGAGAAGCTCGTAAAAAAGCACGGGTATTGCATCAGGATGAGCCTTTCTGTTGTACGAAATGTGGCAAACCATTTGCGACGACATCCGGCATTGCTACGATTATGGTCAAGCTGGCAGGGCATTCCATGTTCGCAGATGAGCGATCCAGAAGTCGTTTAAAAATGTGCGACGACTGTCGTGTTGTCGATATGATGGAAGATCCAAATACTGATTTCTGAATTCAGTCAGTTTTTTTGTTAATTGCATGTTAAATGCATGAACGAACACTAGGCGCCTTTAACCGGTACATTTTGTACGTTGGGCCATGATCAGGGTAATTAGGATACATTTTAGCAAATACCTTGGTTAAATCCCTCCCTTTTGGTTATTTGATTCTCCTGATAAGTGGCACGTTCATTGCATAATAAATTAAATATAAGGAATTTATGTCTGAAGGAAAGATGTTACAACAAACCCGCTCTCAACAAATCGATGATAATTTGCAGCAGATTTCTTCTACGGAAGTACAAGATATGACTGCCCAAAGCGATGCTATGAGTGTTCAGGTAGAGCAACAATACAGAGCATCTGCTTACAGTATTTTAGCTGCCCTTATTAGAGGTGTTCCTACACAAGATATTTTGGAGCACGTTGCAGAGTTCGCTAAAGTTAATATTGAAAACGTTGAAGAAGATGAATTGCTACTATCAATGTCCGCATTAGGATTGGCAGCTCAGTCATCTAATGTTGCTGCGGTCGATGATGAATATCATGTTTTATTCGTTGGCTTGGGACGAGGCGAATTGATTCCTTATGGTTCTTGGTACTTAACGGGTTTTCTGATGGAGCAACCCTTGAGTATTTTGCGAGATGATCTTAAAGCGCTGGGCTATGAGCGCGATGAGAGTGTCGTTGAGCCAGAAGATCATGTGGCTGCTTTGTGTGAAATGATGGCGTTACTTATCACAGAAAGTGCAAACTCAGAGCAGCAAGAAAACCAAACTG
Organism: uncultured Cocleimonas sp.; assembly: GCF_947495625.1. Classification (GTDB taxonomy): domain Bacteria; phylum Pseudomonadota; class Gammaproteobacteria; order Thiotrichales; family Thiotrichaceae; genus Cocleimonas. The sequence continues at coordinate 22,123 of NZ_CANLZW010000028.1, forward strand.
GGAATATCGGAAAAGACGAGACACAAGTTATCTTTTTTGAAAAACATATCGAGCCTTGGATGGGGCGTTTCTTTAAAGATTTGTCTGTCGCAGACTCAGCTGTTTTCTATCGAGCAGTAGGGCGATTCGGTACAGCCTTAATTAATTTTGAAAAGTTATATTTGAACGTTGTTTAAACGTTTAGTTTATATATTTAGTTTACTGGTTTAGCCCGGGAGGGGTAATAAAGATGAAAAAATATGCAGAAGCAAAAATCAGTCGTCGTCAGTTCATAAGTGGTGGGGTCGTTTTAGGTGCTGGTGCAATTACTGCCGTAGCTATTCCTGGTGCTGCTATGGCTGCACAAGAAATACCCGAAGCCAAAAATACAAAAGAAGATAAAGGTTATCGGCTCACTCAACATATCGCTGATTACTATAAATCAGCTGCGCTATAAGGAGATAGTGGAATGAAACTCACAAAAAAGTCTGATTACGTTTCTGACGCAGTTATCGATAGTTCTTTGATTGAGAAGTCAGGGGCTTCTAAGAAAGCATCTGGTAACGCGATATCTCGACGTCAATTTTTACGCACTTCCAGTTTAATGGCTGGTGGAGCTGCTCTTGGTACTGCACTTTCTCCTGGAATGATGAGAAAGGCAGAAGCATCAGCAGATACAGTGCCAGGTTCAGCGATCAAACGAGTTAAGACAGTTTGTACGCATTGTTCGGTTGGTTGTGGCGTTATTGCTGAAGTGCAAAACGGTGTTTGGACTGGGCAAGAGCCTGCTTTAGATCATCCGTTTAATAAAGGTGCTCATTGTGCTAAAGGTGCTGCTATCCGTGAGCATGGTCATGGTGAGCGTCGTCTTAAATACCCTACCAAGCTTGTTGATGGTAAATGGAAAAAGGTTTCATGGGATCAGGCGATTAATGAAATCGGTGATAAGTTACTCAGTATCCGTAAAGAATCTGGTCCTGATTCGGTTTACTGGCTGGGTTCTGCAAAGCATAATAATGAACAAGCTTACTTGTTCAGAAAAATGGCAGCAATGTGGGGTACGAATAACGTAGACCATCAAGCCCGAATTTGTCACTCAACGACAGTTGCGGGTGTTGCGAATACATGGGGTTATGGTGCTATGACCAACTCCTACAACGATATTCACAATTCAAAATCAATCCTTTTGATAGGTTCTAATCCATCAGAAGCTCATCCAGTTTCAATGTTGCACATCCTGAAGGCAAAAGAAGAAAATAATGCCCCAGTCATAGTCATTGATCCACGTTTTACACGAACAGCGGCTCATGCAGATCATTTCTTGCAAATTCGCCCTGGTACTGACGTTCCTATCATCTGGGGTATGCTTTACCACATATTCAAAAATGGTTGGGAAGACAAAGGCTTTATCAGTCAACGTGTTTACGGAATGGAAGAAGTCATGCAGGAAGTGGCTAAATGGGATCCAGCAGAAGTTGAGCGTGTTACAGGTGTTAAAGAGCATCGTGTAAAAGCCGCTGCTAAAGCTATGGCTGATCACCGTCCAGGAACCTTTATCTGGTGTATGGGTGGAACGCAACACACGATAGGAAATAATAATACACGTGCTTATTGTACCTTCCAGCTTGCGCTAGGAAATATGGGTGTGTCAGGTGGCGGAGCAAATATCTTCCGTGGTCATGATAATGTTCAGGGTGCAACTGATTTAGGTGTACTTGCTGATACTTTACCTGGCTATTATGGTCTGTCAGCAGGTTCATGGAAGCATTGGTCAAAAGTTTGGGATCTTGATTATGACTGGATTAAAGGCCAGTTTGATGATGTCGCTTTTGATAAAGACAATAAGCAGTATGAAGGTGAGTACGACGAGAAGGATAATGCCCAACATGTGATGAACACAAAGGGTATTCCAGTATCTCGCTGGATCGATGGTGTTCTTGAAGATAAAGACAACATGGCGCAAAGAAATAATCTGAAAGCCATGTTCTTCTGGGGTCATGCTCCAAACAGTCAGACCCGTGGAACAGAGCAGAAAAAGGCCATGGAAGGCCTTGATATGATGGTAATTGTTGATCCATACCCCACAGTTTCTGCTGTTATGCATGATCGTAAAGACGGTGTTTACTTGTTGCCTGCTGCTACGCAAATGGAAACTTACGGTTCTGTTACTGCATCTAACCGTTCTTTCCAGTGGAGAGATAAGGTTATCGAGCCATTGTTCGAGTCTTTGCCTGATCACATTATCATGCATAAGCTAGCTAAGAAGCTTGGCTTTGCTGATCAAATGTTTAAAAACATTAAAGTTGAAAATGATGAGCCGAGTATTGAAGATACCTTACGTGAAATTAATCGCGGTATGTGGACTATCGGTTATACCGGTCAGAGCCCAGAGCGTTTAAAGCTTCAGCAGGAAAACTGGGGAGACTTTGATTTCACGAGCCTTAAAGCCGAAGGTGGCGCATGTGATGGTGAGTTCTACGGTTTACCTTGGCCTTGTTGGGGTACTCCAGAAATGAAGCATCCTGGTACGCCAAACTTATATGATGGTAGTACTTCGGTTGCAGAAGGTGGCTTAACATTCCGTGCAAGATTTGGTGTGGAGCGTGAAGGTGTTAATCTTCTTGCTGAAGGATTCCACTCAGCCGGATCTGAAATCAAAGATGGTTATCCCGAATTTACAGGTGACATGCTGAAGAAGCTGGGCTGGTGGGATGACTTAACTGATCCTGAAAAAGCCGCTGCTGAAGGTAAGAACTGGAAAACTGACTTGTCTGGAGGCATACAGCGTGTTGCTATAAAGCATGGTTGTGCACCGTTTGGTAATGCTAAAGCCAGAGTTAAAGTATGGACCTTCCCTGATCCGATACCAATTCATCGAGAACCTTTATATACAAGTCGTCATGACTTGGTGGCTAACTATCCTACGTATGAAGATCGTAAGTCATTTTGGCGTTTACCAACACGTTATTCATCCATTCAAGCGAAGGATTATTCAAAAGATTTCCCTTTGATACTTTCTTCATTCAGATTGGTTGAGTATGAGGGTGGTGGTGATGAGACAAGATCTAATAAATGGTTGGCTGAACTACAACAAGATATGTTCGTAGAAATTAATCCAAGGGATGCTAATAATATTGGTATTAGAGACGGCAATATGGTCTGGATTGAGACTCCTGAAGGTGCAAAAATCAAAGTAAAAGCGATGGTTACTCGTCGAGTAGCTTCTGGTGTAGCTTCTGCTCCTTACCACTTTGGAGGGCATTTCCAAGGGAAAGATTTACGAGAGAAGTATCCAGAAGGCTCAGATCCTATCGTTTTAGGTGAAGCTATAAATACCGCCATGACCTATGGTTATGACTCAGTAACACAGATGCAGGAAACTAAATGTAGCCTGTGTAAAATAACTAAAGCTTAGGAGGTAACATATAATGGCTGCTAATGTAAAATTTTATTGCGATTCAGAGCGTTGTATCGAATGTAACGCGTGTGTTACCGCTTGTAAAAATGAAAACGACGTCCCTTGGGGTATTAATCGTCGTCGTGTTGTAACCATCAAAGATGGTGAGCCTGGTGAACGATCTTTGTCAGTGGCTTGTATGCACTGTACAGACGCACCTTGTGCTGCAGTTTGTCCTGTAGATTGTTTCTACACAACAGACAACGGCATTGTGCTTCATGATAAAGATATCTGTATTGGTTGTGGATATTGTTCATATGCTTGTCCATTTGGAGCGCCTCAGTTCCCAACGTCAGGTGCTTTTGCATCACGTGGAAAAATGGATAAATGTACATTCTGTGCGGGCGGCCCTGAAAAGGCTGGAAGCGTTGATGAGCATAAGAAATACGGTTCTAATCGTCTTGCAGAAGGTAAATTACCACTTTGCGCAGAGATGTGTTCAACCAAAGCATTGTTAGCTGGAGACGCTAACATGGTTTCAGATATTTACCGTAAGCGTGTTATCAGCAGAAGCATGTCTACCCTAGCTTCAAGTGGTAATATTCAGCAGAATGGATTTAATCCAGACTTTACTGGTAAAGCTACAAAGTAAAATTTAACTCCTAGTTAGGATATTTGTACACCCCCTTTTTTTGGAGGAGGGGGGGTATTTAATTTACAAGTATATTCAGGAGATTATTATGGGAATGGCCACTAGGGCATTGCTATTTAGCTTTGTGTTGCTGTTATTAAATGTAACAGCAACGTCTACAGTTTTTGCAGATGAGACAGCAAATACTGCGGGAAATAACAGCGATACAATAAATCAACAAATAGAAAACCAGCCAATAGAGATTCAAAGTCCAGCCTCAGATTTATGGCGGGCAGTGAGACAAAGAAACGTCGATATTACTGGAACGTCCCAAGTCAAAGGCCCTACCGCCGATACATTAATTAATGTAAGTGGACAGGAGTGGCGTGAGTTTCGTCGTTCTCAATTAATTCCTTACAGTGCCTATGCCTTAGGTGGCGTATTACTAGCTATCGTTTTATTTCGTCTTATCCGTGGGAAAATAAAGATCAAAGCAGGACGATCGGGTATAAAAATTCATCGTTTTACTGGCTTTCAAAGATTCGTACATTGGTCTGTTGCAACTTTATTCATAGTTTTGGGACTTACCGGCATCATTCTAACTCTTGGTCGATTTGGTTTGATTCCTCTTATTGGTAAAGATGCCTTTGGCATACTCGCAACTTTAGGAAGAACTGTACATAACTACATCGGGCCCGTTTTTGCTGTTCTGTTGATTGTTATGCTGTTTACTTTCATTAAAGGTAATTTTGCTAACTGGACAGATATTAAATGGTTTGCCAAAGGTGGTGGATTGTTTGGTGGACATGCGAGTGCAGGGCGCTATAACGGCGGTGAAAAAGCCTGGTATTGGTTAGCAATGCTTGTCGGTACGGTTGTTATTATCAGTGGTTTGATAATGGGTTTTCCTCTATTTGGAGTTTCGCAGGAGGACATTAAGCTATCTCAACTCATTCATGCTATCGCATCTATTGGTTTATTAGCAGCGTCATTCGGACATATTTATATGGGCACATTTGCCATGGAAGGTGCTTATGAAGCTATGCAAACAGGTTACTGTGATGAAAACTGGGCCAAAGAACATCATGACTTATGGTATCAAGATCTTAAGAATGATGGTGTGATCAACTCTAACAATGCCGATGCAACGTCTTTGAAAAGAGAAGTATCTGATTCATCTGATACAAACCCATCAGGTGGTTTAGCAGTAGCTGCATCAAGCGCTAGCGTATTGAATTCTTCAAGTACTTCATCAAGCGAAAGTAATGCTAAGAAAGCTAAGTCTGTTTCTTCTAACAACCCGGATAATTTAAAAAAGATTGAAGGCATTGGTCCAAAAATAGAAGAAGTATTAAATGCTGCTGGAATTTTACGATATGAAGATATACAGAATTCTAGTCGTGATGCTCTTAAGCAAATACTTAATTCGGCAGGCTCTCGCTATAAAATGCATGAACCTAAAACCTGGCCTCAACAAGCTGAATTAGCAGCAAAGGGTGAATGGGACAAACTAAGTGAGCTGCAAAACGAAATTTTGAATAAATCTTAAGATTCTTTACAGGATTTTTCAGAATAATTATAAATAATTAACTATAGTTATAAATAACATTATAAGTAAATAGGTTACTAATTATATTAATAATAATACTTATAGAAGATAAACATAAAAAGCTTAAAGGAGATATGAATGCAAAAGTCGTTACATCTTGATCCGGCCAAATGTACCGGGTGCTTACAATGCGAAATGGCATGTTCTTATGAAAAACTGGGTGAATTTAACCCTTCAAGATCTGTCATTAAAGTATTTACATTCCATGAGGAAGGACGTTTCGCTCCTTATACTTGTACACAATGTGATGAAGCTTGGTGTTTAAGAGCTTGCCCTGTAGATGCAATCACAATGGATATGTCCACAGGCGCGAAAATAGTCATCGATGATAAATGTGTTGGTTGTAAGGTCTGTACGATTTCTTGTCCTTTTGGCACGATTAATTATGTGCAGGAAACTGGCAAGGTAGCTAAATGTGATCTATGTGGTGGTGACCCAGAATGTGCAAAAGCCTGTCCGACTGAAGCAATTACATATATCGACGCTAACGCGACTGGATATGATCGTATGAAGGCATTTGCAGAAAAAAGTCTTCCTAGCGCAAACACATCAGCATAGAGGTTAAATAATATGTCTTGGACAAGAAAAGTATTACGCGTCAACCTCACAGAAGGAACGTGTACCCCAGAACCACTTAATATGGAGTGGGCTAATAATTATCTAGGCCAAAGAGGCCTTGCAACGAAATACCTTGTGGAAGAAACGGATCCGAATGTTGATCCATTAAGTCCTGAGAATATTTTTATCATGGCCACGGGGCCGCTTACAGGAACAATGGCTTCAACAGCTGGTCGCTATTCTTGTATTACTAAAAGTCCCTTAACAGGTGCTATAGCCTGTTCTAACTCTGGTGGATTCATTGGTAATGAATTTAAAAACGCTGGCTTAGATATGATTATCTTTGAAGGTAAAGCCGCATCACCTGTTTATTTATATATTGAAAACGATCTTGCAGAATTAAAACCTGCTGATGACCTTTGGGGTAAATCAGCTTGGGAAGCAGATGAGATGCTGCATGCGAAACATCAAGATCCTAATTTGAAAATTGCAGTTGTTGGCCGACCTGCCGAAGAAGGCTGTTTGTATGCCGCTGTTATGAATGATCTACATCGAGCAGCTGGTCGCTCTGGTGTTGGAACCGTTATGGCATCAAAGAATCTCAAGGCTGTTGCAGTTCGTGGAACCAAAGGCGTGAAAGGTCTTGAAAATCCTGATGAATTCATGAAAACAGTGACCGATGGCAAAAAAGTATTAGCCGATAATGCGGTAACAGGCGAAGGCTTACCCGCTTATGGTACTCAAGTGTTAATGAATGTTATTAACGGAGTAGGTGGATTGCCTGCTAGAAATATGCGCGATGTTGGTTTTGAAGGCGCTGAGAATATTTCTGGTGAAGCCATGCATGAGCCACGTACGAGTGATGGTAAGCCGAATCTGACCACCAATGGCGCTTGTTTTGGTTGTACGATTGCTTGTGGTCGAATTTCTACGATTGATCAAACGCATTTCTCGGTTAAAGATAAGCCTCAATATCATGGTGCTTCTGGTGGTTTGGAATATGAGGCTGCATGGTCATTAGGTGCTGATACGGGTGTTGACGATCTTGATGCTTTGACCTACGTACAATTCGTTTGTAATGAAGATGGAATTGATCCTATCAGTCTTGGTTGTACGATAGCTGCTGCGATGGAGCTATTTGAGGACGGTAAAATTGATCTAGCTGAAACTGGCGGTATTGATTTACGTTTCGGTTCAGCAGAAGCATTAATAGCAGTAACAGAGGGCGTTATTGCTGGAACTCCCTTTGGTAAAATTATAGGTATGGGTTCAAAGCGCGTCTGTGAAAAGTATGGCGCACCTGAATTATCGATGTCTGTTAAAGGTCAAGAATTTCCTGCCTATGACCCACGTGGTATTCAAGGCATTGGTCTTGCTTACGCCACTTCAAATCGTGGTGCATGTCATTTGCGCGGATACACCATTGCATCTGAGATTTTAGGTATTCCGGTTAAAACGGAACAAACTGAGTCAGATGGAAAGCCTGAGCTTGTTAAAGCATTTCAAGATGCTACTGCATTGGTAGATTCAGCGGGTCTGTGTATTTTCACAACATTTGCCTGGGGTATGGAAGATATCGCACCTCAAATAGATGCGGCTTGTGAAGGTGACTGGAGTGTTGATAAGTGTCTTGAAGCCGGAGAGCGTATCTGGAATATGGAACGTCAATACAATAATGCAGCTGGTTTCACCAGTGATGATGACACCTTGCCTAAGCGCTTGCTGAAAGAAGCCATCAAATCAGGTCCTACAAAAGGACAAGTTAATAGATTGGGCGAAATGCTTCCAATTTATTATGAAGTTCGTGGCTGGACACCTGAAGGAGTTCCTACAACTGAGACACTTGAGCGTTTAAACCTGTCTTAAAGAGCCTATGAAGAGCTGACGAAAAACTGTTGAGTAACAGATTTTTCGAAAATGATTGGCTAGAACATTCAGTCTTATAGGCTGAACCAACAAAGAGCTTGGTATTTTCCAAGCTCTTTCTAGCTAACATCCCAAATACCAAATGCTTGGCTAAAATCCAATTTACGTGAGTAGATTCTTTGGCGAGTAATCTTAAATTCTTAGGAGTATCTATGCGACATGTGATAATTGGCGCAGGTCCTTGTGGTGTTGTAGCCGCAGAGACGTTACGAAAACAAGATCCAGATTCAACCATTATTTTGATAGGAAACGAGCCTATACCTCCTTATTCGAGAATGGCGATCCCTTATTTTTTGATGAAAGATATCGATGAAGCAGGTACACATCTTCGCTCAGACGACTTCTACGATACTCATAATATTCAATACCTCGGTCATGCTGTTGAAAATGTTGATACTGATCTAAAAGTATTGACTACGGATGACGGGACAGAAATACCCTACGATAAATTGCTAATCGCAGCCGGTTCCAAGCCATTGCTACCACCTATTGAGGGTGCAGACCTTCCTAATGTGCACAATTGCTGGACGATAGAAGACGCAAGGCAAATAGCTGAGCGCTCACATAGTTGCTTAGAAGTGGTGCTAATGGGTGCCGGATTTATCGGTTGTATCATTCTTGAATCATTAGCCAAAATGGGCGTAAACCTAACCGTTATTGAGATGGGGGATCGTATGGTTCCGCGCATGCTCGATGATAAAGCAGGTGGGCTTCTTGAAAAATGGTGTATAGAAAAAGGCGTCAATATCCGCACCTCAACACGTGTCAATTCCATTAAGGAAGAAGATGATGTGATGATTGTTGAGTTAGATAATGGCGAAACTATCCAGGCATGTACGGTAATAAGCGCCACAGGTGTTAAACCCAATACAGAGTTTCTTAAAGGTTCTGGTATAGAAGTGGACCACGGGATTGTGGTGAACACCAATATGCAAACCAATGTCGCCAATGTTTATGCTGCCGGAGATGTGGCTCAGGGCAAGGATTTCTCTACTGGAAATTACGAGGTGCAGGCGATTCAACCTACGGCGACCGACCATGGTCGTATAGCGGCATTAAATATGGCGGGTCATCTGGTTGAGCATAATGGCTCGGTGAATATGAATGTTTTGGATACACTCGGTTTAATCTCGCATTCTTTCGGTTTATGGATGGGTGTTGAAGGCGGAGATAGTGTCGATATTTACAATGAAGAAGCCTATAAATACATCAATCTAAGATTTGGTGCAGATAAGGAAGAAGATGTTTTAGTGGGTGCCAGCACGCTAGGTATGACGCAACATATCGGTGTTATACGTGGATTAATTGAAGGTAAAACGCATCTAGGTGTGTGGAAAAGTCGTTTAATGAAGGATCCTACTCGACTTATGGAAGCTTACTTATCTTGTACTCAAGAGCTTGATAATGTTGTTTAAAGTGATCTATCAGCTCTTTAACTTATTATTTTAACTGTTAAGTAATTTATGTATTTAAAAGGTCACCCCTCCACTTTTAGGCGTTTTTTATTCATATATGATGAAAAATGCACCATTCAGGTCGTCGTCACTGCGTTCCAACGTTGTCTACGATGCGCTTCGGCTAAGCGTTTTTTTAGTTAAAGGTTATATTATGGATAAGCCTAAAATTAAAATGTATCTGGAGTTATTCGCATCACTGATGCGTTTATTACCTCCCGGTACATCAAGACATAGGCGCGAAATAAAAGTGGTTGAAGGGACATCTGTGCAGGATGTGATCGATGAATATCATATACCTTTAGAGCTTGCTCATATTGTGTTGGTGAATGGTGTTTTTGTTTGTGAAGATCGCAGCTCACATATATTGGAAGCAGGTGATGTTTTATCGATATGGCCGCCGGTAGCTGGTGGTTAATCGTATTTTGGAATTTTTTGAAATTAGAATGTTAGTAATTTTAAATTGGCATAGAGTTGGTTGGTATAGCTTGAGTGGGAATAATAGGTTGGTACAAATAGTTGATTAAGAAACACTACGAGATGGCCTTTTCAATTCCGGAATTTACCAAGACCCTAAATGGTCAATTTGTTACTGATGAAGGCAGTTATCATTGCAATACTTTGTCAGACACTCAGTGGAATATTTATACCGAAGATGATGTTTTAAATGTATCGATCGATATTGAACAAGCACCGCCTCGTGTGATTGCCATGTTAAGGTTACCTGTACTCAATGTGGTTTTTGGATTTAAAAATACAACTGAAGAGCAACAGGCTAAATTCCTGAAACGTTTTTTTAAATACTTCCACAAAGGTGGCGGTTAAACCAAGTCTGTAATAGATGGTGTGAAAAGAGCCCTCGCAAAGCATAAATTCTATTAACGTTTTTAAACAACAAAACGTAATATCGTTCAAAAGTAGGGGGGTGACTTTAATACAATCTCAATCTCAATCTAACTCTAACTCTAACTCCAATTCAATCTTATTATAATTTCTATTCAAATATCTATTTAAAGCCATGAATAATAAAGAAAAAAGCCGTTATGCTCGCCAGATTCGATTAAGCAAAATCGGTGAAGCAGGACAGCAAAAATTATTAGATTCAACCGTACTGATTATCGGAATGGGCGGCTTAGGATCGCCAGCAGCATTGTACTTAGCAGCAGCCGGAATAGGTAAGTTGATCGTTAGCGATTTTGATCAGGTTGAAGACTCTAATCTACAACGCCAAATTATTCATCGAACTCAGGATATCGGAGAGTTAAAAGCGTTCTCGGCGAAACGCACTATCGCAGAGCTAAACCCAGATTGTGAAGTGGAAGCTTTGGATTGGCAGTTAGATGATGATGAATTAGAACAATATATTCAACAAGCTGATATCGTTTTGGACTGCACCGACAATTTCCCAACACGTTTTGCGATCAATCGTGCGTGCGTAAAACAATCGACGCCTCTGGTTTCAGGTGCGGCAATTCGTATGGAAGGCCAGATTACGAGTTATATTCCAGATTCTGGTGGACCCTGTTATCAATGCCTGTATAAGCCAGACTTTGAAAGTACCGAGACTTGTGCAATGGAAGGGGTGTTATCACCTGTTGTTGGTGTTATCGGAACGATGCAGGCGCTTCAGGCGATATTGGTATTGATTGGTGAAGAAGAGAATGTAAACGGTAAGCTGCTTTTGTTTGATGCCTTAAATATGGAATGGCAAAAAGTTACCATTCCCAAGAATCCAAACTGCGCTGTCTGCGCATAATTTTTCTATGCTTAACTTTAATCGCTAGGGGTTTATCGCTTGGCGATTGTTAGCACTGTTCCCAAGGTAAACCATTGAAGCGCCAACCATCCATGGTTCCGCGTTGGTTATTTTCATCAAGTTCACCCTCAAAGCCATCAGTGACGTGATAGATATTTTCCATCCCTTTTTCTATCAGTTCTAAACCTGCTTTTTCAGAACGATTACCACTTCGACAGATCAAAATAATAGGGCAATTGTTGTTGGTGCTGGCTTTCTGGATTTGATTAATTTCTTTGTAGAAATTTGGGTTTATTTCCCAATCAGGATCATCCATCCAGGCAACGTGAATGCTTTCTTTAGGATGTCCTATAAATAAAAACTCCATCGAAGTTCTTATGTCTATTAATTTAGCTTCATGGTTCTCTTTTAAAAGTGCTGAAGTTTCGAGTGAGCTTAAGTGCCCAAGTGTTTTTGTATTCATATGATTTAGTGTAGTTAGTTATTTCAATAATATGCGAATATTTGTAAGTAATTTATCAAATAGCTGTATTTTTTAATTCTGAATTGTTTCTTTAGTATCAATAACTTCAAACAGAACAAGAATAGTCTTTTGGAATACACTGTTGTTGTCATCAGAAATCATGAAATACTGATTAGCTTTATAGTGTGCCAGTCCTTCGAAATTATCTACTGACCAATCATCAGCGGCATCAAATCTTGCGATTGCTTCTGTTTTGCAGACTTTATTTTTTCTGCATTGATCAAGTTGCAATCGTCTAAGGTTAATTACAACCGGTGTTATTGGATTTAGATACGCTCTTTCAAGCACAATCACATCACCATTGGGTAAAACTTCGAGACCTGTTATAGCGCTATTAGGCGCTTTTGAACGTTCAAAATTCCATTCTTTTCCGTTGCTGGAAAACAATGTTTGTATGTTTTTGTCCCGGTTTTTAATCGGGTATTCAGCAGCAGTAATCACACCATATTTAGGGTGGTAAGTGACACTTTCAAGGGCTTTGTTCTTACTGCTAAATTTGTTTTTCTTTCTGATTTTTTTTGGCAATTTAATCTGCGAGATCATTCTGCCTTTGGTGGAAAACTTTTCAATTCTTGGCTTGTTCTCAAAAGAGATGAGTAGTTGCGTATCACCTTTTTTGCCGTTATTGGTGTTTAGCGTCGATAGGCCTTCAGAGTCTCGGTATTTTCCTTTGAGTGGATTGCCATTACTGTCGCTAAGTTTGACGGCGTATACGACCTTTAAGCCATCCAGCTGATTATTTTTCAGTGATACTTTTAGATGATAAAAATACCCTTCATCTGAAACGGCATAGAGGAGCTCTTCATCATTATCCCAGGCAATCCCTGAAAGTTCTTTAACGGGTATTGCGTTAAAGATGGTAGATTTTAATGCAATACTGCCATTCAGCTTTAATTGCATAAAGTCAGTATCAATATGCTTGGGAGTAATAGTTATCGGGTAACTATCAGGTTTCGTCTGACCTGAACTGCATGAAAACAGGAAAAGGGAACTGAATCCTATCAGGCATGAAAAAAGCCACTGAATTGAATTTTTCAGTGGCTTCTGATTGCTGTGTTGTGCTCGTTGAAAGTAATCTTTCAACTGGGTTTTTTTTCGCATGAAGCGATCATATCTTGATTAGCTAGAGGAACTCAACTGTCCTTTAAGAATGAATTTTCCGGCAGGACTTGTCTCTGACGTTTTATCCTTATGATCTACGCTAATGGCGAGTGAGCCAATGTCTTTCATATGGTGCCATTGCTTTTCACTGATTTTGATATTGGTTTTTCCTTTTTTGGAAATAGTCCCCATTTTCATAGGTTCTCCACCTTTTTTCGGTTGGCACCATAAGGTCAAGACCATATCATCCGCTATTTTAACGTCTTTCATAATATCGACTTTTATCATCATGTCTGACTTTTCAATTTTGGTGAAAGCCATTGGGCCATTAGTGTCTGACTCTAGCATCGCACTGTATGAAATAGGGTTGTGATTAGACATAGGATTGTAAAGCATTACAGCAGTCACAATTAATGCCATAGCAGCCATCGCAAAACCTTGTTTAAAGAAATTTGCTTTCCACCAGGGATCTTTCACCTCTTGAGGAGTACTTTCCTGTATGTGAGCTTCAATACCAGCCCATACGCTATCAGGTGCTTTCGCATCAGGTAATAGCTCTACAAGGTTAGCAAACTTATTTTCATAAGCTTCAACCGTGGCTTTTAAATAGAAATGGGTATCCATTAATACTTCGAAGCGTTTTCTTGCGCGCCCTTGCATCGAACCAACAGCGTATTCAATCGCTAGTTGTTCAAATACTTCAGGGTTTTGGTAGCGTTTTGCTCCCTGAGTATTGTTATTGTTTAATTTAGGCATGGTCTAATATCCTCTAAGCCTCTGCGTATCCAGGCTTTAATTGTACCAAGGGGTTTGCCAAGTTTCTGTGACAATTCCTGGTGAGTGTGTCCGTAATAATAAGACAATAAAATACATTCTCGCTGTGAAGGTTTCAAGGTATCCAGACAAGCCATTAAACCTTTCATTTCCTGGCTCATGTCTTCCATTGAATCTGGTGTTAAATCAGAAGAGGTAAACTCTAAACCTTCAAACTGAACTTCAGTTTCTACGGGTCTGGTTTTAAGGCTTCTTAATTTATCTAAACCTTTGTTTCTTATAACTGTAGACATCCAGGTCATTGCTTTACCTTTACCCGGAGTATAGGTGTCAGCCTTGTCCCAGATTTTAATAAAACCTTCCTGTAAAACATCTTCAGCTAAAGCTTCAGTTTGCATCAAGCGCAAGCAAAGGCTCATTAATTTTGGAGAGCACTTTTCATATAGCTCTTTAAAAGCTAACTGATCTCCTGCTGCAGTTTTCTGCAGTAATTCAGCGTAAATATCTTCCATTGTCTCTTTTCTTTTGTTGTTGTGGGTTGCACTAATCACGTGCTTGCTATCATATACGCACTAAATAATTTTTAGATGCAAAAAAGGCTCCAGAAGGAGCCTTTTTGTATGATTGTAAAGTTATTTACAATCATAGGTGTAGAACTAAGCTATTAAATCACTCAGCATCTACTTCTTTCATGCTTAGACGCATACGACCTTGACGGTCAATTTCAAGTAGTTTAACGCGTACTTCATCGCCTTCTTTAAGGTGGTCGCTTACTTTTTCAACACGATCATTACTGATCTGCGAAATGTGAACAAGACCATCTTTGCCCGGTAGAATAGTTACAAAAGCACCAAATTCCATGATCTTTGCGACTTTACCGTTGTAGATAGTGCCCACTTCAGCTTCAGCAGTAATATCTTCGATAATTTTCTTGGCAGCGTTAGCAGCAGCACCGTCAACAGCAGAGATTTTGATCGCTCCTGTATCATCGATATCAACCTGTGCGCCAGTTTGCTCTGTAATGCCGCGAATAGTCTCGCCGCCTTTACCGATAACTTCACGAATCTTGTCAGGGTTGATTTTCATCGTAACGTAACGTGGAGCAAAGTCAGAAATTTCAGCACGAGACTTATCGATAACTTTATTCATCTCATCAAGGATATGTAAACGTGCAGTTTGAGCTTGCTCAAGTGCGATTTCCATAATCTCTTTAGTGATACCGTCAATCTTGATATCCATCTGAAGTGCGTTGATACCGTCTTTAGTACCCGCTACTTTAAAGTCCATATCGCCTAAGTGATCTTCGTCGCCAAGGATGTCTGTTAGTACTGCAAACTTCTCGCCTTCTTTAACAAGACCCATTGCGATACCAGCTACAGGAGCCTTAATTGGAACACCGGCGTCCATCAAAGACAGTGACGTACCACAAACAGAAGCCATGGAGCTTGAGCCGTTTGATTCTGTAATTTCTGAAACTACACGAATCGTGTATGGGAAAGATTCCTGATCAGGCATAACCGCTAGAACACCGCGCTTAGCTAAACGACCGTGACCAATTTCACGACGACCTGGGCTACCAGTGCGACCAGTCTCACCTACAGAGTAAGGAGGGAAGTTGTAGTGAAGCATGAATGCGTCTTTGTAAGAACCTTGCAAAGCATCAACGATCTGAGCGTCACGAGTTGTTCCAAGAGTTGTTACTACTAACGCCTGAGTCTCGCCACGAGTAAATAATGCAGAGCCATGAGTGCGTGGTAAAACACCTACACGTGATTCAATAGCACGAACTGTTAAGCTATCACGACCGTCAATACGTGGCTCACCAGCGATGATGCGGCTACGAACGATGCTTTTCTCAAGGTCTTTAAATGCATTGCCAATGTCACTATCGCTAGGTACATTTTCTTCACCAGTCGCTAGTGCTTCCATTAACTTGGTTTTAGCAGCAGCAACTTTGTCCTGACGATCCATCTTGTCAGCAGTTGAAAATGCGTCTTTAAGATCAGCTTCACAGATATCTGCAACAGACTTAGCGAGTGCAGTATCTTTTTCTGCAGCTGTCCATTCCCATGTTTCGTTGCCAACTTCTGCAGCAAACTCTTTGATTGCAGCAATAGCTGGTTGCATCTGCTCATGTCCAAATACAACAGCACCTAACATGATTTCTTCTGAAAGCTCTTTTGCTTCAGATTCAACCATTAGTACAGCATGCTCAGTACCTGCAACCATAAGGTCTAGGTCAGATTCTTCTAGTTGTGCAACACTAGGATTTAAAATGTATGCGCCATCTTTATAACCAACTTGAGCAGCACCGATTGGGCCAGCAAAAGGAATGCCAGAAGCCGCTAGTGCAGCAGATGTACCTAACATTGCAGGAATGTCAGGTAGGATTTCTGGGTTTAAAGATACAACAGTGATGATAACCTGAACTTCGTTCATGTATCCGTTAGGGAATAATGGACGAATAGGGCGGTCAATCAAACGCGCTAATAAGGTTTCGCCTTCACTTGGGCGAGCTTCACGACGGAAGAAACCACCTGGTATTTTACCGGCAGCGTATGTTTTTTCTTGGTAGTTAACCGTTAGTGGGAAGAAGTCCTGTCCAGGCTTTGCTTCTTTTCTTCCAACTACTGATACAAATACTACCGTTCCACCCATATCTACTTTTACAGCAGCATGAGCTTGGCGAGCGATTTCGCCCATTTCTAATTCAACAGTATGTTCACCGTATGGGAAAGTTGTAGTTACAACATCAAACATGTTTTTTGTTCCTTTTATATAATCTTGTGTGTTCTTGCGTTTTAAATATTTGTTGAGTCTTTAGTATCGCTTAGTATCACGAAGGATGTTTATAAAAATTAATGCCTAAAAGTAGGGGGGTGTATTAATTTTTGTAAACAGCCTTAAGTCATGATACTGAAATAAAAACACCGCACGAATGCGGTGTTTAAAGCTGTCTAGCGACGTATACCGAGACGTTTGATAAGGTCTTGATAACGGGCTGAATCTTTTCGATTTAAATAATCGAGTAAGCTACGACGAGAGTTAACCATTCTCAATAGACCACGACGTGAGTGATGATCATGCTTGTGAATTTTAAAGTGCTCCGTAAGATGCTTGATATTCGCTGTTAAAAGCGCAACCTGCACCTCCGAAGACCCGGTGTCAGTGTCTGACAAGCGATATTCAGCAACGATTTTCGCTTTTGTTTCTGCGTTCAGAGACATAGTTCCTAAGTTCCAGATAAGTACCTACAAAGTATATTTTATTAAAATATCAGGGTAGATTGGGTTGAAAAAAGTAGTCAAAATCCTTTTAGCTCAGTGTAACAAGCCTTAAGTGTAAATCGACTACCCTAAAAACGGCGCATTGTAACACGCGCCAAGCACCAAAGTAAGCCTTTTAATTTCTTACTGATGCTTAATTGTTTATGTAAAAAGGGCTGAGCCGAAGCGTATGCGTAGACAACGTTGGAACGCAGTGACGACGGCCTGAAAGGTGAGGTTTTCATTTAACAAAATAAAAAACCTCATAAAAGTAGGGGGGTGACTTCAATAGTACGTTAATCGTGTTTGGGCCTACTTATTCAGCTAATGGCTCATGCGTATTCATCATTCTACGAGGAGCTATTTGAATCTCATCATTTTCATTCTTTGACTGTCTGCCAATACCGATAAATGTATCATTCTGATTGTAGAGTCGAATCATGTCGGAATCTGGAGTACCTGCTTTTTTTACCTTAATGCCATTGCGCAGAAGTTTTGTTTCTTCTTCGCTAAGGTTTAGGCTAGGTAATTCCTGAAGAGCTGTATCGATAGGTAATAGGGCTTCTTCTAGTTTCCCCTCTTCAGCTAGTTTCTCGATGTCTTCAATCGTATATAGTTTGTCACAATTAAAGGGAGAAACATGGGTTCTTCTAAGCATGCTTAAGTGCGCGCCAAATCCAAGAGCTTCACCTATATCTTGTGCGAGAGTACGAATGTAAGTGCCTTTGCTGCACCTCACATCTAGTGTAATTGTATCTTCAGTTTTTTCGATTAATACCAATTCGTGAATAGTTACATCACGTGGTTTGCGTTTAATGTCGATTCCCTGACGCGCTAATTTGTATAAGGGTTGGCCGTTGTGTTTTAACGCTGAATACATTGGGGGGATTTGTTGAATAGGGCCTCTGAAAGTTTCCAGAACCGCTTCTACATCATCTTCACTGAATGAGGTAACTTCACGCTCTTGTAAAACTTCACCTTCTTTATCGCCGGTCGTTGTTGTTATTCCGAGTTGAGCTGTGCATCGATAGCTTTTATCAGCGTCTAAAAGGTAGGGGGTGACTTTGCTGGCCTGGCCAAAACAAATAGGTAATACGCCAGTTGCTAAAGGATCGAGGCTTCCAGTGTGTCCGGCTTTTTTCGCCTGAAAAAGATAACGCACTTTTTGCAGTGCGTTGTTGGAACTTCTACCAAGTGGTTTGTCCAGTAGCAGAATGCCATCGACATCATTGCCTTTGCGTCTAGCCAAGGTTAGTCTTCTTTATCTGATGATTTTTTGTCAGAAGAGACAGCTTTGTCTATTAATACAGAGAGGTCGTTTGCTTTCTGCTCCGTGTCATCATAGATGAACGTAAGGGAAGGGGTGTTACGCAATTTAATCGCGTGACCTAATTCTCTTCGCAGAAAGCCTGCCGCATTGTTTAAGCCTTTTTCGCAAGCTTCGTGTTCTTCTTGATTCAAGGCATCAAAATAAACTTTAGCTTTAGAAAGGTCTTTGGTGATTTCAACATCAAGAATGCTGACCATGCTAACGCGTGGATCTTTGATCTCATTGCGAATTAGCATGGAAAGCTCTCGTTTGATTTGCTCACCAATACGGTCTGTGCGTGAATAATCGTAAGGCATATCAGTTTCTCTAGCTAGTTTAGCTAGACTCTAGTTTTCTCTCGATTTCAGTACGTGTAAATACTTCGATTTGATCGCCAGGCTGAACGTCATCGTAGTTTTTAACACCAATACCACATTCAGTACCCATTGCAACTTCTTTCACATCATCTTGATGGCGGCGAAGTGACTCGAGGTAACCTTCATAAATAACCACGTCTTTACGTAATACGCGGATCGGTAGGTCTTTCTTGATCTTACCTTCGATAACCAAACAACCAGCGATATTACCAAAGCCAGAACCTGTAAATACGTCCTTAACTTCTGCGATACCAACAAGCTCTTCGCGTAATTCAGGCTTAAGTAGTCCACTCATCGCATCACGAACATCATCAATTAGTTCGTAGATGATGCTGTAGTAGCGAATTTCAGTGTCAGACTCTTGTGCAAATCTTCTTGCTGATGCATCGGCACGTACATTAAAGCCGATAATGACTGCTTCTGAAGATTGAGCCAAGCTGATGTCAGTTTCACTCAAGCCACCAACACCAGAAGAGATGATATTCACCACAACTTCATCAGTAGAAAGCGCGTTTAAAGAACTCTTGATTGCTTCTAGAGAGCCTTGAACATCTGCTTTAAGTAATACATTAAGCGTACTCTTCTCGCCATCTTGCATTTTCTCGAACATCGCGTCCAGTTTAGCCGCTTGTTGTGCAGCAAAACGTGTTTCACGTTCTTTTTCGTGGCGTTTAGTCGCAAGTTCACGAGCTCTTCGCTCATTCTTAAGTACAACTAAGTCATCACCTGCAGAAGGTGTTCCTGATAAACCAAGAATCTCTATCGGAGTTGATGGGCCGGCTTCTGTAATAGGTTTGCCAAGATCATCTGTCATTGCACGAACACGTCCAAATTCAGAACCCGCTAGTACTACATCACCTTTCTTAAGTGTGCCTTCCTGAACCAGAACAGTTGCAACAGCACCACGTCCTTTTACTACGCTAGACTCAATGATGGTGCCTTTAGCTGGGCCGTCTTTACGTGCTTTAAGCTCTTTTACTTCAGCAACTAAAAGAATAGACTCTAACAGACCATCAATGCCTTCACCTGTTTTAGCAGATACATTAGCAAATACGTCTTCTCCACCCCATTCTTCAGCAACAACTTCAAACTTTGCAAGTTCGCTTTTAACTCTTTCTGGGTCTGCCGACTCTTTATCTATCTTATTGATCGCAACAATTAATGGTACTCCCGCTTCGCGAGTGTGTTTAATTGCTTCTTCTGTCTGAGGCATGACGCCATCGTCAGCTGCAACTACCAAAATAACAATATCAGTTGCTTTCGCACCACGAGCACGCATCTGTGTAAACGCCGCGTGACCCGGTGTATCTAAGAAAGAGATAACGCCATTCGCTGTTGCTACTTGATAAGCACCTATATGCTGGGTGATTCCACCTGCTTCGCCTGAAGCAACGCGACTTTCACGAATATAATCAAGTAATGATGTTTTACCATGGTCAACGTGTCCCATAATTGTAACAACAGGAGCGCGTGAGAATGTCTCATATTGGCTAGTATCTTCAAGCAGGTTTTCAGTCGATGATTTCTCTTCTTCTGATGTTCCTGCTTTAGCTTCGTGACCCATTTCTTCAACAATTAATATCGCTGTGTCCTGGTCAACTACTTGATTGATAGTAGCCATTACACCCATATCCATCATCGCTCTTATAACGTCACCACCTTTAACAGATAGCATTTGAGCAAGTTCAGATACAACAATAGTCTCTGGGATTTCTATGCTACGCACTACAGGTTCTGTAGGTGCCACGAATCCATGTTCAGTCGACTGATCAATTTTAACATTTCTGGTGCGTTTGCCTTTTTTCTTGCGACGTCCGCTTAAGCCTGCTTTAACATGAAGCTGACCACCAGGAGTTCCACCACGACCTTGGAATGGTTTTTTCTTACCTTTATTTGCGTTTGCAGTAGGAGATGGGGCCGGAGCAGGGGCCGCAGCTGCGGCTGGTTTTGCTGGCGCAGCGGCAGGAACAGGCTTCGCACGAGAAGGACGCTTCTTAAACTTCGCAGCGGCTTCGTCACGAGCTCGTTTAGCCATGAACTCTCTTCTTTCTTTTGGATCTTTCGGAAGTACGAGTTTAGTTTTAACCGGTGCAACTTCTTTAGGAGCTTCTTCTTCCGGAGCAGCGCTGGCTACCTCTGGTGTAGCTTCAGCTTCTGTAGTTACTGTTTCTGTTGGAGCATCAGAAGTTGTTTCAGATGGTGTTTCAGCTATTTCTGTTTCAGTTGACTCAGGAGTTGCTTCTTGTGACGCTTCAGCTACTGCAGTTTCTTTGGCTGTGTCGCGCTCTACTTTTTCTTCTGCTTTGCGTTCGCTAGTTGCCTGACGTTCTGCTTTAGATTTATCTATTGCGTCTTCGCGAGCTTTTCTTTCGTTAGAAAGCTGCTCAGCTAGATCGTCTGTACGATTTGCAGAAGCGTTTAAATCATCTATGTCGGCACTTGATGCTTCACTTGTAGTACCTGCAGTAGCGGCACGACTAAAGTTCTTCTTACGTCTAACTTCGACAGAGACGTTACTTTTTCCCGCGCCAGAGACGTTAATTTCTGTGCTAGAGCGTTTTTTAAGTGATATCTTGCCACCTGCTTTCTTAGGTGAAGCTTCAGTAGTTGTCGCTTGGCCTGTGCGAATAAATTCGAGCAGCTTTAACTTTTGCGCATCCGTAATGCTGTCTTCAGCGCCTGAAACACTGATTCCTGCGTCGTTAAGTTGTCGTAATAAACTTTCGACTGGAGCGCCAATGAGTTCGGCGAGTTGTTTTACTATTATGTCTGACATTTATTAACCCTCTATTTGGTTTACACATTTGAAGCAGATTCATCAGATTTATCTGACTTTTCTTCCGCTTCAGCTTCGGCAAACCATGGTGCACGTGCGGTCATGATTAACTTAGCAGCTTGCTCTTCATCTATACCTTCAATTTCAACTAACTCATCAGTCGCTTGTTCCGCAAGGTCTTCCATCGTACAGATGCCTTTGCTGGCGAGTAGTTGCGCGAGTGCATTATTCATGCCTTTCATTTCTAGAAGATCCTGAGCAGGCTTACCACCTTCTCCTGTTATCGCTAGTGCGAGTAGGGCGTTACGTGCTCTACTTCTTAATTCTTCGATAATTTCTTCATCAAATTCTTCAATCTTTAAGAATTCTTCCATCGGCACATAAGCAACTTCATCAAGACTTGAGAAGCCTTCATCAACAAGTATGCTAGCCACTTCTTCATCTACATCTAGTTTTTCTGCAAACAGAGAAACCATGATGCTTTGTTCGCTTTTACTTTTACTTTCGGCTTCTTCTTCACTCATAACATTGAGTGTCCAGCCTGTTAGCTTGCTTGCCAGACGTACGTTTTGTCCGCCTTTACCAATTGCTTGAGCAAGCATTTCTTCGTCAACACCGATATCCATGCTTTTCTTGTCTTCATCGATAACAATCGATAAAACTTCAGCAGGCTGCATAGCGTTGATAACGAAACGTGCAATATCATCATCCCAGGGAATAATGTCTACACGCTCATTGTTCATTTCATTCGTTACAGTCTGTATTCTAGACCCTCTCATACCAACACAAGCACCTACTGGGTCAAGATTTGGTACATTAGCTCTAACGGCAATCTTCGAACGAGATCCCGGGTCACGAGCGGCGCCCATGATATCGATTAGCTCTTGGCCAATCTCCGGCACTTCTAATTTTACAAGCTCAACCAGGAAGTCATCATCAATACGACTAACGATTAGCTTTGGCCCGCCGCGTCCTTCTTCGTCAATTTCCTGAAGAATGCCGCGCATACGATCGCCCATTCGAGCCATCTCACGAGGAATCATCATTTCACGAGGGATAATAGCTTCACTATTTTCACCAAGGTCTAATACGATGCCGCGTCTATCAACACGTTTAACTGTACCAAGTACCAGTTTCCCAACGCTTTCCTGAAAAGCATCAGCAACCTTTTGACGTTCTGCGTGACGAACTTTCTGCATAATTACTTGCTTAGCGATTTGCGCAGTAATGCGTCCAAATTCAATTGATTCAACAGGCTCTTCAAGGAATTCGCCAATTTCTAAGCCAAGCTTTCTATCATCTGCGTAGCTTTTTAAGATATGTCTTTCTGGTGATTCGAACTCTGGATCTTCATCATCCATTATTTGCCAGCGACGGAAGGTATCATAATCACCAGTTTCGCGATTAATATCTACACGGAAGTCTTGTTCTGCTCCATACTTTTTACGTGTGGCCGTTGCGATTGCAATTTCCACCGCCTCAAAAATGTCTTCTGCTTCGAGGTTTTTTTCGTTTGATACAGCATCAACAACGTATAGTATTTCTTTGCTCATAGTTTCTTTTTCAACCTTTAGTCCAGAACCAATCTGGCTCTATCAATGGATTCAAACGGAATTTCAAATTCTGTATTATCTACTTTGATTGTTACAAAGTTCTCATCGGCGCTGACCAATGAGCCTTTAAAATTTCTTCTTTCTTCAATTGGTGTTCTGGTTCTGATTTTTAACGAATCACCAATGTAGTCCTGGTACTGATCAGCAGTAAACAAAACTCTATCCATGCCCGGAGATGATATCTCCAGAATATAAGCTACTGGAATAATATTCTCAACATCAAGTACTGCTCCAAGTTGTCTGCTTACAGTTGCGCAATCATCTACGCTAATGCCGCCTTCTTTTTCAATAAACACTCTAAGAAGTGCACTTTCACTATGAGGGCGATACTCGTATCCCCAAAGTGTGAAGTCTAAGCCTTCAACTGTATTTTTGACTAAATTATTTAATGCAGTTTGCACAATGCTTCCTTATGTTTCCCTTGTTGGCGCGAGCTTACTTGGTTCGGTTTTTCTTGAGTTTTCTAGTAGTGTAAATAATAAAAAAGCCCCGTTAAAACGGGGCTTTTTTATTATGAAAATAACGTCGAAATAGTTACTTTCCTGAATTTGGTAGCGGGGGCAGGATTCGAACCTACGACCTTCGGGTTATGAGCCCGACGAGCTGCCAGACTGCTCCACCCCGCATCAGAGGAGGGAAATTATAGGGATACTTATTTGTAATATCAAGCAATACTTTTAAGAAACTCTTATTTAATTAAAACTAATTACGTAACCGTTGATAGATCAGTTGTCAGGCGTCATTTACATCAAAAAATAAATCTAAATTACAAGTTCTGAGCAATTAATTCTTCGAGTTTATCTTCGCTTAAGTAACCCGAGAAAACATGCAGGATTTTTTGCTCCGGACTTATCAAGACACTATAGGGTAGAGCACCATCAGGGTTACCATAACTATTCACAACGTTATAGGCGTCTTCTGTGCCATAGGTGATAGGATAATTAACCCCAATTTCTTTGGCATAAGACAAAACATCGTCTTTATCTTCTATGGCAACGCCTAAAAAGGTAAATGGCTTATCTTTATATTTTTCCTGCGTTTTAATAAACCCGGGCATTTCTGCGCGACAAGGTGGGCACCATGATGCCCAGAAGTTTAATAGCACCAGCTTACCTTTATAGTCTGCCAGTTTTACAGGGCCGTTTTCGCTAGCTAATGTAAAAGCAGGTGCGGTTTTACCTACCATGCCTTTAGTAAAAGCTGGCGGGTTATGACCTAATGTTTTCTCTATTAAGAATACTATTGAGGAACCTTCACCAAATAATTTTTTATGAACATCATTTTTAACGGCATAAGCACTGGCAAAACCTAAGAATAGAAATGTCGCTATGATAATGGGTAGTTTTTTCATACTGGCTCTTTGAGTCGGTGACTTATTGGACTGTCTTTAAAAATTCCTGAACATGACTGTTGAAAGGATCAGCCTTCATTTCGCCAACAATACGGTAAGGTAAATTTTCTTTGCTGTTCTTATCGAAGAATAGAATGCCTGGAGGCCCAAATAAACCAAACTTCTTTAATAGTGCTTTATCTAAGTCATCATTTGGCGTGACATCAGCTTGTAGTAATACGGTATCTTTTAACGATTCAATCACATTCTTATCGGTAAAAGTGCCGTGCTCCATTTCTTTACAGGAAATACACCAGTCAGCGTAGAAATCCAGCATCACGGTCTGACCTTGTTGTTTCGCTAAACTTAAAGCCTGATCAAGACCTTCTATGCCTTTGATTTGTCTAAAGTTGAGCTTTTGCTCAACTGCTGCAACTTGTGAGCCACCGCCAACGAAAGTTCCTTTTAACGGTTGGATTAAACTGCCATTACCACTAGCTGCACCTATTAATAGCATCGCACCATAAAGCAGAGTGACTAAACCAGATGCTTTAAAGAAGCGTTTCCAGCCAGTACTTGCTTCATTAAGTGCATCAAGACCACCCATGTAGATACCAGTGAAGATTGCAAGAATACCTGAAAGCAGAACAACAACTGGCATTGGAACAACACGTTCTAGCATCCAGATCGCAAGTGCCAGCATCATAATTCCGAAGCCTGCTTTAACCTTGTCCATCCAGGCGCCAGCTCTTGGTAAAATCTTACCTGCTGAAGTACCTATAATAAGAAGAGGAACACCCATGCCGAGGCCGAGTGCAAATAATGATAATCCACCCAACACCACATCTTTAGTCTGCGCGATATAAATTAAAGCGCCTATAAGTGGGGCGGTGACACATGGGCCAACGATCAGCGCAGATAACAAACCCATGATGCCAGCATTCAACATACTGCCACCAGATTGACTATTACTGATATTGGTTAGCTTGCTCTGAATACTCGCGGGCATTTGTAATTCGTAGAAGCCAAACATGGCAAGCGATAGCAAAACAAACAAGCCTGCGAATGCGCCAATCACCCAGGGGTTTTGTAAGGCAACCTGAAGGTTCTCTCCACTCAATGCCGCAATCACCCCGACAATGGCATAGGTTGAAGCCATTGCTAATACATAAGAAAGCGATAAGAAGAATGATTTACGCGTGCTGTTATCGCTACCTTGTCCAGCAATAATGCCAGATAGAATAGGGATCATCGGGAAAACACATGGCGTAAACGTCAATGCAAGACCAGCGAGGAAGAATGTAAACAGAACCACTAAGAAACTATCGGTAAGTAGTTTATTTACAAAGCCATCTTGTGCAGAAACTTTCTGTGATGGAGAGTCAGTTGCAGCGACTGCCGTTGTGTTATCCGTTTTTACTGCAACAGTATTTTCAGTTGATGCGGAATTGCTATCTCCAGCATTAGTGTTTGTAGATGAGCCCGTTGAAGCAATTGCAGCTGGTGCATTTGCAAGACTTACCTTTTGTGTTTTATGTTGTGGTGGATAGCAAATGCCCGTTAGTTTTGAACAACCTTGATAGGTTGTTTTAACCGTAACTTCATCCGCGCTACCCGTAAATGGTACTTTTACATCGAATGGCTTGTTATAGATAACGATATCGCCAAAGTATTGGTCGTGTTCTTCTTTGCCTTTTGGTAGAGCAATTTTATTTAAAGTAACGCCAGATGCTGGCTCAATAATTTCAAACTTAATTTTATGTTGATAAAGGTAATGACCTTTTAGAATGTCCCAGCGTGCATTTAAGGTCTGTTTGTCGGTAGCAGTTATATCAAAGCCAAATGCTTCATCGGGATGAAGTGGTTCATTAGGCGCATCAATCCCGGTAATACCCAACTCATCAGCCAGGCTTAAACCCGCTTTGGGTGCTTTGTCAGAAAGAGGAATTGGCGCAATAGAAGAAGAGGCTGTAGGTGTAAATAAATCTGTTGCAGGCGCAGTTAATGAAAGTGTTTTTTCAGTCTTTGCTTCATCCGCTTTGGCGATAGCCGCAGCGGGTAAAGCCGCCAGCTTTAGTGCTAGCGTTTTCTTTTGTGGAGGATAACAAACACCAATATCAGCGCAACCCTGAGATTTAGTCTTTAGTGATAACTCAGTTGCAGATGAAACAGAAGCATCACGAATCAGTGGAATTTGAACATCAATTTTAGTGCGATAGGTTTCTACTTTGCCAAAACCCGGATCGTCTTTTATTTTGCCCTTAGGAAACGTAGGCTCACCCAAAGTAATGCCGGGTGTTGTGCTTTCAAACGAAAAACGCTTGCGGTACATATAGTATCCGTCAGCGATATTCCATGTGGCCGTTAAGCTTTCCGGAGAACTACTCGATAATGACGGACTAAAAGCCTCATCAGGTGGTAGTAAATCTTCAGGATTCGCTGCATATGTATTTAATGATACAAACAGCAATATGATTGATGTTAGTGACTTTAGGGAACATGCACTATGAAAAATTTTCTTTAACATAAAAGCGTTATCTTGTTTATTTAAGATTTTTTCGAGTTAAATACAACCCCATAAAAATCTAATTTATTGTTCAAAGGGATAGTAATCGGTATCCCAACTCTATGAGTCATTGATAGTGATCAAAGTATCAAACAGACCGATTTTCTAGCGGTAGCTGCCTCTATTTGTCATCACCGGCGTTTTTCACAGTACAATTTCCGGCATAGATTCCAGCTTAATACGTTTTATAACAGAGTCATGGATGCAATAAAAGTATGCGAACTAGTAACACTGCTTATGGAAAACCTGCATTATAACGCCAATGCTATTCATCTATAAAATCAAAAAGGTCAACGTTACTAATAATTAATGAAAGCACTCAGTGGTAATTTGATGGTGCCAACTGCCATTTGAATAAAAAAATGCCTAAAAGTAGGGGGGTGACATTAATTAAGTAGCTATATTAGCAACAAATTAGCCCAATAACAGAACCAGCAGTAATTAGAGAATAATCAATAAATCCTCTAATTTCCCTTTATCTCCAATGAAGTCCTGAACCCATTTGGGTTTTTTCCCACGACCACTCCATGTTTCATTAAAATCATCTGGGTTTCTGTATTTTGCTTTAACAAATCCTATCTGCGTTTTGTTTTTATTATTCACAATTTCATCCAGACTAAAGCCGGCTTCAGCCGCCATCGCTTCCATTTGTTCTTTTAACGCAAGCTTTTCAGCCTTTCTTGCCTTATTTATATATTTGGGTAATTCACTATGAAGAAAAATCAGTTCTTCAAGATTTAATTCATTTAAATCAATGGTTTTCATAACTTATATCCAAATTCTCTTAAAAGGCTCGTAAAGGTTTAAATGATATTACTATTGAAGTAACGCCTTTTATAACTATATTGAAACAAAGGTATTAATTAAAATTACCCTTCTATATTGTGGAGTATCCATGCGTTCGACTACTATTTTTGCCATTCTGTTTTTAGTTATTCCCATCGCAGAAATCTACTTTCTGATAAAAGTTGGCGAAGTCATCGGCGCACTACCGACCATCATACTGGTGGTTTTAACCGCTGTTATTGGTGCAGGACTATTGCGCCAACAGGGTTTATCAACACTCGCACGATTTCAGCAAAACATGTCTCAGGGTAAAATTCCTGCGCAGGAAATGGTCGAAGGGATCATCCTTGCCGTTGGTGGCGCATTATTAATGACACCGGGTTTTGTCACCGACACTATTGGCTTCTTATGTTTGCTGCCTTTTAGTCGTCAATATATTGCCAGTAATATTATGAAAAGATCCGCAATGAAAGTAACTGCCAGTATGGGCGGATTCGGTGCAGGCTTTAATGGACAACCAGGTTCCCCATTCGACTCAGATGGTGCTAATGCTGATATTGTAGAAGGTGAATATACCGTCGTAAAAGACGGAGAAATCCATCAAGAAACCATCGTCATCAGCAATGAAAAAAAGCCTGATAGAGATAATTAAGCAAATAATTCACAAATTTCCCTTGAAATACTAAAAACTGACCCTATCATTAGCAGTCCCTGATCGAGAGTGCTAATGCATACTCGATGAGCCAAATTAAACATTACATAAATTTAATTAAAATTTACATTTAAAGGAGTTACACATGACTATTCGTCCTCTACACGACCGTGTTTTAGTACGTCCGACTGAAGAAGAAAAAGTGTCTGCTGGTGGAATCATCATTCCAGATAGCGCAAACGGAGAAAAACCAAACACAGGCGAAATCATTGCAGCTGGTAACGGCAGAATCACAGATTCTGGTGACGTTCGCGCAATGGACGTAAAAGTTGGCGACAAAGTTTTGTTCGGTCAATACTCAGGTCAAGCCGTAAAAGTTGAAGGTGAAGACTTAATAATGATGAAAGAAGAAGACATCCTAGGTGTTGTAGCTTAATAAAGCTTCCCGCTAAATCATTATTTAATATTAAAAAAAAGCTTTCGAGCTTTTCAAACAGAATTAACCTAACTGCTTAGATTGCACTTAAATCTATTTAAATATTATTTAGATTAACTAAGTAGTTACACAAAATAAGGTAAATATCATGGCTAAAGAAGTACTATTTGGAGATGACGCACGATCACTTATGGTTGAAGGCGTAAACGTTCTCGCAAACGCAGTAAAAGTTACATTAGGTCCAAAAGGACGTAACGTCGTACTAGATAAATCATTTGGTGCTCCAACGATCACTAAAGATGGTGTATCAGTAGCGAAAGAAATCGAGTTAGAAAACAAATTCCAGAACATGGGCGCACAGATGGTGAAAGAAGTTTCATCACAAACATCTGACATCGCTGGTGACGGTACAACAACAGCAACAGTATTGGCACAAGCAATCGTTCGCGAAGGCATGAAGTCAGTAGCTGCAGGCATGAACCCAATGGACCTTAAGCGTGGTATCGACCAGGCAACTAAGGCAGCAGTAGCAAAGCTACAAGAAATGTCAAAGCCATGTGCAGACAACGATGCAATCGCACAGGTTGGAACAATCTCTGCAAACTCTGATGAAAACATCGGTGGCATCATTGCTGAGTCAATGGACAAAGTTGGCAAAGAAGGCGTAATCACAGTAGAAGAAGGCACAGCACTAGAAAACGAACTAGACGTTGTAGAAGGTATGCAGTTCGATCGCGGTTACCTATCTCCTTACTTCGTGACAAACCAGCAAAACATGTCTGCTGAGTTAGAAGAGCCATTAGTTCTTCTACATGACAAGAAAATCACAAACATCCGTGACTTACTTCCTACACTAGAAGGCGCTGCAAAAGCAGGTCGTCCACTACTTATCGTAGCAGAAGACATCGAAGGCGAAGCATTAGCAACATTAGTTGTAAACAATATGCGCGGCATCGTTAAAGTAACAGCTGTTAAAGCACCTGGTTTCGGCGATCGTCGTAAAGCAATGCTAGAAGACCTTGCAATCCTAACAGGCGGCAAAGTAATCTCAGAAGAAGTTGGCCTATCTCTAGAAGCTATTACAGTTGAAGATCTTGGTTCTGCAAAGCGTATCGTAGTAGACAAAGAAAACACAATCATCGTTGATGGCGCAGGTTCTGGTGAAGACATTAAAGGACGTGTTGATCAAATCCGTGCACAGATGGAAACAACAACTTCAGACTACGATCGTGAGAAACTTCAAGAGCGTGTAGCTAAACTTGCTGGCGGCGTTGCTGTAATCAAAGTTGGCGCAGCAACAGAAGTAGAAATGAAAGAAAAGAAAGCTCGCGTTGAAGATGCACTTCACGCAACACGCGCAGCAGTTGAAGAAGGCGTAGTAGCTGGCGGTGGTGTAGCACTAGTTCGCGCACTACAGGAAATCTCTGATCTTTCAGGCGACAACCACGACCAGGATATGGGTATCAAAATCCTACTTCGTGCAATGGAAGAGCCACTTCGTCAAATCTGTACAAACGCAGGCGATGAAGCATCAGTTGTACTAAACGCAGTAAAGAACGGCGCAGGAAGCTTCGGCTACAATGCACGTACTAGCGAGTACGGCGACATGATCGAAATGGGTATCCTTGATCCAACTAAAGTAACGCGTACAGCACTACAAAACGCAGCATCTGTATCTGGCCTAATCATCACTACCGAAGCAATGGTAGCGGATAAGCCAGAAGAAGGCGGAGCTGGCGGCGGTATGCCGGATATGGGTGGTATGGGTGGAATGGGCGGCATGATGTAAATTTCAATAGTCTTTTTGCTCAATCTCGGCGTTGGGCATTTGACTACAAACCCTCACGTACTCAAGTACGCTTCGGTCTTGTAGCCAAATCCCCGCCTTGATCTTGAGCAAAAATCCTGCTTGAAATATCTGTCGGATACATTTTAGTATCTACCTAAAAAGGGACGCAATTTGCGTCCCTTTTTTTTAGTCTTTTTTAGTTTATTAACCAATAATAGGTTTATTGACAGACCCATATTTAGGTGTTAATATATAACCATAATAATAAGATGAGTTTTGTTGTTTGTTCAAAGACAGCAAAAATGAGGGGAGAGTAGCAAGGAGATAATAATGATTACTTTATTTGGAAAAATGCTTCGTAAGTTAAGAATTGATAAAGATGTAGTTTTAGGTGAAATGGCTCAAAGTATAGGTTTTTCTAGTGCTTATCTTTCTTCCGTTGAAAATGGAAAAAAGAAAATCACTGATGATTTGATTTATAAGGTAACTGAGTACTTTTCTCTTAGTAACGAAAAGATTGAAGAGCTAAAGCAGGCTGCATTAGATTCACCTGTCTCAGTCAAGATAGATCTCAGTAATTCTGTTGATGATGAGAGAGCTTTAGTCGGTGCTTTTGCAAGGAAAATAGGTGATTTATCAGAGGATGATAAGTCTGATTTTTGGGAAATATTGAATCGATAAGGAAGTTGAATCGATAAGGAAGTTATATGGCTAATAAAGGCTTTAAAGTAAAACCTAGAACTACTAAGAATATAAGAGCTATATCTCAAGGTTTCAAGGATGTACTAAAAATAAAAAAGAGTTACTTTCCTATTGTTAAGGTAGTTGAACTTTTACATCAGAAAGGGATTATTGAGTTGGAAATAGTGGCAGTTGAGGAAATGGCTAATGAGTATGGACTTTCTTACCCTAAAAAAGGCTTAATAAAAATAAGGGAAGATGTATATGATAAAGCAGTGAAAGGTGATGGTTTCGGTCGTTTTACCATTGCTCATGAAATGGGACATTTTATGCTGCATAGAAAAGAAACTGCATATGCTAGAAGCTCAACACGGGATCATAAAACTTTTGAAGATTCTGAGTGGCAGGCTAATAAGTTTGCTCAAGAGTTATTGATAGACATCAGGGAAATAAGTTCAGAGATATCTATGTATGAAATAGAACAAAAGTTTGGGGTCTCAGGAGCTTCTTCGAAAATAGCACGAGACGCATTAGTAAGAGAGGGACTTATAAAAATGCCCCTTCATAAAAGGGGCATTTATAGGAAGTAAAGATAATAGGAAAGTGAAAAGGTAAACAGAACGTACCAAAATCCACCATTCCAAACATATTACTTTCTTAGTTGGCGCTTTAAAGTATATAGCATGTACGGTTGGTTTGTCTAATTCGTTCTACGAGAAGAGGACTTTGCAATGAAAATTTGTAGATTTCCCAGGGCTGTACATGTTTCTTCGTATCTAAGGTTTCGATTAGGTAGATGGGAACGAGTGTGTGAACACTGCAGAACATATCCTGGTCAGCTAAGCTTATTTCGATAAGTAGAAATAAAGGAGTCTATTGTTAGGCTCCTTTATTTTGATCAAAAAAGTTATGTTTGTTTACATTATTTCACGTGAATAATTGATGTCAAAACGCGGTAACCAGGGCTAGGTCGGATAAGGAACGTCATCCCACATTTCTTTCCAATTGCACATGCTCATGTCGGATGGCACTACGTTTATCCGAGCTACAGGTCATTTTTGAATTAAAACTCCATTTAATAAAAAAGTGCCCATAAGTAGGGGGGTGACTTTTACCTAACTAAGTTATCTGTCAAAACGATCAGATATCGCCTGAATCCCCAACGCGCTAACCCGCACACGTAACGCGATAACCCGCATACGTAGGTTAGATAAGCTTGCGCCATCTAACGCATGGTTATTGGCACCTAGTTAGCCTGTAATACTCTTGATACTTAACTCTCAAAACCCAGATGACGCTGTCGCTTATCTAGGCTACATCTTTAACTAGAAAAAAGTGCCCCAAAGTAGGGGGGTGTAGTGGTTTATACTTTCTTTAGCGTTTTAGCGCCTAGAACGACTCGTGTGCCGTTGAGGTTTCCTTCGATGCTTCGATTGGTATCTGTTAATGCGATATTCTTTACGACCATGCCTCGTTTTGCGGTGAAATTAGCACCTGTGATAAAAACATCTTTGATCATAATGGCTGTGTCGCCTACGGCAAATGCCACGCCATTGCTGTCTAGGGTCGGTCCATCAACTGCTCTAAGGCCAGACATTGCCCATTTCTTTACATCATCTTCAATATAGAGCATTTCTAATAAATCATTTGGCCAGCCTTCATCTCTAAGGCGGTCTAGCATGCGCCAACTCATCGCTTGAATCGCGGGTATTTCAGACCACATGGTGTCATTCAAACAACGCCAGTGATTAGGCTGCATTTTTTCAGGGTGTTCGATTTGATCTAAACAGCTTGAGCAAACCAAGAGAGATTTATCCAGGCTCTTTAACGTAATCGGTGGGATGTCATAAGTAGCTAACTCTTCTTCAGAGCCACAGAATTCGCATTTGGAATCGGCACGTTTTAGTAAAAGAGGGTCAATTGACATGTTTAACTCGTAGTTCACAGAAAAAATGATTCTAGAATATTTTACATATTTCTTCATTAATCGAGATGATAATAATTGCTTACTCGATTAAAAAGTGTGTACAAGCGCATTAGGTCAGATAAAGAACGCGATTCGACAACACTAATAAAATTAATATTAAAAAAACGCCCCAAAGTAGGGGGGTGACCTATAAGAAGTTATTTTAAGGAGGCTAGAAGACTCAGCACGTTGCTTCAACTTCCCTCGGCATTTCATTTAGGAAATGGCTCTCACCTTCTTTGGTATCTAGACCATTTCAAGTGGCACTTATGTAAAGATTTTGTAAAGATCAAAAGTAATCAATCTGAACCGCTTATACTAAGCATACAATTGGGCCATAGATGTTTTATGAAGTTTATGATGCTTTTATAGGGTATTGAATAAAGCGAATTTACAGGAAAATATGCATGTTAAGAAAAATAAATAAACTACTGATATTAATAATGATTTTAAAAATAAGTTTTATCAGTGCTAATGCCTTGGCGGCTCAAACAGAAAATGCAGTTGAGATTAAGTCTGAAGATAAAATCAGAATTGATATTGTCTCTGATGTTGTGTGTCCTTGGTGTGCGGTTGGTTATAAGAGACTCAGCCAGGCTATTGATGAGTTAGAATTTCAGGATAAAGTCGATATTCATTGGCATCCTTTTCAGCTTAACCCTGATATGCCGCAAGAAGGAATTAATGCCGATCAATATTTAATGGACAAATTAAGACTCTCTCCCGAGGAGCTAAAACAAAAAAGATCATCGGTTGCAAAAACAGGTGAAGATTCTGGCTTTACATTCAATTACTACGAAGAGATGAAAAAACCTAATACGTTTCATGCTCATGTTTTACTTGATTATGCGAAAGCCTTTAATAAGCAAACGGAACTGAAAGTAAGACTGCAGGAATCCTATTTTAGCGAGAAAAAAAATATTGGTAATAGGGACGTTTTATCTTCAATTCTGAAAGAAGTGGGATTAGATGCAGTCGAAGGAATAGCAAGGCTTGATGATGCTGAAGCAATAAAGCGTGTTAAAAATGATGAAAAATACTGGAAAGATTTAGGCGTTCACAGTATTCCAACGATGGTTTTTGATAAGCGGGTAGCTCGTCGAGGAGCCAATCCGGTTGAAGCCTATAAAGCCTTGTTGGTAGCCTTACACAATGAGAAGAAGTAGAAAATCATGCTTCCTTAATGCGTTAACCCGCATACGTAGGTTAGATAAGCTTGCGCCATCTAACGCATGATTAGTGGCACCAGGTTAGTCAGCTGCTAATATTGATAGTTAACTCACGAAACCCAGATGACGCTATCGCTTATCTAGGCTACATGTATCGATATATCGATATATTTGGAACAGTGAGATTAACAAAGAAAAACCGCCCTAGCCGAACGCAGTGAGACAACGTTGGAGCTCTGCGACGACGGCCCGAAGGGTGTGGTTTTCATTATTATTGAGTGAAAAACCACATAAAAGTAGGGGGGTGTGAATTTGATCTACATTATTCTGGTTGCGCCCGATACTCGAATGGAAGATCCAATCTGTTCTGTAAACTCTGCGCGAATTAAGGAACGAGCGCCCATATCTTCACCTTGGATAATATTAATTTCGCCCTTGTTTTCAATCTTATTTTTAATATAGTCTGGCCATTTTAAATCTCGTAAGTAACCTGCAAACGCAGCAGTTGCGGCACCTGTGGCGGGATCTTCAAAGACACCGCCTGAAGCGAAAGGATTTCGTGTATGAAATGTTTGAGGTGTTTCTGCATACGCGAACATTACCGTTACCAAACCTTTTTTGTTCATAAAGATTCGTCCAGCATCCAAATCATAATCCATTGCACTTAACGCTTCTCGGGAATTCAATCCGATAATTAAATGGTTTGCCCCGCCATTGGCAAATGCCGGTGGTATCTTTGAATCAAGGTCTTCTTGGGTGTAACCAAATAATGCTAAAGCCTCGTTGATCATTGCTGGATCAGCGGGTTCTGAGCGTGTAGTTGGCGATTGCAATGCGGCTGAATAAGTGTCTACAACGGAATAAGTGTCTACAACGGAATAAGTGTCTACAACGGAATAAGTGTCTACAACGGAATAAGTGTCTACAACGGAATTAGTGTCTACAACGGAATTAGTGTCTACAACGGAATTAGTGTCGCCGTCCACGAACCCTTCGACAGTGATATTGGTTTCATTGAGTTGTAACGGATATATACCTACGCCATTTTGCATCGCTAATGCCGCGCCGAGTGCGATGGTCGCATGTCCACAAAAGGGGACTTCAGATTCAGGTGAAAAATAGCGAACTCGCCAGCCTTCGGAACTATCTTTTAATAGTGGTTTGGCGAATACAGTTTCGGAGTAACCAACTTCAGCTGCAATTTTTTGCATTTCCGCAGTTGAAGGGTGTTCATCACTGATATGGACACCAGCTGGGTTGCCTCCGATATCACCATCTGAAAATGCTGCAATTCTGATTAAACTCATACTAAGACTCGTTTGATTAATTTATTTCTACGAACCTTATTATTATATTACGAGTTTAGCTAATCACTATATCCAAGACCCTCTATCAGATATTCAGATATAAGAGGGAAATAAACATAAATCGAAAAAGTGCGTAAAAGTAGGGGGGGGACCTATTAATCATCTATTAGCCTGATTTGGATGTAAGACTATCAACCAATGAATGATTTGATTCTACGGTTTTGTTTTATCCACAATGTTTATTGTTAGTGCTTCAACTAATCCGCTTTGCATATATAATTAAGTATTATTGGACTTGATCAGAGGTTTCTTAATAAGGGTACTGGCGATTCCCGCATATAATCGATATAACTACATAAAATGCAATATTCGTTTATATTAGGAATTACATCTTCGTTTTAATTTAGATACTTAGCATATATGGCCAAAATTCGTAGACTAGCTGCAATCATGTTCACCGACATTGTCGGCTTTACCTCTCTTATGGGTATTGATGAAGATAATGCTATAAAAATTCTGGATAAAAACCGGAAATTTCATCGTTCTTTTGTCAATAAGTACCATGGAGAATGGCTCAATGAAATGGGAGATGGAATTCTTGCCAGCTTTTCTACTCCAACCGATGCTGTTCGCTGCGCGTGCGAAATCCAGAGAGAAGCAATAAATGCCGGTATAGGACTGCGTGTTGGCATTCATCAAGGCGAAGTCATTTTTGAAAACAGTGCTGTCCTTGGCGACGGCGTAAATGTGGCTTCACGACTGCAAGACCTCGCTGAAGAAGGCAGTATCAATATTTCTGGTGCGGTCTACAATGATGTCAAAAACAAAACAGGCATTGAGGTTGAGTATCTCGGCGAGAAATCATTTAAAAATGTCGTTGAGCCAATCAAAGTGTACAAGGCTACGTGCGAACTCAGTTTGACCGAGCAGAATAGACAAGGCTATTCTCAAGCCCAGTCACAAGACACAAGACCTTCTGTTGCCGTGCTTCCGTTTGTGAATATGAGCAATGATCCTGAACAGGAATATTTTTGCGATGGCATTACGGAGGATATCCTCAACGACCTCACGCAATTGAAAGATATTCGGGTGGTTGCACGAACCTCAAGTTTCGCCTACAAAGATAAAAATCAGGACATTCGTGATATCGGTTTGCAATTGAGTGTTGATACAATTGTCGAGGGTAGTGTCAGGAAAGCAGGCAATCAATTGCGTATCACAGCGCAGCTGATTAATGTGACGGATGGTTTTCATCTTTGGTCAGATCGTTATGACCGTGAGCTAGAAGATGTATTTGCGATCCAAAATGAAATTTCAAAAAGTATCGTTGAATCTCTGGAAATTGAGTTAAGTACCAAAGATCGTCATAAAATAGAAAAAGCCAAAACCCAGAATGTTAAGGCCTACGATTATTACATTAAAGGCCGCTCCTATTTGCATAGGATTCACAGAAATACCACCAATTATGCTATTCAATTGTTTACTCAGGCTATTGAGATGGATAATAGCTATGCATTGGCTTATTCTGGTCTTGCAGATAGTTATGCACAGTATTATATGTATTTTGAGAGGAATAAATCGACGCTACAAAAAGCACTCGATTTAAGTCAGAAAGCCCTCCAGCTCGATCCCGATTTGGCAGAATCACATTCATCACGCGGTGTCGCTTTGTCCCAAAATAGTGAGTACCTGGAAGCGGAACAGGAATTTGATAAAGCGCTACAAATCAACCCCAATCTTTTTGTTGCAAATTATCAGTACGCACGTGCCAGCCGCGCGCAAGGCAAACTATCGAAAGCCGTCCATTTATTTGAAGCAGCATCCAAAACAAGACCTGATGACTATGAATCATCGGTATTTTTAGTCGCCGCTTATGATGATTTAAACGAATCGGAAAAACGTGAGAAAGAAATTAAGCGTTGCATAAAGGTGGTAAAAAATCATCTTCTATTGAATCCTGGTGATTCGCGTGCACTGTATCTCGGGGCACAAGTGCTTATCAGGGCGGGTGAAAAGGAAGAGGCTGTAAATTGGATGGGAAAATCACTGACCATTGATCCGGACGAGCCGTCTGTATATTACAATGCTGCTTGTCTCAGCTCATTGATGGGTAATATTGAGGATGCCATCAAATACTTTGAGTTCGCCATTGGCGCTGGATATGTTTCAAAAGAATGGATAGAAAATGACTCTGATCTGGATCTCATTCGCGATCACCCTAAATTCATTGAAATATCACAAATGCTTGAAGCCTGAATTTTTGTAATTGGGTAATCCTAAAACGTTACGTTCTCACCCTATCAAGTAGCCCAGTAGGTCGGATTGCACTGCGTTTATCTGATCTACAAAGCTTTAGTGTTTGAAGCACAAAGACCCCATTTGATAAGAAAGTGCACCAAAGTAGGGGGGTGTCGTTTTAAATGTTTACGATTGAATGTTGATCGTATTTACCTCAAAGTGTTTCTTCATTTCACAACATCCTATAGAATTCCAAGTATCCAAACCCCGAGGTGATGTTTAGACCATCACCTACAAAATAATTAAAATCACCTTAGTGATTAAATAAAATATAACAATTGAGCACGCGAGAGAGATGCATAAAATCACTTTGATGAATTCAAAAGGTGGTTGCGGTAAAACGACTATCGCGACTAATTTAGCTGCATATTATGCGGCGAAAGGCTATTCAACCTGTTTGTTCGATTTTGACCCGCAAGGTTCAAGCGCAAATTGGTTAAGTCGCCGTAACGAAAATAGGCCGCCAATATACGGTTTTGTTGCCGGCAATAACAAAATGTCTCCGGTAAATTCTAATCAACAACAAGCGCCTTCCGATTCGCAAATTGCCATTATAGATTCACCGGCTGGTGTTGCCTTAGATGATGCAACGCTAAAAGCATTGGTTAAAAATACTGATACACTTTTGATGCCGGTGTTACCGTCACCGATTGATATCCATGCCTGCGCTCACTTTATTGAGAAAATATTGATTCAGGGCGGGGCGAAACAGAATGGATTAAAAATGAGCAATATTGGTATTGTGGCCAATAGAGTGAAGACCAATACGGTTGCCTACCGCGCACTGTGTAAATTTTTAGACCGATTAGGGATTCCCTTTGTAGCTAGCCTTAATGATGCACAAAACTACGTATTCGCACATGAGCACGGATTAGGTATACACGAACTAAGCAAAAGCCGAAATGTAAAAGATCAGGAACAATGGTCTGAGTTACTGAACTGGCTAGATACTAAAGCGATGGAAAACTCAACTACAAACAAACAGGCTGGTAATTTTTAATAAAAGCGATTAGACCCATTTAATAAAAAAGTGCCCAGCTCTGCATAAATTCTATTACACATAAGAACCACGTCCTTAGGACGTGGAAGAGGTTCAAGGCTCTAGCCTCAAGA
>NZ_CANLZW010000029.1 GCF_947495625.1 uncultured Cocleimonas sp.
ACTGCGAAAAGGCTATAAGGTATGATAGTAAAAACAATGACTTGGTTGCTTAATTCAACGGCATTGGGGGGGTGACTAGATTAGTTGGTTTTTGATGATGAGGTTCTTTTGTAGACATAAAAAAGCCCACTAACAATTAATCGTTAGCAGGCTTCCTTCGATGGTATATCAATTACACTCTTATTAAGTGACTTGCAATAGCCATAACAATGACAAAAAGGGTGCTGGCAACCAGAGATTTAACAATTGGCGGTAACACTCCACAGTCATCATTATTTTTTAATGATGCTAGCCCTAATAAGTTTTTTAGTAAACACGTCATAGGATGCTCCCCTTCGTGATTTTTACAAAACTATTTATAAAGTATGTTTTTAACTATTAATTAAAAAATAATAGTTCGAGATTAAATGGCCGCTATTCCATATCTCGTGAAAACTATTATTAATTAATCAAAGTTATATGAATAGTAACATGAAGAAACTGAATGGTTCATTACTATTTAATTAAATTCTAATATTTGATATTTATCAAATCATTGTTTTTATTAGATTTATTTCAATTTTATTGAGCTAACTCTTGTCGTTTGAATCGTCGTCCTTTTTGGATTCGGCACGTTCCTTTGCCTTATCTTCAACGAATTCGTCAGCCATATCATCCGCTTCAATACGGTCTAATTCAGCTTCCATTTCTTCGTCAGAGAGTTCATCAAAATCCTCGACCACATCAGTACCGTAGAATCTCTCTGCTTCTTCTGAGTCGCTAATTTTCCCATTTTCTTCTGGAATATAATCTTCATCATATTCTTCACTGCTGAGGTCTTCGTCTTTGATCAGGTCTTCTGTCTTTTTAACATCATCTTCTATATCTGATGATGGGCTAGACATGTCGAATGCATCATCATCTGTGTATTCGTTATGACCTGTATCATTGTTATCTTCGTTGTTAATAGTGCGGTCAGAATCATCCTCTTCATAGGTATAGTCATCATCTTCCCAAAGTTTATCTGCGCTTATTGCAGCAGTGCCTGCAGCTGCTGAAGCTGCTGTTTTCTCAGCATCCATCTGTTCTTTGGCTTCACCGGCTTCTTTGATTCGAATATCAAAGAAACGGCTGAAAATAATACCTAATTCAAATAATAACCACATCGGAATAGCGAGCATGATCTGCGAAATAACGTCAGGTGGCGTAAGTAACATGCCAACAACAAAAGCACCAACGATCACATAAGGGCGTTTTGATTTTAAATCTTTAGCAGTAGTCATACCCGTGCTGATCAATAGAATTGTCGCTATTGGCATTTCAAAACCAAAACCAAATGCCATGAACATCATGATCGTAAAGTCGAGATATTGAGCTATATCTGGGCTAAAGACGGCTACTTCAGGGGCGAACTGCGGAATAATTTTAAACATCATCGGTAGCAGAATATAGTAAACAAACGCAATACCGAGATAAAAGAGGAAGATACTGGAAGCAATTAGTGGATAAATTAAGCGTTTTTCATGCTTGTACAAGCCGGGTGCTACAAATGACCATAATTGGTAAAACAAGTAGGGTAGGGCGATTAAAAAAGCCACCATCAAGGTTAGCTTCATTGGAATAAGGAATGGCGCTACAGGGCCAATGATTAACATTTCCTGGCCTTGATCAACCAGTGGAGCTGCTAGCCAGTTATAAATATTTTTAGCGAAGGGAAATAGACAAACAAAGGCAACAAAGATAACGATTACCGCTCTAAGTAAGCGATCTCGCATTTCGATCAGATGGGAGAGGAAACCACCTACAGCTGTTTCAGGTAGTTCTTTTGCTGGGGTATCGCTCATAGAGTTTATTTGTTATTTGCCGAGGAAGCTTTTTCTGCTTCGTTGATGCTATCGCCAAGCATTTCTGCGGCTTCATTTACTTCACTGGAAACTTCATTTCCAGTGCTTTTCATCATATCGCGTAATTCGCTGATTTCTTCTTTTTGTTGAGCCAGCATAGACTGCATTTCATCCGCGCGAATTTCTTTTTCGATATCTTCACGCGTATTAGCAATAAATGCTTTCATTTTACCCACGAATTTACCTGCTTTAGAAGCAAGACCGGGTAATCGCTCAGGGCCAACCACTAGCAGTGCAATCACGCCAATGACAAGCATTTCCAGAAAGCCAGAATCAAACATTAAAAACTACTCGAAAGGGGTTAGTCTAAAATTGTGAAAAACTTATGACTTAGTGGTGTCTTTAACTTTTGAAGTAGCGTCGATAACATCGTCAGCAGCATCTTCAATCGATTCTTTCTTGGCATTCACGCTATCTGCGCCACTTTTCATAGAGTCTTTGAAGTTTTTAACCGCTCCGCCTAAATCGCCACCTGCATTGCGTAGACGCTTTGTGCCGAAGATAACCACTACGATTACCAAGATAATTAATAGTGACCATGGGCTAATCCCGCCTAATCCAAATCCGTATAACATACTATTCCTCTCTTCTTTGATTCTTTAATGTACCGCTAACATCTCTAAATTAGAGACTTTTAATTTAATACTCTCTATCTGGTACGTTTACTGTCGACTTGCTTTTTCGACTAGACCAGATGTTCCAAATCGACGTTCTAATTCTTTTAAAACATCATCTGGATGTAAATTTTGTTGTGCTAATAATACTAGGGTATGAAACCATAAGTCAGCAACTTCGTAGACTATTTTATCCGGGCTTTTGCCATTTTCAGTATCTTTAGCAGCCATCACGACTTCAGTCGCTTCTTCGCCTACCTTTTTAAGAATCGCATCCAATCCTTTGTCGTACAATTTTGCTACGTATGAACTGTCAGGTTCAGCCGATTTGCGAGCCTCAAGAACATCTGCAACGTCTCTAAGCGTATTATTACTCATACTCTTATCCATAATATGTCCTTAAATGCGCATTTCAATGCCTTGATCCTGCATAAATTGTTTGGCTTCACCAACGGTGTATTCATTAAAGTGAAAAATACTTGCCGCTAAAACCGCATCAGCGCCAGCTATGGTCACGCCATCGGCTAAATGCTGAAGATTACCTACACCGCCAGAAGCGATAACAGGGATATTAACAGCATCTACAATCGCTTTTGTTAAAGGTAGGTTAAAACCTGACTTTGTGCCATCTTTATCCATGCTGGTTACAAGCAGTTCGCCAGCACCATAGTCTGCCATTTTTTTTGCCCATTCTACGGCATCAATTCCAGTATCATTACGACCACCGTGGGTGAATATATCCCACTTATCAGGTTCGCCTTCTTTGCTGACTTTTTTTGCATCAATCGCAACAACAATGCATTGAGAGCCATAGTATTCAGCGGCTTGTCTAACTAATTCTGGATTGTGAATAGCAGCGGTATTGATTGCTACTTTGTCCGCGCCTGCGTTGAGCATTGTGCGAACATCTTCCAGTTTGCGAATACCGCCGCCAACAGTCAGAGGTATAAACACTTCGGATGCAATCGCTTCAACCATGTGGACCGTAGTTTCACGATCATCAGAGCTTGCAGTTATGTCCAGAAAAGTAATTTCATCTGCGCCTTCACGATTATAGCGTGCGGCAACTTCAACTGGATCACCCGCATCGCGGATATCGACGAAGTTAACACCTTTCACAACGCGTCCATTATCAACGTCGAGACAAGGGATAATGCGTTTTGCTAATCCCATGTTATGCCATTCTCTCAGCAAATGTGTCTACGAACTCATGCGCTTTGGCAAGGTCGATCGTACCTTCGTAGATCGAACGACCAAGAATTGTGCCTGTGATACCCGAAGCTTCGACATTACACAGTGCGATAATATCGTCCATATTGGTTACACCACCAGAAGCGATAACAGGAATGTTAATGCTTTCAGCAAGTTCTTTCGTGGCTTCAACGTTGACGCCTGTCATCATGCCATCGCGTGAAATGTCGGTATAAAC
The DNA here is from genome assembly GCF_947495625.1 of uncultured Cocleimonas sp. Lineage (GTDB taxonomy): Bacteria > Pseudomonadota > Gammaproteobacteria > Thiotrichales > Thiotrichaceae > Cocleimonas. Next base: position 3,927 of record NZ_CANLZW010000029.1, read on the forward strand.
GATCGCCACTACACCGGCTTCTTCGAACTGTTTTGCAAGATCAATAGCTGAAACGGTAGAAACTTTATCCCAGCCATCTGTTGCTACCATGCCATTTTTAGCATCGATACCGACAATAATATGCCCAGGAAATTGCTTGCAAAGGTCTTTTACAAACTCAGGATCTTCAACCGCTTTGGTACCAATGATGCAGTAAGTGACTCCGGCATCAAGATAAGCTTGAACCGTTTTTGCATCACGAATGCCGCCACCGATTTGAATCGGTAGGTCAGGGAATTTCTTCGCAATTGCTTCGACAGCAGAATTGTTTACTGGAGCGCCATCAAATGCACCATTCAGATCAACCAAGTGTAAACGTTTTGCGCCAGCTTCAACCCAGCGCGTAGCTGTGTCAACAGGGCTATCAGAGAATACGGTGGTGTCTTCCATGCGGCCTTGTTTTAGGCGTACGCATTGCCCGTCTTTAAGATCAATCGCAGGTAGTAATAACATCTAAACGTTTCCATCCCATTGGGTAAAGTTTTTCAAAAGTTGTAATCCATCATCCGCGCTTTTTTCAGGGTGTGCCTGAATCGCAAAGACATTGTCTTTTGCAATAGCAGATGGATAGGTAATACCGTAATCGGTCTCACCAGCGATAATTGATTTATCTTCTGGCGCAATAAAGTAACTATGCACAAAGTAAAAACGAGAGTTTTCTTTGATGCCATTCCACAGTGGATGTTGTTGAGTATGCGAGACTTTATTCCAGCCCATTTGTGGGATTTTTAGTCGTTCACCATTCTCGTCAGTCGCGCCAATGTGGTCTTGAAAGTACAAAACTTTACCTTCATAAAGACCGATACAATCGACTCCGCCGCCTTCTGAACTATGCTCCATCAGCACTTGCATGCCCATGCAAACACCTAGAAAAGGTTTGCTTACAGCGACTTGTTTAACTACATCAACGAGTTCACGCTTGTGTAATTCACTCATGCAATCGCGAGCAGCACCCTGACCAGGGAATACGATGTGATCCGCTTTGTTGATAACATCGGGAGAAGATGTTATCTCAACCGTTTCATTGGTAACGTGTTGAAGGGCTTTGTGCACGGAGTGTAAATTGCCCATGCTGTAATCTATAACCGCAATCATCTTTTAAATCACCCACCTTGCTCTTTCTATCCACCCAATAACTGCGTTGTCGATGCTCGTTTGCGCTTGCAAACTCCGCGTCTTCGCCTTGCTCTTGAGTGAATATAAAGAGCAATTTGGGCAATTTAGTTTTAAATAAGACAACATTTGAAAAAGTTTATAGAGAACCTTTTGTTGATGGTATTGCGTTCGCAGAACGCTCATCTCTTTCAACAGCCATACGTAATGCGCGTCCAAATGCTTTGAATATAGTTTCAGCAATATGGTGTGCGTTACGACCGCGGATATTATCCAGATGTAAGCTGACTAAAGCGTGGTTTACAAAGCCTTGGAAAAACTCGTGGAATAGATCGGTATCGAAATTTCCTAGCATTGGGCGTTTGTAATCTACAGTGTCTTCCAAATGTGGACGACCAGAAAAATCAATCACTACGCGTGATAGTGACTCATCAAGTGGTACATAAGCGTGACCGTAACGACGGATGCCTTTTTTATCACCAATCGCTTTTGCAAAAGCCTGACCCAGTGAAATACCGATGTCTTCAACCGTATGATGCGCATCTATGTGCAGATCACCGTTTGCTTCGATTTCAATATCGATCATGCCGTGCAGCGCTATCTGGTGCATCATGTGTTCAAGGAAAGGTACTTCGGTTTTGAAGCGTGCTTTTCCCGTGCCGTCTAAATTTATATTGACGGTAATCTGTGTTTCAAAAGTATCACGTGTGATAGTGGCTGTACGTTCGGTCATGTTTATCATTTTCGGTTGTTTAGGTGGCGGATAATACCATATTGTGACGCGATGTAACCTGTAGAAATAGAAAGAAATAGGCCCCAAAGTAGGGGGGTGCCCTATAAAATAGTTTAAACAGTCAATGTTCTACTTGCTCGTTTAATGCGGTTTGTTCGCATAAAACTGAACTTTCACGTTAATATTGGCGCTAAATAGATACTGGGGATATTTTTTAATAATGCAATTATCCATGGCGTGTTTAAGTGTTTGTATTGTTTTTGCTTTTTCCTATGCGGTTTGAATATTAATAACGATGTTTTCGAATCAAACAATTAAAAAAAGCCCTATAAGTGGGGGGGGTGTAAAACTATGAATAGTTTAATCGTTAAATCTGTGTTGTTTGCAATGGCTCTTTTGATCCATCAATTTGCTGCGGCTAAATCCAATCTTGATTTGTTAAAAGTCCCTGCTGGTTTCAAGATAGAGTTATTTGAAAGTGATGTACCTAATGCGAGAACTATGGTTTTGGGTACTAATGGTACCTTGTTTGTGGGCACAAGAAACGAAGGTGTCGTTTATGCCATTAAGAATAATAAACGCTATATTATTGCTGAAGATCTAAACATGCCGAACGGTTTAGCGTTTCGCGACAAAGCACTCTACATAGGCGCTGTAGATAAACTATTTCGAATGGATGATATTGAAGCTCGATTAGATAACCCGCCGATTCCTACTTTAATTCGAGATGATTTACCTTCTGAAACACACCACGGTTGGAGATATATGGATTTCGGTCCGGATGGCCGCTTATATATGGCCATCGGTGCGCCGTGTAATGTGTGCTTGAAGAAAGATTATGCCGTGATTCGCAGTATGAACGCGGATGGAACGGATGAACGCGTAGAGGCGAGAGGTATTCGTAATACCGTAGGTTTTACCTGGCACCCCGTATCAAAAAAATTATGGTTGAGTGATAACGGCAGAGACATGATGGGCGATGATATTCCCCCTGATGAGATCAACCGTGTTGATGAATTTCAGGAGCATTTTGGTTTCCCTTACTGTCACGGTGGAACGATTGCAGATCCTGAATTCAACGATTTATCGTGTCGAGCTTTTACGCCACCAATTCAGGCACTGGGTGCACATGTGGCTCCATTGGGTATTGCTTTTTATACAGGCAAGCAATTTCCAAAAGCTTATAAAAACAGGTTGTTTGTCGCGGAACACGGTTCATGGAATCGCAGTAAAAAATCGGGCTACAAGGTCATGATGGCAACGATTACAGGTAGTGACGAAGATGAGATAATCACCAAATATGAGCCATTTGTAACAGGCTGGTTACAGGGGCAAAAAGCCTGGGGCAGACCTGCTTATGTGCTTGTGCTCAAAGATGGTTCCTTATTGATATCAGATGATAGGGGTGGCGCTATCTATCGCGTTTCATACACTCAATAAGTTTATGATTTGTAGTTTATTCGGGGCGTTTGATTGAAATGCTTAAGCTTCCTGATCTAACTGAGTCATCCAAGTCACCCCCATACTTATAGGCACTTTTTTATATTACTTTTCAGTGTGATTATGAATAGGGTCCCAGTCAGTAGGTTGTTCTTTCAGGATGGTTTCGGTTCTTTCCAGATAAACCCGATAAAGCGGATCGTTTGAGGTTTCATATAATTGGCGAAAGCCTGCATGGGCTGTTTCCCACTTTCCTGATAAATACTCAGCAAAGGTTTGCTCATGATTTTCTAGCTGGGATTTCTGTAGCTCTGTTAACTGACTGACCGTTTTCAGAGGTTCGTAGATTTTAATAGAATCCTGTTTGCCTTTTACCCTAACGTTATCTATATAGCGGAAAACAATATCAGGGCATTGTAGTTTAGTCTCTTCGCTGACTAAAATCCCAACGCCATAGTATTTGGTTAATCCTTCGAGGCGTGATCCTAAATTAACCGCATCTCCTAACACGGTATAAGCTCTTCGATAGTCGGACCCCATGTCTCCCACATTCATCTCGCCCGTGTGAATGCCAATGCCTGCAGCAATATTATTGATTCCCATTTCCTTAAATGTTTTCTGCATTTTTTTGATTTTCTGCTGCATTTCCATAGCCGCAATAACCGCTTTGGTAGCATGCTGAGGGTGGTAAATAGGAGCCCCCCAAAATGCCATCACCATATCACCCACGTATTTATCAATCGTGCCCTGGTTATTAAAGATGATTTCAGTAATAGGTGTCAGGTATTGATTGAGAAAAGTTTTCAATTGTCGTGTTGTTAACGGTTCTGACAGTGCGGTGAAGTCTCTGATATCAGAAAAAAGCACAGTCATTTCTCTTTTTTCGCCATCGGTATTTACCGCATGAGGGAACTCGATCAACTTATTGATGTGTTCTAGAGGCACATATTGGCCAAACATATCGTGAATGCGTCGCCGACCTTTGTTTTCTTTGATCAAATCGTAGATAACATGAATCGATGAAACCGCCATTACGGTGAGTAGAGGAATAATCAACGGTAAATTGATGTGATGAGAAGACCACATCCAGTAATTAAACCCAAACATGACGAAGACGAGTGCTGTGCCTGAAATAACTAAGCCCATGGGTTGTAGTAATGGATAAAACAGCGCCATGAATAAACTCAAGACAGCAAGCGTCATGACCGTTGCCCCAGCAGCCCAATCTGGCACATAAGCAATGTTTTCCGGATGTAATAAACCATGAAGAATATTTGCCTGAATTTCCACCCCCGGAAAGCTAGCTTGAACTGGAGTAGGGCGCAGATCTGACAAACCAACAGCAGATGTACCTACTAAAGCGATTGCATTTTCTAACTCGGGAAATGTTTTTTTGTTATGCAGGATCTCGCTTGCAGGGATATAGGGGAAATGTTTTTGTTTGCCTAGATAAGGGATGAGAATCTGCCCTTGAGCATCCGTTTTGATAACCATTTTTCCCATGCTTAAATGGGTGATCGTTTGGGCGCTTCCTACAAAATCAGTATGCAGTTTTATTTCATCTTCCAGCAAATAAATGCGTGCAGTTTCCAACGCTAAAGAAGGGTAAATCTGGTTGTTGTAGACAGCCACTACCGGGGCTCTTCGAATGGTTCCATCTCTATCAGGGGCAATGCTGAAAAAACCACTTCCGGCAGAATTGTTAGTAAACTCATTCAGGTTTGCGGTATACCCGAGCATGTGAATCGCCGTGAGTTTTTCCGTATTTTCAATGTCGCTTACTATGGCAGAACTAGCCAGTTTTCCCGATTGAGTCACCAGTTTTCTGTGAAATGGATAGCCTAAAACGACTTCCTTATCTTTAATGCTGTCGGCAAAAAAGCTATCCCCGTTGAGGTTGTTTTCTATCTTTAAATACCAGTCAGGTAGTTCTTCACCTGTTTGATTTAATGCAATCTTTACTTTCTCTAGAGGGTTTTGTTCTTTCTCTGATTGCACGACGTCCATTGCGATAACTGCAACATTGTTCTCATGCAGTTTATTGACCAGTGTGCCTATTTTTTTTCTTTCCCAGGGCCAACGCCCGTCTTTTTTTATGCTCGCTTCGTCAATGTCGATAATGATTATCGGCGGAAGTTCTGTTATTTCAATAGGAGTGCTGAGCTTTAGGCGGATGTCGTAGGGAATCGCTTCGAGTCTTTGTTGTATATCAATACTTGTTGGATCGTCGCTCAAATAAAAAAGAGCAGCAAGTATGGTTAAAACGATACCTGTAATGATGGGTAGTAGAGATTGTTTATGTTTACTAAACAGCTTATTACCCTCGAAAATTATATGACAAAGAAGTAGTTAACTAAATAATAGTGAATTAACCCTAAAATGTGAAAAATTACCCTTTTTTCTATTATCAACAGGTTAGCATCAGTAAGTCAGCGTGGAAAGCAGTTGCGTTTTTATGCTGCCAGTGTGATGGAAAACACTGAAATTACCAACAATTATAATTTGGACTATAGTTTATTGTGATGGAATATAACAAACGTATTGAGAGGGAGTTGTGAAAGGAATCTGTATTAGCTTCTCAAAAATGATTAAGCTGCTAATGCTATCGTTTGTTGTATCGCTATTGTCATCTTGCGGAGGCGGTGGCGGCTCTTCAACGTCTTCCTCTTCCTCTTCAAACACTATTCAACAGGCGACAAAGATAACAACCGGTGTCGCCCAAAAAGGCCCGTTCTCAATCAATACGCCAGTTGAAATATCGAGGCTGAATTCTGTCGGACAGCCGACAGGTGATACTATTTCTGCAAAGGTAAGCGCTAATAATGGTGAGTTTAGCTTCCAGCTTCCTGCAGAATGGGATACAGCTGCGCCAGTTAACCTTTATTTGAAAGCGAGAGGAAAAGTCTTTGATGAATCTTTAGGGATAGAGTTAGAAACGCCTATAACATTAACGGCAATCACTCAAAGCACCGATAATGAATCAAGCCTAAATTCAGTCAATATACTCACACACTGGCAAGCCCAGCGAACGCAGACACTCTTGGCAGAAGGTAAAGGTTTTAATCAATCACTCAAACAGGCAAATGATGAGCTTGTGAAGGTATTTGGAATAGATCGAATTCATTCTTTGGATTTTTCTAGCTCTGATGACGAAAGCAATAGCGCCATGTTGCTTTTATTATCAGGTGTATTAATGGAAGTTGCCCGGGCACATCAAGTTGAACCACAATCGATGATTGATCAGATAGGCGATGATTTTTCCAATGACGGAAACTTGTCTGCTGAAGGTGATCAGTGGTTCTTGCGCATGCAAGCAGCAATTAAAGATAACCCCATCGCCCATGCAAAAAAATACGCAAAGCGTTTACAGGAAAAGCAGGCTATCGATGTTGTATCTGTTAGTAGCTTGCCTCGCAACTTTCCATTGGCTTCTCGTCCTGTAGCAAATGTGCCCGCCGAATTATTTGCATCACCCGGCGAGACAATTGTTCTTGATGGTAGCGGTAGTCACGATAGCGGTAACATAATCAATTTCACCTGGTTTCGAGTCGATCAGCAAACGCAATACCCTGTTCCTGTCAGTGATAGATTTGACTCAAGTCCAACCATTACAGTACCAAGCGAGGCAGAAGTTTTAGCCGCGCCGAATCAAGAGATCGCATTGCTTTATGCTTTAGTCGTGACCGATGAGGCAAAACTAACGCATACAGGTGTTGTGAAAGTTATTGTTAAAAAAACGCCGATAGATAACACCCCCCCACTTGCAGAGCCTCAGCAATTAACAACAGATGAAGATGTGCCATTAAAAATCACATTAACGGGAAGTGATGAGGATGGCGATCCAATCGTATTTAATTTAAATACACCACTATCTACCGCTAACGGAATAATAGAACTAGACCCAGACTTGGGTTCTGCCTTGCCTAATGTAGTTTATACCTCAACCAAAGATTATTTTGGTTCTGATAGTTTTACGTTTTTGGTTAATGATGGATTTGAAAGCTCTAATGTTGCCACTGTAGATATTCAGATAACACCCGTTAATGATCCACCTGAAGCTGATGCAGATGAAGATCAAATCGTCGAAAGTTCACAAACAGTCTTACTTAACGGCTTAGGTAGCACAGATGTAGATGGAACGGTTGAAGCGTATTTATGGCAGCAACAACCGGGGGGCTCGGTAGTAAGCCTTAGTGATGTGTCTGATTCTAATCCTAGCTTTACAGCTCCAGCTGTTTCAAGTGTTTCTGAGACGCTTATATTTGACTTGGTAGTAACTGACAATGATGGGGCTGAGTCAGCAGTCGATACAGTCGAAATAACAATTAATCCATTAAATGAAGCGCCTATTGCGATAGCAGGTGATGATCAAGAAGTTTTTTCTGGGGATTTAGTTAATCTTAATGGCTCAGGCACGGATGTGGATGGTGATGTTGTTGGATTCCTTTGGGCTCAGAGTAGTGGCTCTGCCGTTAGTCTTAGCAATACAGGTATTGCGGCTCCTGGTTTTACCGCTCCTACAGTACAGAGTGCTCCAGAAATATTAATTTTTAATTTAATAGTGACTGATAATGATGGTGCAAAATCAGTAAGTGATTCTGTAGAAATTGTGGTAAACCCTCCCGGAAACAATATGCCTGTTGCTAATGCTGGTCTAGATCAAGCAATTGCTTCTGTAAGAACATCTTTTGGAAGCGGGTTTCAAGAAGCTACACTCCCAATAACACTTGATGGTTCAGGTAGTTCTGATCTTGAGGATCCAATATCGGATTTAAGATTTAATTGGACTCAGGTAAGTGGCCCGGTAGCGGTTGATCCAGATGATGACATTAAGCCTGTTTTTAATATTGTTGGAGGTTCGTCACAAGTTATTTCTGGGGACTATGTGTTTAAGTTGGAGGTTACCGATTCAGGTAACTTAGTTTCTGATCCTGATGAAATTACAATTACCGTAGGTCCAAATCAACCGCCTATAGCTGATGATTTGTTTATCCCCATAGATTTATCAGGTAATCCAACTTCAATTACTTTAGTTGGCAATGATCCCGATGGAAATAATGCAAATTTAACGTATGAGGTTCTGACTCAACCTATTACTGGTAATTTGACTGTTACTTATACTGATAATATCTTGGAATATCAACCCTACAGCATAAGTTCTCCTGAAATTGATAGCTTTACGTACAGAGTTGTAGATGAGCTAGGCTTAGGATCTAATGTAGCAACTGTTAATTTGACGGAGCCTAATACCCCTCCTACTGCAAACGCGGGCTATTTTAGTGGATCTGCAGTGGCACTAGTAACAGGTGATCCAAGTAACCCAGTGGGTTTTGAAGAAACATCGGTAATTACTTTAGATGGTTCGTATAGTTCTGACGCTGAAGATGCGAATACTGATCTGAGTTATCAATGGAGTCAAATGTCAGGGCCTATTACAATTCCCGTTGCGGATATTCCTCAAGTAATGGAGCCCTCATTCACTATTATTAATACTAATGTAAGTCAGTCTATCGTTGGTGAGTATGTGTTTCAATTAGTGGTCACTGATAGAGGTGGATTAATATCGGTTGCCGATCAAGTCTCATTTTTCATCTCTCTACCTAATCCAAGCGTTATTGCATTACCTGGTGAAGATAGAGATGAAATAGAGTTGACCACAGTCCAACTTTATGGATCTGGAAGTGCTCCTCAAGGATTAGATAATTCAACATTTGTATGGGAGTGGACACAAATTGATATTATCCCAGGTACTGAGATTGATTTAGTATTTGATCCAACTTATCAGCGATACACGCCAACTTTTATTGCCCCTGCAGTAACTGTACCTACTGAGATAAAATTACAATTAATTGTATTTGATAATGAATTCGGGTTTTCTGAGCCTGCTGTTGTAGTAATAACTATCTATCCAACAGGAACTATCCTTACAAATGTAAAACCAACAGCCGTAGATCAAAATGTTATAACCAATGCGAACGGATCACTTTCGAGTGTTTCGTTATTAGGGGATGACCCTGATGGCGATAATCGTGGTTTAACTTATAGGGTAATTGGCTTGTCAGATGATACAAGAGGAAGAATCAACTCTATTAGCTATTTAGATGTAATTGGTGTTAATCCAAGGGTTTTTTATGAGCCTTTTTATCCTGTACTCGAAAATACACTGACCTACGTTGCAATAGATCAAGATGGCGCTGAGTCAGATCCTGCAACGGTAATTTTCACACCGCTAACTTCTCCGCCTGGCAATACTGCTCCAGTAGCACAGAGTATTACGATAGATATTGATCCACCATTATCTTCAAGTAATAGTCGCTATATCCTGGATTTGTCAACATTGATTCAAGATGCTGATGGTGACGAGTATATTATAGATGTTATTAGCCAGGAAGATACGCAAGTCAATTTCACAGAATTTAGTGGAAATAGCTTGCGTATGGATAATAATTCTAGAACCTCAGCGGCCACAGGGAGTTATACATATCGAGCGATTGATATTTATGGAAACGCTTCAGCCCCTGCCACCATAACGATTAACTACAATGAATAAATATGAGAAATTTCAATAAATCTTTCAAATGGTTATTTTGTTTGGGCTTAATCTTGATTCAGTCGAGTTCAATAGCGACGAATAAATATGATGTGCTTGAAAAATTGGTAAAACAACAAAAGTATCAACAAGCATATCAACAAGCCATAAAAACCCGTTCTCAAAATGAAGGTGATCCTCGTTTTGATTACTTATATGGCTTATCTGCGATGCAAACTGGCCATTACAATGAAGCGGTATTTGCATTAGATCGAGTGACAGTCTCTTCGCCTAATGTCATTCGCCCGCGTTTGGAGTTAGCTCGCGCCTACTTAAGCCTTAACAACTCTTACGCGGCAAAAAAAGAATTCAATGATGTTTTGAATTTAAATCCACCGCCTGTTGTAAGAAAAAAAGTACAGGCTTATCTGGCAGAATTAGAGAAAAAAGGGGATAGAATCACACAGCACTCTGTCACTAAGAGCCTCGCATCATTGTCTTTTGGTTACGATGATAATATCAATTTTGGTTACGATAATGCTGAGATTGATCTTTCTGATTTTGGGGTGGTTACTTTGAATGATTCTTCGGTGAAGCAGGGCAGTGGTTTTGCGGAGGGAAAGTTTCAATTCAAACATCGCACCTTGAAGAATAAAGTGAAAAGTACGTTTTTTTCGGCGAATGCAACGCACCGAGAATACTTTAAAAATTCTGATTTCAATGTAACTGATTTGGATTTGCGTACGGGTATCACCTTTAACCATGCGAAAAAACAATATCAATTAGTGGGCAGAACGCGCCCTGTGATGCTAGGTGGGGAGTTGTATTCAAATACTATTGGTGTTGATGCTATTGCTCGAAAATCCATAGGCTCCTCTCAGGTAGGGAGCCTTAAACTGAGTATCGAAAAGTATGACAACAAAAAGGTTGCGCTCAGCGATAGAAGCAGAGCAATTGTTTCAGGCCGAATTGATAAACAAGTTGGTGACACGCAACATCAGTTGAATCTTTATTTGGGTAAGGAATGGCCAGACAAATCCGAAGGTAAACAATACAGCCGAAATATTAGTGGAATAGGGTATTGGGCGGTCAAAGAGTGGAATAAGAAAGATAGAACCTACCTGGGTCTCGATTATCGTCACTACAAACATCAGCAAGCTTATGCGATTTACGATAATAAACGCAGCGATGATCGATTCATCTTTAAAGTGGGTCATGAGCATCGGTTTAATGATGAACTCGCGTTTATTGCGCAGGCAAGACACATCAATAATCAAAGTAATCTGGATCTATACGATGCAAAAAGAAACGAAGTAAAAGTAGGTATTCGCTATGACTGGGATTAATAAAACAATTGTATTTTCTGTTTGTCTGATTGTTTTATCGGCATTCGCAAATACCAAGGTCATGGCGGCAGAAAAAGAAGCGGGTAAAACGCTCTTGACCCGTGGAGAAGTCATTGGGCAACGCGATGGGAAAAACATTACGTTAAAACGTCGTTCGAATATTTATGAGAAAGATGAAATTCGAGTGGGTAAAGATGGTCGCGCCCAGTTTAGAATGATTGATCAGGCCTTAATTTCTCTCCAGGAAAACTCAGTATTACAAATTAAAAAATACCAGTTTGTTGAAGGTGAGACTACCAACTCTGCGTTACTGGAACTGTTGTCGGGTGGTTTAAGAACCATCACCGGAGCCATTGGTAAAGGCAATAAAAAAGCCTATGAACTCAGAACTCCTCTGGCGACCATTGGTATTCGCGGCACGGATTATGAGGTAGAAATTGTCTCTAATGGTATGTATGTCGCCGTTTGGGAAGGCGTCATCCATTTGCGTGCTCGTTTGCGTAGTGGTTGCAATATATTATTGGGGCGTTCCAAGCCTTTCATGTTTATCTTTATTGATCGCTTGGGTAAATGTACCGGCTTAGATGAAGTTCCCGATGTATTTAGAGATGGACACAGCTCAAACATTAAAATACCTGCAGCTAATAATGTATTAGATGCGAATTACGTGACGGGTAAGGAGCTGTTGGCTAGACCTGTTCTATTGGATCCTAGCATTGAAGTGATAAGCAATAGTCAGCCGCCTGTTACACCTCCGGTTACTCCGCCTGTAACTCCACCCGTTGAGCCTCCGGTAACGCCGCCAACCACGCCACCAGTTATTCCGCCACCTGAAGTGACTTACGAGGTAAGTGCTTTTGCGATTGACCAAACGCGACCTTCAACAGAACTGGATGTTTCGGCATCAGAATTAAACACGGCAACACCAACTTTTAATGTGGGTTTGAATTTATTAGATAATGCAGCAGGAAGCGCCGTACAAAATTACGAGCAATCCGTTGGTGGTTATGCGGTTAGTTGGGGATATTGGGGAGAGTTTAATTCCACTTTGGCAAGTAGGAATGTCGATGATTCAAGCAATAGAGGTCTCCTCTGGGCAACTTATGAAGCAACTGACCCTGATGTCGTCAGTGCCAGAACCGGAACCTTCAATCGTTATGATAATGTCTCAAACAGTCTCTTAAGCGCTACAGCGGGAGACGCTAGTAATCTACAAGTGCAAATGGATGTGAATTTCGAATCGGGTGCTGTCAGTAATGGTGCACTATCGGCAAATACGCCCAATGAAACATGGGTTGCCGTATTTGATGGTCAGATTACCTCAGGAGATCTGGATCTTCAAATGAATGGTGCCAGCGTGATAGATTCAAATCCCAATACAGCAAGTCCACCGCGCGATGCGAGTGGTTTTATTGCTGGTGATTTTGTGGGTGAGAATGCAGAAGCCATACTCGGTGCATTTGGTTTGTCAGAAGATGCTGATCCCAGTAATAATATCGAAGGGTTATTTACAGTTGAAGAGCAATAAGTGAAGAACAATAAATGAAGTGCTATGGTAAAAACTGCCTAAAAGTAGGGGGGGTGACCTTTATAACTATTACTTACATTTATGGTTTATTTAACCATTGTCTAAATAGTAATCGAGTTCATCTAATTGGTTTTGATTGAAAACCCGGATATTGTTTTTCTCTAAGAGCGCTGTTGTGACTCCCATTCCAAGAATTAAATCCTTGTTGAAGGTGCCATCGTAAACCATGCTACTGCCGCATGAAGGGCTTCTTTCGGTGAGTATCGCCACTTTGCAATTGTTGGCTAAAGCTAGTTGTAATGCTTTATTAGCGCCGTCTATAAACATCTGTGTTACATCTTCACCATCTACTTGTAAAATTTTAGTTTTGCCATCAAGTACACTGTTTGCATCACCAAATTGAATCTCAGCAGGAAGACGTGGGGTTGGTAATCCGCCAGCAACTTCTGGACAAATGGCAACTAAGCGTTCTTCATCTCTCCATTTAGTCATTAAAGGATGGTCTAGCATTAAGTCAGCTCCATTGTAACGAACTGGTTTTCCAATGAGACAAGCGCTGATTAAAATATTCCCTTGAGAGATGTTTGTATTCCTTTTTTATTTTCCCTATGTAATAAATTTCAAATGAATTAACTAGGGATTTTTACGAATTTGTGTAACTACATCACGGCTAAATCGTGTGAGAGCTTCACTTTGAGCATTAACATACGCAGTATAGCCTGAGCCTTTTAGGGGAACTGTTATTAATGCACGTTTTACCAATAATTCTTTGTCATTTTTTAGTAGGCGCCAACGAGCATTAAGCGTAACGTTTTTATGCGTTGGGCTATTTATATCACCATCAAAACTCTCGATGTCGATACGCACCTGATAGTCTGGTTGAAAGGTAGATTTCCACGGATATTGTTCAATTTTTTCCGTTTTTAACAATACCGAAAGATTATCTGTAATAGCTTTGTTGAGTTCTTCTTTGTAAGAACCACCCCATTGATGGCTCTCTGACATGATGATTTCAGATTTGTTTTTTCGGCTAACTATTTGTGGACGATTGAGCAATCGAGGTATTTCAACTGGGCCAATACCGATGCTGATTTTATTAGCGCTTGCCGCAGCACTAGGTTTCATGGAAGACAGCGAATAAAAGTGTGTTCCTCCCAGATTGCCAGATGATGAATTGCTACTACAGCCAGAAAGTGCGCTGAAAATTAAGATAAAAACAGGTAGAGCTAAAATTTTAATCATGTTGATCTACTTTTTATTTGCCGTTTGCATAGTTCTTTGAATAGTTGTTTGGTTAATTATTTATTGATGACGAGACGCTTATTTGCCAAAAATAAGTGAATCGGGTTTACGTTGAAGTGTATCTGCCAATACTGAAAATGACTTAGACGCTTCGGTTAATTCATTAATTAATACTCGTAAACGATGTTGTAATACCGAGTCTTCACTCAAGGTAGACTTCAAGCCAGCATCCAGTGTGTTGCTGGTTCTATTGATGCTTTGCATGGTTTTGGCTGCACTCTGCTCAAGCTTATTGCCGACATTACTAAATGTTTTTAAGGTGTGGCCCGCATCTTTTTGCAGTTTATCAGTTGCCGATGAAATGGTGACGACAGCCTTTTGCGCATCTAACATTAATCGATTGATAGATTCGGTGGTCTTTTTTGCGCTTGTTAAGGTTTTGACTAACTCTTGAGAAAAGCCTTCTTTATCTAATTGACTGGTAATTCGATCTAAATTTGCAGTGGTATTAGCAAGTCCAGTGAGTGTCTTTTTGACGTCGTTTGAATTGATCAATGCTTTGATGCTGGCAAGTGTCTCTGTTAATTCTTCTGATATCTCCGTGGCATCAAAATTCATCAACGTGGATTGTGCCGCAGTGGTTGGGAATCTTGATGCTTTGCTTATGCTGGTAGGCATTAGAGAAAATTCATTTCTTCCTTTTTCGCCCGTTATTAGTCTGCTAGGTGGTATATCAAGTGAAATATATTGTGAGCCGGTTAATAAACTATCCACGACCAATTGCGCTTGAAGCCCTTCTTCAACAAGCTCTTTCAATTTTGCTTCGGCTTCTTTGGCATCTGCTTTGCGTGAAAATTTATCAATGCGCAATGAGACTTTTACCGCTGCTCTGATGTTGTCATTAGCCTCATCATGTTGCAGTGATATTTTTTCCACTCTACCTACTCTGACACCGCTATATTCGATATTTGAATCTTCTGTTAGGCCGTGTAATGAATCATCAAAATACATGGTGTAAAACAGTTTGTTATAAAGCTCAGTATTTTCCTGTGCAACTTTATAGGAGTCATAAAGAGTAAATGCAGTCTCGCCGCTAATCTCCTTACTAACGCCATCTTTAGGTGTTTCAAATGCAATGCCACCAATCAGTAGGGAAGTCATCGATTCCATTCTGGTTGATATCCCATTGGCAGAAATATCCACCTCGATGCCGCTGGCATTCCAGAAGCGCGTGTTGCTCTTGATTAGTTTGTCATACGGTTCGTGTACATAGATGAACACGTCAATACTTTCAGTATCTGAATTCAATCGATAACTGGTAACCTCACCAACATTGATTTTGTTGTAGTAAACAGGAGAGCCAATATCAAGCGAACCCAGATTTTCGGTACGCATCGCTATGCGTGTACCACTGGCGTCATTGGTGATAAATGGAGCGGTTGCAAGACCCAGATAACTATCAAGCGGTTCACTTTTTGCGCCGGGGTCGAGTCCAATATAAACACCAGAGAGTAATGTATCCAAACCGCTAACCCCTTGCAGTGTAATGCGCGGTTTCTTGACCCAGAATCTAGTATTGGTCCCCAGATTATCTGCCATTTCAGGGAAAATTTCGGCTGTCACTCTGACCTTGTTTAAGTCTTCTGTTAAGCGTAATTTTCTCACTTTGCCAACAACTACATCTTTATAGCGTATCGGTGTTTTCTTCTCTTCTATGCCGGCAGCTTCATCAAATGTGATATTAATAATGGTGCCGCGTTCGCTGTAATATTTGAAAATTAGCCAACCACCAATTAACGCTGCAGTTATAGGAATGATCCAGATTAAAGAAAAACGTGCTTTGGGATTAACCTGGGCGTATGGAAGATCATCGGTGTTAATTCCACTACCAGAATTAGATTCGGTTTGAGCCATGTTTATGGTTTTACCATCTGTTTGTTATCTTTATTGCTAACTGTTTTTTTACTACCCGATTTTGTTTCGGATTCTAAAACATCCCATATTAAACGTGGGTCAAAAGCGCGTGCTGCAAACATTGTTAAAATGACTACTGCAGCAAATGAAAGCGCACCTAAACCCGGCGTGACATTTGCGCTATTTCCAAACTGAACCAGTGTGACTAATATGCCAATCACAAACACATCGACCATCGACCATCTACCGACAAACTCGGTAATGCGGTACAAAACGGTTCGATCTTTGGGTTTCCAGCGAGCTTTCAAGTGAATGCTTATCATTAGCATCGTGAGTATAATTAATTTCAGTACCGGTATAAAGATACTTGCAACAAATATCAATAATGCCAATGGCCACATGCCGCCATCCATTAAATGTATCACTCCACTTATTATGGTATCTGGCTGGCCGTCACCCCACAAAGTGAAAGTCATTATTGGTAGTGTATTGGCGGGAATATATAAAATCAGCGCAGCGATTAATAACGCCCATGTACGATTGATGCTATTAGGTTTTCGCAAGTGGATATTCGACTTGCAGCAAGGGCAAACAAGTTCGACTTTTTTCAAATCTGCGTGCTTGGGTAATTTGCACAAGGTGCTACAAAAGTGGCAGGAGATAAAGCCTGCATCACGCGCTGTGATCTCTGTGTTTTTGATAGCTGACATTATTGCGTTATCTCATTTCTAAGCTTGCTCCAGACATCATGAGGATTAAGCGAATAACTCAGCAAGGTTAATGACAGAATCAATAAGCAAAAAGCGTAAAGAGACGTCCCAAAAACCACCTCGGCAACGTCACCCAGTTTTACCATTGCCACCAACAACGCAAGCATGAAAATTTCCAGCATGCCCCAGGTGTCAGTACTTCTCAAAAACCGAAATAACGGAGCGGTGTAATCGTTAAATTTATCCATTTTTACCTGCATCAATATAAAAATGGTTCCGAGTAATGTTGTTGCGGGAAAGATGACGGTAGTAAACAGTACGACAATACTTAGCAATGGCATATCTGCTTTGAATAACGATACCGATGTCGAAATTAATGTTTCATCCTGTGTGGTGCCAAGGGCTCTTAGTGATAGCAGTGGGAACATATTAGATATCACATAAAGAATCAGTCCCGTGATAGCAAAAGCCAGGCTTCTATCGACTGAGTTTTTCTGATTTTTGAACAAAAATGCATTACATCGAGGGCAGGTGGCTGATTGGCCAACACGCAATTGTGGTACCTGCAGGAATAAATCACAATCGTGACAGGCAATTTGAGTGATATTTACCGATGTGTGATTTGATTGATCCATGTGCGATATATTGACAGAAATTAATGCTAAAATCCTAATTCATTAAGGACTCAAAATTAGTCTCATTTTATATGCTACCACTGTTAAAAATATTAAATAAGAAAAAAGCCCAGTGGATGGAATCCTTTCATTTTCGTCTCGCTCGCCCTGATGCCTTATTACAACTTGCGGTATTAGGGCTAATATCTGGCTTGATCACAGGCGCAGTGATCGTTATTTTTCGTTTGTTGGTAGAAGAGACTCAAGATTATCTATTACCTGGAGATGGGCCCGAAAACTATGAGGCTTTAAGCACAGGGTTGCGTTTACTGTTTCCCATAGTTAGTGGTTTATTGCTAGCGTTGTTGTTTTATAAGGCATCAAATGGCCTTCGGGTATTAGGTGTGGCGCGCGTCATGGAACGCATGGCTTACCATCAAGGATATTTAACGGTTAGGGGCTTTATATTGCAATTTGTAGGTGCAGCTTTAGCCATTATCGGTGGACATTCGGTTGGTCGAGAAGGACCGCATATTTATCTTGGTGCAGCTTCTGGTAGTCTTTTTGGGCAAAGTCTCAATCTACCAAATAACAGTATTCGAACGTTAGTCGCCAGTGGTGCAGCGGCGGCAATCGCGGCATCATTTAATACGCCATTAGCGGGTGTCATTTTTGCGCTTGAAGTGATTATGATGGAATACACCTTGGTGAGTTTTATTCCGATTATGCTGGCTGCGGTTACAGCAACCGGGCTTTCAAATTTCATTTTGGGTAGCGAGCCAGCTTTTAGTATTCCTGATTTTAATTTTTCTTCCTTTGCTGAATTGCCGCTTATCATATTATTGGGCTTAATCGTTGGTGCTGGGGCTGCTTTTTATAATCAACTGATTGAGATCATCTCTGTAAAAACCAAGCACATAGAAATCTGGTGGAAGGTTATTGCAGCAGGTGTGTTTGTCGCAATTATTGGTTTATTTTATCCAGAAGTATTTGGTATTGGTTACGATACCGTTAACACCACGTTGTTAGGTGGGTATACCGTCACTGTATTGTTTGGCTTATTTTTTGCCAAGTTGCTAGCGACCAGTCTTTGTATCGGTTTAGGTGTTCCTGGTGGGATGATTGGCCCAGCCTTTTTTATCGGAGCAGCGCTCGGTGCAATTGTTGGATATTTAGCCTCTTATTTTTTTGGTTACGACGCGTCTGATATTGGCTTTTATGCCATCTTAGGCATGGGGGCGATGGTTGGCGCTAGCCTGCAAGCACCATTGGCTGCACTGACTGCGATTATGGAACTTACCTATAACCCCGGAATTATCATGCCCGGCATGTTGACTATAGTAATAGCACAACTCACCGCGAGCGAAGTATTCAACAAGCAATCACTTTTCATCAGCATGATGAGAAACAACGGTATGGATTACGATATCAACCCTGTTTTACAAGTACTTAGGGGAATAGGGGTTGCGAGTGTTCTTGACAATAAATTCACTAGGCTGTCTCCATCAACTAATATGGCGGCTGCTAAAAAAATGATAACTACAGATGCCAAAGTGAATTGGATACTGATCAATAATGGCGAAGGTGAATTGAAAACCATGTTGCCGATTGCAGAGTTAGCTAAATATATCCAAACTGAACAATCAGAAAAAATGGATGATGAAGCGTCAGAAAGTACTGATATAGAAAACCTTGAAGAGCAGGACGTTAATTTAATCGAAATTCCGGCTAATCGTCTTCAACTCAGCCCCATATCATTGCAGGCAAATTTACAGCAAGCACATGAGAAATTTGTGCAAGGCGCTGAAGCTTTGTATGTGGTTTTTAATGAAGAGGAGGCGGATAAAAATTCTCGAGTCTACGGAATTATCACTAAATCGATGGTGGATGACTCCTATAAGCTTTGATATCCTACCGATTCTTTCTTTTCAGGGGCTTTAACTAGACACCCAACTCCAAACGCTCTATCCTTTCGCCCTGCGTTAGGTGTCCAGATGCATTAGCAAATGGATTAAACGGGAAGCTGGTGAATGATTTAGGTAGTAATTTTGCTACTTAAACATAATTCCAGAGCTGCCCCCGCAACGGTAATTGAATAGACGTAAAATGACACCCCCCACCTTTTAGGGTGTTTTTTAATTAGTGCTTTCACATCCACTGTGCAATTTTGAATGCATGGGAAGGAGAATACACTAATTTGGCATTTGCCAATATTCATAAGCCCGGAGACCGGCCTACGCGAAAACGACAACGAAATCGTAATGATTTCTCGTTGCTCACTTTTTAAACAGCACGGCGGGTGCTGAAACAATAGGTCATACAATGAAATATCCCCTTTTAGCTACAAAAGTAGCTCCTCTTTCTGTGCTTGCGATTTCACTTGCGTCTTTACAGTCTCCGGTTTTTGCAGATGAAGCGGTTCAGCTCAACGACGAAGGTGAATTGGAATTATCCATAACAGCCAATAGACGATTACAAAAAACCAATGAAACGCTAGCACCAGTGAGTGTTATCACCCGAAAAAATATCGATGAGATTCAAGCTCAAAGCATTATTGATGTTCTTCGTTTGCAAAATGGTGTTGATATTTCACGCAGCGGCGGTGAAGGGTCACAGACCAGTGTGTTTCTTCGTGGTTCGAACAGCAATCAAAGTTTGGTGTTAGTTGATGGCGTGCGAGTATCTTCAGTAACTGCCGGTTCTTTTGATTGGAGTGCATTACCTACCGAGCAAATCGAGCGCATCGAAATTGTTCGTGGTGCAAGAACAGCTCTTTATGGTTCTGACGCTATAGCAGGTGTCATTCAGGTTTTTACACGTAAAAATGGCGGTCCTTATGCGTCAGTTTCTTTGGGTGAATTTGGCACCAAACGCGGTAGCGCTGGCTTTTCTAAAAGCCTGGGTAAAAATGGCAATTCAAAATTATCACTAAATGTTGCCGCAGAAAACTCGGATGGCTTCTCGTCAACAAATAGTAATGCTGGTGAATTTAGTTTTAACCCTGATGATGACGGATATAAAAAGCGCAGTGTTACAGGAGCATTCTCGCACGACTTTAGTGATACCACTAAAGTGGGAATCAATATTCTTTCAAGTAATAACAAGAATGATTTTGATCAGGGCAAAAGTGAAACTGATCTTCAAACGATCAGCGCTTTTTTTCAATCTAATATAAATGAAAAATGGTCGCAAAAACTAAGTGTCAGCCGCAGTGAAAATAATCTAGAGAGTATTTCCTCTTTTGGTGCTTCTACGTTTGATACTGAGCGTGAAGAATTAGATTGGCAAAATAATCTTAATCTGTCAGACAAAACGGCATTGGTTTTAGGAGCAAATTACCGAAAAGATCAAGGTAAAACCAATGACTTTGATGACGATATTTCTAATAAAGCGCTTTATGCCAACTTAAATAGTGGCGTAGGTAAATTCACCTTTGAACTAGCGGGTCGTTACGATGATCATAGTCTGGCAGGTAGTGAATTCACTAATCAGTTAGCAGCTGGATTCGCTTTAACACCTAAAACAACGGCTTATGCAAGTTACGGAACCGCATTTACCGCACCAAGTATCAACGATTTATACTACCCGGGCTTTTTTGGTAGCTATGCAGGTAATCCTGATTTAGAAGCGGAAACATCAAAAACGTTTGAGATCGGCCTGAAATCAGAATTAGCTAAAAATCATAAATTCGAAGCCAGCATGTTCCGCACCAAAGTAGAGAATATGATTGGTTTCACGGGTGAAAATAATCAGGCAAGCAATACTGAGAAAGTACTTCTCAAAGGTGTTGAGTTAAGTTATGCAGGCAGTGCGAACAAGTTTGATTGGGGTCTAGGTGCTTCGATTCTTCGCGCGACAAATGACCTAACTAACGAACGTTTAGTGCGTCGTCCTAATAACAAATTCACCGCTAAATTAGGTTATGCGATGACAAGTAGAACGCGTTTAGGGGCAGATCTTATCTCTTCTAGTTCACGTCAGGATGATGATTTCAGTAGTTTTCCGTCAACACGCGTAAAGCTTGATTCATATACCTTATTGAATCTTACGTTAAATCAGAAAATCAATAAGCACATGAAAGTAGGCGTACGAGTTGAAAATGTAACGGATGAAGATTACCAACTAGCAAGTGGCTTTAATACCCCCGGTAGAGCAGCCTATCTAACACTGAGTTATCAATAATTGATAAATATCAGTCGCGTATTTAACTGATCTGGATAACTGGGTTATACTATAATCACTAAATATATTTTGTATGGCTTTTAAATAAGCTTATTAAACTGGAATAAATATGAATACAGCAAAGAATAGCATTTCGACCAAAACACAATTAATCATTGGCGGCGTTTTACTCGCACTGATGGTTGTTACTCGTGGTAATTTATTTAGCCACATGGCTGACGCATCTTGGGCGATCTTCTTCATGGTAGGTTTTTATCTACGTGGTGATTCACTCAAAAAATTAGCTTTTCCTTTATTCTTTCTGGCAGCGTTTGTGATTGATTTAATCGTTATAGATGCACAAGGTGGCGTACATTACTGCTTCACACCGTCGTATCCATTTTTGATTCCTGCTTATGCAGCAATGTGGTTTGCCGGCAGTTGGTTTGCGAATAAATATCAAGAGAATGCACGTGGTCTAGCGACATTTGTAGCTTCAGCTACAGCAGGCGTTGCGGTATGTTTCTTAATCTCTAATGCTGGTTTTTACCTGTTCGCAGGTAAATTCGAAGAGATGAGTGTTGCACAATATGCTTCAAGCGTGGCGCAGTACTTACCGGGTTACATGAAAACAACAGCAATCTACTTAGGCTTTGCTGCTATAGTTCACTTGCTTATTACTCACAGCCCTGCTGCGAATAAAGAACAAGCGCATTCATAATTTGTGACAGCATTAAATGTTAAAAGCTATTGAAATGTTATAAGTTGTTGAAACAATGTTTAATATCTTTTAAGTTAAGAATCCAGACTATATGTCTGGATTTTTTTTGCTAAAACACACCCCCCTACTTATAGGGCTTTTTTTAGATTAGAAGTAAACCACCTATAATTTAATCATGAAAACAATCTACCTCGCAAGGCACGCAAAATCATCATGGAATAGTGATGCCGAAACGGACTTCGATCGTCCGTTGAGTGCACGAGGTGAAGCCGATGCAAAACGCATTGGTGAAGAAATGTTGAATCGACAGTGGTTGCCACAAAAGGTCATATCTTCACCAGCGATCAGAGCGAAGCAGACCTGTAAAATACTCTGTAGTGAAATAGAGTATCCGATTGCATCAATCGAATGGAACTCCGAAATTTACTCTGCCTACACCGTGACGCTGTTGCATATTCTAACGAATGTAGATGAGACAATAGACAGCGTGATGTTGCTAGGACATAACCCCGCGATGGAAGATTTATTGGTACACCTTTGTGGCTTTGCAGAAACGCATCAATACAAACAAAATAACGGAAAATTATTTACTACCGCAAATGTGGTAAAAATAAATGCCGATGTAAGCTGGAAGAATCTGATGATGCACCATGCCGATTTGACCGCGATGCTAAGACCCAAAGAATTAGAGAGCTAATTGCTGTTATTCAAAAAGGCACCCCCCTACTTATGAGTGATATTACGTTTTTGTATTAAAAACGTAAATAGAACTTATGCTTTGCGAGGCCGTTTTTTTTAATAGGTACTAACAGCCTATGAAGTACAGCTTAGGAAAGGGTTTGTATTTCAGTCGTATGGAAATCAACATAATTGATTTAAACAGTTAACAAGCTAGAAAACCTTTCTTAGCGCGTTTCTATTCGCGTATCTATATGTTAAATTTCTCCACACTAAATAGTGCTTCTGCAATCCAGCAGAACCCTTACAACATTTACACGGTAATAACATGTCTCTGACACCTGAAGAAGTCAAAAAAATAGCCTTTCTGGCGCGACTCGCCATCAAAGAAGAAAGCATCGAACAATACTCTGAAGATTTATCCGGAATCCTTCATCTAGTGGATCAGATGGACGCAGCCAATGTCGAAGATATCGAGCCAATGGCTCATCCTCAGGATGCGATGCAGCGTTTGCGTAAAGATGAAGTGACTGAAATCAATCAACGTGAAAAGCTCATGGAAAATGCACCAGCGACTGAAAACGGTTTGTTTTTAGTACCGAAAGTACTGGATTGAGGGACACATTAGTATGGATAATCAAATGATTAATAAATCTCTAGCTGAACTCAGTGTCGGTTTACAAAGCGGCAAATTTTCAAGTGTTGAATTAACGCAATTCTATCTTGATCGTATAGCGAGCCACGATAGCGAACTAAACGCATTTATCACAGTGACTGCAGAACAAGCACTAGCGACAGCAAAAACCGCAGATGAAAAAATTGCCAGCGGCTCTGCGTCTGGTTTAACAGGTATACCGCTAGCGCATAAAGATATTTTCTGTACCGATGGTGTCAAAACCTCTGCAGGTTCTAAAATGCTGGATAACTTCATCGCACCTTATAACGCGACAGTGGTAGAAAAGCTTAAATCAATCAGCATGCCTATGTTGGGTAAAACCAATATGGATGAATTCGCGATGGGTTCATCTAATGAAAACTCCTATTACGGTGCAGTGAAAAATCCGTGGGATTTAGATCGTGTTCCTGGTGGCTCATCAGGTGGAAGTGCCGCTGCGGTTGCCGCAAAACTTGCACCTATCGCGACAGGTACAGATACAGGCGGTTCTATTCGCCAGCCCGCATCACTCACAGGCATTACAGGCATTAAGCCGACCTACGGCCGTGTATCTCGATACGGCATGATCGCGTATGCATCAAGTCTTGATCAAGGTGGGGTATTTGCCTCATCGGCTGCAGACAGTGCATTGTTATTAGAAGCCATGTCAGGTTTCGATGCGAAAGATTCAACCTCGGTTGATATTCCCGTGCCAGATTACTCAACGACGCTGAATGATTCATTGCAGGGTTTAAAGATTGGTTTACCTAAAGAATACTTCGAAGAAGGCTTAAACAGCGAAGTCGCAAAAGTGATCGAAGCGGCGGTTGAAGAATACAAAAAACTTGGCGCAGAAATCATCGAAGTTAGCTTGCCGAATACGCATTTAGCTATTCCTGCTTACTACGTGATTGCACCAGCAGAAGCATCATCAAACCTTTCACGTTTTGATGGCGTGCGATATGGCTATCGCTGTGAAGATCCAGTCGATCTCACTGATATGTATATGCGTTCGCGTGGTGATGCATTTGGCCGCGAAGTGAAACGTAGAATCATGACAGGCACCTATGCACTTTCAGCCGGTTATTACGATGCTTACTACTTAAAAGCACAGAAAATCCGTCGTTTAATCAGCGAAGATTTCCAAAAAGTCTTTGAAAAAGTTGATGTGATTATGGGGCCAGTGGCTCCAGAAACAGCATTCAAAATTGGTGAAAAATCGGATGATCCAATTAGCATGTACTTATCTGATATTTACACCATCGCTCTTAATCTAGCAGGCTTGCCGGGTATGTCAGTACCGGCAGGTTTTGCTAATAATATGCCGGTAGGTTTACAAATTATCGGTAATGCTTTCACTGAAGGAAAAATGTTAAACGTCGCACATCAATACCAACAAGCAACAGATTGGCACAAGCAAACGCCTTCAAAATACGCTGTTAGTGAAGGGGAGAAATAACATGGAATGGGAAACAGTAATCGGGCTGGAAATACACGCCCAACTTTCGACTAAATCCAAATTATTCTCTGGTTCATCCATAGAATACGGACAAGAGCCAAACACACAGGCGAATGTCGTCGATCTCGCCATGCCTGGTGTGTTGCCAGTGTTGAATGCAGAAGCAGTGCGTATGGCTGCAATGTTTGGTCTGGCAATTGGTGCACCAATCGGCAGAGGCAATGTCTTCGCGCGTAAAAACTATTTCTACCCGGATTTGCCTCAAGGCTATCAAATCAGCCAGTTCGACAAGCCAATCGTAGAACTCGGTCATATCGATATCACCTTAGAAGACGGTGAAACTAAACGTGTGGGCGTTACGCGTGCACATCTAGAGCAAGACGCGGGTAAATCGTTGCACGAAGACTTTGCAGGCATGACAGGCATCGATTTAAACCGTTCGGGTACGCCATTACTGGAAATCGTATCCGAGCCAGATATGCGTTCTGCCAAAGAAGCCGTTGCCTACATGAAGAAGATTCATGAGCTTGTGCAATATTTGGGTATTAACGATGGTAACTTGCAGGAAGGTTCTTTCCGTTGCGATGCTAATGTATCAGTACGCCCAAAAGGTCAGGAAGAATTTGGAACACGTGCTGAGCTTAAAAACATCAATTCGTTCAAGTTTGTTGAGCGTGCGATTAATATCGAAGTAGAGCGTCAGATAGACTTAATTGAAGACGGTGGTTCAGTCGTACAGGAAACACGTTTATACGATCCTGATAAAAACGAAACACGTTCAATGCGTTCTAAAGAAGAAGCGAACGATTATCGCTACTTCCCCGATCCTGATTTGCTTCCTATAGAAATCACGGATGAGTTTTTAGAAGAAGTGAGAAAAACATTACCAGAATTACCCGGTGTTAAATTCAAACGTTTCGTAGAAGAATATGATCTCAGTGAATACGACGCAGGTGTTTTAACCGCAAATATTGCAACAGCAGACTATTTTGAATCTGTCGCAAAAAGTGCGGATGCCAAACTCGCGGCTAACTGGATTACTGGCGAGCTATCTAGCCATTTAAATAAAGAAGACCTTAGTATTAATGATTCTCCGGTGAACGCAGCAATGCTTACGGGATTAATCAAACGCATCGAAGACAAAACAATCTCTGGCAAAATAGCCAAACAAGTTTTCGAAGCAATGTGGAATGCTGAAGGCGGTACAGACGAGTCGGCAGCGGATAAAGTCATCGATGCAAAAGGTCTTAAGCAGATCACTGACTCGGGAGCGATCGAATCTATCATTGATGAGATTATCGCCAATAATCCTGCTCAGGTTGAGCAATTCCAGAGCGGTAAAGACAAAGTCTTTGGCTTTTTTGTGGGGCAGGTAATGAAGGCTTCACAAGGCAAAGCAAATCCAGCACAAGTGAATCAAATGCTCAAAGACAAGTTAAGTACTTAACAACTGATAAAATTCATGATCAAGCCTATAAAAATAATGATTTTAAAGGTTTGAACAAACTAGGGCATTGTTACCACTATATAAGTAACGAATACCTTGTTCGTAAAAGGATTTTACGGCAATGAAAACCAAGGTATTTCTATCTAGCTTAATTGCTAATCATCGATTCAGGTATACCCTTTATCGTTGTATAAATTTAATCAGAGTCTGACTTAGATACATTCCAGACAATAATAAATTTATAAAAAAGGATGAACATGGAAGTTGGGAAGTACATAAGCGAGTTGGAATGCATTGTTAAAAAAGGTGGCCCCGAAAAAAATGATTATGAAAAATTAAAGACTATTGCCTCAAACTTAAAAAATATTACATTAGTAGAAGAAGCTAAGCTCTACAAAATTTTTAAACCAATATTGGATTTGAATTCAATAATTGGCCACACCTTTATGAAGCCTCACGGTTATGCTGGGGACTATGAGCTAATAGATAAAATTCATCTGAAACTTGTTTCTGATGATCCATTTCTTCAGAAATGGGATTGTTATTATCACGAGGCAGATTCCTCCACTGCCGTAAGAAATCGAAAAGATTACTTCATTGAACAGATCAATAAAAAAAGAGATTTAAATAAACCAACTAAAAACACTCATATCTTAAATCTTGGAAGTGGCCCTTGCAGGGATGTTAACGAGTTTTTCCTGAATAATGATAGAAGTGGCGTCTTTATAGACTGTGTCGATATGGATGCTTCGGCGATAGAATATGCTTCTGCTGTTTGCGATAATTTTTATCAAAATATTAACTTTATAAATCGTAATGCGTTTAGATTAAAGCCAGACAGGCAATATAGCTTAATCTGGTCCTCAGGCCTTTTTGATTACTTTTCTGATAAATTATTTGTACGATTAATTCACAGAATGTATGAATTTATAGAGGAAGGTGGTGAAATGGTTATTGGGAATTTTTCTACTAGCAATCCTGGCAAAAATGAAATGGAAGTCTATGGAAATTGGTATCTCAATCATAGAAATGAAGAGATGTTAATTGAGCTTGCACAAAAGGCGATGATAGATAGGGATAAGATTTCTGTAAACAGTGAAGCAACAGGGGTTAATTTGTTTTTACATTTAAGAAAATAAAATAGCTTAATTGAAAAGCCGTTAGTCAGAAAAGTTATGATTTGTATGGGTTTTCAATTATTCTTGGGACTGCATATAAACAATAGTTTTTAATATAAAGCTTTAAAATAATAAAAATACGAGCATTCAATGTTTAAGAAACCCAAAACTCAGTTTCAGTTTTACTCTGAAAATGAAGTAATTGATTCAACAAAGACTCTCTCAATATTAAGCGCATTGCTTTTTCTTGTGTTTGTTTTTGTCGATGTTTGGGCGATACCTTCTGCCTTCAATGAAGTAGTGAGTACCAGATTATTAGTTTTGGTAGCTTTAGTGTTTACTTACTTTTCTACATATCATCCTTCGTTTTATAAATATAAAGATTATGTTCTTTCTTTTATCTTTTTGACTACTTCATTAGGGATTGAGTACATGGTCTATAAAGCATTGCCCCATGAGCATGCTTATTCTGTATATTTTGTTGGTTTAGTTTTAATCATCATGACTCTTTATTCTTGGACCTATATAAAATTTAGTGCTTCTTTAGTTGTAACTTTTATTGTAATGGGTGGTTATTTCTATATTGAAAATTATACTCGTGCACCTGAGTTTTCATTAACAATCTTCGAGTTAATAACTAACCTCTTTTTTGTAACTTCAGCTGTAGTTATTGGTATTGTAGCGAGGTTAATGAGAGACAAATTTATAAGAGAAAATTATCTTTTACAAGAAGCATTGACTCAAGCCTTAGAAAAGAAAACCGAAGAAGCCAAAGACAATGAATATCTAGCAAATCATGACGCATTAACCGGCTTACCTAATCGTCGTTATATGACTGAGTTACTTGAAAACTCTATGCAAGAAGCTAAGGAAAAAGACAAAGTTCTTGTGATCATGTTCCTTGATCTTAATGGCTTTAAGCAGGTAAATGATATTTATGGTCATGCTGCTGGAGATAAAGTGTTAAAGGTTGTTGCAAAACGCTTAGAGCTGGCTATTCGTAGCGGTGATCATATAGCGCGTCTGGGTGGTGATGAATACCTAATTGGTTTAATGATGAATAAAGACCACCTTGGTGAAGCGGAAAATATGACTGAAAAGTTTGCGGCAATTATTGCGCAACCAATGAACATTGAAGGAATTCGCGTTAGAGTCGGTTCTAGTATCGGTCTATCTGCCTATCCAATTCATGGTAATCAAATCAGCGTGCTTCTCGATATAGCGGATAAGAGAATGTACGATGCAAAGAAGGGTAGAGACTCAGTATCTATGCAAAAAATTATCGAAGAACGTGATAATAAAGTAACTGTTTTTCCCGGAAAGAAAGTTTAGCTTCTCTTCTCTTCTCTTCTCTTCTCTTCTCGGTTGTTGTTTTTTGTATCCTTGAGTTAATAGGTTTTTAGCTCTTTTTAAATTTTCTGTATCCTTATTGTTCTTCAATTCTCATCTGCGTTAGAATTGTCCTTTGCAACAAAAGGACAGATTCATGTCGGATTCACTTCATCGTTTTCAATTAGAAAATCTACACGTTCGCGGCGAATGGGTTTCACTTGATTCTTCATGGCGAGAAATTCTTAGCAATGCTGAATATCCTGAGCCAGTTAAACAGGTTTTGGGCGAAGCACTGGTTGCTATTAGTTTACTGGCAGAATCATTGAAGTTCGATGGTTCGCTTATTTTACAAATTCGCGGCGCATTGCCTGTATCTACACTAGTCGTTCAAGCAACATCCAACGGGGCAATTCGAGGAATGGCAAACTGGCATGGTGAGATTCCTGATGATGCAAAATTTCAGGATTTGTTTGTGGCGGAAGGACAAGGCTTGGCAACCATGGTGATTAGCGTTGAGCCTAATGCCGCACAAGGCGAACGCTATCAAAGTTTGGTGGCGTTAGAAGGTGAATCCCTCGCGGAATCTTTCACCCAATACTTTGCCCAATCAGAACAGCTAAAAACACGTCTATGGCTGGCTGTCGATGACACCCGAGCCTCTGGATTGATGTTGCAATGCTTGCCTTCGGAGTCTTCTGAAATTCAGGACGAAGGCTGGAATCACGCGACAATTTTAGCTGATACAGTGACCCAAGAAGAATTACTTAACTTAAGCTCGCAGACCCTATTACATCGACTTTACCACGAAGAAGATTTGCGTATTTACGAGGATAAAGAGATTCATTTCGAGTGTAGTTGCTCGACTGAGAAAATCGAGAATACCATTCGTTCAATCGGTGAAGATGAAGCAAACTCCATTATCGAAGAACAAGGTCTAATTACCATTGATTGTGATTTCTGCAATACTCAATATAAGCTCGATAGCATTGATGTTAAGCGCTTATTTGTCGATGCAGACGTAACTGATATTCCTGGAACGGGAAGTGTCCACTGAGGTCGATTTAACTCGTTCTCCGATGCGTAAAATCATTCATGTTGATATGGATTGCTTTTACGCAGCGGTTGAGGTTCGTGAAAACCCTCAATTAAAAGGTAAGCCCGTAGCGGTGGGAGGAAGCCCTAAAAGTAGGGGGGTGGTAGCAGCGTGTAATTACGAAGCCCGTAAATTCGGGGTACATTCAGCGATGCCTATGTCGCGAGCATTTCAGCAATGCCCCGGTTTGATTACGACGCCTGTGCACATGGATCTCTATAAAGAAATCTCGACTGAGATTCATCAAATTTTTCAAGATTACACCGATCAAATCGAGCCATTATCATTAGACGAAGCTTATCTCGATGTCAGTGAATCACCGCATTGTGGTGGCAGTGCTACCTTAATCGCACAACAAATTCGTGAGCGAATCTTCGATACCCAGCGTTTAACCGCATCTGCTGGTATCGCACCCAATAAATTTTTAGCTAAAGTAGCGAGTGACTGGAATAAGCCGAATGGGCAAAAGGTCATAACGCCCGATGATGTTCAGGAATTTGTAAAAGCATTACCGGTAAAAGCCATTTCAGGGGTCGGCAAGGTCACTGCCAAGCGCATGTCTGAACTGAATATTGAAACCTGTGAAGATTTAAATCAGATGGGTTTAGATAAACTTAATCAACACTTTGGTAGTTTCGGCGAGCAGCTTTATCAATACAGTCAGGGTATTGATAATAGACCTGTGCAAACACACTGGATACGTAAATCACTGAGTGTCGAAGATACTTTTGCTGAAGATTTGCCAAACCTGGAAAGCTGTTTGCTGGAGCTATCTACAATCTATGAAGAGTTACTGCTTCGATTGGAAAGAGCAAGGAAGAAACAGCGGCTTATCCCAAAAGCGCTTTTTGTAAAACTACGTTTTGATGATTTTGAAACGACCACCATTCAAATGATAGGCAGTAGGCCAGATAAAAATTCTTATATGAGATTATGCGCAGATGCGTGGCAGCGTGGACAACGACCTGTTCGTTTGATTGGTTTGGGTTTACAATTTAACCCGCCTGATATGCCTGAACAGTTAACTTTATTATAATTTCTTAGTTAGTCGCTATCGTAGGCTGTCAGTAGATACAATTCAGTTTGTACAAACGCCACTTGTTGTCAGAATCAGCAAAAAATGTCACTTAAAGGCGAAAATTATGTCTCGATATAGTAGCCTGATGTAGCTGCATTGCTAATATCTTGCATGGCATGAAAATTGCATCATATTATAGTTAATAATATTTAAAAATAATTAGATGCCATGCCGCTAGATTCAGTACAAGAAGAAAAAACAAACCTGGAAAATTTTCTGGGTCAAAATCAGATAAAAAATCTAGATACGCGATACTATCTTTATGGTATTTCTGTGGCTTTTTTCATCATATTTCCAATGGCGATGTATCGCTTTTATACCGGTGACCGTGTTATAGGAATGTTTGATCTTGCTATTTCACTTCTATTGCTTTCTTTGAGTGTGAGGATTTGGTACCGCAAAAATACTGATCATATAAACTATTTCGTGTTTGGCATTAGCTCCATTTTGATGTTAGTGATCGTTTCGGTAAAAGGCATTGATAGTCTTATTTGGATATTTGCCTTTGTGGGAATAGGTTATTACACGATTGATAAAACCTATGCATTATTCGGTAGTATTTTATTGTCATTAGCTTCTACAGCCATTGTATTAGACCAAATTACGACAAGCTTTATGGTCAGTTTTTACCCTTCACTTATTTTATTAAATACTTTGCTCTATTTAGGTGCATCTAAATCTGGATATCAGCAAGATTTATTGTTTGAATTAGCGACTATTGATAGTTTGACTCGGGTTAAAAATCGTCTGGCATTCAATGAAAAAATTGAAGAATTAAGTTCAAGTATGACCAGAATCAAACAAACTGTTTCTATAATGATTTTGGATATAGACCACTTTAAGAAAATCAACGATACCTTCGGGCATGCAGAAGGTGATCAGGTGTTGGCAGATTTTGCCCAGTTAATTAAATCGAATATTCGAGGTTCGGATTCTATCTATCGATATGGTGGAGAAGAGTTCGTCGTTCTTGCTTATAACTCAAATTTAGAAAGCGCAGCTAAACTTGCAGAATCCATTCGAGAGAAGGTTGCATTATTCCCTTGTCTGGCAAAATACGATTTAACCGTGTCGATTGGAGTAACGGAGATTCCTGCCAATAATGCAAATGCGGTAAGTTGGTTAGACAGAGCGGATGAGGCACTTTATCTGTCTAAAAATAGAGGCAGGAATAAAGTATATTTAGCCCTGCATGATGATACCAATAATTCTGACAGTTACATGGAGTACGCTAAATATTTCAACATCGATCAAATAGATGGCAGTCTGGCTTCGAATGTAATTAAACTAAAGAAGGCTGATTAGTCTACTCTCACATACAGATAACAAAAATACAAAGCTAATAAATAATACCCAGATAACCAGTAAAGATCATGCTCTATTGGGTTTAAACACACCCCCCTACTTTTAGGCGTTTTTTGTATTCTCCCAGTCAAAACTTTACCCAATTAATGGTTAGGTTAATCTACTATAGTATTGTGCTACAGTAATGCAGGTCTCTTGAAACAGATCTGTATCTATTATCGTTAGGATTTATCTAAAATTAATTTCTCTTCAGTCAAATCGTCCAAGTTTCTTTTTATATTCATTATCATTCTGGCTTTTCTCATGATGATGATGGCCTATAGATATGCCAAAATAACTGCCGAAAGAGATCTTCAAACAACACTTCAAACTCAATTGCTACAAATTGTGAATAAATTACAAATCACACTGGAAAGGCATTTGTATCTACCTTCGTTACTGGCGAATAACAACGATGTTATTGACTTCCTTAAGTCTTCTGAAGCAACTGAAGCATATAAAAAGGGTCAAGATAGCGTTAACCTTTCCTTAGAGCACATCAACAATATTTCTGGCACAACAACGATATTCTTGATGGATGCATCAGGTCAGGTTGTCTCTTCGAGTAATTGGGCCGAAAAAGATTCACTGATTAAGAAAGATTACTCGACCTGGCCTTATTTTGAACAAGCAAAGAATAATATATTAGGAAGGTACTTTACTTCTCAGGCGGCTAATGAGGAGCGTTTTTATTTCTTTGCTAGGTCTATTCAAAATAATAATAATGAATTGATCGGTATTGTGGTGGTTCAAGTGCCTCTCAGTGATCTTGCTTTTAACTGGACCTTGGCTGATGTTGATTTTGCAGTTACAGATAAAAATGGCATTGTTTTCTTAAGTAGTAAAAGTGAGTGGGATTTAAACGCGATATCGAATTTAGATCTGAATGTTGTTAGTCAAAATAAACACTATCAAAATAAAGAAACGATTAAAATTCTTAATAAAGAGCGTATCAACTTAAGTAATGAAGGTTTTCAACTCATAAAGTTGCTCAATAAAAAATACCAAATGTTGAGTCAAAGTATGGATATAGCCGGTTGGGATGTTAGGGTGCTATCCGATTACTCTATTGCTGAAAAAGAAATATCAAGAATAATGCTTATAAGTGCAATCTTAATTTTGTTAGTAGCTGCACTGGCTGTTCTATTGTTGAAGATACAAAATCAACGTAAGGAATTTCAGCAACAAGCAACTGAAGAACTGGAAAACAAAGTGGCAGAAAGAACGCAGGCTTTAAAAAAATCTCAGGAAGACTTAATCCAGGCAGCAAAAATGGCAGCGTTAGGGCAACTTTCTACAGGCATCACCCATGAGATAAATAATCCGCTTTCTGCTATTCGAGCATATGCAGATAATGCCAGTCAGTTTCTGCAAAAAGATCGCTTGGATATGGTCGATCAAAACTTAACTGAAATCACAAAATTAACGGAAAATATGGCGGCCATTACAGGTCAGCTAAAATCGTTTGCGCGTAAAAGTAAGGGGCAATTAAAACCAGTGAATTTAGATGCGACAATAGATCGCGCTATATCCATAGTTAACTCTAAAATTGTCAGCAGCGGCACCAACATTACTTATGATATTAATACCCATGACCCGATTAGAATGGTTTTAGCGGATGAAGTGTGGCTAAGCCAGGTTTTGGTTAACCTGATTAGTAATGCGATTTCAGCGACCAATCAAAATATCGAGAGAAATGTCTGGATTGATATAAAAGAATCGGACATATCGGAAATTAAAGAAACGACAGATACAGAAGATCAGGAAAAGAGCCCCCATAAATACTGCATCGAAATACGCGATAATGGCACCGGTATTGAAGACAGTGATTTACCACGTATTTTCGAGCCCTTTTTCACCACCAAACCAACAACCAAAGGTCTGGGCCTCGGTTTGTCCATTTCATTTAATCTGGTAAAAGATATGAATGGATCACTTGATGCTCGTAATCGCAAAGACGGTGGTGCATTATTTACCCTTTGTTTACCTTCTGTTAACCCGCAGGCAAATAGCGATTCTAGTTTATGAATTCACCCACTGTATTACTGATTGATGACGAAGAGACGGTTAGGCAATCTATCTCTCAAACCTTACAACTTGCTGACATAAAAGTTGAAACGTTTAGCACAGCAAAAGAAGCTTTACCACTTTTATCAACCAGCTTTAACGGAATTGTTTTAAGCGATATCCGTATGCCTGAAATGGACGGTTTAGAACTGTTAGATCATAGTTTAGCGATAGACCCTAAACTTCCCGTGATTCTCATTAGTGGCCACGCGGATGTTTCCACTGCTGTAAATGCTATTCGCAAAGGTGCATATGATTTAATCGAGAAACCTTTCTCGAATATATTATTGGTAGATAAGGTCAATCGAGCCTTGAACCAACGTGAATTAAGCCTGGAGAACCGCTTGCTAAAAGAGGAACTCGCGAGTCAAAATCATCTTGGACCAAGAATTATTGGAAAAGCACCGGCAATAGTAAAACTTCGTAAAATGATCACAAGAATCGCTGATGCAGATACCGATGTGTTGATTATGGGTGAAACGGGAACCGGCAAAGAGTTAGTCGCTCGTTCTTTGCACGAGCAAAGCAAGCGTCGTGATAACCACTTTGTCGCCATCAACTGTGGAGCTATTCAGGAGCAACTACTCAATAGTGAATTATTTGGCCACGAAGCAGGGGCTTTTACAGACGCTAAACAAAAACGCATCGGTAAATTTGAACATTCTAACGGAGGTACCTTATTTCTTGATGAAATAGAAAGCATGGCGCTTACCACGCAAGTGCCGCTGCTTAGAGTGTTACAAGAACGCAGTATCGAACGCTTGGGTTCAAATAAATCCTTGCCGCTAGATATTAGGGTACTGGCAGCCACCAAAGTTGATTTGAAAACTGCCGCCGAACAAAAGGAGTTTCGCCAAGACCTTTATTATCGACTCAATGTAGTAACGCTCGAGTTACCACCGCTTCGTGATAGGCGTGAAGATATTCCTTTGTTATTTCAGCATTTCGTTTTAGTTGCAACAGCTAGAACCAAACGGGAAATGCCTATCCTTGATTCCAAAGCAGTGAAAGTACTTTTGGAGCACGATTGGCCCGGCAATATCAGAGAGCTCAGAAACATCGCAGAACGTTATGTGTTACTGGGTGAAAGCGTCCAGTTTGAACTCAAAGAAATCATGCATTCGAATGCCCCGGAAGATGGCTTAGGTTTGGTAGATCAGGTTTCTGGTTTTGAGAAAAGCATTATCGAGCAAGCTTTAATCGAGCATAAAGGCAATCTTGCTAAAGTCATGGAAGCATTACAACTTCCACGAAGAACATTGTCGGACAAATTAGCTAAATATGACTTAGAGCGAAAAAGTTATTTGAACTAGTTTAAAAGTCTAGAAGAAATATCCCGCAGGTTATCCCACAGTATTTATTACAGAAAAACAGGCGGAAATCCGCCAATTGTTTTTGATATATGGCGAACATTCGCCATTTTTACTACTATAATTTTTATTATATAGAAATAACGTAAAACTCATTGATAGTTAAATTCTTATTAATCAAGTGGTTAACTATTCTGTAAAAATAGTATTATTCAAAAAAGATAGTTGGCACAGTCTGTGCTATATATTGGATGAACTTAAATTAATTGTTCATAGAAAAATAAATTTATTCAATAGGAGAAAAACATGCAAAAAGCATTATTAGGTCTAGCCGTTGCGTCAGCAATGGTACTTTCAACCTCAGTAGCACAAGCACAATGTGATCCAGGTGAAATGGTGATTAAATTCAGTCACGTGACCAATACTGACAAACATCCTAAAGGTATCGCTGCCAGCCTTCTCGAGAAGCGCGTCAACGAAGAAATGAATGGCAAAGCATGTATGGAGGTTTTCCCAAATTCAACACTTTATGATGACAAGAAAGTACTTGAAGCAATGCTAAATGGCGATGTCCAAATGGCTGCACCTTCATTGTCAAAGTTTGAGAAATTCACAAAGAAGTTCCGTATTTTCGATTTACCATTTGTATTTACAGATGTAGATGCTGTCGACCGTTTTCAAAACTCTGAAGATGGCGAGAAGCTATTGAATTCAATGAATCGTCGTGGTCTTAAAGGATTAGCTTTCTGGCACAATGGCATGAAGCAATTCTCTGCTAACAAGCCATTAATTAAACCAGAAGATGCTAAAGGCCTTAAGTTCCGCGTACAGGCTTCTGATGTTTTAGTTGCACAGATCGAGCAGTTAGGTGCTTCACCGCAAAAAATGTCATTTAAAGAAGTTTACGGTGGATTGCAGACTAAAGTAATCGATGGTCAATCAAACACATGGTCAAACATTTACGGTAAGAAGTTCTTTGAAGTTCAAGATGGAACGACTGAAACTAACCACGGAATCTTAGACTACTTGGTAGTAACATCTAGCAAGTGGTGGGATGGTCTTCCTGATGATGTACGTACTCAATTGGCTACTATTCTTAAAGAAGTAACTGCTGCTCGTAACGCTGAATCTACAAAAGTGAATAACGAGAACAAAGAAAACGTTATTAAAGCGGGTGGTGAAGTTCGTACTTTAACAGCTGAGCAACGCCAAGCTTGGGTTGATGCAATGAAGCCAGTATGGAAAAAGTTTGAAGGCGACATTGGTGAAGACTTAATGAACGCTGCACTTGCTGCTAACAAAGCATCAGAACCAACTGTCGAGCTTAGTCTTGAATCTTTATTAGAAAGAATAAATGCTTTAGAAACTAGAATTAAGGCTTTAGAGTCTAAGTAATTGATGCATATAAAGTAAATTGGCGGCCAGATTTATCTGGCCGTTTATAATTAAAAAATATAATTTTAATGTACTGAGGGGTAGTTATGACAAATGTTCCGCCCAATAAAATCGGACAGTTTGTAGACAACATCGAAGAAACCAGTATTGCGCTATGTCTGGGGTTGATGACACTTATCACTTTTGCCAATGTAATTGCCCGATATATTTTTAACGGAAATATTCTTTGGGCACTGGAAATCACTGTGTTTTTATTTGCTTGGCTAATATTAATGGGTGCCTCCTATGCGGTAAAAAAGCATATTCATATCGGTGTTGATGTTGTAATTAACATGCTTGCACCGGGGCCACGTAAAATTTTAGCCCTGATAGCCTGGGCTTCTTGCATGGCTTTCTCCATTTTATTATTAATTGGATCTTGGGATTACTGGTATCCATTTATTACTGAACGAGTCTGGTTAGAAACGGAAGATATTCCCATGCCTGAAATCTTTGCATTTTTAGGTGACTGGCTAAATGAAGGTGAAAAGTACGAGAAGATACCTCGCTTTATTCCTTATATGGCATTGCCATTAGGTATGGCCTTGATTACCTTCCGCTATTTACAAGTGGGTTGGAAAATATTTAAAGGGGATATCGATAAATTAATTGCTGCTCACGAAGTAGAAGACGATATAAAAGAACTTGAGCACGAAACAGCCGGAGGAAAAGACTAATGGATATTTTATTTCTATTCCTGATGGTTATCGGTTTTATGCTAATCGGAGTGCCGATTGCTATTTCGCTGGGCCTTTCCAGTATTATCTTTTTATTTATTCATTCAGATGCTTCACTGGCATCTGTTGCTCAAACGCTTTTTTCAGCATTTGAAGGGCATTACACATTGCTCGCAATCCCATTCTTTATCTTAGCTTCGGTGTTTATGTCTACCGGAGGTGTAGCGAAGAGAATTATTCGTTTTGCAATTGCCATGGTTGGTCATTTTCGCGGTGGTTTAGCAATGGCATCTGTTTTTGCCTGTATGATGTTTGCTGCGCTTTCAGGTTCATCACCAGCAACAGTTGTTGCTATCGGTTCGATCGTCATAGCTGGCATGGTGCAAGTGGGTTACACCAAAGAATTTGCTGCAGGCGTTATCTGTAATGCTGGTACTTTGGGAATCCTTATTCCTCCTTCAATCGTTATGGTTGTATATGCTGCCGCTACAGATGTATCAGTGGGTAGAATGTTCTTGGCAGGTGTTATTCCTGGTTTAATGGCTGGTGGCATGCTGATGATAGGCATTTATGTTGTGGCTCGCTGGAAAAACCTACCCGCGCAACCATGGGCTGGTGTTGGTGAAATATTTGCTGCGGCTAGAGATGCAATCTGGGGATTAATGCTTATTGTCATTATTCTTGGTGGTATCTACGGTGGTGTATTTACTCCTACGGAAGCTGCTGCGGTTGCAGCTATCTATGCTTTTTTGATTGCTAACTTTGTCTACAAAGACATGGGGCCATTTAAACAAAAGGGTAAAGGCGGCATAATGATTTTATGGCGTGGTCTTTCTGTTTTTTGGCATAAAGATACAAAGAAGAGTCTGCTAGAAGCCGGTAAATTGACAATTATGTTGTTGTTTATTATTGCCAATGCTTTGATCTTGAAGCATGTATTAACGGAAGAACGTGTACCACAGATGATTACCGAAGCGATGTTATCTGCTGGTTTTGGTCCGATCATGTTTTTGGTTATTGTGAATATTCTACTGCTTATCGGTGGGCAATTCATGGAGCCATCAGGACTGCTGATCATTGTTGCGCCGTTAGTTTTCCCAATCGCTATTCAGTTAGGAATAGATCCGATTCACCTCGGTATCATTATGGTGGTGAATATGGAAATAGGGATGATCACACCGCCCGTGGGACTCAACCTATTCGTCACCGCCGGAGTTGCTGGCATGTCGATGCTTAACGTAGTTAAAGCGGCTGCACCTTGGTTGTTGATCATGTTTATCTTCTTGATCATCGTAACCTACGTACCAGCTGTTTCTACATGGTTGCCAACGATGTTTATGGGGCCGGAGATAATTACCAAATAAGCTCTTGTCAAAAAAGTGCCTTAAAGGTGGGGGGTGTGATTATTTATCACATCCCCTTTTTTATTAGATAAATATTAATTACCGTTAAGCTAACTCAGCAAGTTTGCAGACTTGTTTGCTGTAAACTATCATTATGCTCAGCATGATAAATACAATTTCTCTACTGCTCTGTGGTTTCTCCGTAATAAGCGCTTTGGTGTTGATATTTACGCACCTAGACACAAACAGAAATCACTACCAAGGTAAATGGCTGTCCCGAATCGCAGGAGTAGTCTTGCTATTGGGTTTGGCATCGATGCAACTGATTCATTATGACTTTCTCGCTAATCAGGGAGATCTGGTGAATTCTCGATTATATGTGTTCTTATTATTTATCGTTTCGCCTGCGTTTTACTTTTTTATCAGAGATGTTTTGCGCGTTGAAAGCAGTTATCAACCGATACAGTTATTACACTTATTACCAGCGCTGATTTCACTGTTTATACCTTCAAATATTGCCCAACTTCTCGCATTTGTATTTGGGACAGGTTATGTGTTGTGGCTGGCTTACAGTATTTACTCCATAAGAGCACAACGCTCTCGTTTCAAATTAGAATTACTGGCTCTGTTAGCGATAGGCTTATTGGCCATTCTGGTTTTAATCATCGGTGTGTTGATGCCAGTAATAAGTGATTACGTTTTCTATACGAGTTACGCCACTCTGCTTGGCTTGAGTTTTGTCGTGATCGTATTTACCTTATTGCGCTTCCCCGATATCACTCAGGAAGTTGCTGAAGCCGCCGAAGCTGCCTATGCCACCAGTACGCTTAATAATCTGGATAGTGAAGCTCTGGTGCTTAAATTACGCCAGTTACTGGAAGTGGAAAAGCTGTACGCAGAGGATAATCTCAGCTTAGGTTTGCTCGCCGAGAAAATGGATATCAGCAATCATCAATTGTCCGAATTGATTAACACACGTTTCAAAAAGAGTTTCTCTCAACTGCTACGAGAATATCGTATTACCGAAGCCAAGCGCATGTTGATTGACGAGCCCAACGCATCGGTATTATCTATCGGTTTATCTACAGGTTTTACCTCACAATCTAACTTTTACACAGCGTTTAAAGAGTTAACGGGAATGGCACCTGGTAACTATCGGAAGACTAATAATAAATAGTTCTAGAAGTGCATCTATATAGCTTCGACTGCGATTT
This sequence comes from uncultured Cocleimonas sp., assembly GCF_947495625.1. Classification (GTDB taxonomy): domain Bacteria; phylum Pseudomonadota; class Gammaproteobacteria; order Thiotrichales; family Thiotrichaceae; genus Cocleimonas. The sequence continues at coordinate 44,266 of NZ_CANLZW010000029.1, forward strand.
GATAGTGTTTCGTTCCTGAGTCTTGCTAAAAACCTGCTATAAGTAGGGGGGGTGACCTTTAAAATCACACCACACAACCTAACTTTGATTGAGGAGTAAATTACCATGCCGATGAATCCAATTAGCTGGTTTGAGATTTATGTAGACGATATAAACAGAGCTATAAAGTTTTATGAATCAGTATTTGCAGTCAAACTTGAAAGTCTCGAAGATCCAACAGATTCTGAAGAGGAGATGCAGATGATGGCTTTTCCTGCCGATATGGAAAGTTATGGCGCATCCGGTGCGCTAGTGAAAATGGAAGGTTTTCCTGCTGGTGGTAATAGCACTGTTGTGTATTTTGCCTGTGATGATTGCAGTATAGAAGAGTCGAGAGTGAAAGGTGCTGGAGGGAAGGTTCAACAAGCCAAAATGTCTATCGGCGAGTTTGGGTTTATCTCACTGGTGATGGATACCGAAGGTAATATTATTGGTTTGCATTCCATGAGTTAGTTTTTTGTCTAGTAAGTTGAGGTTATTTATATGGACTATATAGATGGGTTTGTCGTGGCAGTCCCGAATAAAAATAAAGACGCCTATATACAACACGCCACAGAAGCAGCGGCTCTATTTAGAGAATATGGCGCGTTAAACGTCGTGGAGTGCTGGGGTGATGATGTTCCTTCTGGAGAACTCACCTCTTTTCCCATGGCGGTTCAATGTAAAGAAGATGAGACCGTGGTTTTTTCCTGGATTGTCTGGCCATCCAAAGACGTGAGGAATGCAGGTATGGAAAAAGTCATGAAAGACCCGCGTATGGATATGCAGGAGGGTTCAATACCGTTTGATGGTAGCCGCCTTATCTTTGGTGGGTTTCAACGGGTGGTTAACGAATAGTCAAAGGTAAGACGCTTAGAAGTCGTTTTATAATGAGGGGTCGATAACCTCATAGTTAAGTGTTTTTCATTTGATATAAATAATGCCTCAAAGGTGGGGGTGTGATTAATTCAACACCCCCCGTCTTTGGGGCACTTTTTCTTCATTGATTCATCAAATTAATAAATATGGCATTAAGGACGTAGCGCTGAAATTGTTTTTCCATTAGCGGCTTTCAAGGTTAAAGAACCTTTAGAGTCGAATGAGAAATCATCTACAGAGCCGATGGCATTCAGAAACTGAATTTCCTGGCCATTAAGTTCTGGCTGGCAGGCTTTTTTTGTTACGGCTAAAGGTCCAACCGATAATTTTCCATTGTGTAATTTGTAGTCGCCATTGAAACGGTTACAACCAGCGAGTCCACTCAACTTTCCATCGGTTGAAAATGTCATGGTGGTTTCTGAATTATCAATCACAGATACTCCATTGATATCTCTGACTTGCCAGTTGATATTTAGTAAGTCCATGATGTTATCACTGGCTGTCACGGGCTTTACAGAAATCATGACAATTTCATCAAGCGTTTGTGAGGTCTTGCCTGAATCGACTGGGTTATTCGTATCGGTCGTCCAAAGTAAGCCATTATCCTTTCCACGAATTTCGGCTGTCATGGCATAGCTCTCTTGAGCTTTTAAACTGTCTTTGGGAATACTAAATTCATATTTGACGGGGATGGCGTTATCAGAAAGGTCGAATATTTGCTCTTCAATATTGATAGAGGATGCATCAGCGAGTGAGACGTTATTTAAACGAACATAAAGTTTAGATTCAGCCGGTGGAGTTACACTTTCACTGTAACTTACACTGCCGTTAATGGTGACGTTCTCTTGTTTTTCCGTTTGTTTATCAGTGCTTTTCTCTGATTTATTCTTATCCATACACGCACTTGTTAGCAATGTAGCGATAAATAAAAGTGAAAACAAAAATGGCGTTTTAAATTGATTCATTCATTCCCCTTAAATATTTTTAAGTATTAACTTATATATAACAATGTAGGACAGAAATAGTTTCAATTCATCGAAAAATTTTTAATATTGTTGTGCTCGAATAGCAGTATTAATAAAATCTGTAGGATTGGTTTTCACTACTTTTTCCTGAGTTTTTCCACTGCTAGCGATTAATAGAAATCAGATTCCATTATATTTGGATCATCAAATGACTAGGCTGGTGGAAGTCTATTAATAATATATTCTCCAATCGGAATTGCAGATGTCGCTGCGGGTGAAGGCGCATTGCATACATGTAAGCTTCTAGGGCTTTCTGCAAACAAGAAATCATGTACTAAGGTGCCATCATTCATTACAGCCTGGGCACGAATCCCTGCGGGATAAGGTGTTAAATCGTTGACGGTTAATTGCGGACAATATTTTTGAACCAGCTTTAGGTAGCCAGGTTTCCACCATGAGTTCCAGGTTTCAACAAGGCCAGTCTTATAATTAGCCTGTAGCACTTTCCAAAAACCTTTAAACCGAATCATGTCTAGTACATCGTGTAGGCTGATGTTAATTTTTCCGTAACCTTCACGCTTCCAACCTTGTACGGCATTCGGTCCTACGGTGACTGTTCCATCGATCATGCGCGTAAGATGTACCCCTAAAAAAGGTAATTCTGGATCAGGGATAGGGTAAATCAGGTGCTTAACAATATTGTTGTATTTTGCGGGTAGTTGGTAGTATTCACCACGAAATGGGATTATCTGGAAGTCCGTTTTTATCCCTAGCATTCGTGTCGTTCTGTCAGCCATTAATCCCGAACAAGTGATTAAAAAATCTGTTTTAAATTCCTCGCTCTTGCCTTCATGGTTTGCGAACACCGTCACGTGGTCTGCAGATTCATTAAGATCAGTGACTTCATGGTTTAAGCGCGCCTCACCTCCCAGTTTTTCAAACTGTTTGGCCATTGCCATGCTGACCTGTTGGTAGTTAACAATGCCGGTGTCTTTGGCAAAAATTGCACCGAGGCCGATGATATTTGGTTCGCGTTCTTTCAGCTGTGCTTGGGTTAATAACTCAACATCAAGACCATTCTCTAGGCAGCGTTCAAACAGTGCCCCCATACGTTCTAATTCGAGTTCATTGGTCGCTACTAAAAGCTTGCCGCATTGCTCGACTTTAATATTATGTTCGGCGCAAAATGCCAGAGTTGCAGCAACGCCGCGTTTGCAAAAATCCGCCTTCAGACTTCCGGGGGCGTAATAGACGCCAGCATGAATAACTCCGCTGTTATGGCCTGTTTGGTGTTTGGCAAATTGGTTTTCTTTTTCTAATAAGAGTATTTTTTTCTCAGGAAAAGATTGCTGTAACTGCATGGCAGTAGATAAACCGACAATGCCTCCGCCAACAATTACATAGTCATATTTTGTAGAGCTCACAATCTACCTCTTTGAGAAACACTAGGCTTCAGGCTATTTTTATCGATCATTATTTTCGTGGAGTAAGCGCTAAAAGGCTATTAGTTTGTGAAGTGACCACGCTGTCTAAGCAACTCACGACGCAAGCCTTCGTTTGCGACAAACTTATCGCGTCCGTGGAGCCAGATGTTGTTTTGTAACACCAGCATTGATCCGACATCAACACGAACACTAATGCAGTTTGTATCTGCTTCTAAGGATTTTCCCATTTCATACAGGTACAGACCTTGTTCACGATTTTGTGGTTCGACAAATTGATCAATGAAGGACAAGCGTGGCCCACCCTTATTATCACTATCACCATCGATATCCTCATCAAGAAAAACGGGGTGATACACTTTAGTCGGTGTGTTTTTGCTCGGTGGTGAACCCCATTGCATATCTTGTTTCGCCAGAGGGTGATTGTAAAACTTGTCTAACTCTTCCCAGTCATCCAGATGCAAGATTAGTGAGTCACCACCTTCCATATTTTCTTCTGCCATTTTCGTCATTAATACGAAATCTGTTTTCTCATCAACATAGGTGCCATCGTTGTGTAGCTCCATACGGCGATGTGCCTGGCGTAAGTAGCTATCGCTGTTGTCTTTGTTTTCAACCGTGAAGCGCGCATAATATTTATTCATCATCGCGTCATGATTGGGTAAGCCAACAATATGAGAGATTGCGGTTGATAGCTGAACATGAAAGTCACCGGTTTCATACGCTTCTTCAGGCGTTGTTGGTTGGTCTTCATACTCAAGTAAAAAGGCACCTGTTTCGCGACTTTTTACTATGCTGTTTAAAGTCTCTCCCAAGGTGAATTTAGTCAGTTCATTGAGCGTTTCTGCAATTGCAAACCGTAGAAAGGGTTTGTATTCGAGCGCTTGAACGGAAAAGTCTTCACATTTGTTTTTGAAAGTAGCAATGGTTTCTCGAGACAAAGTAACAACCTGAAGACGTGCACTGGCTGAAGAAGGCTTAACGCTGAACCCCTTTGGTTTAGCGATATTAATAAGGTGTAGGTCTGGCGAATTCATGGCGATCTCATTTGCGATAAAAAGTGAATACGAATAATGTCGACATTCTATATTAATGTCAATATTTTGATTTATTTAAGTCATTTAACTTTTATGTCAATAAAGAATAGAATACGTCTATTCTTATCACTTTAACTGACTTTAATGGGTTCTGTAATCTCATCAATGACTAAAAATATCGATAAATCCACAGCTAAACCCATAGTAAATCCCTCTGAAACGACTGATAGCTTTTCCTCTCAGGTTCTTCAACAGCTAAAGGGCGATATCCTCAGTGGTTATTTTGCGCCTGGCGAAAAACTTAAAATGGCTATTCTAAAAGAACGCTATGCCGTCGGAATAAGCCCTTTGCGTGAGGCATTGTCTCAACTGTTGGTGGAACAGCTGGTGGTTGTAGAAAATCAGCGAGGTTTTAAAGTACATCCTATTTCCTTGGCAGAGATGATAGACATCTATCAAACCAGATCACATATTGAGGCGCTTTGCGTTGAGCTAGCCATTGCCAATGGGAATGATGAATGGGAGGCTTCGATTGTTGCGGCCAATCACCTTCTGAAGAAATCAGGAGAGTTATTAGAAAAAACAGACGATGACGTACAACAGTGGGAAGCAATTCATCAGAAATTCCATACTGCGATTGCCAGTGGCTGTGGTTCTGCAACGTTATTACAGGTGAGGCGATCTCTTTATGAAAAAGCTTCACGGTATCGGAATCTATGGCTGAAAAAGAATATGTCTGATCACGGCGTTTATGATGCCAACAGACAAGAACATGATGACCTGGTTGAGGCTTTACTCGATCGCAATCAAGAGAAGGCAATCGAAATCATCAAACAACATTTGTTGATCCCGAGCCTTTTATTGCAAGAAAGTAAACCTTCATTGTTTTAAGCCACCCTGACTGTTTTAGCTAAAAGCTGTTCTAACAAAAAATAGGTCTAACTAAAAAAGTGCCCCAAAGTAGGGGGGGTGACTATCTTCTCCATGGTTTATCTATGTTTAACAATGATTTAATCAGTGATTAACTCTCAATACATTCGGGAATTGGAGTAAGCACCGTTCCTTCGCGCAAATGCTGCAATAAATTCTCGACCGCAAGATTTCCCATTGCGGTGCGTGTTTCCTGAGTGGCGCTGCCGATATGTGGTGTCAGTACCGTATTTTTTAAGTCTCGTAATCTTTTGGGGATTACCGGCTCGTTTTCAAAAACGTCTAAACCCGCCCAGCCCAGTTTGCCATTTTCTAAACAATCGATCATTGCTGATTCGTCAACCACACTACCACGGGATACGTTGACGAGCACACCCTCGGGACCTAATGCTTCCATGACTTCTCGGTTAACTAGATGTTTGGTTTCTGGGCCGCCGGTGGTGATACAAATCATTGCATCGGCTTCTTTTGCCATGTCGATTAGCTTGGGGAAGTATTCGTAAGGAACATCTTTTTTGCTGCGTCCGTGGTAAAGAATACGTGTATTAAATGGCGTTAGTTTGTCAGCGATAGCTTGTCCGATACGACCTAATCCTAGAATACCTATTGTGCGATTATCAGCTGTGCGCGATAGTGGCGCTTTGCCTTGTTCCCATCGTCCCGAGCGTGCGTGCGCTTCATTGAAGTTAAAGTCGCGATAACATGCGAGTAACAGTAAAAGTGCGGTAGTAGAGGTTTCGGCATTCAGTACATTAGGGGTATGTGTGACTAGAATGCCTTTCTCTTTTATCAGCGGAATATTAATCGAATCATAACCAACGCTGTAATTACTGATTAATTCAAGATTAGGAAGTGCATCCATACATTCTGGTTTGATACCTTCGTGACCGCTAGTAAGTACGTATTTGAAGCTTTCACCGTGTGTTTGTAACCAGCTTGCCGGATCATCTAAATCATAAGCAAATTGAAGCGAAAACGCTGTGCTGAGTTGCTCTTCCATTTCGGGCGTTATTTTTCCGGTGACGAATAGGTTTTGCATAGTTTTTCCTACTGCTGTTTTTGTCATTTATGGATGACTTATAGATGATTAATAGAAGTTTTGCTTCCTGCTTTTAGGTTTTAATCTGGGTTTTTAAAGTAATGATCGAGAACTTCAGTCTCTACGCCTAAACCAGGTAAATCAGCGAGCGATATTTGACCATCGACTGGAGTGATAGGGAAGACATCTTCACGCAATGGGTTGTGATTGTTATCGACTTCTAAAACGCCCGGAACACCAGAGCCACTGGCGGCTAGAATATGAGCTGATGCCGCAAGGGCAATACCGCCACCTAATGAATGTGGGCAATAGACTTTACCTGATTGGTTGGCGTTTACAGCAACCTCATGGCCTTTGGTGATGCCACCCCATTTGCAAACATCGGGTTGAAAGATATCCATCCAGTTGCCATCGATCGCCTGATCAAACTCAAGCATGTCATCAAAGTTTTCTCCGCCTGCAACGTTAGTGGTGCAGGCCTTTTTGAAAGCGATCCAGTCGTTTAGCGGTGCGTCTTTTCTTAGAGGTTCTTCAATCCAGCGAGGATTAAATGCTTGAACATCAGGCAATTCGTTTAAGGCAGTCTCGATGTCCCACGCTTGATTGACATCGACCATCAGCTCCTGACCGTCAGACATCGTGTCTCTTGCATCCTGAAGGTTGTTGAGATCAGTCTCTTTGCCAAACCCAATTTTCAGTTTGAAACGGCTGTGCCCCATCGCTTGTAGCTTGGCAACTGTTTCACCAGTATTTTTGGGATTAATACCACTGGCATAAACATCAATGATATTTGTCGATTCATTAAGGAGATTATGCAAAGAGATGTTGTGGCGTTTGGCAACTAGGTCCCATATTGCGATATCCAGACCGCAAATTGCTTGCGCTATTGGACCAAACTCGCCTGTTTGCAGTGCCAGTATATGCATCGAATTTGTTATCTGTTCGAATGTTGCCTGAGGTGAATCGAAATGTTTATCATGAACGCGCGGTATGATTTCTGAGGCAAATAACTTGGCGCGATGATCGGCTCCGCATGCGGGAAAATTACACCAAATCTCCCCATAGCCAAAAGCACCTTGATCATCTTGAATACGTACAAAAACGGCGGGCCTTTCCGTCATCGTTCCAAAAGAGGTTTTAACCGGTGTTTCGATCTTGAATCGTTTGATCACAACATCCAGCTTCTTGATAGTGATCGATAGATCTAATTTGTTGTATAAAGGATTTATCATTCAAAACACCCGCTTTATTATAAGAAAATCAAATGTGACGTTATTAAGCTTATTGCGAAATAATTCACTTATTAGATAGTAGTTCCTAATGTTTTAGTGTGATGGATATTTTCTGTAATTTTTTATTAAAGTTTGAATGACTAGGGACTTGTTAAGAACAATATCTTGATTTAATTCGGAGCATTAGTTCCTTTTGTTATTTCAAAAGCGAAATGAGCCGAGTTTTAATGATGCCTTTAAGAAGGGCAGCCGTAGCTGAATAAAAAAGCCCTAAAAGTAGGGGGGTGACTTTAAACTCTATAGGGTTGTCTTAAGTATGCAACTTGCTTCTTTGTTGTAGAGCGTGGACGTTCAATTTTAAGTAGTTCTATGCTTTCAATGAGGTTTTTTACTTCTGCTTGTGGAAAGATCACAGTGTCTATTGATTTTATGTACTCAATATAACTTACATCCAGCACATTCTCTGGCATTGTTGTTTTGAAAGAACTGTTCCCGGTAAACGCAATGATTGAATGAAACTTATCATCTGTTAAATCCAGCATATGCGCCAAAGCTTTTATGTGTTTATGGTTTTTATGCAGTGGATTCTGGAACTTGAATTTTCCGCTAGAGGTTGATTGTACCCAGTCCTTTTCGTGTTCTCCTCCAAAAATCCAGCCTTTCATGTATTTAGTATCCACCACAAAAATACCATACGGAGAGACGAGTAAATGGTCAATTTGGGTTGTACCACTCAAGGCAGGCATACTGATATCGTTAATAAGGTGATATTCGTTTTTATTGAGATTTTTGATAATTGACTGATTTATATTTGGTCCTTCTATTAATCCTTTAAAAGCCGGAGAGTTCAGATATATAGCGAGAATAGCGATAAGGGCAGAAATTATTAAATAGTGCATGTGAGTATTTTTTTATTATTTGTGTGCAATGCATTTTAATATATGTCTCATTGGTTTTAATATTTTTTCAGATAATTGGTAAGTTAAAAAGTGCCTAATTACCTGTTAAGCACTTCAAGCCTTATTCAGATAAAACCAATTATCGAACTTATAAAAGATATTATTAAAGACATTATTAAAAATTGTCGCGTAAAATCATCATCGATCCCATTTCACCGATCATCATTGATGGGGCGGATGTATTGCCACTAATTAATTTTGGCATTATCGAGGCATCTATCACGCGTAAATTGTTCATCCCGATGACTTTTAAGGACTTTGGGTCTACCACTGCCATCTCGTCAATTCCCATTTTACAAGTACCGACAGGATGATAAACCGTGGTGGTGGTTTGCTTAAGATATTCTAAAATTTCTTCATCGGTTTGTACGTCTTTTCCTGGTGCCATTTCTTTGCCGCGTTTTTCATCAAATACAGGTGACGCAAGAACCTCACGCGCTTTTTTGACTCCTTCTATGAGTACTTTCTGGTCCTGTTCTTTAGCAAAAAAATTGTAGTCGATAATGACGTTGCGATGAGTGCCATCATTGGCTAATTTCACGGTACCTTTGCTTTGCGGTCTCAATACACAAGTGAAGATGGAATAACCATGGCCAAATTCAAAGCTTTTGCCTCGGTGACTTCTGTACAGGGGTGTAAAGTGAAATTGTATATCGGGATCATCATTGGCTTGCTCGGCGAACTTGGTTTTGGCAAAGCCTCCTACTTCTGTGTAATTCGTTGTCCACCAGCCCATACGTTTTAATATGTATTTGAAGGGCGCTGGAATTACATGCGGTAGTAAAGTCCTTAGTGAAACACCAATTGAACTGGCGCTGTTTGAGCGAACAGTCACCATGCTATCTATATGATCCTGAAGGTTTTCCCCAACTCCTTTTAAATCTTTTTTACATTCAATACCTAATTCTTTTAATTCATCGGCATTTCCGATACCTGATGCCATCAATATACGTGGAGAAGAAATAACGCCTGAACTCAAAATTACTTCTTTATTGCATTGAAGAACTTTTGCTTCACCATTTTGTTCTATCTTGATACTGGTGACGTTGTCACCCTCAATATTTAAAGATAAAACTTCCGTGTTTGTCATAACCGTAAGGTTTGATCGAGAATCGAGTACTGGTTTTACAAATGCGGTGTAACTGCTGACTCGCTCGCCATTTTTTTGTTTTAAATTGAACGTGCCTAAGCCTAATTGAGTTTTCCCGTTAAAGTCAGTATTTTCAGGAAGCCCAATGTGCTCTCCTGCAGATACAAATAGTTGTCCTACTTTGTTGGTATCTTGGGGTTTAACAACAGTAACTTCACCGTCAAAACCATGAAACTCAGGGCTTTGACCGACTTCATTCTTTTCCAGTTTTTTAAAAACAGGAAGAACATCATCATAAGACCAACCTTCGCAGCCAAGTTGCTCCCAGGTGTCATAGTCTTTACGATTCCCTCGGATATAAACCATATTGTTTATCGAGGTTGAGCCACCCAAACCTTTGCCACGATTGACTGTAATCACACGATTATTCAGGTGTTTTTGTGGTGCACCTTGGTACTTAAAGTCATGGTTTTTATTGTTATAGCTAATAAAAACGCCGGCAGGAATTGATACCCAAGGTTGTTTGTTGCTACCACCTGCTTCTATTAAACAGACTGTAACCTTAGGATCAGCGCTCAAACGATTGGCTACTACGCAGCCCGATGCTCCGGCGCCGACAATTATGTAATCAAATGACTTCATTAACTTTTCTCTTGAAAATTCACTTTAAATTTCTAAACAGTTTAGTGACCCCAAACATTGCTTCCAGACTTTCTATACGATCACGACTGCTATCCCAGCTTTGGTTTTGAATCTGCGCCAATAACGATTCTACGATGAAAGTAATGGCTATCGTGGAATCTAAACTGGATGGCACTTCAACAAGGGACTTGAAACAATATTCAGCATGCTTCTCGATGGGTGAGCCCCATTGATCAGTAAATAAAATTATCGTACATCCTCTCTCTTTGACTAAATGAGCGAGTTTTTGCAGGTCTTTTTCGTATCGTCTTATGTCGAAAATAATCAGTATGGAGCTCTCGTCCATATCTAGTATATATTGTGGCCAAACATTAGAAGACTCACTTAATAACGTAACTTTAGGTCTGATTATCTGTAAATGATTATAAAAATAATCTGCGTTCGAACGCGTAATCCTACCTCCGGCTAGAAATATTCTTCTTGAGGTATCTCCTAAAATATCTGCAACGGAATCAAATGCAGTCTGGTCTAATCTATCTAACGTATGCCTTAAATTAGCCGCAACAGCATCTGCAAATTGATGTGAAATATGCTTATTTGAAGATTCAGTAATCCATGAATCATGCTTTGAAACAGGTTTCTTTATTTGAGCCGCTACTTCCTCTCTTAATGCTTCCTGCATTTTAGAAAAACCATCAAACCCCAGTTTTTTTGCCAGTCTGACTACTGTAGGTGTGGAAACCTTGGCTATAGAGGCTAAGGAAGTAATCGATTGCATTCCAGCTACTGGGTAATCAGTGAGTAAAATACTGGCTACTTGACGTTCTGAATGCGTTAATTCATCCATGCAATCGCTCAAAATGTCTTTAACAATACCTGTGCCTGATTTCATAAATACTTCCCTCAAAGAATGTGCGTATTTCTTATGGAATAGACTTTATCAGAAATAATATTGACAGTGTTAAAGTAAATGTACAGAATTGTACATAATGGAAAATCATAATACATCGATTAATTTATTTTCTGAACATAGCATTGAGTCGGCCAGATTAATTAACCCTGACGGCAAAGCTCCGATTGTTTTGATCTGTGAGCATGCTTCTAATTTTATTCCACCATTTTTAAATGATCTTGGTTTAAATCAAGAAGGCTTAGTATCACATGCCGCATGGGATATTGGTGCTTATGAAATGGCCTGTGAAGTTAGTGAGCTACTTGATGCGCCATTGATAGCAGCGAAAGTTTCAAGACTGGTATACGATTGTAATAGAGCACCTGAGTCAGGTATTGGTATACCTAGTAAAAGTGAAGTTATTGATGTTCCTGGTAACAAAAACTTAAGTGAAATCGAAATAAATGAACGGGTTAAGTATGTATACGAACCCTTTCATGAGTTGATAAATCAGACAATTTACAACCCTGATCGCTTGGCACTTTCAACACAGCATGCTACTCCAGCGATAATCACAATACATAGCTTTACTCCGGTCTATTTTGGTGAGAAGCGTTCTGTAGAGTTAGGAATACTGCATGACAAAGATGATCGCCTAGCGAAACTAGTGATGGGGGAAGTGAAGAATCGAACTCAATTAAAGGCAGAGTTTAACGCTCCCTACGATGTGAGTGACAATGTCATGCATACGATAAATAAACATGCCCAAGATAAAAAATTCATGAATGTGATGATAGAAATCAAGAATGATTTGCTTTCCAATTCATCAGATATTAACGCTATGGCTGTAGATTTAAGCACTTCCATTTACGAAGCTTTAGCAAATGCATAGACGTCTAGCGCTAATTTTTAGGGCTAATTTACAAAAGGTGAAAAGATAAAAATGACTGAAACCAAACAACTTACCTTTGAGGCTTTAAAGTCTGACGTTAATGATGGAATTATCGATACTGTTCTGGTCTGCCTCGTTGACATGCAAGGACGCCTTATGGGAAAAAGATTCCATGCTCAAAGTTTTGTTGAGAGTGCGTATCAGGAGACTCACTGTTGTACTTATTTGCTGGCAACAGATTTAGAGATGGCAACCCCTGATGGTTATGCCTCCACTAGTTGGGAAGCAGGCTATGGCGATTATGTGATGAAGCCTGACTTATCTACTTTAAGATATGTACCATGGCTTGAAGGGACTGCAATGGTTTTGTGTGATGTGATTGATCATAGTACTCATAAACCAGTGCCTCACTCACCAAGAGAAATGCTTAAAGGTCAAATAGCAAAATTAGCAAGTCTTGGTTATACGGCATATATGGCAACAGAATTAGAGTTCTTTTTATTCAAAGAAAGCTTTGAAGAACTAGCGAATAGCAACTACAAGCAAATGACGCCTATTGGTGCTTATAACGAAGATTACCATATCTTTCAAACCACTAAAGAAGAAGGTGTTATGCGCCCACTGAGAAACCATTTATATGAAATGGGTATCCCAGTTGAAGGATCGAAAGGCGAAGCTGAAGCAGGGCAGGAAGAACTCAATATTAAATACGATGATGCCCTCGCATGTGCTGATCATCATACGATCGCAAAACATGCGACTAAAGAGATCTCTTGGCAACAAGGTCATGCAGTAACCTTTTTACCTAAATGGGATCATAAGCGTATCGGTAGTTCTTCTCATGTGCATCAGTCTTTATGGAAAGATGGAAATTCGATTTTTTTTGATGAAAAATGCGAATTAGGTAAATCTGAAATTATGGATAATTACTTAGCCGGTTTAATTGCCTACGCGACTGATTACACCTATTTTATGGCGCCTTATGTAAATAGTTATAAACGATTTGCCAAAGGTAGCTTTGCTCCTACAAAAATTGTTTGGTCTGTAGATAACCGAACAGCAGCCTTCAGGTTGTGTGGAGCAGGTAGTTCAGCAATTAGAGTTGAGTGTAGAGTGCCCGGGTCGGATATGAATCCATATTTAGCACAATCAGCAATGTTAGCTGCGGGTATAAAAGGCATTGAAGAAAAGATGAAACTTCCACCAGAATTCACTGGCAATGTTTATAAGGATTCCGAAGCTGAGTCAATCCCAGGCAATTTATATAAAGCAATAGAGACCTTGAGGGCATCGAGTATGCTCAAAGAAGCCTTTGGCGAGGAAGTCGTTAAACATTACGTGAGATGTGGCGAAGTAGAAATAGAAGAATTTGAAAAAGTTGTCACTGATTGGGAAGTTAAACGTGGCTTTGAGAGAGTATAAGAATAATGGCTAACACTAAGATTTTAAAATGCATATCTCCCATTGATGGGAGTTTATATGCGGAGCGTGAAACCTTTACCAGCATAGAAGCTCATGAAGCAGCGAAACGAGCCAAAGTGGCCCAGGTTGAATGGGGAAAAAAGTCCATAAAAGAAAGATCTGATTTGGTGAATCTGGGCGTTTTAAAATTAGGTGAAATTCAGGAAGAAACAACCATAGAATTAGCCCATCAGATGGGACGCCCCATTCGGTATGGTGGTGAATATTCAGGTTTTCAGTTTCGCGCTGATACCATGGCCGACCTTGCCGAAAAAGCATTAGCTCCAATCATTGTGGAAGATAGTGATGCCTTTGTTCGAAGAATTGATCGCATTCCTTTGGGTGTAGTGCTTGTAATCGCACCATGGAATTATCCCTATATGACAGCGGTAAACACAGTGGTTCCTGCACTTATTGCTGGCAATTCTGTTCTGTTAAAACATTCTGAGCAGACTTTATTAGTGGGTGAACGTATAGAAAAAGCATTTCATGAAGCGGGAATTTCGAAAGATGTGTTTCAAAATGTTTTACTTAGTCATGAAACGACAGGAGAGCTAATCAGTTCTAGCGCTTTTGATTTTGTTAACTTTACCGGATCAGTAGGCGGTGGCAAGGCGATGGAAATTGCGGCAGCCGGAACCTTTACGGGTGTGGGTACAGAATTGGGCGGTAAAGACCCCGGCTATGTTCGAGAAGATGCAGATCTGGATGCCGCAGTCGATACCTTAATTGATGGTGCAATGTATAACGCGGGTCAATGTTGTTGTGGCATCGAGCGCATCTACGTACATGAGAGTTTATTTGATGCGTTTGTTGAGAAAGCGACAGCGATTGTTAAAGGCTATAAATTAGGCAACCCACTGGATCCAGAAACAACGATTGGACCAATGGCGACCGCACGTTCTGCCAACGAAGTGCGTGCGCAGATTGATGAGGCGATAGAGCAGGGCGCAAAGCGTTGCGTAGATGTGTTTGCTGAAGATGATGGTGGTGCCTATTTGAGCCCTACAATTTTAATCAATGTTAATCATGATATGAAAGTCATGCGCGAAGAATCATTCGGCCCGGTCGTTGGGATCATGTCGGTCAAAGATGATGCTGAAGCTATAGCGCTGATGAACGATAGCGAATTTGGCTTAACCGCTTCTATTTGGACTAAGGATACGGATAAGGCTTACGAGATTGGTTCACAGATTGAAACTGGCACCGTGTATATGAATCGTTGTGATTTTGTAGACCCTGAGTTGTGTTGGACAGGTTGCAAAGATACAGGACGAGGTGGCGGCCTATCAGTTATCGGATATCATAATTTAACCCGACCCAAGTCATTCCATCTAAAGAAACAATGAGAGTGATTGAGTTATCTCAATTTCACAGACCCCTAAATACCTGATTTATTAAGTTTATACTTAATATTGATCTAGTGGTTCAGCTGATTCAAGTCAGTGCAAATAGAAAGTTGATACCATTTTTTTAATTATTTAATAACTAATATCTTAGTAAGATATCACGCTTTTATATATACCCTCCCTAGTACAAATTGACTATTCTTTAAAAACTAAATCTATTATATGGTTGATAGTGGAACGTTGGTCTATTGAGGTATAAAAAATGAAAACTATGGATTTTATCTCGCTCAGTTCAAATACTGAGGAACCGCATATACGTTCTTATCTTTTAATGCCGGGTATAGTTTTATTTGCTAGTGTTCTTACGATTAGTAATGCTCAGGCCAGAGATATGTATAGGGTTGCACCTATTGAAGTCGTCGTATACGAAGGAAAACCTATCGATTACTCAAGTCAGTCAGATGTAATAGTTATTGAAGAAAATCATTCACAAAATACTTATGAAAATGTGGTGGTGATTGAGACATATACTGATGATTTATCAAGCCCATCTAATTCAACCGCTGTTGCTAAAAGTACAACGCCTACTACTCAACAGCGAGAAGCGTTGAGTAATGAACGGTTAGCTCAAACTAAAGCACAAACTGCTCAACGTGCAAAAGCTCAGCTAAACCAGCCGAAAGCTAAACCCGTGGTGGCTCAAAGCAGGAATTTAATTGCGCAGAATACACTTCAATATAAACAAAATCAGCCTAGTAAAAATTTAGCTCCAAAAGCAGAAAGTACAGACGCCGAGCTTATGGCTTATTATGTAAAGTTTTTTGGAAAGCAGAATAACAAAGTCTCAAAGCAAGAAACCTCTTTGACAAATCTGTCTGTTAAACAAAAACCAATTAAACAAGTTGTTTATAAAAAAGCGAAACCCCAAAAAACTCAACTGGCTAAGTCAGCTCCAAAGAGGAGAACTTCACAACTAATATCCAAAAAATTATCAGTAACCAAGATGATAAATGCCAATGTGGAAGGGAAAGATCCTGAGTTAGTAGCGTTTTACATGGGTATCTTTGGAGCTCAAAAGAATACTTTGTCCAAGAAACCTAGCCGGTCGATTCAATTAGCTGTCAAACAAACACCCAGTAAAATAGTTAAGAAAAAGACTAAACTAAAAGTTAATCCAAAGTCTAATTTGAAGAAAATTCAGTTGGCAAAGAGGACTTCAAAAAATAAAGATCCGGAATTAGTCGCTTTTTATGAACAGGTGTTTGGCAATGATAAATTAAGCTCATCTAAACACGTTCCTGTTGTTGTGAATTCAAAAGCAAAAGATCCTGAGTTAGTAGCGTTTTATGAGCGGGAATTTGGTAAAATCATGAATAACACAAAAGTGGCGATGCTAAACAAAAAAGTCAGCAATAAAGTAAAGATTGTAGCGAGCTCTAAATCAGATAAAAAACTTAACCTAAAGAAGAAGGTTAAAGGAAAAACTAAAAATTCAATGAGTACAGCGGCAGTAGAGCTTCAAAATCTGATTGATGAGTTAACGAGCAAAAATATCATCTAAGGCATACTTAAATATAAAATAAAAAAAGGCCTAAAAGGTGATGAGATGGTCTCCTCCTCTTTAATGCGGCATCAAAGTGCCATAATTGGAGATGTAAATCATTCA
>NZ_CANLZW010000030.1 GCF_947495625.1 uncultured Cocleimonas sp.
AAGCCGCTTGGAATGATAACTTTCGGTTCAAAACGCTGTTTAACTTATGATTATAATGCGTTTGCCCTGGGGGGGGGGTCTAAGTCACCCCCCTACTTTTAGGCACTTTTTTGTATCTTGTTAAATCTACTTATTCGTTTTCAGCCTCTAGCACCGCAATACTGATTAGCTTGCCTATAGTATCGTCGAAGCTTTCCCAGTCTTTGTATTTTGCGAGCTTCTCAACAATCACAGGCTTCATTTCAAATGCTTCAGCATCATCATCTAGCATTTCTTTACTGGTTTCATAGATAATACTGAGAAAGTCTCGGAAATTGCTTAACACCTCTTTTCCACCAGATGGACCATGACCGGGTATAACAACATCGACATCCAGTTTCATTGCGTCTTCTAACACTTTTATATTACCCGGAAAGCTTCCATCATCGAGTCTTGGCATTCTTTGATTAAAATTATTATCGCCAGTAACTAGTACTTTATCTTCAACGATAACAAACATCGCATCGGTTTTAGTGTGTGCAATCTCACTCAAATAGGCTTTGATAGTTATATTATCTACCTTTACTTCCTGCTCATTTTCTAAGGTTATTGAAGCTATTACAGCTTCAGTGCCATCGGTAGCGCCTTCTGTTAAATTATGCATGAGATTTATCCAGCTTTCGGCTTCGCCTGCCTTTGCTTCTTCTATCATCACAGGATGAGCATAAATTTTCACGTCAGGGTAAGCGTTTTTAATCGCTTGATTACCCAACCAGTGATCACCATGCACGTGGCTATTAAAAACGTGAGTAACAGGTTTATCTGTTTGTTTTTTTATTTTTTCCAGCAAAGCTTCACCAACCTGCAAGCTCGACCCTGGATCTATTACAATCACACTTTTATCGGTGATGGTGAATAAAGGATTATTCATAAACCCTTTATTTTGAGGATTAGGTGGCGTTAACGGACCAAATACAACCCAGGAGTACTCTGCTACTTTTTTAGCCTCAAAAGCATCCATAATGCCGTTACCTTTAGCAAAACCCACTTTTGCGAATAAAAGCGACAATATGCATAACGATACTGCGCATAACAAAACAGCATTAAATTTTAATTTAGCAGTAGATTTCATGGAGTTAATTCCGCAATATAAAGCGCTTTATACTACTTAGATTCGTCTAATTTAGACATTAGTATAAACACCCATTAACACCAAGGTTAGTCACAAGTTTGAAAATTAAATTCAAAAGCGCAGCACCGTTTATTTATGAAAAAAAGAACATGTGAAACACAGAATTGGGATTAATTGGGGATTTGGAAATAGATCGGTTTAAAAAAAGTAACATGCAGTATCGTTATACGATTTCAAAATTTTTAAACGATGATTGTGAACACTTATATGGATATGGAAAAGATAAAGTGTTTGTGGATAAAGCAAGAAGTGGTACTAGAAGCTTAAAATGGTGGCCCGAGGTGGAATCGAACCACCGACACGAGGATTTTCAATCCTCTGCTCTACCGACTGAGCTATCGGGCCTTAAGCGAGGGCGCTATTAGAGCGTTTTCGTATTTAGTTGTCAAGAGATAAGTTAACAAGATTTCTTTTGTTTTTAAAATTATAAAAAAGTAATTAAATATATGATTGATATAGCGCTCTTTGAGCCTGAAATACCGCCAAATACGGGAAACATTATGCGTCTTTGTGCAAATACTGGATCACGCTTACATTTAATCCATCCTCTTGGTTTTGATCTCGATGAGAAGAAATTAAGACGCGCAGGAATGGATTATCGGGATATGGCAACTATTCAGGAACATGAAAACTATCAAAGCTTTCTAGAATTTATCGGCGATCGACCTGTTTTTGCTTTAACAACCAAAGGAAAAACTACTTACACAGATGCGAAATTAGTAACAGATTCAGTACTGTTATTTGGTCCGGAGACACGCGGTTTGCCTGATGAGGTATTGGCAACGTTTGCCGAAGAAAATAAATTACGTTTACCAATGCTAAAAGATAGTCGCAGTTTGAATCTTTCGAATACCGTTGCAATTGTCACATATGAAGCACTTAGGCAAAACCATTTTGAAAGTTTGGGTTAAACTTTACAGATGAATTTTATCCGACACATAGACACGCAAAAAAAGAATAATTCTGCGTGTGTTGCCACTATTGGAAACTTTGATGGGCTCCACTTAGGTCATCAAAAAATTATCAGCAAGCTGAAACAAAAAGCCCAGGAATTACAGTTACCTTTAACGGTGCTTAGTTTCGAACCATTGCCTGCTGAATACTTTAGCCCTAATCCTCCAACGCGAATTTATCCGCTGCGCGACAAGATTCGTTTATTAGAACAACTAGGCGTGAATAACTTTCTCTGCTTAAAATTCGATAAAGCATTTGCGAATATGCCCCCTGAAGTCTTCGTCAAAGACATACTGCAAGATTACCTGAATGTTAAACATCTCGCTGTCGGTGATGATTTTAAATTCGGCTATAACCGGGGGGGTGACTTTGCTATGTTAAACGACTTAGGAAAACATTCTGGAATGACAGTGGTTGATACCCCCACTGTAGAAAAAGAAGCGCAGCGTGTGAGCAGTACAAGGATTAGAAAAGCACTGGAACAAGGTGACATTTCATTAGCGAATAGCTTACTAGGATACAACTATCAACTAAGCGGGAGAGTTCGCCATGGTGAGAAGCGTGGTCGAACTATAAATTTTCCTACCTTAAACTTAAAACTCCCTGAAAATATTTCACCGAAACGCGGTGTTTATGCTGTTCGTGTTCATGGTTTAAATGATTCTATTCATACAGGTGTGGCTAATTTAGGTAATCGTCCTACCGTCTCAGGAAGTCGGAATAGGTTAGAAGTGCATTTATTTGATTTTTCAGATTCTGTCTATGGAAAATACGTCTGCGTAGAATTACTTGAGTTTATTCGTGAAGAAAAACGATTTGAAAACCTCGATAAATTAAAAGAGCAGATTTTGATAGATGCTGAAAAGGCTAAAACATTGATAGCTAAAATGACTTAGATTTGAGTACACAGTGTTTTCGTTATAAGCAGGTATTGTTGTTAGAAGATCCTGTCACTAAAAAACCTAAAGAGAACTAATAAATTCTTCTGGAAGCTCATCCTTATATTTGGTGACGTAGCTTTGCACCGCGTTGCGATACTCATCCACATATTGCTTAAAGCTCTTGAGATTCTTATCAAATTCGCCAATTTTATTGTCAAACTTTACGATTTGATTGATTTCAATAAAAAACGCATCACTTAAAACATCATGTTTACTTTGATGAGACATGGCCCTTGGATAAGATTGATCGACTAATGTCTTACTAAAATCTGCCAGTTGCTGACACGAAACAAGCAAAGATCTCGTATCCTCATCGTCTGTTTTTAATTTGCGAATAGCAATATCGTAAGTATTGATAATATTTCTGGTAGTAACATGATCAAACTCTTTAGTCTGCTCATATGAGTCTGAAAACTTGTCTGGATTGAAATAGTGGAATAATTTTACGTAGTTGGCTCGTGCGTAAAGGATTGATTCTCCCCCTAATACGGTACATTTTTTTAATGCAGATACCCGATCATCGCTACTACATGCAACAGTAAAGACTAAGGTATAAATAACCAATAAAAATAAAAACAACGACTTCATCAATACAGTGGTAGGGGACAGTTAACTCAGAATCTAAAATACTAGTCGAGTTTGACAAAAATTCAACAATCTTTACATTCCTTTATTGCAGGCTTTAATGCAGTCATCATTATTTTGTGCACCTTTATCTGTTACCAGCATGGTTTCAAGCGCTTCCTATCTATACTAATTCATTAAATCAAACTGTTTAAGAAGTCGTACTTCACCGGGGAATACCATGCAAAATACTAAGCGCAAGCAGCATTTAACTTTCATCACACTGTTAATTCTGAGTTTGAATGTCATTTCAGTGAGCCATGCGCAAGATTATGTCGCTGATCAAGATACTTTTGAACAACAGAGAATACGCGAAATGCGACTTCTTGAATGGTATGCGCAACAGCAACAGACAGAACAGGGGATGCCACAATCTTCTGCTCAAAATGTATCTAGCAATCAACCGTATAATCCACCCAGTGCACCTGCCCCAGTTGCAACACCAGAAGCTGATGATTTATTTGCTGCAGCAAATGCAGGTAACGTCAATCAACTTAGAACGCTTTTGTCTCAAGGTTTGGATATCAATATCTCAAACCAAGAAAGAGAAACTGCATTGCACATGGCTGCCGCTCGTGGTCATTATTCTGCAGTCATATTTCTAGTAAACAAAGGCGCTTACGTTAACGCCAGAACAGTAAAGAACTGGATACCTCTTCATCATGCGGTACGTTTTCGTCACCCGAATATTGTTAATTTTCTGGTTAATCATGGCTCACCTGCATACTCAAGAACCTCAGATGGATTGACTGCTGTAGACATGGCAAGAAATGTAAATGACCAACGTTTACTATCAATATTAGGCGCACGATAGGTTTAGAGTGGCTCTTAGGTCACCCCCCTACTTATAAGCATTTTTTTATAATCAAATAAATAGTCAGCCTAAGCAACAAGCCATATACTTTGGCTTTTGTAACTTCGCGATTTTAAGGTCATGGCCAAAATCGTATACTGACTTTAAATGCGAAAAACACAATACACTCAGCTTTCAGCTTTCTACTTCTTTTATTTCGCGGGCCTGGGTGCATTTCTACCCTATTGGTCACTCTATCTAAAGTCTCTACATTTCACAGCGAATGAGATTGGTGAACTGCTTGCCATTGTCATGGCGAGTAAGGTCATATCACCCTATCTGTTTAGCTGGATCTCTGATCACATAGAAAAGCGTTTAGTTATTATTCAGGGATCTATGTTTATATCCGTGATTGTATTTGCGGGCGTCATTCCCTATCAAAGTTTTTGGTGGTTTGCCTTGGTAATGGCTTTTTTCGGCGTTTTCTGGAACGCCGCATTACCCTTATATGAAGCGCTCACACTCAATCATCTAGCGCATGATACAAATCGGTATAGTGACATAAGACTTTGGGGCTCAGTTGGCTTCATTGTGGTGGCTTTGGTTTTGCCGATGATTATTGGCGGCAGTAATATTTCTCTGCTGCCACTGATAATACTGGCGTTACTGGTAGCAAGCACTGTCACAACATTTTTAGTTGGAGATAGAGCATCACATCATAGCTATCAAAGTAAACAAACACATATTATAGAAACGCTTAAAAAGCCGATTGTCATGGCATTATTATTAGCCTGCTTCTTTCAGTCTTTAAGCCATGGCGCCTACTACACTTTTTTCTCTATTTATCTGGAAGGCCATGGATATTCGCGTGATTTCTCAGGTGCCATGTGGGCATTAGGCGTTTTTGCGGAGGTAGTACTTTTTCTTTTAATGAGACGTTTACTGACTAAGTTCAGTGTCTGTCATTTATTTGCTATCGCCTTGTTTATCACAGCTTTAAGATGGGTAATGTTGGCGCTATGGGTTGATAATCTTATATTGCTGATCATCTCTCAACTGTTTCACGCTGCAAGTTTTGGCTTATTTCACGCCTGTGCTATTTACCTTATTCATACTTTGTTCCCCGGACGACTTCAAGGCCGCGGCCAAGCACTTTATGCTGGAATGAGTTTTGGTTTAGGAGGAACTTTAGGTCATTTACTCAGCGGTTATGCATGGGACTCTATGGGTGCAGTCTGGACATTCTTATCATCTGCAATTATCGCTTTAATTGGTGCTATTATAGCCTTCAAATATATTACCGAAGAGCGCTTGCCTGCGTATGCCGACAAAACATAAACCTTATGATATTGATCTGATCTTAGGTGAAACTAGTTCCCATATTCCTGGAAAAATTCATTATTTTGACGAAATAAATTCTACCAATACATGGTTAAAAGATAATGGTCAATGTGGAGATGTTTGCCTATCCGAAAAGCAATTCAATGGCCGTGGAAGGCGTGGCAATAACTGGGTTTCACCAGACAGTGGTAATATTTATTTATCATTTTGTTTTTGCCTGCTTGATGAAACTCAGCACCGTTCTCTATTAGGTTTAGTCACGGGCATTGCAATTGCCGAAGCATTAAAAGATATTGGATTGAAAGGGCATGGCGTTAAGTGGCCCAACGATATTTACTGGCAAGGTAAAAAGATGGGAGGTATTTTGATAGAAACGTCAAACTACTCAGATCAATTTATTATAGGCATCGGTTTAAATATCTCTTTAAACGGAATAGAGGCAGACAATATTAATCAGGGCATTACCTCGGTAAAAGATGCAATGCATGATAATGAATTTTCACGCGATGAACTTTTGATCAGCATTATCCACAGACTATCTATCCACCTTAAAAACTTTGCTACCATGGACTTTCACCACTTTAAAAAATTATGGGCAGAATGGGATATTTTGCAGGGGGAAAGTGTAAATTTTCAGCATCAAGGGAGCATTATCTCAGGTAAAGTTGATGATATTGATCAACATGGAAGACTCGGGATTATAAGCTCTTCAGGTGAAATCCAGTTTTATTCTTCTGCCGATATAAGGCTTGATAAAAAATCGTTGCAACAGTTTACGCAGTCAAACAACCACAGGCTCAACTAATCAATGAAAACACTATTAATTGACGCTGGTAATTCACACCTTAAATGGGCCACTTTGAGTGATGAAAACTCATTATCTGAACAGACTTCAGCATCCCATCAATACGAATTACCCATAGAGGTTTACGAAAAAATAGTTACTTCCAATAATGATAGTCATACCGTGATTATGGTCTCAGTATTGGGCGGTACATTCTCTCGTGCTGCCGAAAAAATTGCTCTTGAACAGCAAATGAAATTTATTGAAGTCGCCTCTGTAAATGAACTGAGCAATATAAAAAACGGCTACGCGGATCCAACTAAATTAGGCACTGACCGGTTTGTTGGAATAATCTCTGCATATCATCTACATAACAACTCAACGAATGGAAACAGGGCTTGTATCGTGGTGGATTCAGGAACAGCAACAACTATCGACGCGGTTGATAAAAATGGACAGCATCTCGGGGGCGTTATTCTTCCCGGCCTACATTTGTGTTCCGAAAGTTTATTAGAAAATACCGAGCTTCTTGGATTATGGGGCAATGAGTCCCATGTATTTACCCCTGAATGCTTTTCTAAAGAAACCACACAAGCAATAGCAAGTGGATGCTTATTGGGCCATGCTGGTGCAATAGAACATATTTGTAACATGATGGAACAACAACTTATCAAACAGTCTCAGCTTACTAGTAAGAATGACCCTGAAAATGGCATTAACCAAAACCAAAAAGACGAACTTGAAATCAAAAGAGTTATTTGTGGTGGCGCAGCAGAGAGCTTATTGCCATATATGGAAAGTGAATACGACTTGCAACCAGACCTTCTAATGTATGGCCTTAAAGTGATCAAGGAAGATTTAGCAAGAAATGTCTAATTCACTTCTTAAAAACATCATAATCGTTTTACTCGGTCTAAATGCCTTTTATTTAATATGGACCCTAACGATGGGGAAGAATTATGACACCCCCCCACTTTTAGTGGAAAAAAATGTTCCCAGCTTAACATTGCTGCCTATACAAAATAACGATATCTACCAAAGTGATAGCTCAACACGACAAAGTAGTTGCTACACCTTTGGGCCATTTAACAGTGAAAAAACAGCCAAAATAATCGCACAAAATATAAATAATTTTGGCTTGGCAACAGAAATACATAAACAAAAAACCATGCAGACGCTTAATTTTTTGGTATACCTGGAACCTTTTAGTAATCGTTCAGAAGCTATCAAAGTTATCAACGATATTAGAAATCAGGAAGTCACTGACTTTAAAATTATCGATTCAGGGCCGTATAAAAATGCCATAGCATTGGGATCTTTTGATTCATTAGGCGAAGCACGTCGACATTCCGAATATATTCGTTTTCTTGGCTATGACGCAAAATATACAACGCAGAAAAAGCAAAAAGAAGTTTACTGGATTGATTATGACGAACCATTTGGTAGTAATGCACCCGTCATTGATTGGGCAAATGATATAGACCCAAGAAACAGCGCACAAAAGATTCCTAAAGCGTGTGCTTTTTTGTAAAATTAGCGATTAGTAGAATAGAAGCTATATCTTAAAGCTTACCGAATAGACAGGCACAAAAAAGGGTGCCTACCAAGATATCGCAAAGTGTACATTGACCTTGAACCAGTAAGGTTCAAGTGGGAGTCTTTAAAAGCTTATTAGGCTTACCGCCGTAGCAGTCATGCTCACAAAACTTTCTCTAACCCCCGGAGTTTGTAATTAGGCTCAAGGGACTACCCGCACACTTTCCGAATACCACAGAGGACACCCGTAACTAAATACTAATATAAATAGTAAAGGTTGTTAAGCGATATTGGATTAACACGATGAAGTGATGGGTATTTTGAAGATAATTCAATGCAGTTTTTAAAATTCAACCCATAAATAATAGTTGATATTATTCTTTATTTTCAGCCACTTACTATACCTTAAAAACCATTATGGCTGTAATCTGTCAAATTAAAAAGATATGTTTATCTACTCATTTTTTTCTTTGATACTTATCCTGAGTACTCCTGTGGTATTTCAATACAAACGCAAGTAATTGAAATAACTCTTGTAAGTTTCTTTTTTGTTCGCTATAAAGAAAACTGAGAAACAAAGGGAGAACGATATGTTGACATCAAAACAATCATTGGTTTTAAATACCATCCAGGAAATGGCCCAGGAAATGGGTTACTTGCCTACACTGGAAGAAATAGGACAGCATATTGGTATTGGTCGCAGCACCATACATAAACATATTCGTACCTTAATAAATAATAACTACCTGCAAGAAGCTGATGGCAAAGCAGCTTATCAATTAATTGAGCCTTTCGAAGAGGAAGGTAGCCTACCTTATATGGGAAGAATCGCGGCAGGATTTCCCATTGAAGCAATACCAGATCAACAAAATATCAATCTTGCCCAGTTATTTTGTGGTCCTGGACGGTATGTATTAAAGATTGCTGGTGACTCTATGATAGAGGCCGGTATCTGGGACGAAGATTACGTAGTCATACAAAAGAAAAATTCGGCCAGAGAAGGTGAAATTGTTGTTGCCTTGGTGGATCGTTATGAAGCGACACTCAAATATTATCATCCTAAAGATACAGGAGTAGTTGAATTAAGACCCGCTAATAGTCAATTACAATCAATGTTCTATCCTGCTGATCAAGTGGAAATACAGGGTGTAATGATTGGTGTATTCCGTAGCTACTAAACACGTTTTACAACGACAAATACAAGATAAAAGGACACCCCCCGGCTTTTAGGTGATTTTAGAATTATCTATGAAATATTCTGTTAGAATATGACCAATAATAATTCTCGAGTTCAGGACGGGCCATGAATAAGCACAAAATCTTAATTAATACGTTTCATTGTGCGCTTTTAATTATTAGCGGGATTGTTCTTAGTTCTAGCGCTACTGCAAAACAAACAGCATTACTTGACGCAAATGGACAGCCTTTGTCTGAAGAAGTTTTGATGTTATTAAGTTCCGGCTCAGAGAAATTCAATTCGAGTAAGTCATCTAACAAATCAAAGAATAAGCCAGAAAAACAAGACCTTAAAACCCTTCCAAAAAAACCTAAAAGAAATAAACCGCCATCTAACCCTGTACTTGAAGTCGAATTGCTAGAGGCACTGAAAGCTGGAAAAACTCAGCGAGCGAAGCAACTTCTCAAAGCAGGAACCTCTCCTACCTATAAAAACTTAGAGGGTGAAACTCCTCTCGGTATTGCGGTATCTAGAGGCTGGGCATCAATGGTTATTGATCTTATCGATAACGGTGCAGATGTTAATGAAAAAGGAGCAAGAGGGGTTACTCTTCTTCATATAGCTAGTGCGAATGGCCTGATTGATGTTGCTAAAGTACTGGTTAAACATGGCCTCAATCCAGGCCAAAAAACTGATAAAAACTGGACTCCTTTACACGTCGCCGCGCGCTATGGTCACTGGCAATTAGTTCAATACTTCTTATCAGTTGGTGTGGACCCAGATATAAGAAACTCAGACGGTAAAACAGCTCTGGGACTTGCCCGTCATTTAAAGCATCAAGGCATTATTAAAATTCTTGCTCGTGTTACTACAGTTAGGTCTTTAGATTTCGCTAAAGTGAAAAAAAGCAAAAAGAAGAGCAAAAAAAGACGTAAATCGAAACGCAAATAATTAAATGCTCGAAAAAACTAACTACTAAAGAACAAACCATTTACAGATATCTTTGGCTGTTTCAAAACTTTTGTTAATACTGTTAAAAGAAACCAGCGGGTAATCAATCTTTTCTAATAAGTCTTCATAATTATTCATATTATGACTACTAGAATTACTACCTTCAATATTATTTAAAACAACACCTAACAATGTTAATCCCGCCTTTTCAATGGCTTCAATACTGAGCAATGTATGATTAATGCAGCCAAGACGATCTGCCACCACTAAAATAACCGGTAAATGTAACGCTATCGCTAAATCAGCATTTAAACCATCGGAACAAATTGGAGAATAGAACCCTCCTGCCCCTTCTACATATAAAAAATCATCCTCAGCGTTATAATTCTCGACACACTGCGAAGACAACTGTTTAATCGTAATTAGCTTACCTTCAATTTTGGCAGCCCTGTCTGGAGAAATAGCTGCCAGGAATCGATTAGGACAGATAGACTCTAATTTATCTTCTTTATTAGAAGCATGAGATAGTTTCCACGCATCACTTTGTGTAATGTCATCAGGCCAGCCTGACTCTATCGGTTTTCTTGGTTCTACAGAAATACCATCCTTGGTTAACTGTTGAATGATTTTCTGTCCTACCCAAGTCTTTCCAACGTCGGTATCTGTGCCTGTTACAAAAACACCTTTCATTTTATTTCTCCGCCCGACTTACCATTAGCACTGTAAATTATAGCTGTCGCTTTACCCACCACATCTGACTTTGAAATAACGCCAAACATTCTACTGTCATTGCTATTGTCCCTATTATCACCAAGTACGAATAGTTTATCTTTAGGGATCTGAATCTCAGTCATGTTTAAAGAATACTGTTTTATTTTATTCGCACTTTTTATATAAGACTCAGATATCTGTTTACCGTTAACATATGTAAAACCTTTGTGAATTTTCAAAAGATCTCCAGGCAAAGCCACTACGCGTTTTATAAAAGGGATGACTTTACCGGTCTTTTCATTAGGCTTGCGATTAAACACTATAATTTCGTTCCGATTTATTGCCGTTTCTAAATAAGCCTTATTAGAAATCACGATAACATCTCCAGGATTTAACAATGGCTGCATTGATTTACTTGGTATTCGATAGATATCCATTCCGATGATACGAGGACGAATATTATTAGATTTAATGTTATAGGGATTAATAAAGTACAAAGAAATCATCGCAGTAATTGCAAACACGACTATTCCAATTACTATAAAATGTAAGCGTCGAAATAATAACTTTAATAATCTTAGTAACAATTGCATCGACGATATATTAACAACAAAATTAAACAGATTCAGAAAAGGTATTAATTATGCAAGCACCAGATATTCAAGCCGTTAAAGACTACTTACTTGGATTACAGGACTCTATCTGCGAACAACTTGCTGAGGAAGACGGTAAGGGCATCTTCGAAGAAGACTCCTGGACCCGCATACCAAAACCTGATTCACCCGTTATGTATGGTGGGGGGAGGACAAGACTACTTGTTGACGGAGCAGTCATTGAACAAGGTGGTGTGAATTTTTCTGATGTTAGAGGCGATAAAATGCCTGGGTCAGCAACTGCTCATAGACCTGAATTAGCTGGTAGAAGCTTTCAAGCAATGGGAGTGTCTTTAGTTATTCACCCTAAAAACCCATATATTCCTACATCGCACGCCAATGTCCGCTTTTTTATCGCTGAAAAAGAAGGTGAAGAGCCAGTATGGTGGTTCGGAGGAGGTTATGACCTAACACCCTACTATGGATTTGATGACGATTGTAAGTTTTGGCACCAAACAGCTAAACAAGCATGTGAGCCATTTGGAGAGGATGTTTATGATACATACAAAAAATGGTGCGATGACTATTTTTATCTAAAACACCGTGATGAACAGCGTGGAATCGGCGGAGTATTCTTTGATGATTTAAATAAATGGGATTTTGAAAAGTCCTTTGATTTCATGAAAGCCATTGGAGACAGCTACATCAATGCTTACAGACCGATAGTTGCCCGTAGAAAAGAGTTGGAATATGGAGAACAAGAACGAGACTTTCAACTCTATAGACGCGGTAGATACGTAGAATATAATCTGGTTTATGACCGCGGAACACTGTTTGGATTACAATCAGGAGGTCGTACAGAATCTATATTGATGTCTATGCCACCATTAGTGAAATGGAAATATAATTGGCAGCCAGAAGAAAACTCTGAAGAAGCAAAACTATATAATCACTTCCTAAAACCCAAAGATTGGGTTAACTATTAATAGGGAATGTTAAGGCTTTGGAGCTTTAAAAACGGCTAATGCTTTACTAGCATTAATAAGGCCTTCACCATACTCATCGTCTCTTCCAGGCTTACCTAGATCAACAGCTGTTTTGGTAAGCGCTGAGTTTAGATTATTATTACTCTTCTGCGAAAGCAGGAGGGCAACGATTCCACTAACATGCGCTGAAGAAATTGAAGTACCAGTCGCTAATTTATATTTACCCTCAGGGGCAATCGTTAATATATTTACGCCAGGTGCTGAGTAATCTATAAAACGACCTTTATCAGCCATATTGAATAATTTCTTATTCTCATCAACTGCGGTAGCTCCGATCACTCCCGGAATTAGGGCTGGGTATATTGTACTACCCCAATTTCCACCATTTCCGGCAGCGGCAACAACAACAATACCTTTTGCGACCGCTTTTCTAACCATCTTTTCTACAATAGAATCTTTGCCGCCAGTAAAACTTAAATTGATGACATCTACATCATGCTGGATACAAGCATCAATAGCCTTTGCAACATCAGCTGAAGAACCTTTTAACACTGAAGGATGATTCTTTTCAGCTTTAAAAGCACCAATGGAATATAGCTTTGCCTTAGGCGCTATACCTATATGTGGATTTTGACTGACTAATACACCCGCAACAGATGTTCCATGAAGCAAAGCTTCCTGGTTTTTTATATCAACTTCAAATAAGTCTTTTGTTTCAATATGAGCATTAGATAACGATGGGTGGAAAATATCGATTGGAGTATCAACCATGCAAATGGTTGTGCCTTTGCCTTTGGTAGTTTCGTGTACGTAACTAACACCCGTCTCATACATCGAATAAGCATTTTTATAGGATGCTGAAGCAGTTTTGAAAATATTGTTAGTCTCAGCGTTTACACTTTTTTCTTTTTTGTTTATTGATGCACTGAGATTTAAAGGATCTTGGCCATTAGTTTTAGCGACAAGCATCCCTGTTTTAACTGAAGCAAGAACCGTACTACTTGCAGGATTTAAATTATACTTTTGAGTAATATTCTTAACTTTTGAAATATCTTCAGTTGCATACAACAATACAACTTCATCTTTAATATAATTTGATCTTCTTGGTTTTTTTACTATTTTTGGTTCATAGACAAAATCAAAATACAATGGCTCTTTGTTTTCGTCATCCAAAGCATATTCATCGGCTTGAACTGCGCCAATAGCAAGGCTGCAAATAGCAGCACTACTTAAAATAGATAATTTAATATGCTTCACCGGCAAACCATATCAAGTCTTTGTTAGAAGATAGAGAAGATAATACTTCTTTTATCTGGGCATTATTCAACTTTTGATTAAAACTAATTTGGTACATGCCTTCCTTACCTGGAACAGACTCAACTTTCTTAAGCTTTCCTTTAAGCAAAGGGAGTGACTGTAACGAATCCATTGAACCATTAGTACCTACAAGCAAAATGGTAGTTGATTTATCGTTGACGACTTCCGCAGATTTTGCAGCTGCTGGTGTAAACTCACTATCTGCTGTAAACAAAGGAGCTACAAAAGCCATCATTACTGATAAAGATATTACTAATAAAGCAACACTAGCAAAACGTGCATACTCAGTCACACCAAACGTGGCTGGCACCCATACTGAAATAGCACTTTTAATTTTATCTACGAAACTTTGATTTTCATTAGTTGAAATACTTGATGGTGTTTCGACTGAAATATTGTCGATCTGCTTGAAAACATTTTCAAGTCTAGATTCTGGTGACGCAAGCGTTGATAAACCTATTAATGATTTATCCTCTGTCATTAGATTAAAAACGTTACGTTCTTCCTCTACGAGTGATTCAAGCACACTATTAGACTGTAATACTTCTTTAAAGTAAGCATTATCTTCAGAAGAAAGCTGTCCAGTTACAAACCAAGGTAGTAACTCTAGCGCCCTTTCCGGGATTTCATTATTCTTAGTATCAATATTCATGGTCTAAAAGATCTGTATTTGAAAGAAGTGATTTCAAGTGCTTTCTTGCGTAGAACATCCGAGTTTTAACGGTATTTTCAGAGATATCTAACATCACTGAAATATCTTTTATAGACAATTCACGATAGTAAACTAATTCTATAACTTCTCTATGTTTCTCGCTAAGCTTTGCTAAATTGTCGACTATTTCCTGGTCTCTCTCTGAAATAATCACTTCTTGTTCTGGTAATAGATCTGTGTCCTCTATATTTAGTTGTTCAAAATCATCATCCTGCAATAACTCTTTGTTCTTCCTTAAATAACCGATCATCCTAAAACGTGCGATCGAATGTATCCAGGTAGATGGTTGTGAAAGTCCTGAAAAGCTACCAGCTGATTTCCATACTTCAATAAGTGCTTCATCGGCAATATCCGCAGCCAATGCAACATCATATTTCAACATACGACTACAAAATTTAATAAGCCTTGGTTGGTAGCTTATATATAACTCTGTAAATGCGTCACGATCACCTTCAGATATCTTTTTTAATAACTCGGTATCACGTATCGTCTTTTCTTCAACTGTTTGCTTATTGTTCTTCACAACTGCGTCCATTGATTCTGTAGTTTCGACTAAATAAAATGTTCAAAATAATTTATTTTATCCAAAATGATAAAAAAAAGACAATTTAACACAAATAAATGAACCTTTATTAAATGAATTGCCACAGAGCATGTGTGAGACGGTTAAGTTGGGCTTGATCAAAGGGGATTTGTAGACCAACCATATTCACGAGCAAAATCTAGCGGTTTGCTCTGTACCGACTCCCTCGCAACTTTGGGCGGACTTTATGTCCGCCTTTTTTTTGCGTATTTCTAATTGCTTATGTTCGTTTTAGCATACAATATTGATGTCTTTCATTATTGAACACTGTTTATCTATGCAAAAACAAATCAGCTTAGGGGTCGTCATGGACCCTATTCAATCAATAAATATTAAAAAAGATAGCTCTTTCGCAATGATGCTCGAAGCACAACGAAGAGGTTACTCTATATATTATATTACCCAGAAAGACTTATATGTTAAAGATGGTATAGCTTTTGCCAATATGTCTAAGGTTAAGGTCACTGATAATCCTGATTCCTGGTATGAATTAGAAGAATCCAGTGACAGACCGTTACATGAACTATCCTGCATAATAATGAGAAAAGATCCTCCATTTGATATGGAGTACATTTATTCCACCTATATTCTAGAATTGGCTGAACAAAAAGGATGCTTAGTCGTCAACAAACCTTCTAGTATACGAACCGCTAATGAAAAACTTTTTACTGCCTGGTTTCCAGAATTTTCCCCCGAAACACTTGTTACCAGAGATATTCAGCGGATCAAAGCATTCCATGAGCAGCTTAAACGAATTGTTGTAAAACCCCTTGATGGTATGGGTGGTTCAATGGTATTCCAAATTCAGGAAGGTGATGCCAATAGAAGTGTCATTCTAGAAACAATAACAAATAACGGCACTCAAACCGTGATGGCTCAACGCTTTCTTCCAGAATTCAAAAATGGGGATAAAAGAATATTAGTCATTAATGGAAAACCATTTCCTCATGGATTAGCAAGAATACCTGCGAAAGGTGAAAGTCGAGGTAATTTAGCGGCTGGTGCCAGCTATGAAGGCGTAGACCTTACCGAAAGAGAATTCGAGATTTGTAATGCAATAGGACCAAAACTGAAAGAAATGGGCCTCATATTCGTAGGGTTAGATGTCATTGGAGACTATGTTACTGAAATCAATGTCACCAGTCCTACCTGCATTCGCGAGTTAGACACAATCTATTCGGCAAATATATCTGGCTTATTAATGGATGAAATTGAAATTAGTCTTAAAGAGAATTTACAATGAATACAAGGGTGAAATGGCTCGATAATATGAGCTTTGTAGGGGAATCAGGAAGTGGGCATTCAGTCGTTATGGATGGGCCTCCTGAACACGGCGGCAGAAACCTTGGCATACGTCCAATGGAAATGCTTCTATTGGGTTTAGGTGGCTGTGCTTCTTTTGATGTTGTTTCCATGCTTAAAAAAAGTAAACAAGACATCGTTGATTGCGAGGTTGAAATAACCGCAGAACGCGCTGAAACCGAGCCGAAGGTTTTTACCAATATACACCTCCACTTTATTATCTCTGGAAATGATATATCAGAAAAAAGAGTGGTAAGAGCTATAGAACTTTCCGCAGATAAATACTGCTCTGCTTCTATAATGCTTGGAAAAACAGCCAAAATTACTCATGATTATGAATTAAAGTGACTAAAAAGACTCCAGTCATCAGTTGCAGTTGCTGAATAAAATAATTTAGCCTAATATTCGCGCGGATTTTAAAATCTAACCAAAAAAACAATAATATTTAGATATATAGGCACATCAAAGGGGAAATTATGAAACGCTTAAAAGCAGTTTCAATGAGTTTAATTATAGTTAGCTTGTTTTGTATTCAAGGGACAAGTTTTGCTAATAGCTCAAAAAAGAAAGTCGATATTGATATAAACCAAGCTTACGATTTGCTAATTAAAGGCAATACAAAAGCTAAAACTAATCGAGCTTCTAAGGCTAAAAATAATACGCCGCACAAATATAAAGCACTTCAAGTGGCAAAGAAGCAAATAAATAAGCGCTATAAGTGGGGGGGTGACAATCCTAAAAAGGGATTCGATTGTAGCGGTCTCATCCAATACGCTTACAAAATGATAAAAGTAAATCTTCCAAGATCTGCTGCAGCTCAATACAAACATGCAAAAAGAGTGGCTTTAAAGCACCTGGAAGTTGGTGATTTAGTCTTCTTTCATACGAGAAGAACCCGAGCTAAAGTAAATCATGTTGGTATCTATCTAGGCGGGAATAAATTCATTCATGCCCCCAGAAGGGGCAAAAACGTTTCTGTGGCCAGTTTTAATAGCTACTGGCGAAAGAAATTTGTAGGCGCAGGACGCGTCTAATAACTAATCTGCTGTTGATGTCTCAGTAGCAGGCTTCGCGCCAGCTTCATCTGTATTAGTAGCTTCTTTCTTTGTTTCTTCCATTGCAGGAACCGCTTCTTCTGTTGCTGGAGCCTCTTCTGTCTCTGGTGCGCTTTCTGCAGCGGGCTTCTCTGTTGCAGGTGTATTTTCTTCAACTGGGGCAGTTTCTGGTTCTGTATTTTCTTCAGGTTCAGCCTTAACTTCAGGAGTTTCTACAGCATCGGTTTCTACTGCTTCAGATTTTGCAGCTTCTTCTACTTTAGGAGCAACTTCTTCTGCAGGTGAAACAGCGCTAGCTTGAGACGAGATTGGAACTCCAAAATTTAATGCATTACCTTCAACAGCCGGACGCTTGGCCATAAAAAAGAAAACAGCCGCTGCCAAAATTGTAAAAATTAATATACCGATTGAGTTATTAGATAGTTTCATTACTTCGATCCATGGTTTAATTAAATAGAATCATATCATTGATTTAGCTGATACAAATCTTACGGTTAAACTTTATTAAATTTAATATTTTTTCTAATTCTCTAGATTTAAGAAGTTTATATTAAGTTGTTCTGCTTAAAGAATAATTTGCCAAATTAGATAAAGCAGATTTAAATTCTGAATCTGGTAATACCTTTAAGCAATCAGTTGCCAAGATCGTTTCTTTTTTAGCAACTTCAATTGTATATTCTAAGGACTTGGTCTTTTTAATGATGTCCGTTATCTCTTCAATTAAATCAAGGCCACCTTCTTCGATCGCTTTTTTTATCATATCGGCATCTTCTGTATGCCCACTCTTTTCACTTTCGCTTAGTGCATAAATTAGTGGCAATGTAGGTTTACCTTCTGCCAAGTCGTCTCCAACATTTTTACCCATTTCATCACTGTCTGCACTGTAATCTAAAATATCGTCAACTAATTGAAATGCTGTACCTAAGTGCGTTCCAAATTTTGCAACAACAAGCTCATCTTCCCTAGACAGACCTGATAAAACGGCACCGAGCTGGCAAGCTGCTTCAAAGAGTTTGGCGGTTTTGGAGTAAATAACTTCTAAATAACGCTCTTCGCTAGTATTAGCATCATTTATATTAAGTAGTTGTAATACTTCACCTTCAGCAATAATGTTGGTAGTGCTTGCCATGATATTCATAACGCGCATTTCATTGACATCTACCATCATTTCAAAAGCACGTGAATAGAGAAAATCACCGACTAATACAGCTGCTTGATTTCCCCAAACATTATTTGCCGTATCTTTGCCTCGTCGCATATCAGACTCGTCCACTACATCATCATGCAATAAGGTGGCTGTATGGATGAATTCAACGATAGCAGCAATATCTACATGCTTTTTTCCATCATATCCACAGGCACGGGCCATCAGAAGTGCCAACATAGGTCTTAACCTTTTGCCGCCACTATTAATAATGTAATGACTCAATTGATTGACCAGTACAACATCTGATTGGAGTCTATTTTGAATTAAGGCATCAACAGCCTTCATATCTGATTCAACCAGATTCTGTATTGTTTTATAATCCACGCAAATTCTTTGACTTAATGTTATTGAATTAGGGAATGCTAGGTAGATGCAGGGTAAGTGTCAAGGCAGATGTCGAAATTCACTGCGTTTTATTGATTAAAATAGCAAATATAATATTTGACTAAGTATATAAGTGCTTGTAGACTTTCGCGGCTTAAACAAATTATATATTAACTGGGATTTTACTCCGGTTTATTACAGAGGTTATTAAAATGGCTCATAAAAAAGCAGCGGGTAGTACACGAAACGGTCGTGATTCAAATTCAAATCGCCTTGGTGTTAAGCGCTTTGGTGGCCAATTAGTTTCTGCTGGAAGCATTATAGTTCGTCAACGTGGAACTCACTTTCACCCGGGTACAAACGTAGGCTGTGGCAAAGACCACACTTTATTTGCAAAAACTGACGGGGTTGTTCTTTTTGAAGTAAAAGGCCCGAAAAACAGAAAGTTTGTAAGTATCCAAGCGGCATAAGTTACTCACAACTTTAATAAAAGCCCCGCTTGTCGGGGTTTTTTATTGCCTGTTATTTTTATTAGATTCAGATAAACTCAAACCATGAAATTTGTAGATGAAGTTGTAATTATTGTTAAAGCCGGCGACGGAGGAAACGGTATTGCCAGTTTTCGTCGTGAAAAATACATTGAGTTCGGTGGACCTGATGGTGGCGATGGTGGTGATGGCGGCAGCGTTTATCTACAAGCCAATAAAGGCTTAAACACTTTAGCTGACTTCAGACATGTACGGTTTTATGAAGCTGGGCGCGGAGAAAATGGCGCTAGTCGAAATATGACCGGTGCTAAGGGTGAGGACAAAATTGTTCAAGTGCCTATAGGAACAATGATCTATGTAGAAGAAACTGGCGAAATGATTGGTGACCTGACCAAAGACGAAGAAATGATCAAAGTCGTTCAAGGTGGCTTTCATGGCTTAGGGAACTTACGCTACAAAAGCTCTGTGAATAGAGCACCTCGTCAAACTAAGCCAGGTTCTGAAGGTGAAACACGTTCTCTCAGGCTAGAAATGAAAGTGCTTGCTGATGTAGGGCTTCTTGGTTTGCCAAATGCTGGTAAATCTACCTTAATTAGCACTGTTTCTTCTGCAACACCAAAAGTTGCAAATTACCCTTTCACTACGCTATACCCAAATCTTGGCGTTGTTAAAGTCGATTCCTATCAAAGTTTCGTTATTGCAGATATTCCTGGAATAATTGAGGGTGCAGCAGAAGGTGCTGGTCTAGGGATACAGTTTTTAAAGCATTTATCTAGAACAAGTCTATTGCTACATCTAGTTGATGTTGCCCCGATGGATGAGAACGAAGACCCTGTAGAATCTATTAGAATAATAGAAAAAGAGTTACAAAAATTTAGTTCTGAGTTAGAAGAGCGCGAGCGTTGGTTAGTACTCAATAAAATCGATCTTCTCCCTCCTGAAAAACAGCAGCAGCATTGTGATGACATAGTGAAGCGACTCGACTGGAAAGGTAAAGTATTTAGGATCTCAGCTGCCACAGGTCTAAATACTAAAGCATTAACCAACCAAATTATGCAATCACTCGATGATAAAGCTTATCTGGAAACGCAAAACCAAAATGAGCAGGATTAAATACACTCAAAAAGCTAAGCGCTGGGTCATTAAGATAGGTAGCGCGCTTCTCACTAAAGATGGCAAAGGCTTGGATTACGATGCCATAAACAGTTGGACCGAACAAATGGTCCAGTTACGCCAACAAGGCATTGAAATTATTTTGGTCTCATCAGGTTCAGTTGCGGAAGGTATGAGCCGCATGGGATGGACTAAGCGCCCAACAGAATTGGCAGAACTTCAAGCGGCTGCAGCGATTGGCCAAACAGGCTTAATTGAAGCTTATGAAACTCAATTCAAAAAACACCATATTCAAGCAGCTCAGATCTTACTCACTCATGATGATGTAAGTAATCGAAAGCGTTATCTCAATGCCCGAAATACATTACGCGCCTTACTGAAATTCAAAGCCCTACCGATCATTAATGAAAACGACACCGTTGCCTTAGAAGAAATGCGCCTAGGCGATAATGATACCTTAGCGGCATTAGTGGCAAATATTACCGAAGCTGAATTATTAGTAATTCTTACCGATCAACAAGGACTGTTTGATAAAGACCCTCGCCATAATGAAGATGCAAAATTAATTACCGAAGAAAGAGCCGGCAATCAAAAATTACATAAGTATGTGGGTGAAATTAAAACATCACTAGGTAGCGGCGGAATGTCTACCAAACTGACAGCGGCTCAACGTGCCGCTCGCTCTGGTTGTGCAACTATTATTGCTTCAGGCAGAGAAAAAAATGTACTAGGTCGTATAGCAGCTGGAGAGACAATTGGTACCTTATTAACACCCGATGATGCTCATTTCTCGGCAAAAAAACAGTGGATTGCAGGACAAGTACAGGCTAGTGGTACTCTATATCTCGATGCAGGCGCAAGTCATGCTATTCAAACTCAAGGCACGAGCTTACTACCAATTGGGGTAGAAAGGTCTGAAGGAAGTTTTAAACGTGGAGACGTAGTTGATTGTAAAAATAAGGACAATCAGCTTATAGCACGCGGATTAATCAACTATTCTGATAAAGAAGTATCCCTGCTAGCTCAAAAACCAAGTAATAAAATTGGTAATATTTTAGGATATACAGGTGAGTCAGAGCTGATTCATCGTGATAATTTAGTCGTCTTATAGTTTATAGCGAATAATCCTGCAAATAATCTAAATTAGGTCACCCCCCTACTTTTAGGCCTTTTTCTCTCATAAATCGAGCATTTTATAGAGATTAGGTAATAGATAGGAAGACTTCATAGCACCGTTTGATCCGTTTAACTTCTATTTTTAATAAATTATCTTGATAAGACGCGCGCTTATCGGAGTTTTATTGAATAGATAACCCCTTAGACGTTAAAGTTTAGCTAATGAAATAGAACTAACACTCTATCTAAAATATAAAAATTATAAGGTTACAGTCATGATTTTAGTCGGCTCACTCATTTTAGCGTTTCTCATCACTCTTTTCTTGGTAAGTAAAATAGCAAGTATGCTTCATGCTAAGAAACCAGATATGGGAAGAATTTTCTTAGCATCC
Source organism: uncultured Cocleimonas sp. (assembly GCF_947495625.1). GTDB lineage: Bacteria > Pseudomonadota > Gammaproteobacteria > Thiotrichales > Thiotrichaceae > Cocleimonas. The sequence continues at coordinate 22,172 of NZ_CANLZW010000030.1, forward strand.
ATTGTAGGAAGTATTGCAGCTGCTATCACTCTTATCCCTTTAGGAATTTTCCTTGGTGGTATAGACCCAAACATCATGCTGATTTTATCCATTGCTATCGTCTTTATAGTTTCTAGCATGGCGTTCAAATACATCAATGTAATGACATGGGGTAGTGCCATTACAACGAATATTGCAAATATCGTATTAAGTCTAGTTGCCTTAACTGCCTCGGTTGTTTTGAACGGCGGATCAATTAACGAAACTGTCGCTAAAATGACTAGTGTTGCTAAAGAAAATGCGAATATGGTTCAAAGTGTAGCAACAGGCGATTTAAATGCTGTTTTACCTAATGACTCAGAAAATACTGATGAAGTTAATCAGGATGCAAGTATGGATCAGAATGGAAATGTAATCGCAGCGAATGACGAAGAGATATCACTTGATGATGATCTCGAACCTACTTTTAAAGAAAATGACTTGTTACCAGCAGCAACGGTCAGAGAACTGAAGGCAAAAGAAAAGAAAGTATATATTGAGCCAAAATTTAGAGTGGTTAGTATTTCAAGAATCCGCTCTGCAGTAGGCAAGAATATTAGAATTTTAAATACAAATGACACTAGCATTACTGGCTTGCTTAGAAAGGTAAAAGGAAACAATGCTGTCATTGAGCAGCACTTAGGCGGAGGTATTGCAACAACACCAGTGTCATTAGCTAAAATTCGTAAACTTGAAGTTTACAGGTAAACATAAAACAAAAATCAGTTACATAAAAAAAGCCCAGTTTACTGGGCTTTTTTTATGTTCTTTTTATTTACAACTTTAACTATCATCTGTTTCTTTTCTAATTTTTAGTAAAGTATTGATGGCTGCAGAGGCAACATCACTACCTCCCTGGTGACCTAATACTGTAATACAGGGAATATCAAGTTGTTCATGGTTATCCCATAAATAATTCTTGGATCCGATTGTTCCGGTAAACCCTGAAGGTGTTGCGATAATTAAACTTGGCTTTTTGTAATTTTCGTCGTCTTTTGATTCTTCAAGGACTTCTAGTAAACGATAGAGTGCGGTAGGCTCTCTACCAATAACGACAAAACTATCAGATAGATAAGGCTTCCATAGATCGACCGCTTCCATGCTTCGTGTATGCCTATTAGACTTCGCTTGTGAAATTACACTGGCTTTATTTATCAAGCAAATGGGCTCGTCTTTTAAATATTTTTGCTTCATCGCGCATGCAACATTTTCTGTATCACATAGAAGATCAAAATCTTCTTCGAGCGCTTCTAAAGCAGCATCTATCGCGCCCTCGCTAAACCGGATATTTTCAAGAAGCGAAACATCCCCTGCTGCTGCTATCATCTGCAGTGCAACTGCTTTTTCATTATCGTTGAAGTGAGATAAATCAGAATTTTCTTGAATAGTTTTTAATGAGAGTTTTTGAATATTTTTTGGGTTTTTTTCGTATTTAATCATAAATCAGACATCGTCAAATAAAGTGACTGTCCTAAATGGAATGGTAGTGAGTATAGAAGAACTTTTGATAAATTTGATAAAAATTAGAATTTATTTTTAAGCATTACATAGCACTTGTTGTTTCTGTTCGATAAAATACAGTGATTATTTATTCAGCTATTTCCGAAGTGAAACGATGCCAACTCCAGTATTTGAAACAAATTTAGAGCACTTACCTTTGATTACGCGAGGTAAAGTTCGTGATATTTATGACGTGGATGATAATCACATGCTTATTGTCACCACTGATAGATTATCTGCATTCGATGTTGTTCTTCCTCAACCCATTCCTAACAAGGGGGTTGTGCTTACACAAGTTTCTAATTTTTGGTTTGATAAACTCTCTCACATTGTGCCAAATCATTTTAGTAATCTAACTCTTAATGACTTGAAACTAACAAAAGTTGAGAGAGAAATTCTTGAAGGCCGCAGCGTTATCGTTAAAAAGCTAAAACCTTTACCGGTTGAAGCCATTGTACGCGGATATATAATTGGCTCTGGCTGGAAAGATTACCAAGAAACAGGCCAAGTCTGTGGCATTGACCTGCCTGAGGGCTTACAACAAGCAGAAAAATTACCCGAAGTAATCTTCACCCCTTCCACAAAAGCTGAAGTGGGTGGTCATGACATCAACATTACTTTTAAACAAATGCATGCTCAGATTGGTGGTTTTTTAGCAGAAGAGGTTCGCCGCATTAGCATTGAACTTTACACAGAAGCATCTGAATTTGCTTTATCAAAAGGCATTATCATTGCTGACACCAAATTTGAGTTTGGATTAGATGATAGTGGCCGATTAATACTCATTGATGAAATACTATCACCTGATTCATCAAGATTTTGGCCTGCGGATCAATACAAAGAAGGCACAAGCCCCCCGTCATTCGACAAACAATTCATTAGAGATTATCTAGAAACTCTAGATTGGGATAAAACACCACCTGGCCCGCATTTACCCACAGAAATATTAGAAAAAAGCGCTGAAAAATATCAAGAGGTTGCAGACTTATTATTAGGTTCGTAGAACCAATACTTAAGCAAAGAGTCCAACCTACATTCCAGCCGCTTTCTGTAGTATTATGTCGGCAAATAACCTAGAGCAGTATGATGAGCGCAACTTTACAATCAAAACCAAAACTTCCAAGTTTTATCAGTCTTCTGCTTGTAATTGCCTTGGGTATTTCGTTAGCAAAACTGATGTGGTTAATTTTGACTCCAACTCCCCAAATTAGCACTTTTTCTGCAACTGAAACCAGCAATCTCATCACGCCTCAAGCTAAAATAAATTATGGCAAACGTATAGCAGATCAACACATATTTGGAGAAGTTAAGATTGCGCCAGTTGCCGCTGTAGTAAAAAAACCAGTTGCAGTAAAACAGGCAGTCGTAGCTCCTACCAAATTAAATTTAAAACTCCATGGCATAGTCGCTTATAAATCTAAAGAAGGCTTTGCTTTAATATCAGCAGCTAACGGCCCTCAAAAAGTATATGGCAAAGGAGAAACCATTCAAGAAGGTGTAACTGTCAGTGACATCTTTCCAGAGAAGGTGGTATTAGATAACCGTGGTAAAACTGAAGAATTATTATTGCCTGTTAATAAAGCAGCACCAAACTCAAGAAGACGATCAAATAATTCAGCTTTAGGCGGTGTGCCGTTACCCGGAAGCGAAACTCAAAAAAAACCTAGCCGCTCACCATTAGCCTCTGCTAATTCTGCACAACCCAATCTTGCAAAATTAAGAGAAGATATCATATCTAATCCAACTAAATTAATGGATGTAGTAAGGCCTTCACCTGCAATCGTAGATGGTCAATTTATAGGATTTCGCATCAAACCTGGAAAAGAAAGAAGAATGTTTAACCAATTAAACTTTCGCTCCAACGATATAATTACTGAAGTAAATGGTATTGTGTTAGACGATCAAAACAAAGGCGCAATGGTATTAAATGAATTATCACAAGCCGCCAGCATTTCAGTAAAAGTAAAGCGCGGTAACCAAGAAATATTAATCGATCACGCTTTTTAAGCACAATTTTAGTATGTTGCTTCGTCTTTTATTTCTTTGTTTCATAAATTTTTTCTTAGTTTCATGTTCTGATAATACTAGCTTGTCCAATAAAGTAGTTTTGCAAGGCAAAACCATGGGCACAAGCTACCACATTACCCTAGTTGCTTCTAAAAAAGATCTGACTAAGCAAAAAGTCATACAATCCGAAATAGATGCACTGTTAATAGATATCAATAATAAGATGTCCACTTACCAATCAGATTCAGAAATTAGCCTCTTTAACGCCAACCCTTCGTTAAATTGGATTCCTATATCAAAAGATTTTTATCACGTAGTAGATAGTGCTCTATCTATTTCAAAACTTTCTAAGGGCTACTTTGACATCACTATTTCGCCTTTAGTAGATTTATGGGGTTTTGGCCCAAAAATAAAAGTTAAAACACCAAAGAAACAAAATATTGAGCTAATAATGTCACGCATTGGTTATCAAAAACTTAAGGCAGATGAGAGTCAATATGCACTTAAGAAAAAGGATCCTTTACTAAAAATAGATTTATCTTCAATAGCCAAAGGATATGCCGTTGACAAGGTAAGTGAGTACTTAAGCAGTAGATCTATAGACAACCACTTAGTAGAAATTGGTGGTGAAGTACAAGCAAAGGGTAAGAACCCTTCTGGTAAAAAATGGCGTATAGCTATTGAAAATCCAGAAACAGAAAACAGAACCCTTAATAGCACCATTGAGCTAAATAATACTGGTGTAGCAACCTCAGGTGATTATAGAAATTATTATGTAGAAAACAATGAAAGGCTTTCACACATCATAGATCCTAAAACTGGCCACCCTATAAATCATAAGCTCGCTTCAGTTACGGTAATAAATGATTCAACAATGCTAGCCGATGCTTGGGCAACGACTCTAATGGTACTTGGTGAAGAAAAAGGAAAAGAATTAGTTTTGGAACAGGATTTAAGTGTTCAGATGATTATTAGAAACGATAATGGGTTTTCAACCTGGAAGAATAAAATACCTTAAAGTCAGCACTCAACTTTAAATTCTGTATATACAGAGCCAAGTCATTTTTTCAGACATTAAAAAAGGAAGGGTGCTTTGAGCACCCTTCCTTTTTAACACTTAGAAAAACTACTTCAAATTAAGTAATTTTCTGATCTAATTCACCGGCTGCATAACGCTGTGACATAACATCTAGTGAAATCGGTGTAATCTTTGACGCATTTCCTGCACTGCCGAATGATTCGAAACGTGCTTTACAGATTGCTTTCATTGCGTTCGTAGATTCTTTCAAGAATTTACGTGGATCAAATACTGATGGATTTTCAGCCAGGAACTTACGAATTGAACCTGTAGAAGCCATACGTAAATCTGTATCAATATTTACCTTAGCTACTCCGTTCTTGATACCTTCAACGATTTCGCTAACTGGAACACCATAAGTTTGTCCCATATCTCCACCGTAGTTATTGATTATTTCTAACCAATCCTGTGGTACAGACGAAGAACCGTGCATAACTAAGTGGGTGTTAGGAAGACGTTCGTGGATTTCTTTAATACGATCAATACGTAAAATATCCCCATCAGGTTCTTTAGTAAATTTATAAGCGCCGTGAGATGTGCCGATTGCGATTGCTAGTGCATCAACATTTGTTGCTTTTACAAAATCAGCTGCTTCTTCTGCAGAAGTTAAAAGCATGTCCATATCAAGCTTGCCTTCAGCGCCATGACCATCTTCTTCGCCCATTTCTCCTGTTTCAAGAGAACCTAAACAACCTAATTCACCTTCAACAGAAACACCACCAGCGTGGGCCATTTTAACTACTTCAGCTGTTACGCCTACGTTGTATTCAAAACTTGCAGGGGTTTTCATGTCTGCTTCAAGCGATCCATCCATCATTACTGATGTAAAGCCAGATTGAATAGAGCGCAAACATACTGCTGGCTCTGAACCATGATCCTGGTGCATCGCAACAGGGATATGTGGGTACATTTCCGTTGCTGCGGTAATTAAATGACGTAAGAAAGGCTCGCCTGCATAAGAACGCGCTCCTGCAGAACCTTGTAAAATAACAGGTGAATCAGTTTCGTCAGCAGCTTGCATGATCGCATGCACTTGCTCCATGTTATTTACATTAAACGCTGGCATACCGTAGCCATTTTCTGCTGCATGATCTAGCAGCTGTCTCATCGAAATTAGGGCCATTGAGGATCTCCTTTTATTTTTAAAGTATCTATTAAATTTCAAGCAGGCTAACAATCTACCCCATTATCAGCTTGCGCTTTTTACTTCATGTAACCGGATAAAAACATTTAGGTCACACATAAAGATTTTTTAACCATTCTGGTGAGAACCGACACGCATAACCTTCATTTGGTTGGTGCCGCCATCGGTTCCTGTTCCTAATAAATCACCTTTTGTGACTATGACTAAATCACCATCTTTAACTATTTCTTGTTCAATTAAATGCTCAACCACAGTTATGTTTGCTTTTTTCGGATCTGTTAAAGGCTCATGAATCCAAACAGGATAAACGCCTCGATACATACAAACTTTACGACAGGTTTCTTTATGTGTCGTCATTGCATAAATTGGTATACCCGAACTTATGCGAGACATCCATAAAACCGTTGAACCTGATTCAGTCAAAGCACCAATTCCTTTGACGCCCATATGGTTTGCAGCATACATCGCTGACATTGCGATTCCTTCGTCTATACGATGAAAACGTTTGCCTATACGATGTCTTGATTTCTTTTGCGACGTAGATTGCTCGGCTTCAATACAAATAGAGGCCATCGCAGCAACCACTTTTGCAGGGTGTTTACCGACGGCAGTTTCACCGGATAGCATTACTGCATCGGTGCCGTCCATAACGGCATTAGCAACGTCAAATACTTCCGCTCTTGTCGGTATCGTATTATCAATCATCGTTTCCATCATTTGTGTGGCTGTAATTACCGCACAATTCAGGTTTCTCGCACGTTTGATTAGCTTTTTCTGCATCAAAGGCAAATTAGCGTCACCAATCTCGACACCCAAGTCGCCTCTGGCAACCATGATTACATCAGACGCACCGATAATATCGTCCAGGGTAGGTTGCTCAACCGCCTCTGCACGTTCTATTTTAGCGACAATGGCAGCATCACCACCTGCATCTTGCATTAACAGCCTTGCATACTCTAAATCTGCTGCACTTCTTGGGAATGAAACTGCTAAAAAGTCGACACCAATTTTGGCTGCAGTTTTGATGTCTTCTTTGTCTTTTTCAGTTAGAGCTTCCGCTGAAATTCCACCGCCCCGCTTATTAATTCCTTTGTTGTTCGATAGACCTCCACCTACGATTACTTCGGTGTGGATCTCAGCTCCCTGAACATCTGTAACTAGTAATACTATTCGGCCATCATCTAGAAGGAGTTCATCTCCCTTATAAACATCGTTTGGAAGATTTTTATAAGCGATGCCTACTCTTTCTTGCGTTCCTGAAAACTTGTCCATGGTCGCATCAAGAATGAATGAGTCTCCAGCATTAATGGTAACCTTATCGTTTACAAAACGATCAATACGAATTTTAGGCCCTTGTAAGTCACCTAAGATTGCGACAGCCCATCCTAATTTATCTGCTGCATCTCGTACCATTTTCACACGGCGAATATGGTCTTCGACCTCCCCATGTGAAAAGTTCATGCGTACAACATCTACACCAGCACGGATCATTGCTTCAACGGATTCCGGAGTATCCGTTGCAGGTCCCATAGTGGCTACTATCTTAGTTCGTCTCATAGCTTATTCATTCTAGTAAAAGGTCTGATTATATTGCGACATTATGACTAGATTATTAACCCTTCGCTCTTTCTTCTAGCATGGCAACAACAGGCAATTTTTTACCTTCTAAAAACTCGAGGAAAGAACCGCCACCTGTAGATATATATGAAACTTGATCCGCAATACCGTATTTATCTACTGCGGCCAATGTGTCACCACCACCTGCTACAGAGAAGCCTTTTGATTCTGCTATGGCCATAGAAATCGCTTTGGTGCCTTCACCAAATTGATCAAATTCAAAAACACCTACTGGACCATTCCAGACAATCGTTCCTGCATTTTTAATCACTTCAGCAAGTTCAGCAGCAGATTTAGGACCGATATCAAAAATCATATCGTCATCAGAAACATCGCTAACATCTTTTACTGTAGCTTCAGCTGTTTCAGAAAATTCTTTAGCGCAAACCACGTCCACCGGTACTGGAATATCTCCACCGTTCGCTTGTGCTGCTGCTTTAAGATTTTTTGCTGTTTCTACTAGATCTTCTTCGTAAAGGGACTTACCAACATTATGGCCTTCGGCTGCGATAAATGTATTTGCTATACCACCACCTACGATCAATTGATCCACAACTTTTGATAGCGACTCTAGAACCGTTAGTTTTGTTGATACTTTAGAACCACCAACCAGTGCAACCATAGGACGAGCAGGATTATCCAGAGCTTTACCGAGGGCTTCTAATTCACCAGCAAGAAGAGGTCCAGCCGCTGCTGTAGGCGCAAATTGACCAGCACCATGCGTAGAAGCCTGTGCACGATGAGCAGTACCAAATGCATCCATGACGTAGATATCACAAAGTGCGGCATACTGTTTTGAGAGTGTTTCATCATTGGCTTTTTCGCCTTTATTGAAACGTACGTTTTCTAATAAAACGACTTCTCCGTCGGCAACTTCCGGTGCAGTTTCCAGGTAATCAGTGATTAATCTAACAGGTGTTCCAAGAAGTTCACCCATATGATCTGCAACTGGCGCTAACGAAAATTCACTTTCAGGAGAGCCTTCTGTTGGACGGCCCAAGTGAGACATGATCATAACTTTTGCGCCAGCAGCGATAGCCTTCTCAATCGTTGGCATCGATGCACGAATACGCTTATCAGAAGTTACTTTGCCATCTTTAATAGGGACATTAAGATCTTGGCGAATAAGAACACGCTTACCAGCGAGGTCTAAGTCAGTCATTTTGATTACAGACACGGAGAATCTCCTATAAATTTTCAGATTGATTAAATAAAGATACTAGTAACTTTATTAAGTCACCCCCCTACTTTTAAGGGCTTTTTGAGGAAGGGAAACTAGTCTATTTATTTAATAAATCTGTGGGTATGTAACATACCCACAAAAGTATTTCTTTTTTGATAGCTGTTTAGTTTAGAGACTAAACAATAACCAAATCATTATGAAATATGGTCAACCAAACGCAGCATGTTACAAGTGTAACCGTACTCGTTGTCGTACCATGAAACGACTTTAACGAATGTGTCGTCAAGTGCGATACCAGCACCTGCATCAAAGATTGAAGAAGCACTAATACCACGGAAGTCAGAAGATACAACCATCTCATCAGTGTACTGAAGTGTGCCTTTCATAGAACCTTCAGAAGCTTCTTTCACTTTCGCACAAATTTCTTCGTAGGTAGCTGGTTTATCTAGCTCAACCGTTAGATCAACAACAGAAACATCAACAGAAGGGATACGGAAAGCCATACCAGTTAATTTGCCGTTAAGCTCAGGAAGTACAACACCTACCGCTTTAGCAGCACCTGTTGAAGATGGGATGATGTTCTCAAATACAGAACGTCCACCACGCCAATCTTTCATAGATGGGCCATCTACAGTCTTTTGAGAAGCTGTTGCTGCGTGAACAGTTGTCATAAGACCACGCTTAAGACCCCAGTTATCATTAAGGATTTTAGCAACTGGCGCTAAACAGTTTGTAGTACATGAAGCTGCTGAAACAATTGCCTGACCCGCATAATCTTCATGGTTAACACCGTATACGAACATCGGAGTAGCATCTTTAGAAGGTGCAGACTGAACAACTTTTTTAGCACCTGCATCAATGTGTGCCTGACAGCTTTCTTCAGTAAGGAAGAAACCAGTACAATCAAGAACCACATCAACATCAATATCGCCCCACTTAAGATCAGCAGGATTACGCTCAGCTGTCAGACGGATTTTGTTGCCATCAACAGTGAAAGACGTCTCATCGACTGCAGTTACTTCACCATCAAAACGACCATGAGCAGTATCGTACTTAAGCATGTATGCAAGGTAATCGTTATCGAGTAAGTCGTTGATTCCAACTACTTCAAGGCTAGGAAAGTCTTTTTTGATTGCACGAAATACCATACGTCCGATACGTCCAAAACCATTAATGCCGATTTTTGTTGTCATGGGTTTCTCCTTAGAAAAATATAAAAATTGATAAAAGATAAAGACAATAGCGCCCCGATTTGATCGAGGCGTATTGGCTAATTAATTTAGGCTACTTCGTTAATAGCGTTAACTACATTGTCTACTGTAAAGCCAAAGTATTCAAATAACTCAGGTGCTGGTGCTGACTCACCAAAAGTAGTCATACCTATCACTTTACCGTTCATACCAACGTACTTCCACCATCCGTCCATAATTGCTGCTTCAACTGCAACACGGGCAGTAACTGCTGCAGGCAGAACTGATTCTTTATAAGCATCATCTTGCGCTTCGTAAACATCAACCGAAGGCATTGATACAACACGTACTTTTTTGTCAGATGCTTCAGCGGCTTTAACAGCAAGATCAACTTCAGAACCCGTTGCGATGACAATTGCATCAGGCGTACCATCAGTATCCACCAGAATATAGCCACCTTTTTCGATATTAGCAATTTGTTCTGCTGTACGTGGTTGATGCGCAAGGTTCTGACGAGAGTAAATTAAAGTGGTTGGACCATCTTTTCTTTCGATAGCATGTTTCCATGAAACAGCCGTTTCAACTGCATCACAAGTACGCCAAACCGACATATTAGGAATCATGCGTAACGTTGGAATTTGCTCAACAGCCTGATGAGTCGGGCCATCTTCACCTAGACCAATTGAATCATGGGTATACACAAAGATGCTTTGAATCTTCATTAATGCAGCCATGCGTAAAGCATTACGTGCATATTCTGAGAACATCAGGAAAGTTGCGCCGTAAGGTAATAAACCGCCATGTAATGTTATGCCATTCATGATTGCTGACATACCAAACTCACGAACACCATATGAAATATAATTTCCGGCGAAATTCATTTCTGTAGAGCCGTGGTTATCATTGATATTTACACTGCATTCGTTGAAGGTATTATTTGAAGGCGTTAAGTCTGCAGAGCCACCAAGGAACTCAGGTAGTTTAGGAGCAAACCCATTAAGCGCCATTTTTGAAGATATACGCGTTGCCTGCGTAGGGGCTTTTTCATTAACATGTGCAATGAATTTTGCTGCGTGATCATCCCAGTCAACTGGCAATTCACCCGCCATACGGCGCTCAAATTCAGCTGCTTCTTCTGGATAGGCTTCTGAATATGCTGAGAATTTCTTATTCCATGCATTTTCTGCAGCTTGTCCTGCTTCTTTAGCATCCCAGCCCGCATAAACTTCATCTGGAATATCAAATGGAACATGGCTCCACTGCAAATGCTCACGAGCGGCTACGATTTCTTCGTTCCCTAGAGCCTCACCATGAACGTGATGTCCACCTTCTTTGTTTGGTGCGCCTTTACCGATAACTGTCTTACAACAGATCAATGAAGGTCTTTCAGTTTCTGCTATGGCAATCTCAGTAGCTTTCTTGATTGCATCAGGATCATGACCATCAACTGATTGAACATGCCAGTCGTAGGCTTCAAAACGCTTCGGTGTATCATCAACAAACCAGCCATCAACGTTACCATCAATGGAAATGTCGTTGTCATCATAAAAACAAATCAGCTTGCCCAGGCCGAATGAACCAGCCAGAGAACATGCCTCATGCGAAATACCTTCCATCAAACAACCATCACCTAAAAATACATAGGTATTGTGATCAACAATTTCGTGCCCTTCTTTGTTGAATTGCGCAGCAAGCACTTTTTCTGCAAGAGCCAGACCAACAGCATTAGTAATGCCCTGACCTAGTGGGCCAGTTGTAGTTTCAATACCTGGAGTGTATCCATATTCCGGATGTCCCGGAGTCTTGGAATGCAATTTACGGAAACCTTTTAAGTCATCAATCGACAAATCATAGCCAGTTAAGTGTAATACCGAATAAGGCAACATTGAGCCATGTCCATTTGACATCACAAAACGGTCGCGGTCTGCCCATTTTGGATTTGTTGGGTTGTGCTTCATAAAGTCGTTATAAAGTACCTCGGCGATATCTGCCATTCCCATAGGTGCACCAGGGTGACCAGAATTAGGAATTTGAATGGCGTCCATGGTAAGGGCACGGATGGCGTTAGCCAGAGTTGCGCGATTAGACATTAAGCTCTCCTTAGATTGTTTTAGCTTTAAATCAATATTAATCAGATTAACAAAATAGTGTCGATAATATATTTCTGTATAGCCTCGAGTTACATTGAATGCTTAAGCTATATAGAAATGTATTATTTAACTGCGTCTCGGTTTTAACTAGCCTGTTATTGAGAATTAAGCCATATAAAAAGAGACAAAAATCCTGAGTTGTAAATTTATTGAAAAGACAGATAACACATTCTGTTGCAATTCATTTATAAACTAAACTAAATATTACCTACTTCTTATATAAGCATTACTTATATATTTGGGGCTTACTAAAATTAAATTTAGACTCCTTTTCTTAGTCAATACTCAAACTTTTGGATCCACATTTATTAAAAAAGGATCGCTATGGTTTTGTATTAGAAACTAAATAATCCTTATTATTAAAGCATTTACTATACTCAGCAAAGTAGGGGGACGGATTATAAGTGGCACATATTGTGATCGACTTAGACTAACTGAGCAACCTCTAATCAGAGGTATTATTAGGTTCTTTAAGCGGTACTTGCTTAATCATAAAGGGTACTAGAAATAGTTTTATTTTTACGATAGAATACTGCCCCCTTGCTTGAGGAGCGTTGCGATCCGATATTTTTTTCTAAAATATTAGACTAGGCTCAAGCTAATTAAACAGTCCGTAATGGTTGTTTGATGAATATGCAACGACGCTCAGCTAATATTTAAGGAGAACTTAATATGGCTGGGAATCATTTATTCACATCCGAGTCGGTTTCTGGGGGTCACCCCGACAAGTTGGCAGATCAAATTTCTGATGCTGTCCTTGATGCAATTCTAGAACAAGATACAGATGCACGTGTAGCCTGCGAGACTATGGCTAAGACGGGCATGATCATTCTTGCTGGTGAAGTAACTACTAGCGCTGTTGTCGATTATGAAAAAATCGTACGTGATACAGTAAAAGAAATAGGTTACACCAGTTCAGAAATTGGTTTTGACGGCGACTCATGTGCCGTTATTAACGCACTAGGTCAACAATCACCTGATATCGCAATGGGTGTAGATCGCGAAGACAAAGAATCACAAGGCGCTGGAGACCAAGGCTTAATGTTTGGTTACGCAAGTAACGAAACTGATGTTTTGATGCCTGCTCCAATCACCTACTCACACCTTTTGGTTGCGAAACAAGCTGAGCTAATGAAAAACGGCAAACTACCTTTCTTGCGTCCAGACGCTAAGAGCCAGGTAACTTTCCGTTACGAAGGCGACAAGCCAGTATCAATTGATGCAGTCGTTTTATCTACTCAACATAGCCCTGATGTTAGCCAAGCTGATCTTCAAGAAGCAGTTATGGAAGAAATCATCAAACCAGTTCTTCCTGCTGAATGGTTAAATTCAGACACGCTTTACCACATCAACCCAACAGGCCAATTTATTATTGGTGGTCCAGTAGGTGATTGTGGTCTTACAGGTCGTAAAATCATCGTTGATACTTACGGTGGAATGGCGCGTCACGGTGGCGGTGCATTCTCTGGTAAAGACCCATCAAAAGTTGACCGTTCTGCTGCATACGCTGGTCGTTATGTTGCTAAGAATATTGTTGCTGCTGGTCTTGCTGAGCGTTGTGAAATTCAGGTTTCATACGCAATCGGTGTTGCTGAGCCTACTTCAATATCAATCGAAACGTTTGGCACTGGCACAATCTCTGATGAAAAAATCGAAGCGCTAGTGCGTGAAAACTTCGACCTACGTCCTTTCGGCATTATGACAATGCTAGATTTACTTAAGCCAATCTACAAACAAACTGCTGCTTACGGTCACTTCGGTCGTGAGGACATTGGTTTGCCTTGGGAAAAGACTGACCGGGCTGAAGCACTTAAAGCTAGCGTTTAAATAAATTTGCTACTTTTCTGAGGAACGCTGCACCAGATCACTTATTGAGTGATTATGGGAGGCTCAGAAAAGTAGCTAAAACTTTAAACTGCGTTCCTAAATTTTTACTTTAAATTTAATAGGAAAAATATCATGACTAAAGCTCAAGACTATATTATTGCTGATATAACACTTGCTGATTGGGGTCGTAAAGAACTCAATATCGCGGAAAATGAAATGCCTGGTTTAATGGCGTTACGTGAAAAGCACGGTACAGATAAGCCACTTACTGGCGCTCGTATTGCTGGCTCTTTACACATGACTATTCAGACAGCTGTGCTTATCGAAACGTTAACTGCATTAGGTGCAGAAGTTCGTTGGGCAACGTGTAACATTTTCTCTACTCAAGACCACGCTGCTGCTGCAATCGCTGCATCTGGTGTTCCTGTATTCGCGGTTAAAGGCGAGTCTTTAGATGAGTACTGGGATTACTGCCACAGAATTTTTGAATGGCATGACGGTGGCACTCCAAACATGATTCTTGACGATGGCGGCGACGCGACTGGCTTGATCGAGTTAGGTGTTAAAGCTGAAAAAGATATATCTGTACTGGATAACCCAGGCAGTGAAGAAGAAATCTGCATGTTCAACTCTATCAAAGAGAAATTGAAGACAGATCCAACATGGTACTCAAACATTCGTCCAAACCTTCAAGGTGTTACGGAAGAAACGACTACTGGTGTACATCGTTTATACGAAATGGTTAAAAAGGGCGAGCTAGCTTACCCAGCAATCAACGTAAACGATTCTGTAACTAAATCAAAGTTCGATAACTTATACGGTTGTCGTGAGTCTTTAGTTGACGGTATCAAGCGTGCTACTGACGTAATGATCGCGGGTAAAATCGCTGTTGTATTAGGTTACGGTGACGTTGGTAAAGGTTGTGCACAATCACTACGTGGTTTAGGCGCGACTGTATGGGTTACTGAAATCGATCCGATTTGTGCACTGCAAGCTGCAATGGAAGGCTACCGCGTAGTAAACATGGATGATGCTGCTTCACAAGGCGATATCTTTGTAACAGCTACCGGTAACTTCCACGTAATCAATGAAGAGCAAATGCTACAGATGAAGCATGAGTCTATCGTTTGTAATATCGGTCACTTCGATAACGAAATCGCTGTAGCAGATATGGAAAAATACGAGTGGGAAAACATCAAACCACAAGTTGATCACATTATCTTACCTAGCGGTAACCGTATCATCCTTCTTGCTCAAGGTCGTTTGGTAAACCTGGGTTGTGCAACAGGTCACCCAAGCTTCGTAATGTCAGCTTCTTTCACTAACCAGGTGTTAGCTCAGATCGAATTATTCTGTCATGGCGAAAAGTACGAAAACGATGTTTACATGCTACCTAAAGCATTAGATGAAGAGGTTGCTCGTTTACACCTTGATAAGATCGGCGCTAACCTAACTGAATTAACTTCAGTACAAGCTGAATATCTAAATGTTGATAAGAACGGTCCTTACAAAGTAGAACATTACCGTTACTAATAGTTAGTTTTATAAAGTACACCCCCCCACTTTACGGCAGTTTTTCTAAAAAATGTGCTTAAAGTAGGGGGGTGTCATTAATAGTACTTTATATTTCTGAGGTCTTTTCGCCATTATCTGGCGAGTTAAATACGAATAATTTGATATTTTTTTCATAGAAATGAGAACAATAGATTTACTGTCGTCTGAATTTTGATGGTGGGAATAAATTATTCTATCTGACTATTCAGCCACTATATTGGTCATAAGATCTCTTCTTAACCAGGAGTAACGACCATGAAAGATCATTCATATAGCTTTGAGTTCTTCCCTCCTAAAACGGAAGTTGGTATAGAAAAACTCTCACAAGTTAGCAAAGAATTATCCCAATTGAATCCAGCGTTTTATTCTGTCACCTACGGTGCTGGTGGAACTACACAGGAAGCGACAAAGGGGACAGTTTTAAGTATTCAAAAAGAAACAGGTATTCCAACAGCGCCTCACCTTTCGTGTATTGGATCTGATAAAAAACAAGTTCGTCAGATGCTGAACGAATACAAAGACAACGGTATTAATCGAATCGTTGCGCTACGCGGTGATTTGCCTTCAGGTATGCGTGAAATTGGTGATTTTCATTACGCCAATGAATTGGTTGAATTCATTCGTGCTGAGACTGGCGATCATTTTCAAATTGAAATAGCTGCCTATCCTGAAAAGCATCCTCAATCTAAAACCTTTGATATTGATATCGAAAACTTTGGACGAAAAGCAAAAGCAGGTGCAGATCGCGCTATCACTCAGTATTTTTTCAATGCAGATGCTTATTTCAACTTTATCGATAGTCTGGAAAAGGCACAGATTGATATTCCCGTAATGCCGGGAATTATGCCTATTACTAACTTTTCACAAATGGCGCGTTTTTCTGATGCTATCGGCGCAGAAATCCCACGCTGGTTACGCATGCGTTTTGAGTCATACGGCGAAGATATAGATTCGATTCAGAAACTAGGTAATGAGTTTGTCACTGGAATGTGTGAGCGCTTATTAGAACAAGGTGTACCAGGCTTACATTTCTATTCAATGAATAGAGTTGAACCGAGTTTAGCTATCTGGAATAACCTAGGGCTTTCAGAGGCTTAATACGAATTTACTGAATAAGTAGATAAGTAGATAAGTAGATAAGTAGATAAGTAGATAAGTAAAATATGCCTAAAAGTAGGGGGGTGACTTATAAAGGTCACCCCCCTACTTTTAGGTGTTTTTTTTCTAACGATTTAAGTGTTAAACAAACGGAATCGGTCTGAATTGTTTTTCCCAGGGATTCGGCCTTCTCCACCAACGTTGTGCTAGCGTCGCATATACTTCACGGAAATCTACCGTGTGAATCAAATCGCCATCGTGTAATTTATCTGGGTTTAAACTAGGTTGTTTTCCATACAGTCCACCTCGAACACGACCACCAATGGCAAAGTGTGGCGCTGCTGATCCATGATCTGTTCCGCCGCTGTTATTTTCAGCAACTCGACGTCCAAATTCAGAGTAGGTGATAACCATGACGTTATTCCAAAGACCTGCTCGTTTCATTGCCTCTGAGAAAGCCTGTAATCCACCACCTAAGTGATTCATCAGGTTATTGTGCTGGTCTACTTGTGAAGCGTGGGTATCAAAACCTTCAAGTGATACTTTATAAACAGGTGTATCCATGCCGTTTATAATCATCTGAGTGACCTGTTCTAGTTTTCGACCAAAATGACTAGGCGGAAAACGTACAGGTGAGCGTTTGCCGTTATGAATTCGACCAAGCTCTTTTGCTGCTGTATTGATTTGATTTTGTACATTAAGCATATGCGCTAAGGATGAGTTAGCTGGGCGGAAACCTTTTTTATTTAAATATTTTGTCTGGCGTAAGAAGGTCTTTGGGTCTTCCATTGCGACGGCAGAGCTATTTGCACCAGCCATTGGGCCAAGATTATTATCGCCTAACACTATGCCATTCACTGAGTTCTGGCGAACTGGTAAAACACGAGACAACCAACCACGCGTCTCATCATGTTTAATAGATGCCGTTTCCCAAATATCTATTGAATGAAAATGAGAACGACTCGGATTGGTATAACCCACACCTTGAATCCAGGCCATATTACCTTCTTTCCAGAGTGGTAATAGCTTTTTCAAGTAGGGGTTCATTGCCATATTATCTTTTAATGGAATGCCATTTTTTACGCGTAGCGTAGGTCTTGCACGATGATAATCAGCATCTCTAAAAGGGATCAGTGTGTTTAAACCATCATTGCCGCCTTTTAATTCAACCATCAAAAGAATCTGATCGGGTCGATTGCCTTGTCCGGCCGCAAATGCACCGGGAGCCATACCAGCAAGCGGAACTAAGCTGGCGTATTGTAAAAAATCACGTCTATTCATTAATTTATTATCTTTTCTTTTATCTTATCTAAGTTAAGCAGCCCTATTTAAGCTGAAACACCGGATCTAAAATTAACGCACGCACCATGCGTCGTTTTCCCGGGGTAGTGGGCAAAGGTAAAACAGGTGCTAATGGTAATAACCATTGAACAACTTCTGATCCTGTTGTTTTTGGTAAATATGACTGTACCTTTGCCGATTCACGACTATGTCGCGTTAGTTTATTGAGTAATGAGGTACGCACTAATAATGTTTGCGTATCAATCCAGTCATTACCGCCTGACCAACCCTTTACTGTTGGCGGATCAAATAAGTCCTGTCCTAAGAGTTGTGAAATGTGCACAAGTTCCGTATCGGGTAATTTTGGGAAAGGTAACGCGCGTAATGTGCCTACCAGCAGATCAATAGGTGACTTGGTTAAAGTCCCTTTATAACGAGGAGACCAGAAGGCTTCACTATTAAGCACTTCAGAATATAGCGTTCTGATATTGTAATTTGATTTTCTAAACGCAGCTCCCCAGTTTCGGATATATCGGTAATCTGGAGCTGTATCGCTGACAAACTCTTTCCAGAATTTTTCTGCAATGTATTCGGCAGTTCTTGGTTTTTCTAAAATAATATCGATGATTTGATCACCAGAGAAAGAGCCTCGTCGTCCCATAAAAGTCACAGGTCGAGCATCATGCTGTCTGGCATCATAAACATAGGTGCCGTTATTACGATTTACACCCCAGCCGGTAAAAGCGATGGCTGCAGCCTTGATGTCATTTTCGTTGTAATGCCCTCTGCCTAGCGTAAATAATTCGAGCAATTCTCTGGCAAAGTTTTCATTTGGACTGCCTTTGACATTCTCAGAGCCATCCAGATAGATAAGCATGGCAGGATCACGGGCAACTTTATGTAACAATGTTCGGAAGTTACCCATTGCGTTGTCACGCAGTAATTTGTTCTGATTTAACATCAGATTAGGCTGTTCAACTTTTTCTAGTGAAGAGGTGAAGTGGTTATGCCAGAACAATGTCATGTGTTCGTTAACAGGTGTATCTGTTTTCAAGAGATGCAGCATCCACCAGCGTTTCAGCGTTTCACCTTCTCGCATCATCATTTTTCGGGCTTGTTTTTTCCCTGCGCCATTGCGCATACGCATGCGATTGACATTAGCCCACGGTGTTAATCTTGGTGATGGGGGTGTTTTTGTGGCAGACGGAGACAGCAGAATGCTAATGGCTTCCGCTCGGGTTTTACCTTCTAACGCTTTTACGTCACCCCACTCTTGCCCTAAAGCAGTCCGTGTCACTAGATGCCGTGTGTCTGAGAAACTCAGCCTTCCCATTCCATTACCCTACCTAAACTACCCCGCAGTGCCTATAAGTACCACTAAGTTTTTATTATTATTTGAGTCTTGAGCCCAATATACACTCTGCTTTATGAAGAGATTATGAACGATTTTTTGAATCATAAATCTCCCCGACAAGCGGTACTATAGGGCCGACAGTATACCTACACTTATTTTGGAATCAAGGTATGAACATTGATGTAGATCACAAGGAAGTTGCAAAGCTGGAGGAAACACTCAATGATTTCAAACAGGAGTGGGAAGATATACAAAACAAACGCTCACACACATGGCGCAAATACTTTGTTATTTGTTTTATAGCTGCTCTACTAGTCTCTTTATTAATCCCATCACTATGGTGGTGCGGGATCTTTGTCATTGGTTATTTTGCGGGGTCACTATTTGCCATGTTAAGGCAAAATGCCAAAACAAGTTCGCAAATAACAGAACACCAGCAACAGCTTAAACTGGTTAAGCTGTTGCGCAATTTCGAGACTTCACCTTTTTCTGAAAGGTGAATTAAAACCTCAATTTAAATGAGGCCATATCGTTTCGCGCTTTTTACAGCCGCTGTTCGATTAGATACTTTTAAGTGTTTGAACAAATCATGCACGTGAGCCTTTACGGTATTGGCTGAGATATTTAACTCACTGGCAATCTGTTTATTGAGTAATCCTTGAGACAATAAATAGAGAACCTCTTGTTGTCTTGTGGTTACATGGCCATGAATCTCTGTATTTTCAGGCAAAGGTTTAGATAAGTAAGATTGACCACATAACAATTTCTGGACTGCTTCCAACATGACTTCAATTCGACTGCATTTAGAAATGAAACCTAATGCACCTTTTTCCATAGCCATCGTTGCAATGGTTGGAGAATCATTGGCTGAGACAATCAAAACAGGTATTTTACTATCCATTGTATTTAAATACTCAAATAGTCGAAAACCTCTGACTCCATCTATATTTATATCTAGCAAAATTAAATCGGGTTTACCATTATCTCGAATAAAAGCATAACCGTTATCTACATTGTCTACACATGCTACCTGATTCGATTCATCATAATTCTCTATAAGATTCTTCACTCCTTCAGCAAATAGAATCTGATCATCTATAATTAATATTTTCATCTGCGCTCCCTAGATCTTCCTTAAGCACCCCCTATGCTCATTTTTGATCGATTAATCTCCATAACTCTTCTTTTGCAGTTTTTGGCCCTTTTTTTAATTTACTAAACTGTCTTGAATACAATATACATAAGCCTTTTCAAAATTTTGTGACAAAAGTCACAAAAAAAATCAATCTTTAATTAATTGTTATACTACATATTAGCAATTCCAAATATAGTAACGAATAAGGGGTATTATTAATGCACAACACCTTGTATAATCGCGCGCCTCGGTTAATTGTGAATAAATAACCCTCCTTATATAAAACAGAGACTTTTGTCGTGATAGAAAATTTAAGAAATATTGCCATTATCGCCCATGTTGATCATGGTAAAACAACGTTGGTTGATAAATTGCTAGAGCAATCTGGCACTCTTGGTGATCGCGCTAATGTCTCTGAGCGAATGATGGACTCGAATGCCATCGAGCAAGAACGCGGTATTACCATCCTTGCAAAAAACACTGCCCTTAAATGGAAAGATTACCGAATTAACATTGTAGACACACCCGGCCATGCCGATTTTGGTGGTGAAGTTGAACGTGTTTTATCGATGGTTGATTCTGTATTGCTTCTTGTTGACGCAGTTGATGGCCCAATGCCTCAGACTCGCTTTGTAACATCTAAAGCATTCGCAATGGGCTTTAAGCCGATTGTTGTTATCAATAAAATTGACCGTCCTGGCGCACGTCCTGATTGGGCACTTGACCAAACTTTCGATTTATTCGATAAATTGGGCGCGACAGATGAGCAACTCGACTTCCCAGTAGTCTATGCATCAGCGATTAATGGCTATGCTGGTATGGAAGACACAGTTGATAGTGGCGATATGACACCTCTATTCCAGACTATTGTTGATAGTGTAAGTCATCCAGATGTTGATCCAGACGCTCCTTTCCAAATGCAGGTTTCTCAGCTGGACTACAACTCATACACTGGATTGATCGGTATTGGTCGAATCAAACAAGGTAAAATCAAAAAGAATTCAGCGGTTAAAGTTATCGATGCTGAAGGTAAGATTCGTAGCGGTCGTATTCTTCAGCCAATGGGCTTCAATGGTCTTGATCGCGTTGATGTAGACACAGCACAAGCTGGAGACATCATAGCCTTCACTGGAATGGACAAACTACATATTTCAGACACTTTATGTGACCCTGATAACGTTGTAGCGCTTCCTGCAATGACTGTAGATGAGCCAACAGTAAGCATGACTTTTCAGGTAAATAACTCACCGTTTGCTGGTAAAGAGGGTAAATACGTTACTTCTCGTAATATCCAGGAACGTCTTGATGAAGAGCTTTTACACAACGTTGCTTTACGTGTTGAGCCAGGTGACGATATTGATAAATTCAGAGTATCGGGTCGTGGTGAATTACATTTAGGTATCTTGATTGAGAACATGCGTCGTGAAGGTTTCGAAGTAGCTGTTTCTCGTCCTGAAGTTGTTGTACGTGGCGAAGGCGATAGCCGTGAAGAGCCTTATGAGAACTTGACGATAGATATCGAAGAGACTCATCAAGGTAGCATCATGGAAAAGATGGGCGAACGTAAAGGCGCTCTTCAGAACATGGAAACTGATGGCAAAGGACGTATTCGTCTTGAGTATG
Organism: uncultured Cocleimonas sp.; assembly: GCF_947495625.1. Classification (GTDB taxonomy): domain Bacteria; phylum Pseudomonadota; class Gammaproteobacteria; order Thiotrichales; family Thiotrichaceae; genus Cocleimonas. The sequence continues at coordinate 43,931 of NZ_CANLZW010000030.1, forward strand.
TTATTCCATCACGTGGCTTGATTGGCTTCCAAACAGAATTCATGACATTAACATCTGGTACTGGCTTGATGTATCACTCTTTTGATCACTATGGTCCTTTCATTAAAGAAGAGATTGGTCAACGAAGTAGTGGTGTATTGGTTTCTAACGCAACCGGTAAAGCATTAGCATTTGCAATCTTCAACCTTCAAGAGCGCGGTAAGATGTTTATCGACCACGCACAAGAAGTTTACGAAGGTCAGGTAGTTGGAATTCACAGTCGTGATAATGACTTAGTTGTTAACCCTCTTAAGGCAAAACAATTAAATAATATCCGTGCTGCGGGTACTGATGAAAACTTGATTCTAGTTAAGCCTATCAAATTTACACTTGAGCAAGCATTAGAGTTTGTTGATGATGATGAGCTTGTAGAAATCACACCAGAGAGCATTCGTATTCGTAAGAAAGTACTTAATGAAAGCTTACGCAAAGCGGCGACTCGTTCTTCAAAGTAAGTGATTCATTAAAAATTTCATACTCTACTAAATAGAATATGGAAATTAAGTTTTAAAGGATATACACCTCCCCACTTACAGGCCTTTTTTATTGCCTTTAAGTGGGGTTTTCGTATTAACAATACCTATTTATAAAAATACTATTTATGTAAATTTGTATTCGTACTATGATCTGATCTTTTGGGCTTCCGTCTATGTTTAAGATCCTACTCCCTTCACTTTTAACTCCTATTGTTTTTCTCTCAACACTATTTTCTCAACCCGCCTTTTCACATGGGGCTCATTATGAGGTTCAATTAAAGAGTGAGCTTCAAGTTAATACAGATGACCTTATCAGTAGTGTAGGCATGATTTGGGTTTATGATCCAATAGTCAGTGCAAATATGTTAAAAGACGATTCTGATTTAAAGAAGCTAGAGGAGTCTATACATAGTAATCTTGAGCGTTTCAAATTTTTCACTAAGATTACTGCAGATGATAAAGCGCTTGCGATAGGCAAAGCACAAAATTTCAAACTAGAAGAGACAAAAGATGGAGATGTAATTAATTTACAAATTAGTTTTACTTTGCCATTTGCAACACCACCTAAACTAAACAGCGTTAAAAAAATCGATTTTGATTATGCTGACCCTACCGCAACGGCCATTTTATATTATGAAAACCCTCAAGATCTAAGTCTTGGTTTTGGACTTAAAGATAAATGTAAAACTAACCTTACAGAGAAGCCAAGTTTTAAAGAAGGTGAGTTTCCTCAGATCGTTACCATATCCTGTAATTGATTTAATCTCATTACATTTTAATTCAGTTAAGCAAATTTTCAGCTACTCATAACGATAACCGACCCCATGTACCGTTTTAATTAAGACGGGTTCTGTGGGGTTGTCTTCAATGAGCTTACGTAATTTAGAAATATGTTGATCAAGCGTTCTGCTATTCGGCATATGATCATACCCCCAGCATTCATTAAACAATTGATCACGTGTAACCACTACACCCTGATGATTTGAAAGGGTCTGTAATACTTTTATCTCACGCAAACTCAAATCGATAAAACCATCTTCCTTTTTTGCTCTTAATTCATTTGGGTAGATTTCTAACTCACCAAAAAGGAAACTGTTTTGCTCAGTTGGGGTGTTATTTGTTTTTAGATAGCGACGAGTGATTGCCCGAATTCTTGCTACGACTTCACGAGTACCGAAAGGCTTACTAATATAATCATCGGCACCTAACTCCAGACCAATCACTCGATCTATTTCTTCTGATTTAGCGCTCAAGAATATGATTGGAACATCAGCATCCATACTTCTAATTTCTCGACAAACTGCATAGCCATCCATCTCCGGCATCATGATATCCAGAATCACGAATTGCGGTTTATGTTGCTTAAAACGTTCGAGTGCAATTTTGCCATTTTCTGCCGCATCAATCTCATAGCCTTCTTGCGAGAGTAAGTCATTTAAGCCTTGTCGAATATTATGATCATCTTCTGCGATTAGTATTTTCATGATTATTTCTACCCTGCCTGTTTTACCCAGTTTTATTTTGTCTTGTTATTTACTTAGTAGGTATACGTAATTCAAAGCAAGCGCCTTGACTCACTTCAATATATTCTAAAGAACCACCCAAATGTTGAGCTTGTTGTCGGGCGATCGTCAGACCAATACCAGTACCGCTAACACCCTCTGTTATCTTGTCATTGATGCGATAGAATGGTTTGAAGATATGTTTACGCTCGCTCTTTGAAATCCCGTCACCGTAATCTCTAACTGATAAGTGATACTGGCCATTCTTTATTTCACTTTTTATAGTTAAACGTTTGCCTGAAGCAGCATACTTTTCAACATTGCTTAATAGATTATTCAAGATTTGTTCTAAGATATCTGGATCGCTTGTTATTTCTTGATCGGCCTTCAAAGCTAACTCTAAACTAATCTGCTTCGCTTCTAAACTAGGTGCAAAATGCTCAATAGATTGTTGTATAACATCATCTGGGTAAATTTCACGCTTATGAATTCTCGGTGCTCTTGAGAAATTCAGAACATTTGAGATGAGACGAGATAATCGTTTACTCTCATCGGTAATGACTTGGACATAGCGTTTAGGTTGCTCTTCATCTTCGATCTGTTCTTCTAAAAGCTCTGCATACATTCTGATATTAGTCAGCGGTGTTTTAAGCTCGTGAGATACCTGACTGACAAACTGCACACGTTGCTCAGCCAAACGCATCTCGCGCGTTTGTTCCCGATATAAAAACCACGCCAAAGCAGATATCAAAAAAGCAAAACCTAGAAAGGTAAGTAACAAGGTATATCGAGATAAAGAAGACTGATTAAACGGCTCTCCATGATATTCAAGAGCCCAGCTAGAAAGTGGGTAACTCAAAGGACGCCTTTGTTGAGGAACATCTTTAGAAGTACTTAATTCATAATTGCCCCATTGATAAACCACTTGCCCAGCGGTATCCAATAAACGTAAACGAAAATCACTGCTTTCATCACCCGGAACGGTATCTGGCAGGCGGCTAATCAAATCAGCCTTTACACGCACCGGTTCCATCTCTACACCGACAATTATGCCGTTGTCTTTCTGCTGCCAAAAGATCAAATTAGAATCGCTTCCCCAGTGCCACATATACCAACCTTGCCGATTAGCCTTGTTACTATTTTTGAGGGCAGCTGTTCTACTCTTAGACCTTTCAACAATCTTGCTAGGCGCAGATTTTGCTAATGGTGCCATTTCTGCTTGCTCATTCATTTGAACACCCGCTTCATTTTCTGCTTGCGCAATCGCATCACTACTCACATTTGAAGATGACGATAAAGAAGGTGATAAAGAAGGGAGAGAAGAAGTGTTATAGGAAGAAGCTGATGGAGAGATAGTACGAGAATTCTTTTTTGTAAGTGCCGCTATTTGCGGTGATGTTGAATCACCAAGTTCTATTTGATTACTTCGGTTTGTTATCAACATTTGAGGATCACGCCAAATCAATTCCAACCTATCTACAAAGGTTTGCTCTGATTGCGTTACTGCAGCATTTCTAGGAGGGAATTGGCGTTTGTTTTGAGCATCGATAACAAATATTTGGCGGATATTCCCATTATCATCAATGCGCTTTCTAATCTGATCATTGCCCAAGTTCCATTGCTGGATTTGCAGTCCCCACTTAATTTGCATCTCTTCAAAATAGCTTTGAATAACGGTATCTACCTGATTCAATCTGGCGCTTACCAAACTATTAAACCGTGCACTATTTAGTTGTTTATTATCTTGGTCAATTTTCCAGCCCTGCCATCCAAGCATTAGTAATGGAAGCACTACTATCAATACCAAGATGATCATTAACTTTTTATGTTTCGTGCTTTGAGGCATTAAAAAGATTTTTTCCCTTTCATTAATGTAACAGTCAAAATTAACAGTAGATTCATTATTATATAGAAAAGAAGTTAGAAAAAACGAGATCCATACTTTATGGACCCCGTTCACTTTAATATCTATTAATAAGATTGCTGCTTATCTAACTTGTACTGTTTTGCTTTGAATGACTTACGATTCTTATTCCATTCTTTCTCTTCCACAATCACTTCTGCATCCTGGCTGATTGATGAACTAAAAGAATTTAATATGCCAGCCTCAGATCCACCCAGCATTTCTGCTTTACGCTTTATTACACGCGCACTTCCTTTCAATACTTCCTGCGCTTCTTTTAACTGACCTTGATCGCGTAAACGTAATGCCTTCTTGCTCGCTTCGTTTGCTACTTGTTTAGTCGCTGTCACTTCAACACTTCGGTTTAAAGCACGCTTCACATCATCTTGAGACGCGCTATAAGCGATCTGCATATTATCCGCGAGTCTGTCTTGCTTTTTACTCTGCATATTCTGATAAGCCACACTCACATCGGCTAACGATACTTGCTGTTTTGCTTTACCTGCAGGTACTTCAACTTCTATTAAGACGAACTTTTCCTGTTCACTATAAAGCTGGCTCATATTAGTTTTTACGGTTTGACCTAAAATGGTTCCGTCGCGACCTAGAATTCGAATCGGTCTGATACCATTTTTACACTGAATTATTATTTCTACATCTTGGGCAACGACTGATAACACATCACCAAATTCGTATTTGAATATCTTTTCCAGATCTTCTGCGTCTTTAACGAAAGCATGATTTCCATCGCTAAAACCGGCAAGGTTTGCCATTAAGTCTTCGTTATATCCAGTGCCTAAGCCAATCGTTGTTACAGTAATACCATCTTTACTTAACGATGCGCCTAAATCACCTAATTGGCTTGGTGAACTTGGGCCAACATTAGCCTGACCATCTGATAATAAAATAACGCGATTAACACGATCCTTATCTAAAAACTTGCGAATTTCTGCTGCACCTTTACTAACACCTGCAAACAATGCGGTTTTCCCGTTAGAGCGCATTCTGTCGATCGCTTTATTAATTGCTCTTTTATCGCTTACTTTGGTTGCTGGTACCAGTACGTTTACGGTTGAGTCATAACTTATAATTGAAATAATATCGTTTTCATTTAACAGGTTGACTGCCATACGTGCCGCTTGTTTAGCGCTTTGTAACTTCTCACCGCTCATCGAACCAGATTTATCTAATACGATGGCGATATTTGCAGGTGTACGATCAGATTCGTTGTCTAATTTAAAACCTGTGAGCGCAATCTTCAGGAAAGTGGTTTGTTTTCGACCGGCTTCAATTACTGGGCTTCCTAGCTCTGCTCGTAACTCAACCTGTTTTGCGTGTGCAGATGTCATTGCCAGAGCACTTCCCAGTAGGGTGCACGATGCCATACCAACAGCACTCAATAGTTTTTTCCAATATGGTTTCATATTATTCCCTGTCATCTTGTCCTACCTTTATTTCTTGTTTGTGGAAAAGTGACTTTAATGGAGACAGAACAATCATAAGTGAAAACGGTGTATACACTTTGTAAAAATATTGTAAAAAGGTCTCTTGTAGCTTGTACAATGAAAGCATGAAATATACTACATCAATACAAAACCTATTATTTCGAAATGTCTCTTTACTACTTCTTGTGATGTTTGGTTTTACAGCTTGTTCCCATAATGCTGCAACCAATAAGACCAGTAAACATTCAACACAAAAGACTTTGTCGCAGTCTGAGCATGACAAGCAGATTCGTATTTTAGATTTGAAAGCTATTCAGCCTTTAGATTCATTTTCAAACAAGCTCGGGCAATATCGCGTTATTTTTGTCGGCGAATCACATACTGATTACGGGCATCATCTCAACCAACTGGCTATCATCAAAAAAACCCATCAAAAGTGGGGTGACTTAAGCATTGGATTAGAGATGGTTCAACGACCTTTTCAAGCAGCGCTGGATGATTATATCGCAGGTCGAATTAATGAACTTCAGATGCTAAGAAAAGTAGAATGGTATAAACGCTGGAAATACGATTTCCGTTTATATCGACCGATCTTTGATTACGCAAAAGCCAATAAAATCCCATTGATTGCTTTAAATATTCCCTATGAAGTTACTAAACGGGTATCAAAAGATGGCATTAAGGGACTTTCTAACAAAGATCGTGCTCTTTTACCAAAAACACTTGATAGATCCAATAAGGATTATGAAGCGCGTTTAAAGTCAGTTTATTCAATGCATTCTCATGGAGTAAACAATAACAGCAAAGCTTTTGAGAACTTCTACGATGCACAGTTAGCCTGGGATGAAGGAATGGCCTTTGCAGCTTCTAAATATCTAAAAAAAGACTCAAAACGAAAAATGATAGTGATTGCAGGAAGCGGTCATGTAATCAACCGAGAAGGAATTCCCGCCAGATTAGATCGATTGCTAGGTCAACAGATGGGAAAACACTCAGCAGTAATTTTAAGTAAAAGTAGTATTGATAACATGAGTGACAAGGGAGAGCAGCCGTCCTCTAAAAACGCAGATTATTTACTGTATTCACCAGACGTTAAATTACCACCAGCAGGACTCATCGGCATTAGTATGGATGATAGTAAGAAAGGTGTGAAAGTAGGTTCAGTGATAAAAAAAGGTGCCGCAGAAAAAGCAGGTATCAAAGCGAATGATGTGATTGTCGCTATTAATAATCAAACGATTAAAGAAACAAGCGATGTCAGTTTGTGGCGTTTAGATAAAAAACCAGGCGATAAAGCGACAGTGAAATTACTAAGGAATAATAAGGTGCTTTTAAAAACGTTAGTGCTTGGTAAGCCGATGCAACAAAGCATGTTTGATTTCAGCAGGATTCATAAAAAGTAGATTAACTAATAACAAATAAGTCACCCCCCATCTTTTGGGGCATTTTTTAAAAAAATTCGTGTTTCTTAAAGTACTCAGTATTTCCGGCATGCTTCAGTAATCTAAAGCTTATATCATGCAATAGCAGTTACGATTAAGGCTGAGGATTCTTTTGAGCTTTGTTATCGTTATAGTTAATAGTGTATAGACCTGTGCGGCAACGATTGGCATATAGCCTCAGTCTTTTATCTGATGTTTCGCTGCTTTGGCGGAAACTAAACCATTCTCCGTCATAGCCTTGGCCATGTGCTTTTCCAAAGCGAGCTTCCAGCTCTTTTGCCAGCTCTTTTACCTTATTTTTGCATGTTTTCCGAAGGATTTTCTGCTGCTTCACTTTACCAGCCTGTTTACCTTTGGCAATCTCGGTCTGATATTGGTACTCACCCTGGATAGCGTAAATACTGCCATCAACCGTAGTTTTAACTGTATATTTTTGAAAACGCTGATCTGGTTTGTTGGGTTCAACCTGATATATCTTTCCTTTTAGCTTGGTGCTTTCTGCTCCTTTGTATAACTGCGGTTCTTCACTGAGTACTTTAGTAACCATGGAGTGTTCGAATTTTTTACCGAGAGGAATTCCAAATGCACCCTGAATAGTTTCGAATGTCTTTTCGGGGGTTATGGTTTTTTTAATCTCAGTAGTTGTCACTGATACTGGCTCTGGGATAGCCTGGGTCACTTCACTGTCGCTGGTCTTTGCCAACACGACTGTGGATTGTAAAATAAGCAGCGAAATTATCGTACTAGTCAATTGTGTGTTCATATGATTCTCGTGTCTAGAAAAAAACCGGGAAGAGAGTATACCTCCGCCCGGTTTTTAAGTTTAGCTTTTAAAACACATCAGACTCTATTTCAGCAATCCGATGTGCTTTGGTTCTGCGCATCACTGCGCGGGTTTAGTTCTCAGGATCCGGATCACCCGTCTGGCTAGAACCAGGCAACGTGTAAGCGTTATCTGGAGAGATGTAGTCATCCAGGTACATGACGCGGCGGAACATGGAGTCTCCGTCGATGAACTCACCGGTTTCCGAGTCTACATTGAACTGACCCCAAACACCGTATAGGAAGTCACCGCCCGCGCTGGCCGTGATACTAGCTTCTTCGGACAGAGCATCCTTGAAGCCTTCCAGTGTATCGAACTCATTACAGAATCCGGTACCTGCTGCCCAGGCTACGTCCGGATCACCATGGGCGTTACTAGGATAACAATCGGCAGCTGGATCACTTACACCAGTATCAATCTCACTCCACACTGTGAAGTGATCACCGAAGCGCTCAGCTCTACCATAAGCCAGATTCAAAGGCTCTGCTTCACCAAATTCAACCGTAGTGTTATCACCGTCTTCAAAGACCACGAAGTTGCGTGATGGGTTCAGGATATCAGTTGGGTTAATAGCCTCAAAGGTACCCCACTCAATGTTCCCAGGATCGGTTACACCTTTGGGTGGAATCCCACCAGCAGCTGTGTAGCGTGGATCAAGGATAGTGTTTTTCATTGACTTCAGCTGTGACACATTACGAGACTGCTCGGGAACACCTGCTGCATAAGCAGTACACATGTGCGTACTATTAATGGAGTCTGCATCGCGCATGGTTTCACAAGTAGTTGTACCGCTGCCACTGTAAGTCAAACCATTGCTAGCGGTAAAGCTCGTTGGAGTTGTACCCCAAGTGAGACCTCCATCGAATGAACGTCGAGTATAAAGCTCATAACGATCGTTACCTACTTTATTGAGTTTCCAGTTGGGAGACCAGGCGTAGATCATCATGATATGATTACCATCAAGGTAACCTCGATGCGCTTTAGATACCTCAAGCGGATTATACCAGGATGCATCATCCATATTGCTCATGAGCATTGCACTATCGGGCTCAGTTCCACAAGTTGCGGGATTTTGAACAGCATCACCACTGATATTTGCACCATTCCACCCCGGACATTCGTACCAGCTCACTAATTTATCGTAAGTTTTATTGTCTTCAGGATTGTTCTCTGAAGAGCAAAGTTGACCAAATGCCGCGTCATCCACACAAGTCATATCAGAAACACCAGGGCAAGAGCCATCAGCCTCACCACTAGCCTCACACTTATATGGCGTACGAGCAGATAAGTTTATCGGGGCTGACATACATAGGCCGTAAGGATAGTAAGGGTTGGAACCGTCAGTGAAATACTTCACACCTTGGTGCTCACCACCTTCACCGTCATACCAAGCACAGACCATATTATTTGCTGAGTAAGGGTTTTCCGTTCTTTCATCCACTGCGGCCATGGTAGTGACTTCTTCGTCACAAGCAGGAGGGATCGGACCTGAACAGTCTGCTGGGGCGTTTTCGACCGCTATCCAAGGACCAAACTCCAGAGAACCATCAACATCCGCCAACTGTATAGAACACGGAACTGGTCGAGTGCTGCCTGGGCCTACCGCGATCCTGAAAAGGAAATCCTCTGTGGACTCGGTCCATGCATCATCAGCATCGTAAAACCGCTGAACAATCTTATCATCGGTTACAGCGTTGTTCACACGCACCTGAGTTGTTAGATCTCCATCAAGGCCATCGACCTGTAACTCGATTCTCCCTTTCCCATTCGGCAGTAAGAAATACCGAGCGGAGTCAACGCTGGGGACATCCGCATCAACCTCGATGGGGCATGTTTCTCCGCTTCCTGTATTGACAACAAAACGACGGGTACTAATATCAGCAGGTCCACCCTGATTGACGATACCCTGTTTCCACAATGGCATTGCTACCAGTCCATTACCAGATAGAGCCTTGCTAAGCGGCTGTGACATCATACTGGTACGACGTGCAATCTCAGTATTGAAAATCAGGTAATTAAGATCAACACTATCATTTGAAAAGTCCCACATCTGCTCCGTACTCATAGGCGGATAGTAGGTTCCGGTGCGCCAGTTAACTTCAGGTTGGTTAAGCTGAGCGCCTTGAGACAGAACGTTACTCACTAGACTATACTCGACACCAACACCCGCAGAGGTATTTGGTGAACCTAGATTGAAACTAGTCCAGAACACATTTTTACCAATGTCAGCCTTTTGACAACCAGTCTCTTCATCAGGTTGCTGAGGTGGGTCAATACAAGTCTCTTCTGCAGTATCTTCCAAATTACCAAGCTCCCATTCTTCGGTATTTATAAAACCGTAGCGACCCAGACCCTTGTCCTCTTCAGATACAATCACCACCCAGGCATCATCCACAACCCCATCACCATCAGAATCGCGTGGTTGCAGATTCAATCGAGGACGACTAGCTGCATTATTGGCCAGATTAGGCATGTCACCAGCATTCATAGTGCCGTCTTTGTTCGAGTCAACGACACATACTGGATTCAGATTACCCGCGTTTCCAAAAGGAACTTCAACCGAACCTACGCACTGATTAATAATGCCATATGGAGCAGCTAAAGAATTATTACAGAAACTTGCATCTTCAGGGTCAACTGGGAATGTACAACGATCATTATTAGTTAGACGAACTGCAGACATCATAGGCACATAAGGCACTGGACGATTGGTATCGAATACTTCCTCTAAGCCATTATCAGCCAGTGGTAGTGGCTCGCCATCATTGTCAACGATATCGAAGTCTTCCCACTCAACAAAGCTGTACCAGATATCGGTTTTACTGGCAGTTGTTGCGCCAGACCAGCCCGTTCCCGGACCTTCACCTTCACCTGGGCGAACACCTTCCGGGTCTTCCTGCCAGGTAATAGCACAACCGGCACCAGCTACACAGGATGTTTCGACACGGTTTACATCACGTGCACCAGAAGTCAATCTTTCAGCCTGAAACCAGACCATTTGTGATTTACCTTCATTTACAGGATCTTCGCGCATTACACCACGTGCACTCCATAGACAACTGTAGGGTACTTCGCCTACTGGAGCAGCATCAAGCTCGTTGTAATTTGTTGAATCTTGCGAGCCCGCAGCACCAAACATATCAGTTAAGTAGAGATCGCTGGTGTTATCAACACCAAGATAAGCGGCAACTTCTTCACGAGGAAACTCACTACTCCAGACCGGGTTACCCGAAGAACAAAATTTACTATGCCAGGCGACCAGAACCTTATTACCTGCCACTGCGTGGAAGACATTAGGTACGTCACCAGGGTAGTCAGTAATCAGTGTGTTGCCACCAGTATTAGGGCCGACACACTCCTCGCTTGAGCCTTCGACTTCCAAAGCAGGCCCGAAAACACCATCGACTCCTGCTTGAATGAAACAGGGATCATCGGACAGCCTACGCTCTTTCTCGAATTCTCCCGTTTTTTGGGATCTGACTGTAAACAGATCATCCTTGGTAACGGCATTGCGGATGGTGACTTGCTCACGTTTATCCGTCTCTGTATCACCGTGGACATGAAGCTTACCACCATTGTTTTTGGCGTCCCATGAAACCTCTTCGAGTGTCGGGCCAGCAGGATCAAACTCAATCACACTGCCTTCACCTTCGGCAACACCAGGATCCTGCAATGGAGTTGAAACAGCAAAAGAACTTTTATCTGCAGAGTTGGACAGATTGGTATTTTTCCAGGTTTCGCCATCATCTAAACTCACCGCAACAAACGCATCACGTCGACCGTGACCAGAGAAACCTGAAGCCTCAGGGTTCTCAAAACCAACAACCGGGCCGTAAACGTATGCATTAATCAGGGGCTTGGCCTTGGTCTCGGTTTTAACCAACACTTCATCAATGTTTTTGTACTCAATCGGCACTAGTTCACCAGCCGCATTCTGGCTTGGCACATGAAAGTTCATCATTTTAATAAAGGCGTGTTCACCTTCGGGTTCCGGGTTTTCGGTATTTCCGGGTGAACTGGATACATTCCTTACCAGTCGTTCACCATCATCAGCATAAGCATTGAATGTGCTTAAACTTAGAGCAGTGAGAACTGTTGATAGAATAATTCTATTTTTCATTTGATTCCCTCATTCTCATTAAGTTAAAAAATATAGAAATGTAAGAACAAAAAAACCATCTTTTTACATTTCTAAATGGGCTTAATTATTTTTATACCCTGTGATAGCGCTTATATTTAAAAACAAAAGAAATGTGTTTCAAAAAAGAAAAAATAAGCGTGCGTGCAAATTACAATAACTTCAAAAAATTTAGACAGACAGTGAAAAGTTCAAAAGAAAATGAAGATTTTCAACATTCTTGATTTATATCATTACTTTTTATTTTATTAATCAACAATTGTTAATTTGCTTAAATATGGTGATTGACATTTGCTGGTTGAAGATCTCAGTATGGTACTCCTAGTGCATGAATTTACTAATTTTTTAAATATTTCGCCTTACAACAACAGTATTTTTCCTTTAATAGGGACAACATAAAACCGACATTGGATAAGGATTTTCAATGCGATAGTGCTTATAGATAAAAACTAGATAACAACGTTTTTGTTTTCATGAATGATCAATGTATCCAGACCTTTTACCTTTAAACAAAATCAGTCAGGCAGATTAAGAACAAAAAATTGGAATTCAAAATATAATTAAATATGGGAGATAAAAAAATGAAAAAATTCAAGATATTAAGTACAATTTTACTTGTTTTAGGACTTGCGGCATGTGGGGGTGGAGACAGTGAAGTCGATACAACTGAAACAAGCGATGCAACTGAATCAAGCGAAGCCACAGATGTAAATGATACTTCTGATTCAACTGATTCAACCGATACCTCTGATTCAGACGACATCGGTCCAGACTTTTCAACAACAATCCCATTCACCTGTTCTGATGTAGAAACCTTCGATGTTGGGGGAGTTGCAAATACCTCAACATCTCAATCGGGCAGCGATGGCGATATTATTTATGACTGCCTATATGACAATGTGAGTAGCAAATTCACGCTAGAAGACAGTGACAGTGGTAGTGCTATTCCCAGTTTAAATGTTGTAGATGTTACCAAAGTCGAAACTGCTGACATTAGTTGTTCTGATGGATCTTCAGCAAAAGGAAACATCACCTATAATTACAAAAGTGGCGTCGTTAATATTGCGGCAACGGTAAATGGACAGGAGATGAATTGTGAATCACATTTTACTTCGGTCTTACCGGCTACACTGACAGATCATGATTCGATCGCTACACTGCTTGAAGACTGGGGTACCGATACTGACAGAAATAATGGCGCGCAGTCTGGATTGACAAACACTAATTGCCCTCAAGATGACGGGCTTGATGATGAAATTAATCCATTATTAAGCATTTGTAAGGGCTATTTACAAGAGCAATACACGATAACTGATGATAAAGGTAAAGTGCATAAAATCGCTATTAGATCTTCCATTAATAAGTAGTAACCGAAACTGAATTTTCTTTCCGTTATTTTACAGTGAAGAAAAGAAATGCTTTGTTAGACGTAAGTCACCCCCCCTACTTTAAGGCACTATTTCCAAAAAGTGCCTTAAAGTAGGGGGGGTGACATTTTTAATTAATATAATGGCTAATTAAGCACTCGCATCAAGTCTTTCAGCATTAACGAAACTTCGCCGGTCATCAAAGAGAACTGAATATCCATATGCTCTTCGTGTGATTCTGGATCGTTATCATTTAATTCTTCTTCAAGCACATCAAGGAATTTAAGCTTTTTGATCTGTAAGTCTTCACTTAATACAAAGCTGATTTTTTCATCCCATTCCAAAGCCAGCTTCGCTGCATATTTACCCGCTTCTAAACTTTTCTGTACTTCATCCAGGGTTAGATCATGTTGCTTGAATGTTGCACTGCCTTTGTCATCGCCCTGATTTTTTAACTCACACTCAAAACCTAACTCAAAAGGCTCAGGTGTTTTAGAACTGCTTAACCATTCGGTCATAGCAACTGCTGGAGACGTTTCTGATTCTGGCAATGTCACTGGTAAAGTACCCAATGTGCTACGAAGTAATTTTGTGAATGCTTCTGCACGAGGTCCCGAAGGTGTATTTATAATCAACCAACCATTTTTAGGATCTATCCACGCATCCATTTTTTGAGTGCGTTTGAATGCTCTTGGCAACAATTCGTGCTCGATATCTTCGCGCAAATCTTTCTTTTCACGAGAACTCACTTTACGGTTTTCTTTAAGCTCGATCGCTTCTACTTTTTCATCTAAGGTTTCTTTAATCACAGATGCAGGAAGAATACGTTCCTGACGTGCCATGCTTAATAAAATATAACCATTTGATCCATGCGTGAATGAAGTTGCGTTCTTACCTAAAGGAGGAATCCAACCCGCACTTTCACGTTGAGTAGCAGAACACGGAACAAAAGGCTTCTTCGCCAATTCTTCATGCAACTCCTCTGCATTTAAGGGAAATTCTTTTTCAAAGTTATAAAGATAGAGATTTTTAAACCACATAATTTGTCCTTGTTAGCCCTTTTTTGTTTTTAAAACTGTGTTTTTAAGGGCGGGAATTATGCAGTAAATGGGATGTTGTTAATAGAAAAACTCTTAACATTCTTATTAAAAATGCCTTAAAAAGGAGGTGGAGATTCTAATATTGAAACTATTATGTATGTGTTAGTTAGTCGAGTTTTGAGACTTCTTAGATATTATCGGCATCAGAAGGAGTTGATCTAGTCTGTTATCTTTAGCTTCTCTACAGTATTCAAGACCGACCTCCATTTGAGGCAATTCGTTATAAGGTAAACGAGTTGCTGTGCCAAAAAAGTAATCGAAAATGGGAAACATGACGCAAAAATTACTATCAGTATATTTTCTCTGACTTGAATGATGCATACGATGAAAATCAGGAGTTGCTATAAATTTTCGTAAGTAAAAATCAAGTCGTTCTGGTAAAACAATATTGCTATGGCTGAAGTGTGCGATTGCGGCATGGAGAATATTAACCATTGCAATGACTATCACCGGGGCACCTAGAAAGATAATAAGTGGTGTCGCGATAAGCCCGTTAATCATAGGCTCAAGTGGATGATGGCGATGACCTGTGGTTACATCTATCTCAACATCAGAATGATGAACCGCATGGATTTTCCAAAGTAATGGGGATTTATGAAAAGCACGATGTAACCAATAGGTAATGAACTCCATCAAAAAAACAAGAAATATGAAAATGTTAATATCTGATATTTGAAAATGGCGAACAAGTGTTGTGTCAGAGTGTAGCTTTTGAATAACAAAACCTAGTCCGATTGAATAGAATAGAACAATAAAATGATTAAAAAAAGCTAGACCAATATTGTTAAACCATCTCCCAGTTTGATTTTGACTGGGGTTTCGACGAGGAATAAAACCTTCAAGTATAAAAAAAACAAACATGCCACCAAAAATGATGGCAAATTGAAGTTCGTAATAATTATTTTGAATGTAATCAGCCATTTTCAATATCTAATGAAAATAACAACAGCTCTCTATTATCTTAAAGTTTCTGGTTATAAAAGATATTCTCTGGAGAGGCCTTCCATTGATTTAAAGTAATCATTTTTAAACCGATAGATCCATAATTAACGGCGTAATGATTATCTTCTGTTTTGATCACTGTATCTTTAAATCTAGAATCATTCAGAAGATCTTGAGCCATAACACCAACTTGTGCCTCTCTAGAATTAGACACACTCGTAAGGTATTTAAAAGAATAGATCTTCAAACCATTTTCAAGAGTACGGAGATATTTGATATTTTGTTTGAGGCGTATATCTGAAACTTCAACAATAGCATCACATTGAAGGTCACAAACACTTCCATTTGAAATTTCAAGAGATTCGGTACAAGTTGACAGTGTTGGTAATGCCAAAGTTTGTGGCTTTCCTTCTAATGCTATTGTTGCGCCACAAGAATAACCTGGCGTATTAATTTTCTGAATTGTTACAGTTTGAGCATTTTGATTTTCAAAAATATTAAAACCCGGATACAAATCTACTTCGCCCGTTGTAGGACCAGTATTCAAAGGTAAAGAAGCTCCCATTAAAGCTTTGGCATCAGATACCAATTTAATCCCACTACCACCAATAGATAATGCACTAACACCAATCAACGTAATAAACATCTTTCCAGCGCCTTTCTGCTTGGCAACCCTAAAAGCAACCGCAAATAACAATAAACTAAGTGCAATAAGCATCGTGCCGCTTAACGTAGGGACTGCTGTAGCTCCCGGAATACTATAGGTCATAGTACCTATTGGATTAGGTGTACCTGCAAATACGTTTGAGGTTAAAACAAAAGATAGTGCTATGCTGAATCCAACTTTAGTAAAAAATTTTTCTCGCTTTTTCATCCTGTATCTTCCTTAAGTATTGGTTAAAATTACTGAATCAGAGACAGATAATGGAGTGATTATTTTTATATTGTTTAATTATCTTGAATACAGTCTAGCACAAACGATTTACTATAAAAAAGAAGCGCACCTTCAATTAACATAGGTATTTATTAAGAATGTTCTGGAAAAAACACCAAAAAAACATATTACTTGCGCTAATCATCATCATCGCAGCTGCAATGATTTTAAACTTATCCTACTATTTTTATGGCTCTCAAGAGTTATATCCAACTCAGGAGGAAGATGACAAAGTTAAATTGTTTAGTGGGCTCGTTTTCTTCGTTCTGTTATTGATAGAATCAGCTTTGGTGAATATATATCGAAAGCTGACTCCTTAAACTTAAACCATTCTAAAAAAACGGCTCAAAGTGGGGGGGTGACCTCACTACTGTCCCACAGTTTACCATTAGAAAGCGAACTTCATCTGAGGCTCGCTTTTCTTATGTCTGGGAGGATCTG